>JAEUKX010000074.1 GCA_016794025.1 Rhodospirillales bacterium | reverse complement strand
AGCGGATCTTCGACAGCACGACCGCCACGGTCTGCGGGTATTCGTTCTTGAGGTAGTTGGCGAGGACCGCCTCGTTGACGTTGCCGAGCTTGTCCCACATCGTGCGGCCGGCGGGGCCGCGGATGTCGTCCATGATGCCGGCAAGCCGGTTCTTGTCGAGGATCTTGCCGAGCAGCCGTTCGGTCGAATCGAACGAACCCACGAGCGAGCCGGTCGCCGAGATCTGGTCGGCGAACTCCACGATCAGGCGCTCGATGATCGAGGAATTGACGTTGCCGAGGCTGGCCATCGACTGCGAGATCTCCTTGATCTCGTCGTCGGTCATCAGCGCAAAAAGTTTTGTGGCGACTTCCTCGCCCAGCGACAGCAGCAGGATCGAGGCCTTGTCCTTGCCGCTCAGCGTCCGGTAATCGTCGCGTACGCGCATGTGGGACACCCCCGGGTGGCGGTCGCGGCAGCGCCGAATCGGCGCTTCCTGACAAGCTCTTAGGACGCTAACAGCGATTGCGGAGGATTTAAACGGGTCAGTGGGGGGTGGCGGCCGGGGCGGGGGGCGGCATCACAATTCGTGTTGTAAACCGTTGCGTTACGCGGCATGTTGCGGCCGTCAAACAGGTTGGGCTTATTCCTGATGGCCCCCCTGGTGCCCTCCGAGAATTCCTCCCCGATCCGATTTGACGTTCCCCCTCGATCGTCGTGGGGGCGCTGCATCTTGGAGAGACTTACATGGCTACGGGAACAGTCAAATGGTTCAACGGCACGAAGGGCTACGGCTTCATCAAGCCCGATGACGGCACGGCCGACGTGTTCGTGCACATTTCCGCCGTCGAGCGCGCCGGCATGGCGGGCCTCGCCGAGGGTGCGAAGCTGAGCTTCGACCTCGAAACGGGCCGGAACGGCAAGACGTCGGCGGTCAACCTCCGCTCGGCATGAACTGCGACGGGGCGGCTCCGGCCGCCCCGGACGCTTCGGGCATTTGACGTCCGAACGCGGTTGAAACGCGCCTCCTGTCGGGCGAACCTCGGTGGTTCCCCGGATTCCGCAGGACGGCGCGAATGGCTCCTACCAACGAAATGAACGGCGCGGAGAGTCTCGTCCACACGCTGCTGCGTGCGGGCGTCGACACGTGCTTTGCCAATCCCGGCACGAGCGAAATGCATTTCGTCGGCGCGCTCGACCGGATCGCGGGCATGCGCTGCGTGCTGGGCCTTCAGGAAAACGTCGTCACCGGCATGGCCGACGGCTACTGGCGCATCGCGCGCAAGCCGGCCTGCACGCTCCTCCATTGCGGTCCCGGCCTTGCGAATGGCATGGGCAACCTCCACAACGCACGCCGCGCCCGCGCGGGCATCGTCAACATCGTGGGCGACCAGGCGACGTATCACCGCCCGTACGACGCACCGCTGACCGCCGACACCGAGGGCATGGCGCGGACCGTCTCGCACTGGGTGCGCACGACCGCGCGCGCAGCCGACGTGGGCCGCGATGCGGCACTTGCCGTGCAGGCGGCCGGCGGCGTACCGGGCCGGATCGCCACGCTCGTCCTGCCCGCCGACGCGTCGTGGAATGCAGGCGGCGTCGTGGCCGAACCGCTGCCCGTGCAGCCGCCGCCGGCGGTCGATCCCTTTGCCGTGCAGACGGCCGCGCGCATCCTGCGTGGCAACCGCAATGTGCTGCTGATGCTGGCGGACGCCGCGGCACTTGCCCCGTCGCTGGGTCTTGCCTGGCGCATCGCGCAGGCGACGGGTGCCAAGCTCATGGCCGGCTTTTCCAGCGCGCATGCCTCGCGCGGGCGCGGGCGCGTGGCGCTCGACCGCATTCCCTATGCGATGGACCAGGCGATTGCGGCACTCGCCCCCTATACGCACATCATCCTCGTCAACGCGGCACCGCCCGTCGGCTTCTTCGCCTATCCGGGCAAGCCGTCGCTCCAGCACCGGCCCGACGCGCACCTGCATGTGCTCTCCCGAGCCGACCAGGATGCACAGGCCGCCCTGCAGGCCCTTGCGGACGAACTGGGCGCACCCGATGCGCCGATCCCCGATCCGGGTCCGCGGCCCGAGGCGCCGCGCGGCGCCGTCACGCAGGAGGGGCTGGCGACGGCGCTTGCCGCCCTGATGCCGGACGATTCAATCGTGTCGAACGAGAGCGTTTCGTACGGGCGCGATCTCTACAAGTTCACGCACACGGCTCCCGCGCACGACTGGCTGAACCTTGCGGGCGGCGCCATCGGCGACGGGCTGCCCGTGGCGACGGGGGCCGCGATCGCCGCGGCGGGCAGGCGGCGCGTTATCAGCATCCAGGCCGATGGCTCGGCGATGTATTCGCTGCAGTCGCTGTGGACGCAGGCGCGCGAGCGGCTGCCCTGCACGACGATCCTGCTCAACAACCGCAAATACGGCATCCTGATCGGCGAATACAGGAACGTCGGCGCCGTGCCGGGCCCGACCGCGATGGGCATGCTCGACCTGTCGAACCCCGATCTCGACTGGGTGCGGCTGGCCAACGGCATGGGCGTGGAGGCCGCGCGCGCCACGACGCTCGACGAGCTTTGCGATCTCATGCGGCAGAGCTTCCGGCAGGCGGGGCCATTCCTCATCGATCTTGCGACCTGAAGCGGGGCACCCCATGAAGACGATCCGGATCGGCGACGTCACCATCACCTCGATCGTGGAGCGGGACGGGCCGTGGCGACGGCCGGTCGACATGTTCCCGGCCTATGACGGCGAGGTGGGGGCCGCCCATCTCGCGACGCTCGAGCCGGAGATGTACGACGCCGCGTCGGGCCGGATGGTCATCACCTACCAAACCTTCGTCGTGCGCACGCCGCGCCACGTCGTGCTGGTCGACACGTGCACGGGCGAGGACAAGGGCTATCCGCCGCCGCTGGATTTCGACAAGACGCCGTGGCTCGACAATTTCCGGAAATCCGGCCTGACGTTCGAGGACGTCACGCACGTCTTCTGCACGCACCTGCATTTCGACCACACGGGCTGGAACACGCGGCTCGTGAACGGCCGATGGGTGCCGACGTTCCCGAACGCCAAGTACATCTTCCACAAGGACGAATACGCACACTGGGAGCATGCGGCGAAGGCAGGCGGCGTCCATCCCGGCACGGTGTGGACGTACAACTGCCGGCCGGTCGTGGAAGCGGGGCAGGCGCTGCTCGTCGACAGCGCGTTCGAGCTCGACGACACGTTCTCGCTGACGCCCACGCCGGGCCACACGCCGCGCCACGTGTGCGTCAACATCCGCTCGAAGGGCCAGCGCGCCGTCGTGACGGGCGACATGATGCATCATGCCCTGCAGTGCCGCGAGCCGGAGTGGTCGACGATCTTCTGCCACGACCGCGCCGAGGCCGCGCAGTCGCGCCGGTCGTTCCTGTCGCGCGTGTGCGACACGCCGACCGTGATCCTGCCGATCCATTTCCCGGGGCCGACCGCAGGGCTGATCAAGCCCCACGGCCGCAACGGCTTCGACTACCGGTATCTGCGCTGATGGCGGCTCAGGGCGTTGCCACGGCCGGCTCGCCCACGACATGAACGACGCGCTGCGGAAACGGAATCTCGATCCCGAGTTCGTCGAAGCGCATCTTCATGCGGCGGTTGAACTCGCGGCCGATTTCCCACTGGCGCAGCGGTTTCGTGCGGATCCGCGCGAGGATGTGAACGGCCGAATCCTCGAACCGGTCGACGCCGAGAACCTCCAGCTCGCCCAGAATGTCATCCCGGAACTTTTCATCCGCGGCGATCGTCGCGAACACCTCGCGCAGCACGCCAACGACCCGGTCGGTGCTCTCCCGGTAAGCGACCCCGACATCGAGCAGGTAGAACGAGAAGTCCTTCGTCATGTTGCTGATCTCGTTGATCGAGCCGAACGGGATCGTGTGGACGACCCCTGAAAGGTCACGCAGGCGGATCGTCCGGATCGTCATGCCCTCGACCAGTCCGCCGATCCCGTTGATCTTCGCGACGTCGCCGATGTTCACCGTGTCCTCGGCAAGGATGAAGATGCCGGTGATGACATCCTTGACGAGCGTCTGGGAGCCGAAGCCGATCGCAAGCCCCACGACGCCGGCACCTGCAAGCAGCGGCATGACGTTGAGCCCGAGCTGCGAGAGGACGGACAGGCCGGCCAGCAGCACGATCACCACGAGGATCGCGTTGCGGATGAGGGGCAGGAGCGTGCGCAGCCGCGAATTGCTGACCAGCGCTCGCCCATGGGCGTCGCGCCGGTCGAGCTGGAAGGCGATGAGACTGTCCGCGATCTCCCACACGACATAGGCGAGGAGGAGGCTGCCCGCGACCGCCCCGAGGCGCGAGATCAGGAAATCGCCGGCCGGTGTGGCGGCGAGACCGGTGACGTCGACCTGCCAGGCCAGCAGGACGGCGATCGCGCCCGCGATGCGCACGGCGATCCCGGCGGCCAGCCGCAGCTTGCGCATATAGGCTTCCGCCCGCCGTTCGAGCGGCGGCATGCGCGCGACCAGACGATCCAGATGCGCGCGCGAACGTTCGAACAGGCGCTCGATCTGGGCAAGGCAGAACTGCACGAGCACCACGCTCAGGACCGTCGCCGCCGTTCCGCGGACCATGTATTCGAAGCCGCCGGGAATGCGACTACCCCACAATGCCAAGGCCGCCGCAATGTAGCCGATCGCGACGAGGTGCCACACGGCGGCGAGCGCAAGCCGCAGACGCGCGCCCGCAGATCCCGCCGCCCTGTCGCGCGCGACGTTGCCGCCGATCGCGTGCGCGACCGCGTGGCGGTTTGACAGGACACATGCCGCGGCGATTGCCGCAACCGCCACGCCGGCCGTCCAGCGGATCGTCTCGTCCACCACAGGCGATGCGTTCATGATCGCCGCGATGCGCGTGGCCGCATATCCAAGCCCTACGGCGAAGACGATGCGCCTTATCCACGCATAGGCGCTGCGCGCGCGCGGCCCGTCGAGCGGCAGGAAACCCCTTTCCGGTTCCGCCGGGCGCAGGGCGAGGCGCCCGATCGCAAGCCCGGTCTGGATCGATGCGGCGACGAGGACGAGCGCGATCAGGATGTCGCGTACCGTCCGGGCGGGCCCGATCACGGCAATCGCGGCGTAGGTCGCCAGCACGAGGCTGGCCGGCGGCGCAAGTTCGAGCAGTCCGCGCGCAGCCCCGACGGCGATCCGCCGAAGTGTCGAGCGTGCCCCGGCATCCTCGAACGTCCGCACGAGGCGCATGACAATCCGCGAGGTCACAAGCACGGCAAGCGCCGCCAGCAGAAGGATCGTTGCGATGCGCATGGCGCTGCGCAGGATCTGCTCGCGCACCGCGGGCTTTCCGAACGCCTCGCGCAGAGCCGCAACGTCGCCTGCGATCCGCTCAGCAACTTCGGCGAGAGTCTGGGTGACGGCCTCAAAGCCCGGCAGTTGCGCGGCAAGGGCGGGGTGCGCGTCACCTTCCTCGGCCGCGACAGGTGCCTCGGCACGCAGCGTGTCGATGCGCGACAGCAGCTCCGAACGCGCCTGCGGGTCGCGCAGGATCTGCTCGAGCCGTGCCAGATCGGCATCGGCCGGCGTCTCCGCCATGGCCGGCAGCCAAGCAGAAAAGAGAAGTAGGAACGTGGCGAAAATCGCCGCCATCGACCGGTTCATGGGACCCTCCGTCGCGTTGTTCGCGTTCGTTGGCGGGGCAGGCCGACGCGCGGCACCCCTTCGGCAATTCGGCCTTACGGGTCTAGGAAGCGAATGTGCCGATTCCATGGCGCGGGCGAGTGCCCATTTTCCGCCACTTTTCGCGTGTAGCTTCTGTGGACGAAGAATCCGTCACCGGTGCCATGTGCATGTCGGCTGGCGGACGCGAACAGGGCCGCCCCAAGGGTGGCCGACGCCGGTGCATACCGCACGAAGCCAACGTTCCTGATCCCCCGTTTGCCGCCACGAGGCGCGCACCGGCGGGCGCGGTCCGTTGCGCCATTCCTGAAAAAGGGGAGTCCCCATATGAAGCTGGCCGTCAAACCGTTGCCGTACACCGTCGACGCGCTCGAGCCGCATCTGTCCGCCGAGGCGATTTCGATCCACCATGCGGGCCACTACAAGGCCTATGTCGACGCCTTCAACCGCATCGCGGAATCCGAGGGCATCGAGGATCCGAACATCGAGAACCTCATCCGCGGCGGGCCAGAGGGCGGTGCGGGCGCGCGCGTCTTCGATCTTGCGGCGCAGATCTGGAACCACGAGTTCTTCTGGGATTCGATGAAGCAGGGCGGCGGCGGCATGCCACCGAACGAACTGCTCGGCCGGATCGAGTCCGACATCGGCCCGTACGAGACGTTCCGCGAAGCATTCCTCCAGGCCGCGATTGGCCAGTTCGCAAGCGGCTGGATCTGGCTCGTGTCGGACCGCAATACGCTCAGGATCACGACGACTTCGAATGCGATGACGCCGCTGGCGCAGAGCCAGATTCCGATCCTTTGCTGCGACCTCTGGGAACATGCCTACTACGTCGACTACCGAAACCGGCGCCGCGACTTCGTCGAGACGTTCCTTTCATCCCTCGCAAACTGGGATTTCGCGGCGCTCAATCTCTGGGCGATCACGCGCCAGCAGGCGGCGCCGCCGGTCCTGATCTAGGCGCCCGTCGCGACACCGAGGAGACACGAAATGAACACCAACGACACGAGCGCCGAAAAGCGCCCGAAGCTCGTCGTCCGGCCGGCCGAACCGGCGGACATTCCGGGCATTCGTGCGCTGAACCAGAAGGTCTACGCCTCGCTCGGCGATCACGCTTCCTACAACGAGGCGCAGTTGCGCGCGCACCAGCACCATTTTCCGGACGGGCAGTTCGTCGCGCTCTACAAGGGCGCTGTCGTCGGCCATTGCGCCACGTTCCGGATCGGCGATGCCGCGCTCAAACCGCATGATTGGGAGACGATCACCGGTCGCGGCTACGCCTCGCGTCATGAACCCGACGGCCCGTGGCTCTACGGGATGGACATCAATGTTGATCCGGACTATCGCGGGCTGCGCATCGGTCAGCGCCTCTATGCCGAACGCCGCCGCCTGTGCGAGCACCTGCGCCTCAAGGGGATCGTCTTCGGCGGGCGGCTGCCGGGGCTTGCCCGGCGCTGGAAGCAGGCCGGCTCGGCGGAGCAATATGTGGCGCTCGTGCGCGAAGGCAAGATCCGCGACCTCGTGCTGAGCTTCCAGATCCGCAACGGTTTCGAGCCGATCGGCGTGCTGCCGGGCTATCTGCCGTTCGATCATGAATCGCGCGGCTTCGGCGCGCACATGATCTGGCGCAATCCGCGCGTGCCGCAGGACGAGGTATCCGGCCAACGTCGCCTCGTGCGCAAGGCCCGTTCGGCCCGCGTCGCCGTGATCCAGTACCAGCTTCGCCAGATCGCGTCCTTCGACGAGTTTGCAGCCCAGGTCGAGTACTTTGTCGACGCGGTTGCGGACTACAAGGCGGATTTCGCGGTCTTCCCGGAGCTCTTCACGCTCCAGCTGCTCTCGATCGAGAGCAGGCGCGCCAAGGCGGCAGACGCGATCGCGGCGCTCGACGCCTACGTGGAGAGGTTCAAGACGCTGATGAGTCGTCTGTCGGTCGCCTATAATGTCAACATCATCGGCGGCTCGATCCCGACACGCGATCCGGACGGCTCGGTTTTCAACACGGCCTACGTCTTCCTGCGTGACGGCAGCGTGCACCAGCAGCAGAAGATCCATCCCACGCCGAACGAACGCTACTGGTGGGGAATCCGCGGCGGCGGCGAGGCGACGGTCATCGATACCGACTGCGGCCGCATCGGCGTCATGGTCTGCTACGATTCGGAATTTCCGGAACTCGCCCGCCATCTTGTCGACCAGGGCGCGCAGATCCTGTTCGTCCCGTTCTGCACGGACGAACGGCAGAGCTACCAGCGCGTGCGCTACTGCTGTCAGGCGCGTGCGGTCGAGAACCAGTGCTATGTCGTGATGGCCGGCAATGTCGGCAACCTGCCGAACGTCGACAACATGGACATCCAGTACGCGCAGAGCTGCATCCTGACCCCGTGCGACTTTCCCTTCGCGCGCGACGGCATCGCGGCGGACACAACGCCCAATGCCGAGATGGTCGCCGTGGCCGACCTGCAGCTCGACAGCCTTGCCGAAGCGCGCCAGCACGGGACGGTGCAAAATCTCCGCGACCGGCGTTTCGACCTCTACTCGGTCGCGTGGCGCGATCAGCGCCGCGCCGGCTGAACGACGACGCCCGGCGGGCGGAAAAGCGGCCGCATCGCGATGCCGGCGCGCGAGCCGGCAAGGCACGCGACGAGCCACAGCCAGCCATGCGGACTGCCCGAGACAACGCCGCCCACGAACGCGCCCACATTGCAGCCGCCGGATATGCGCGCCCCGTAGCCCATGGCAAGACCGCCGAGAGCGGCACCGGCATAGTCGAGCAGGGCGGGCCGCTCGAACTTGCCGAAGCGGCCGGCCGCCACGGTGGCGGCAAGGGCTCCGGCGACAAGGCCAAGATCCATCAGCACCGTCGTGTCGGCCAGGAGCGGGGCGGCAAGCGCTTCGGCCGGCCAGCCTTCTGCCCACATTCCTGCAGGAAGCCATCCGGACGCGACCGCCGTCTTGGCCCCTGCAAGCGCGAAGCCCCACGTGATGCCCCACGGATGGCCGACGAGCGGCAGGCAGACGACGGCAAGCGCGGCCAGCAACAGCGCGGCCAATACGGCACGCCGCGCCGATGCCCATGGCCTGCCGAACATCCGCCAGATCCCGTAGAGCAGAAGAAGCTGCAGGGCCGCCGCCGGCGCCCAGCCGATAGCATCCCCCAGCGAAACGGCCGGGAACGCCGGCAGGCGATCCCAGAACGCCGCATCGAGCGTGCCGAGAAACGAGCCCGCCACGAAAGTCGGAACGACCGCGAGCATGCGCCGGCTTCCGGAGCCCAGCGCCACGAGGCTGCCCGACCCGCAGCCGTTCGCGACCTGCATGCCCGCGCCGAACAGAAGCGCACCCGCCATAGTCGCAAGCCCGGCCGGCGCCACGAACCCGCCGCCAAATCCGAACGCACCGAAGGCGATGGCGTGCAGTGCTATTCCGGCGGAAAGGAACACGCCCATCGGCAGGAGCGGGGCAAGCGTGCGCCCGACGAGCGCCTCGCGCATGGGAACGGCGAAGCCGATCCGCCCCCCTGCCATCGTGGCGCCCAATGCGGCCCCGAGCAGAAGGGGCGCAAGCTCGTTCATTTCGCCACGGCGTCGGCCGCGATCTTCGCGAAGATGGCGTCGAGCTCGGCGGCCGTCACGTCGAGCGACGAACTCGCATAAGGCCGATAGACGTCGGACGGCTTCTTCCACGCGATCACGACGCGGCCGCCCGTCTCGCGGACATGGAAGGGCAACGGCGCCTCGATCCCGGCCTTCGGATCGGCCGCGAGGACACGCCGCGCAAAATCGTTGCGGAAGACGAGCACGACGGCATCGCCGGGAATGGCGATGCCCTGGCCCGCGGCCGCGCGCGAGGCGCTGGCGGTTGCGATCCTGAACATTGCATTCCCCTCGACGGCGGCCTCGATGCGCGCGACGGTCGCCTCGAAGCCGTAGGGCGACGCAAGCTCCGCGGCGGCAACCGGGCCGCAAGGCAGCATCAGCGTGAGGAAAAGGGCGCGGGCGTGCATGGGACGAATATCTCCTTCGGGCCAACGGTTCGTCCGCATTCGCCCGAAGGTAACGCCCCTGCGCCTAGTAGAACAGCCGCACGAGCCCCAGCGCCACATCGGGCACATATGTGGTCAGCAGCAGCACGGCGATCAGCGCCGCCACGAAGGCGACGTTCGTGCGCGACGTCTCCCACATGTTCGACTTCGCGATCGAACAGGCGATCATCAGCACGCTCGCCACCGGCGGCGTCTGCTGGCCGACGGCGATGTTGAGCGTCAGCACGATGCCGAAATGGATCGGGTCGATGCCCGCGGCCGTGATGAGCGGCAGCACGATCGGCACGACGAGGATGATCGCGGCGGCTCCGTGCAGGAAGAAGCCGAGCACGAAGAAGGCGACGTTGAGCAGCGCCAGGATCACGTAGCGGTTCGAGGTCAACTCGAGAAGGGCGGCCGCCATGCGCTGGGGGAGCTGGGTCTCTGTCAGGTAGACGCCCAGCAGCGCCGAGGTCGCGACCAGCAGCATCACGACGGCCGTCTGCACGACACCGTCGACAAGCGCCTGGCGCAGGATCTTCCGGTCGAGCTCGCCGTAGATCAGCCCGATGGCAAGCGAGGCCACGACCGCGAGCGCCGCGCCTTCGGTCGCAGTGACCACGCCGCCGAAGATGCCGCCAAGGATGATGACCGGCAGGAGCAGGGCGAGCCCCGCGTCCTTGAACGTGCGCCAGATGTTGGCGAGATGGAAGGGCGCCTCCGAGGGCAGGCCCATCTGCGCCGCCTTCCAGTAGGCCACGGCCATGAGCGAGAGCCCGCCAAGTACGCCCGGCACGATCCCCGCGATGAAGAGCTTGACCACCGATGTATCTGCGATGACCGCGTAGAGGATCATCGGGATCGACGGCGGGATGATGATCGCAAGCGAGGCCGCGGACGACATGACGGAGGCGGCGAGTTCCTTGGGATAGCCGCGCTTCTTCATCTCGGGGATCAGGACCGAACCGAGTGCGGCCACGTCGGCGACCGCCGAGCCCGAGATCTCCGCGAAGAACATCGACGAGACGATGCTCACCATCGAGAGGCCGCCGCGCACGAACCCGATGAGGGCGTTGCAGAACTGGATCAGGCGGCGCGAGATGCTGGTCGCGTTCATGATGCCGCCCGCGAGCACGAACAGCGGGATGGCGATGAGCGGGAATTTCCGCGCCCCCTCGAACATCACGATGGCCGCATTCATGAGCCCGGCCGACCCGAGATCGCCGACCATGGCGACGATCGCGACCGTGCCCAGCGCCACGGCGATGGGCACATTGAGCATGCACAGGAAAAGGAAGCCGAGAAGGATCGCGAGGGCGGCCATGGCGCTAGAGGTGTCCTTCCTCGAGCGCCGGGCCGCGCACGTAGCTCTGCCAAGCACCCGGCATCGACAGGATCTCGGCGACGATGAACAGAACCGCACCCAGCGGGATCACCGACTGGACCGCGGCACTCGGGATCGCGGGGATCGTGACGAGCGTTTCCCCGACAAGCACATCGAGGAGCGCCCATCCGCCGTATCCCAAGGCGAGAAAGAAGCCGATCGTCACGGCCTCCGCCACGACGAATCCGGTCAGCCGCAGGCGGGGCGGGAAGGCGCGCATCACGTTGTCGAAGCCCAGATGACCCCGGCGCAGCGCCGCAAGCGCCGTGCCGAGATACGTGAGCCAGGCAAGAATGATGCTCGCCACCTCGTCGTACCAGCCGAAGACGTGCCCGGTGTAGCGTGCCACCACCGCCGCGACGACGACGGCAAGCAGCACGCTCAAGAACACCAGGCAGATCGCCTCCAGCGCCGTCCTGAGCGCGGCCGCGGCCCGTTCCATGTCGGCCTACTTCGCGGCGAGGGCCAGAGCCTTGTCGATCAGCGACTTTCCGGCCGGAACTTCCTTGGCGAAATCGGCATAGATCGACGCGCTCGCCTTCACGAAGGCCTCGCGGTCGGCCGTGTTGATCGCGATGCCCGACTGCTTGAGCTTGTCGAGGAGGATGCCGTCCTCCTTCGCCTCGTTTTCGAGCACCCAGGACTGCGTGCCCTGCGCGATCTCCTCGATCTGCTTGGCGATGTCGGCCGGCAGGCGCTTCCAGCGGGCGGCGCCGACCGCAAGGAACGAAGGCGAATAGACGTGGTTCGTGAGCGAGAGGTACTTCTGCACCTCCTGCATCTTGGCGCCCCAGATGTTGGTAAGCGGGTTTTCCTGGCCGTCCATCACGCCGGTCTGCAGCGCCACGAACAGCTCGGAGAACTGCATGGGAGAGGGGCTGGCGCCGTAGGCCTGGAACATCTTCGCGCGCCAGATGCCCGGCGGCACGCGCAGCTTGATCCCTTTCAGGTCCTCCGGCTTGTTGATCGGGCGCACGCTGTTGGTGATGTGCCGGAAGCCGTTTTCCCAAACCGCGATCACCTTGACGCCCTGTGCCTCGGTCTTCGGCGCGATGTCCTTCCAGAACACCTGGTCGCGGAAGCGCGCCATGTGGGCGCGGTCCTTGATCAGATAGGGCATGTCGAACACGCCGAATTCGCCGGCGACCGTCGACATGACGGTTGAGGGTTGCGAGAAATCGACCGTGCCGATCTTCAGCTTCTGGAGAAGCTCGTTTTCGTTGCCGAGCTGGCTGTTCGGGAAGACGGTGACCTTGACCTTGCCGGCGAGCTTCTCGTTGACGCGGCGCGCGAACTCGTTCGCGGCGGCGGTCTGGCTTGCCGACGGGCTCGACGTGTTGCCGAGCTTCAGCTCGATCGTCTGTGCGTTGGCGTTGGCAGCGAGTGCCAGCGCCAGGGCGGCTGGTAGGGCAAATCGCAGCATTGGTTTCCTCCCGATTTCATTTTTCGATTCAGGCAGTCTTCTTGGTGTTGAGTGCGTGCGTGCGGCCCATCGCGCAGGCCTGCAGGAAGGCGCGGTGCGTGGCGGTCGGATCGGCAACGCCCTTGCCCGCGATGTCGTAGGCTGTGCCGTGCGCGGGCGTGCAGATCGGAACGGGCAGGCCGCCAAGAACCGTCACGCCGCGTTCGAAGCCCATGAGCTTCATCGCGATCTGGCCCTGATCGTGATACATCGTCATCACCGCATCGCATTCGCCGCGCTTGGCGCGCAGGAAGACCGTATCGGCCGGGTAGGGGCCGATCGCGTCGATCTGCCGGGCGCACGCCTCGGCGACCGCCGGCTCGATCACGTCGATCTCCTCGCGCCCGAAATTGCCGCCGTCACCGGCATGCGGGTTGAGCGCGGCCACGGCGATACGCGGACGCGCGAAGCCGGACTGGCGCAGGCTCGCATCGGCAAGGCGCAGCGCCGCCACGATGCTTTCCACGGTCAGCAGCGAGGGAACCTTCGACATCGGCACGTGCGAGGTGACGCGCGCATTCCACAGGTTCTCGAGAACGTTGAACTCGCTGCATTCGCCAGAATGGCCCAGCACGTCCGCCGCGAAATGGAGTTCGTCGTCGTAAGGATTCCCGGCGAGCTTCAGGGCTGCCTTGTTGAACGGCGTGAAGCAGATCGCGTCGAAACGGCCTTCGCGTGCGAGCGTCAATGCGGTCCGGAAATTGTCCATCGCAAAGCGTCCGCCTTCGGCCGAGGCGACACCCAGCCGGATGCTCCGCGGGTCGAGCGTGCCCCGATCGAGCAGGACGGGCGCGCCGGTCCGCGGGCGCGCGTCCTCGATCCGGGTGACGGTGGCGGCAAGCGGAACGGTGACACCGGCAATCCGCGCACCTTCGTCGAGCACGCGCCGGTCGCCGATCACGACGATTTCAGCCTGTTCGATGACGCCCGGAAGCGCCAGCAGGCGCGCCATGAGTTCCGGGCTGATTCCGGCGCCGTCGCCCATCACGAGGGCCAGTCGCGGTAACGGCATGCCTGGATTTGCGGTCATACTCTTGAAATCCGTCGCGTTTTGCCGAAAAGGGTTGCAGATCAACCCTTTCCCTCCCGTGGCATTTGGATTTATAACATATGCAACGGAGCCATCAAGAATTTTGAATTCAAAATGCAAGACGCTGAAACGATTGCCGCCCCGTCAACGTTGAAGATCGCGCGCCGCAGCCTCCACGCACAGGTCGTCGTAGGGCTGCGCGATCTCATCATCGAGGGAACGCTGCCGCCGGGCACACGCATCAATGAAGCGCAACTTTGCGAGACGCTCGGTGTCTCGCGCACGCCGCTGCGCGAAGCGCTCAAGGTCCTCGCGTCCGAGGGCCTCGTCGAACTGACGCCGCACCGCGGCGCCACGGTGCGCCGGCCGACGGCCAATGAGGTCCTCGACACGCTCGTTGTGCTGGGCGGCCTCGAAGCGCTGGCTGCGGAATATGCCTGCCGCAACGCCACGCCGTCCGAGATCGCCGAACTCGCCGCCGTCCACCAGCGCATGCTCGACTTCTACCGCGCGCAGAACAGGCTCGAATATTTCAAGCTCAACCAGTCGATCCATTCCGGGATCATCCGTCTGGCCGGCAACCACACGCTGATCGCGCTTCACGACACGCTGCAGGCACGGATCAAGCGCGTGCGCTTCATGGGCAACGACCGGCCCGAGCAGTGGAGCAACTCCATTGCCGAACATGAGGAAATGATTGCCGCTCTCCAGGCGCGTGACGCGGTCCGCCTTGGCGCCGTCCTCCGGCTGCACATGGAAAACGCATGGCAGCGCGTGCGCCACGCGCTCTGACATCCGGCCACCGGACCCGTCGGCTGTTACCCGGCGCGAATTGACAGGACTGGGCGACTTCCGGACGATTTGCCGCCTATGACGAAATCTCCGGACCTGAACCGCCGCGACCTGATCGCAATGGCGGTAGCCTTCGGCGGCTGTCTCGCCCTGCAAGCGCCGCGACCGGCTGCCGCGCAACCGGCGCGCCGCTTTGCGGTCGCCGCACCGCTTGTCGATTTCTGCGCGATCGACGCCGAGCGGCGGCTTGTCTCGACGGCCGACTGGCGTGGACAGGTGCTGTTCGTCCACTGGTTCGGCGCGTGGTGCCCGCCTTGTCGAAAGGAAATTCCCGAACTTGCGGAACTGGCCCAGCAGTTCGCCGGTCGCGCGGACGTGCGGTTCGTCTTCCTGAACGGGCTCGAGCGCGTCGGCGTGACGGCGAAGTGGCTGGCATCGATCGGCACCTCGATCCCGCTCTACGATTCGACGCACACCTCGCGCCAGGAGCAGTTCACGAGCGTGCTGACCGGCGAACGGCGCCACAATTTCAGGGACCTGGGCCTGACCGTCTATCCGTCGTCCTGGCTTGTCGACAAGCGCGGCTTCGTCAAGAAGGGCTGGATCAACGGACAGGTCGGCTGGCCGCGCTGGGGACGCGCCTTCGTCGAGGAACTTGCGGCCGAAGCGGTCCCGGCACCGGGCACGGGCGGCGCCGACTGGCTCGCGGGAACATGGTCGGGCGAAATCGACGGACATGGCGCACGCAGCCTGCAGATCGAGCGCGGGCCGGGCGGCACGTTCCATGCCCGTTGGGGCGGCGCCGGCGGGCGGGCGCGGCCGGTCGAAATCCTCTGGAGCAATGCGGACGAAGCGCTTCTGGGGAGTACGCAGGACTGGCGTGCTTCCGGGAACGGCCTGCGCGTGCTCGCGTCTGCTTCCGGCGAGGCCGCCGGCACGTTCATGGTCGGCAAGGAGCGCGAGCTTGCGCGCGTATGGCTGAAGCGCGCCGCGGCCTGACGCATTCTCGGATCGTGACAGGCCGCGATCCGGGCCTATACTTCCGGTCGCATGAACTATATCGAGTCCTTCACGGCTATCCGCGATGCTGCCTTGGTCTGCCTGACCGAGCGGCTGCCGGCCGTCAACTACCTGATCGTCGGGGCGAATGACGGCACGCGCGGCGATCCGCTCTTCGTGCACGCCGGCGGCGCCAAATGGCGCGGCACGCTGTTCGAGCCGCTTCCCGAGCCGTTCGAAGGCCTGAGGAAGGCCTATGCCGAACGGCCCAATGCGAAGCTGCGCAACCAGGCTGTCGTGGCTGATTCGCCGGGTGGAAAACGCACGTTCTTCAATGTGCCGTTCTCGACGACGAACTCCTCCTTCCGGCGCGACGTCATCGTGAAGCACAAGGTCTATAGCGGCTTCGAAAAGGTCGAGGAGCAGCTTGTCGAGGTCGAGGTCGATTGCGTTTCGGTCGGCGAACTTGCCGCCGAGCCGGGGTTCGCACCGCCAGACGTTCTCCTGACCGACACGGAGGGCTACGACTACCGGCTTTTCCAGGCATGGTGGCCGCTCGGCTGGCGCCCGGCCTTCATCGAGATCGAGGTCATCCATCTCGAGGAAGCCGAAAGGGTTGCGCTTGCCAAACTGATCGAGCCGGCAGGCTACGAGATCTTCTGGTTCGGGACCGATCTGTTCGCACTGCGCAAGGACATGTTCACGGGCGCCGAAATGCAGGTCTATCGGCTGCTGCGCGACCAGACCGCAAATCTCATCGGCGTCATAAACCTGCTCCAGCAGGAGCGTGCCGCACGCGCCAAGGTCTGACGCGGGCCTTCGCAAATCGCGAAATCGGGGAGAAGGCCTCCGGCACGCCAATTGCGGTGGACGGGGCAGGCCGGACTCGCTACTGAATCGCACCGTACCGGTCCGCGCGAGGCGGGGCCGGCGACTGGAGCAAGAGATGCCGCTGGATTTCAGCAATGGTCGGGCCCACTACGACGCCGTGAAGGATGGGGTTGTCATCGATATCAAGGACGGCGCCCGGAACGTGCCGTGCGTGATCGAAAAACAGGCGCTTGCGGATTTCGAGGGCGTGTCGAGCGTGTCGCCCGGAACGCTCGTGTCGATCTATCGCAGCCATTCCGTGCGGATCAACAAGGTCATCTCGTTGGTCTATTCGGCAGGCCATTTCGACGCAAAGCACGGCCTGCGCATTACCAGCAACATTCTCAACGGCCAGCGCCGCCGCTGACCTTCCGGACCAGCGCCCGGTACACGCGCTCGATCTGGCGCGTCCGGCCCTGCATGTCGCAGAGGCTTGAGTCCGCAATCCGCGC
Organism: Rhodospirillales bacterium; assembly: GCA_016794025.1. GTDB lineage: Bacteria > Pseudomonadota > Alphaproteobacteria > CACIAM-22H2 > CACIAM-22H2 > Tagaea. Next base: position 81,515 of record JAEUKX010000074.1, on the reverse strand, counting down.
ACGCTGCGTGCGCCGCAGGCGGGCGCGCAGTTCCACATCCGCGGCCAGTCGCGCGGCGATGCCGACATAGGCTTCGCCGTCCTTCGCGATCCAATCTTCGTGTCCGAGCGTGGCGAGCATTGCGGCCGTCCAGCGCCCGGCCATGAAGGCGCCTGCGAGCGTCACGACGGGAAGGCCCATCCAAAGCGCCTCGAACGTCGCGGTCGAGCCGCTGAAGGGGAACGGATCGAGCGCCACGTCGACGCGGTCATAGCGCGCAAGATGGCCGTCGAGCGCGTCAAGCGAGGCGGCAAGCTCGCAGCGCGCCGGATCGACGCCGCCGCGCACGAAAGCCGCGCGCACGCGCGCCGCGATCGAGGGGACCGCGTAGACGTTCTTGTACTTGAGCAGGAGACGCGCCCCCTCGACGCGCTTCAGCAGCCGGACCCAGAGATCGAGGACCCCGTCGCCGACCTTCACGGGATTGTTGAAGCACCCGAAAACCGGCGGCGTTCCCGCAGCGGACGGCGGCGGCCCCGGTTCGGGCGCGCCGGGCAGCGGCACATGGACGAAATAGTGCGGCAGGCGGACCGGGCGCTCGACGAACGCCTCCTGGCCCCGGCGCGGCACGAGGAAGGGGTCGGCGAAGATGCCGTCATAGGCCCCGATGCCCGTCGTGGCGACTTCGCCCAGCGCCAGCTGCACGGGCGCAGGCCGGTAGGCGGCGACGAGCGGGCGGTTCCGGTCGAACCTCCCGGCCACGCACACGAGCACGTCGATCGCGTCGGCCCGGATGCGGCGGGCAAGGTCGGCGTCGTCGACGCCGGCATTGTCGTGCCAGTGCTCGACGGCCGCGCGCATGCTCTGGGTTGTCGCGTCCGGCCGGAGCACGTCGGAATAGACGAAGACCTCGAAACACGCCCGGTTGTGGCCTGCCACGATCGGGCCGACCGTCCGCGCCACCGGATGATCGCGGAAATCGGACGAAACGTAGCCGACGCGGATCCGCCTGCCTTCGACCGGCGCGCGCACGGCCGGTGCCAGCGGCGTGGCCGTCGCGTGCCGCTTCGCGAAAGCGAGATGCTCGGCCATCCGGCGCTCCGGCCCGATTTCGGGATCGTAGAGCAGCGCCAGCAGATAGTTGCGGTGCGGATCGACGGCGCGCGGATCGGCGTCGATCGCACGCCGGTAGAGTGCGGCCGCCGCGCGCGCATCGCCGCGTTCGAGCTGGAGGTTTGCAAGATTGCCGATAGCCGCCGCGAAGTCCGGGCGCAGGCGCAGGGCCGCCTCGTAGCTTGCCACCGCCTCGTCGAGCCGGCCCGCATCACGCATGGCGGTGCCGAGATTGTCGTAGGTCTCCGGAATCGTCGCGTCGAGGGCGAGCGCTTCCCTGTAGGCCGCGATGGCTGCCGCGACGTCGCCGGACGCGCGTAGCGCATTGCCCAGGTTCGTGCGCACCACGGCCGACCGCGGTTCGCGCGCCGCCGCCGTCTTCAGGGTATCGAGCGCCACGTCGACATTTCCGCGCTCGAGCCAGGCCACGCCAAGATCGTTCAGGACCCGCCCTTCGCCGGGGCGTAGTGCATCGATGCGGACATAGATCGCGATCGCCTCATCGAACTTCCGTCGCCCGACGAGCCAGCCGGCGTAGGCGCGCAGGATCTCGACATCGTCGGCACGCATGGCCAGCGCCCGCTCGTAGGCCGCCGCAACATCGCCATCGCGGCCAAGCGCGGCAAGCGCGAGTGCCCGATTGCGCTGGAGATCCGCGCTGTCGCGGCCGGCACCGACGAGCGCATCGAACTCGGCGAGCGCCTCGGCGGGCCGGCCGACGGCCAGCAGGGCCGCACCCAGATTGTTGCGCGCGTCGGCGTTCGTCGGGTTCCGGGCCAGCAGCTCGCGCCAGTCGGCGACGGCCGCTTCGGGATTTCCGGCAGACTGGTTGGAAAGCGCCCGTCCGAAACGGGCCTCGCCCAGTTCCGGATCGATTTGCAAGGCCGCATCATAGGCTTCGAGCGCCCGGCGCGTGTCGCCGGTGCGGCGCCAAGCGTTGCCGAGGTTCGAGCGGAAGCTGGCGATCCCGGGCGCCTTCGCAACGGCGGCCGAAAGTCGCGCGATGGCCTCGTCCGTCCGCCCGAGCTGGAGTGCTGCCACGCCCGAAAGGTTCAGCGTGTCGGGATGGTCGGGCACGGCGGCAAGGATCTCGGCGTAGATCGCGCTTGCCGCCGCGACATCGCCCGACTGGTGGCGGGCGAGCGCCTCGGCCAGGCGGGCCGACAGGGCGGCAGGATCGTTTGCGCGAATCATGACGCGCGTGAGCCTAGCCCGTCCGGCCGCGCGCGTCCTAGCGCGTGTCGGGGGCGGACGCTACTCTGGTGGGCAGACGTGTCGCCAAATCGGGGGCCTTCATGAACATCGACAAGATCCGTATCGGTGCCAATCCGCCGCACGACGTCAATGTGGTCATCGAGATCCCGGTCGGCGGCGAGCCGGTCAAGTACGAGATCGACAAGGCATCCGGTGCGGTGTTCGTCGACCGTTTCCTGCACACGGCGATGCGCTATCCGGCCAATTACGGCTTCATTCCGCACACGCTGTCCGGCGACGGCGATCCGGTCGACGTGATCGTGGTCGGCAACGTGCCCGTGGTTCCCGGTGCCATCATCCGGTCGCGGCCGATCGGCGCACTTCTGATGGAGGACGAAGCCGGTCCGGACGAGAAGATCGTGGCCGTTCCCGTCGACAAGCTGCATCCGTTCTATTCGGGAATCAGGAACTACACGGATCTGCCCGCAATCCTGACCGAGCAGATCGCGCACTTCTTCAAGCATTACAAGGATCTGGAGAAGGGCAAATGGGTGACGATCGTGCGCTGGGTCGATGCGAAGGGGGCCGAAAAGATGATCGAGGAAGGGATCGCGCGCGCCCGGAAGAAGGCCCGCAAGCGGCGATAAATTTTGCCTAAGTAATTATTATTGAACGGAATTGTATGAAATTTAAGATTGATAGTTAGTGACACCTGCGTGCCAGTACGGGAAAATGCGTTCCTTCCGAAACCGCATTTCGTCGGAGAACCCCGATGGCCACGACCTCAACCGGCGCTTCCGGTCTGACTGCCGCGTTCCTGCCCGTGCTCAAGGCGAATATCGACCGGCAGGAGCAGTTCAACTCCGTCACGACGGAGGTCGCGCGACAGACCGAAGCCCAGTCCGTCCGGAGCCTGCAGATTGCAGCCTCGCCGAGCAACGATACTGCCAGTGCCGTCCTTTCCGGTCGCGGGCAGAAGCTCGACGTCACGGCCTAGGCCGCCGGGACTTCATGCCTGACAGCACGGCGCAGCGGGGCTAGTCTTCGCGACATATGATTCGTGTCGTCGTCCTTGGTGCCACCGGATTCATCGGGCGAAATGTTGCCGAGGCGCTCGCGCGCGATCCGGCGTACGAGGTCGTGGCTGTCCGCCATGTACGCCCCGCCTACGAGACGCCGGGCATCTCCTGGATCGAGGCGGACCTGACCGACGAGCGGGACGTCGCCCGCGCGCTCGACGGAGCCGGCATCGTCGTCCACGCCGCCGCCGCGACGGCCGGGGCCGGGGCCAATATCGGAGACCCGCTGTCGATGATCGTCGACAACCAGGTGATGAACGGCCGCGTCTTCGCGGCCGCGCACCGGGCCGGGGTCCGGCACGTCGTCTGGTTTTCCTGCACGGTCATGTACGCGTCCTCGCCAAGGCCGCAGCGCGAGAGCGACTACGATCCGGCGCGCGCGCCGCACCCCGCCTATGCCGGCGTGGCGACGACCAAGGTCTATTACGAGCAGATGTGTGCCTGGTACGCGGGCCTGGGCCGCACGCGCTACACGGTGTTCCGCCATTCGAATGTCTATGGCCCCTACGACAAATACGATCTCGCCCGCAGTCACGTTTTCGGCGCGACTGTCACCAAGGCGCTCACGGCCAAGGATGGAAAGCTCGTGCTCTGGGGGACGGGCAGGGCGGCGCGGGACCTGATCCACGCGGACGATCTCGTGGCGGCGGTGCGCGCGGCAATTGCCCGGCAGCACCGGCCGTTCGCCCTCTACAACATCGGCGCCGGGATGGCCGTCACGACCCGCGAGCTTGCCGAGCGCATCGTCGGCGCGTCCGGGCGGCCGCTCGAGATCGTGCTCGATCCGACGCGACCGACCATCGACACGGAACTGACGCTCGACTGCACGCTGGCCGCGGACGAACTCGGCTGGCGGCCGCGCATCGGGCTCGACGAAGGCATTGCGCGGACGATCGCGTGGTGGCGCGACAATCGACCGCTGGAGAATTCCCGTTGAAGATAAGCCTCGTCCTGCCGAGCCTTTTCGCCGAGCTCATCGACGGCGCGCTCGAGGCGGCGCACGAGGCCGCCGAAGGCATCGAGCACGAAATCGTGGTCGTTTCGCCCTACGAGGTGTCCCGGCCCGGCGTGCGCTGGATCCGCGAGGCCGAACCGCGCGGGTCGATCGCGGCCTGTAATCTCGGCTTCGCCCACGCGACCGGCGACGTCATCGCGCTGATAGCGGATGACAACCGCCTGACCAAGGGCGCCTTGCGTCTTGCGCTTGCGCACCTGACGCAGCGCGAAGCGCGCTGCCCAACACTGCTGCTCGGCTTCCCGCGGCAGCGCGCGCACCTGACATTCGTCGGCACCGTCTGCGGCCACTACTACCCCTATTTCTTCGTGACGCGGCCCACGACGCTCGAACGTGCCGGCGGGCCGTTCCATGAAGGTTTCCGCAAGCATTTCGCCGACCCCGATCTGGGCATGCGCGTATGGGCGGCAGGCGGGCGGTGCGAAGTCGTCGCCGGTGCCACGATCGTCGACGTGGACTCCCGAAACGGGGCGGGCATCGCGCCGGATATCGGGCTGGGATCGCTGCAGCGCGACTTCGAGCTGTTCCACGGCCGTTGGGGCGCACATTTCCCGGCTTGGGGAAATTCGACCGAAGGCCTGAATCTCGATGTCGCGATCGACTTCCTGCCGCTGATCGGCCAGACGGATACGGTCGCCATCCCCGATGGCCCCCGCGTTCTCGACCTGCGCATCCTGAGCAAGCTCACGATCCTGTCGCTGCATCACGGACATCCGGTCAGCATCGGCAGGGCCAACACCGCGCTCGAGTACCTCCGCTGGCTGGCGGGGATCGCGCCGGACGTCCTCAATATCGTGGTCAAGAATTCCGATCTGGCGACATTGGCCCGCCCATAGTGGGTCTTTTTATCCCGCGATTTCATCGAGTCGTTCGTGATAAATTTGCAGTCCCGGCGAGGCGGGTGGGCCTTCGCTGGGAATTTTATCGCAGTGAAGTGGGGAGCCGTCCGTCATGCCGCCGCAGAAGCCTGTTTTCACCGCCGAGCGGCTTCTCATGCGCGAAGGCCGCACCGCCTCGAACGGGGCGGGGGCCGCATCGATGCCAGTCAACGGCGCCGCCCATGCCGATGACGGCCGGACGTCCGCCGCGATCGAGGCGCTGCGCGGCGACATCCAGGGCATCGCGCGCAAGATCGACAGCTTCATCAATCTCGACCACAACGAGATCGAGCGCATCCGCGGCGAGGTCATGGGCATCGCCAGCCGGATCGAGCAGACGAAAAAGGAGATCGGCGCGCTGAAGCATCCGCTCGCGCGCCAGGACAAGCTGTCGAGCGCGTCGATGGAGCTGTCCGCCGTCGTCGCCCAGACCGAGGAGGCGACCTCGCGCATCTTCGACGGTGTCGAACGCATCGAGGAGATCGCGCGCGAGGTCCGCTCGCTGGAGCTCGACGACTTCGCCAAGCAGCGCGTCTCCGAGATTTCCGACATGTGCGTAGGCATCATCGAGGCGTGCTCGTTCCAGGACCTCACCGGCCAGCGCATCAACAAGGTCGTGCGCACCCTCGCGTTCATCGAAGAGCGCGTGCAGAAGATGCTCGAGATCTGGGGCCCGAACGAGATCGAGCGGCTTCCGGTTCCCGACGAAGACGCGCTCGACATCAAGGATTCCGGCGGTGTCGTCCTGCACGGGCCGCAGGATCCAGAAAAGACGAACTCCCAGGCCGACATCGACAAGCTGTTCGAATAGTCATGAGCGATACACCCGACATGCTGATCGCACGCGCGATCCGCAAGGCCGACACGCGGTACTTCTTCGAGGACTATACGAAGCAGTCCTATGCGGCCATCGAAGCGCTGGAGAAGGCGGGCTACGTCATCGTGCCCAAGGTGCCGACGCGCGAGATGTTCGAGGCCGCAAAGAAGGCGATCGTCTACGGCCAGAGCAAGCCCGGGAGCGTCGTCCTGCCGATATGGGAAGCGATGGTCGAGGCTTCGCCGGGGCCCTACGGCGACGACTGAAGGGGCGGCAGCGGCATGCGCGGACGGCTGTCCGGCGACTGGCGCATCAGCCGTGTGGTGGAAGAGGCGGAAAGCCGCGTCCAGCCGAACGCAAGCGGCCGGCCGGCATTGTCGAGCGCCAGCACGTCGAAGCGGAACTCGAATGCCTGCGTCTCGCCGGGACAGGGCCCGGTATAGCCCGGAAGCGCGCCCTCCGCGATCGTCGGCCCGTCCGCCGGCACTTCGAAATCGACCGGCCTCGCGTACAGGACGCTCACGTTGACCATGCGCACCCGGTAACGCGCGGCGGCCGGCGCGCCGTCGAGTTCGAAGGGTGGCGACACGCCCAGCGAACAGAGATGGCGGATGTCCAGAAAGCTGCGCACGCCCATCTGCGGCACACCCGCAGGGCCGGGCTGCACGGGCGCGCAGGCGCCTGCGGCGGCGGCCATCGCGGCAACGACAAGAAGGCGGCGGAAGGTTCCAAATTCCATCGGACTGTTCTACCTTGCCGGTCCGATTCCGCAACTGGGTTCAGCACCGGAATGAGCGATACCGAAACGGCCGACTGCGTCGTAGCCGGCGCGGGGGTGGTCGGGCTCGCAGTGGCGCGCCGGCTCGCACTTGCCGGGCGCGACGTGATCCTCCTCGAGGCGGCCGACGCGATAGGCACCGAAACCTCGTCGCGCAACAGCGAAGTCATTCATGCCGGGATCTACTATCCGACCGGCAGCCTGAAGGCCCGGCACTGCGTCGCCGGCAAGCATTTCATCTACCGCTACTGCGCCGAACGGGGCATCGCGGCGCGCGCGGTGACCAAGCTCATCGTCGCGACGACGGACGACCAGATCGGCTATCTCGAGAAGCTCAAGGCGCAGGGCGAGGCCAACGGCGTCGACGATCTGCGCATGATCGATGCGGCCGAGGCCCGGCGGCTCGAACCCGAGCTTGTCTGCACGGCGGCACTGCTGTCGCCGTCGACCGGGATCGTCGACAGCCATGCCCTGATGCTGGCTTTCCAGGGCGACGCGGAATCCAACGGCGCGATGCTCGCCTTCGAGACCCCGGTTTTCGGCGGCCGCGTGACCAACGACGGAATCGAGCTTGCGACCGGCGGTGCGGCACCGATGCGCCTCAAGGCGCGGACTTTCGTCAACGCCGCGGGCCTTGGCGCCATGCGTCTTGCCTACGCGATCGAGGGCGTGCCGGCGGCCTCGGTGCCGCCGCTCCATTACGCCAAGGGCAACTACTTCGCGCTTCAGGGCCGGACGCCTTTTTCGCGGCTCATCTATCCGGTGCCGGAGAAGGGGGGCCTTGGCGTCCATATCACGGTCGATCTGGCCGGGCAGGCGCGCTTCGGCCCGGACGTCGAATGGATCGACGAGATCGGCTACGACGTCGATCCGCGGCGGGCCGACGTCTTCTATGCCGAGGTCCGCCGGTACTGGCCGGGCCTGAAGGACGGGGCGCTTGTGCCCTCCTATTCGGGCATCCGGCCAAAGATCGTGCCGAAGGGCGCGCCCAATCCCGACTTCGTGATCCAGGGTCCGGACACGCATGGCGTACCGGGCATGGTCGCGCTCTACGGGATCGAATCGCCGGGGCTGACATCGGCGGCCTCGATCGCCGAAGATGTCGCGCGCATCGTGGCGGAAATGTCGTAAATATACGTGTCTCGCGGGAGGAATACGGAAATGGATATGCCGGTCAACGCCTTCAAGAAGGCGCTCAAGGAAGGCAAGCAGCAGATCGGCCTGTGGTCGACACTTTGCTCGAGCATGGGGACCGAGGGCATCGGATCCTCGGGCTTCGACTGGGTCCTGCTCGACACCGAACACTCGCCCAACGAACTGCCGGGGCTGGTCAGCCAGCTTCAGGCGCTGAAGGGCGGCACGGCGACCCCGATCGTCCGTCCGGCCTGGAACGATGCGGTGCTGCTGAAGCGCGTGCTCGACATCGGCTTCCAGTCGGTCCTGATCCCGTTCGTGCAGACGCCCGAGGAGGCGCGCAAGGCGGTCGCCGCGACGCGCTATCCGCCGCAGGGCATCCGCGGGGTGTCCACCTCCGCGCGGGCCTCGAACTACGGCCGCGTGAACGACTATCTCCGGAAGGCGAACGACCAGATCTGCGTGCTCGTCCAGGTCGAGACGACCGAGGCGCTCGCGCGGATCGGCGAGATTGCCGCGGTCGACGGCGTCGACGGCGTCTTCATCGGGCCGTCGGACCTTGCCGCCTCGATGGGCCATCTCGGCAATTTCCAGCACCCCGACGTGCAGAAGGCGATATCCGAGGCGATCAAGCCCATTCGTGCGGCCGGCAAGGCCGGAGGCTATCTCACGGGCAACGAGGACGAGGCCAAGAAGCGCCTCGCCGAAGGGTTCCAGTTCGTCGCGGTGGGGACCGATTTCGGCCTGCTCGTGCGCAATGCCGACGCGCTTGCCAAGCGATTCAAGGGCTGAGGAGGGAAGAAGACCGATGGCCGCCAAGCCCGACATCATTTCCGGTGGACCGCTGCCGCTCAACTGCGGCGACCGCCTGAACGAACGCTTCACCGTCCACAAGCTGCCGCCGGAACCCGAGCGCAAGGCGTTCTTCGCCGGCCTCGCGGACAAGGTCCGCATGCTCCAGTGGAGCGGTTCGATCAAGACCGGGCCGGAGATCATGGATGCCCTGCCGAAGCTCGAGCTCATCTCGTGCTTCGGCGTGGGCTATGACGGGATCGATGTTGCGGCAGCGAGCGCGCGGAAGATAAAGGTCACGAACACGCCCGACGTCCTCAACGACTGCGTGGCCGATACGGCGATTGCGCTCATGCTCAACATCATGCGCCGGTACGTCGAGGCCGACCGCTACGTTCGCGAAGGCAAGTGGCTTAAGGCCCCGCAGGCGCTGCAGACGTCCGTCCACCACAAGAAGATGGGCATCGTCGGGCTCGGCCGCATCGGCAAGACGATCGCCAAGCGCGCGCTCGGCTTCGACATGCAGATCGGCTATTTCGGCCGCAACAACCAGCCGGGCGTGCCGTTCCGCTATTTCGCCGATCTCGCCGACCTTGCGCGGTGGTGCGACGTGCTCGTGGTCATCACGCCGGGTGGCGCGGAGACCAAGAATCTCATCGACGGCCGAATTCTCGATGCGCTCGGCCCCAAGGGTTATCTCGTCAACGTCGCGCGCGGGTCGGTGGTCGACGAGCCGGAGCTGATCCGGGCGCTCAAGGCCGGACGCATTGCGGGTGCCGCCCTCGACGTCTTCGCCGACGAACCGAAGGTGCCTGCCGATTTCATGGCGATGGAGAATGTGGTCATGGCGCCGCACGTGGCATCCGCGACCGTCGAGACCCGCAAGGCGATGGGCGATCTCGTCGTCGACAACCTGATCGCACACCAAGAAGGCCGCGCGCTCCTCACGCCGGTCAACTGAGAGAACCCTGCATGGCCGAGATCCGTTCGTCCGCGCGCGTTGTCGTCATCGGCGGCGGGATCGCCGGCTGCTCGACCGCCTATCACCTTGCCAAGCTCGGCTGGAAGGACGTGCTCCTCGTCGAGCGCGCGCGCCTGACCAGCGGCACGACATGGCACGCCGCGGGCCTCGTGGGGCAGATGCGGCCAAACCGCGCCATGACGCAGATGAGCCGCTACGGCATCGACCTCTACGCCAGCCTCGAGAAGGAAACCGGGCAGGCGACGGGCTGGAAGCAGTGCGGGTCGGTGAACGTCGCGCGCACGCCCGAACGGTGGATCGCGCTGAAGCGGCAGGCCGCGATGGCACGCGGCTTCGGCGTGGACATGCTGCCCATGACACCCGACGAGGCGGGGAAGAAGTGGCCGCTGATGCGCACCGACGACCTGACCGGTGCGATGTGGGTGCCGGGCGACGGCAAGGCCAATCCTGCCGACCTGACGATGGCGCTTGCCAAGGGTGCGCGGCAGATGGGCGTCACGATCGCCGAGGGCGTCGGCGTGACCGGCTTCCGGTTCGAGGCCAACCGTATCGTCGGGATCGACACGACGCACGGCCCGGTCGCCTGCGAATATGTCGTCATCGCCGCCGGCCAGTGGTCGCGCCAGCTCGGCGCCAAGGCGGGTGTCGCCATTCCGCTGCATTCGGCCGAGCACTTCTACATCGTCACGAAGAAGATCGAGGGCGTGACGCCCGACCTTCCCGTGATGCGCGATCCCGACGGCTACATCTACTACAAGGAGGAAGTCGGCGGCCTCGTGATGGGCGGGTTCGAGCCCGTCGCAAAGCCATGGGGCATGGACGGCATCCCCGAGGATTTCGCCTTCCAGCTCCTGCCGGAAGACTGGGACCAGTTCCAGATCCTGATGGAGAACGCGCTTCATCGCACGCCGTGCCTGGAAAAGGCGGAAGTGCGCCAGCTTCTCAACGGCCCGGAAAGCTTCACGCCGGACGGCAACTTCATTCTCGGCGAGGCGCCGGGGCTGGCGGGCGTGTTCGTGTGTGCGGGCTTCAATTCGGCCGGCATCGCAAACGGCGGCGGGGCCGGCAGGCTCGTCGCGGAATGGATCGCGGGCGGCGAGGCGCCGTGCGACCTGTCGGATGTCGACATCCGCCGCTTCGCCGACTTCCATGCGAACGGCCGCTTCCTGCGCGAGCGGACGGTCGAGAGCCTCGGGCTCCATTACATCATGCGCTGGCCGCGAATGGAGATGGAAAGCGCGCGCGGCCTGCGCCGCTCGGCGATCTATGACCGTCTTGCCGCCAAGGGCGCGCGGTTCGGTTCGAAGATGGGGTGGGAGCGCGTCAACTGGTTCGCACCTGCCGACGAAAAATTCCCCTATGGCTGGAGCCCGGCCTGGCTCGACCGCGTGCGCGCCGAGCAGCAGGCCGCGCGCGACGGCGTGGCGATCATCGACCAGTCGAGCTTCGCGAAGATCCGCGTGCAGGGCAGGGATGCCTGCGCGTTCCTGCAGCGCGTATGCGCGAACGACGTCGACGTGCCCGTGGGCAATACCGTCTATACCGGCATCCTCAACGCGCGCGGCGGCTTCGAGGCGGACGTCACGCTCGTGCGCACGGCCGCCGATTCCTACCTGCTGATCACGGGCAGCGCGCAGCTCGTGCGCGACATGGATTGGCTGACGCGCCGGCTCGAAGGGGCGGCCGTGACGCTAGCCGACGCCAGCGCCCTCACGACGACGCTTTCGTTGCTGGGTCCGCAGTCGAAGGCGCTGCTCTCGAAAGTCTGCCCGTCCGTTCCCGACCTGAAGCTTGGCGCCAGCACGGTCGTCGACGTCGGGCTTGCGCGCGTCCGGCTGCTGCCGATGGGATACGCCGGCGGTTCCGGATACGAAATGCACGTGGCGACGGACTGCGCCGCCGGCGTCTACGATGCTTTGTGCGAGGCTGCGCGCGGCAGCTTCGATCTTGCGGACATCGGCTACTACGCGCTCGATGCGCTGCGCATCGAGGCGGGCCGGCGCGCCTATGGTCCGGAGCTCGGGTCGGACGAAACGCCGGTCGAGGCAGGCCTCATGCATGCGGTCGCGCTGGCGAAGCCCGATTTCGTGGGCAAGCCGGCGATCCTTGCCAAGCGCAGCGCGGGTGTCGCCAAGCGCCTCGTGATGCTCTCGCTCGAAGATCCGAAGGCCTGGCTGTGGGGCGGCGAGGGCATCCTTGCCGATGGCCGCCCTGCGGGCGAAATCTCGTCCGCCGGATGGAGCACGACGCTGGGTCGCGTGGTGGCGATGGGCTACGTCCGCGCGCCGGCGCCGTTCAGCCGCGAGGAAATGCTCGGCTGGAAATTCTCGGTCGACGTCGCCGGCGAGATCCTGTCCGCGCGCGCGCTTCCAAGGGCGGCCTATCCGCCGGCCCGGTCCTAGCTCGGGAACGTCCTAGTTCGGGAAGAGGGCCAGCAGGCGGCTGGGCTGCTGGTTGGCGATCGAAAGCGACTGGATCGCGAGCTGCTGCTGGACCTGCAGGGCCTGGACGGCGGCTGCCGCCTTGCCGATGTCGGCGTCCACGAGCGCCCCGATGCCGGTCGTGATCGAATCTGTGATCGAGTTCGTGAAGGTCGACTGCAACGTGAGCGAACGGGATTCCGCCGCATTCGTGCCCAGCGAGCTTGCGACCGCATCTGAAAACGTGGTGAGCGAGGTGAGCGCCAGCGTCGCCTCCGAGGCCGAGGCGACCGACGAGGCGTTGAACGTCGTGAAGGCGGCCTGGACGGTCGACTGGCTGCTCAACGAGAGCGTCGTCGCCGCGACGTCCGCGAGGAACGATTTTGCCGTCGATCCGGCCGACAGCAGGTTCGTGCCGTTATAGTTCGCCTGGCTGATGAAGTTGGCGACCTGGCTCGTCAGCGCGTTGTAGTCGTTCGTGTAGATCGTGCGCTGGCTTGCCGAGATGCCGCCGTCGGCAAGCTGCGTGATCTTGGCCTGCAGGTTGCCGACCAGATCCGAGATTCCCGTCAGCGCCGACTGCGTGACCGAGCCGAGGCCGACGCCGTTCGCAAGCGAGGCCTGCACGGCCGCGTAGGCCTGCAAGTCGCCGCGCAACCCTTGCGCGACCGAAAAGGTCGACGCGTCGTCGGCGGCATCTGCGACCCGGTACCCGGTCTGCAGCTGCTTCTGCGCGACGGCGAGGTTGGTGTTGATCTTTCGGAGTGAACTGAGCGCGGCCAATGCGCTCGAATTCGTGTTCACTGAATTCTGCAGTGAAGCGACCACGGCAAATCTCCCTCCGGGCCATTCTCGCCCGAGTAAAATTTGCTTGCGATGCGGGGGCGCTTCTCACCCGACGGCCATTCTGGCCGCCACAACTCAAGACATTCAAATGTAGTTTATGACTCGTAAATACGACTCGCAAGCCCGTTTATTTTCAAACGGATATGGGCCGCCAATCATTTGCCAGATCAAGCTTGGCCCCTGTTTTACTTTGCAAATCCGGGAAATCTACACCTGGCGCAAGCTCCCGTGCGACGAGCCCGGAGGGTGTCACATCGATGACGGCAAGATTTGTGTATATCCGCTTCACCACCTTTTTTGCGGTAATCGGATAGGTGCAACGCTCCACGATCTTGGGGCTGCCGTCCTTGGTGGTGTGCTCCATCAACACGTGAACGCCGCGCGCACCCGCCGCGAGGTCCATGGCGCCGCCGACGGCCGGCGGCATCTTCTCGTCGCCGGTCGACCAGTTCGCGAGGTCGCCCTCGAACGAGACCTGCATGCCGCCAAGCAGTGCAAGATCGATATGCCCGCCACGGATCATCAGGAAGGAATCCGTGTGGTGGAAGATCGAAGCGCCGGGCATCAGCGTGATCAGCGCCTTCGACGCATTGATGAGATCGGGGTCGCCCTTGCCCTCCGCCGGCGTCGGGCCCACGCCAAGGACGCCGTTCTCGGAGTGGTAGACGATCTCGCGCCCAGCCGGCACGAAGTTCGCGACCAGCGTGGGAAGGCCGATGCCGAGATTGACCACGGCGCCGTCCCAGAGATCGGCGGCCGCGCGCCGGGCGATGTCGTCGCGGGAAAGGCCCTTCATGGTGCGCCCGCCTGTTTTGGGTTGGGAACATGCACGACGCGGTCGACGAAGATGCCGGGCGTCACGACCAGTTCGGGCTCGATCGCGCCCAGTTCGACGATCTCGCGCGCCTGGACGACGGCAATATCGGCCGCGGCCGCCATCGTCGGGCCGAAATTGCGCGCGGCAAGGCGATAGGTGAGGTTGCCCCAGCGGTCGGCCCGCTCGGCCTTCACCAGCGCAAGGTCGCCCTTCAGCGGCTTTTCCAGCACGTACTCGCGGCCGTCGATCTCGCGCGTCTCCTTGCCTTCGGCGAGCTTCGTGCCGGCGGCCGTCGGCGTATAGAAACCGCCGATCCCGGCAGCCGCCGCGCGCATGCGCTCCGACAGCGTGCCTTGCGGGACGAGCTCAAGCTCGAGCTTGCCGGCCGAGTACATCTCCTCGAACACGACCGAGCCGGACGTGCGCGGATAGCTGCACACCAGCTTTCGCACGCGGCCCGTACCGAGCAGCCGCGCAAGATCGGTACGACCCGAACCGGCGTTGTTGGAAACCACTGTCAGATCCCTGGCTCCCTGTTCGATCAGCCCGTCGATCAGTTCGACCGGAATGCCCGCGTTGCCGAAACCGGACACGAGGACAACCGATCCGTCCTTCACGCCGGCGAACGCGTCGGCCATCGATTTGACGATTTTGTCGATCATGGGCGGGCAGACTAATCGACCCGCCGGGCCGACGCCACCGTTGCGCGACGGCGTGGCCTGCGGCCTAATCAGGCGATGTTCGAAGGTTTTGAAACCGGGACGTCCACGCCCGAAGATGTGGCGATCCACTACCGCAAGGCCGGCAGCGGGCCGGGCCTGCTTCTCCTCCACGGCTACCCGCAGACGCACGTGCTCTGGCGGAAGGTCGCGCCGCGGCTTGCGGAACGCTTCACCGTCGTGTGCCCGGACCTTCGCGGGTACGGCCGCTCCGGCAAACCGCCGGCGGGCAGCGACTTTGCCGCCTATTCCAAGCGCACGATGGCCCGCGACATGGTCGGACTGATGCGCGCGCTGCACATCAATCGGTTTTCGGTGTGCGGGCACGACCGGGGAGCCCGCGTCGCCTACCGGCTCGCCTTCGACCATCCCGACGCGGTCGAGAAGCTCGTCACGCTTGACATCATCCCCACGCATGCGACGTGGTCGCGGATGGACCACAAGCTCGCACGCAGCATGTATCACTGGCAGTTTCTTGCACAGCCCGACGGACTGCCGGAACGGCTCATCGGCGCCGATCCCGACTATTACCTGACCGAGACGCTGAAGCGCTGGAGCCGCGACTTCGCCGCGTTCGAGCCGGAGGCGCTCGAGGCCTACAAGCTCGCCTTCCGCGATCCCGAGACCATCCGCGCCACCTGCGACGACTACCGTGCGGGTGCGTCCGTCGATTTCGACATCGATGCGGCGGATTTCGGCAGGCGGAAGATCGCCGCGCCTGTGCTGGCGCTGTGGGGGCAGGGCGGGCTTGCCCGCCGGGCCGAAGATCCGGTCACCGTCTGGCGCGAATGGGCGGCGGACGTTCGCGGCCACGCGCTCGACTGCGGCCACTTCCTGCCGGAGGAAGATCCGCACGGCACGCTCGCGGCGGTTGAATCCTTCCTTCAGTCCGCCTGAACGAAATGAACAGAGGAAACGAATGCGCGACCTGACACGCTGCGTGAAGAATCCCGCCGTATCGACCGAAGGATATGCGAGCCTGACGGTTCCGACGCATCGCGCGTCGACGATCACCTATCCCGACGGTGCGGCCTTCGCGCGCCGGCGCGAGCGCGGGCTCGACGGATACACGTACGGCCTCAGCGGCACGCCGACCACGCGCACGCTCGAAGCGCAGATCGCCGGGCTCAACGGCGGAGAGCGCGCAGTGGTTGTCCCCTCGGGGCTCGCCGCCATCTCGCTGGTCATGGTCGCGGCACTGCGGCCCGGCGACCGCGTGCTGATCCCCGACAACGTCTATCCGCCGGTCGTGGACCTGTGCGTGAACTATCTTGCGCCGCGCGGCATCGCGCACGCCGTCTACGATCCGATGATCGGGGAAGGCATCGCCGCGATGATCGACGCCACGACGAAACTCGTGTGGATCGAGACGCCGGGCTCGGGGACGATGGAAGTGCCGGACCTGCCCGCGATCACGAAGGTCGCCAAGGCGAAGGGCGCGCTCGTGGGCTGCGACAACACGTGGGCGACGCCACTGCTGTTCAAGCCCCTCGCGCACGGCGTCGATTTCGCTTCGGAGGCGCTGACGAAGTATGTGGGTGGCCATTCCGACCTGCTGCTCGGATCGATTACCGTCGCCGACCTGGCGCATCGCGCGATGCTGAAGGACGCGATCCGGCCACTGGGCATCGGCGTCTCGCCCGACGAATGCGCGCTGGCACTGCGCGGGATCCAGACGATGGGCGTGCGGCTCGCGCATGCCGGCCGCGTCGCCGAGGCGTTCGCGCGACGGCTGGCCGCGGCATCGCCCGTCGCGCGCGTGCTCCACCCCGCGCTGGATTCCTGCCCCGGCCACGCGGTCTGGCGGCGGGACTTCAAGGGCGCGTCGGGTCTGTTCAGCGTCGTCCTGAAGCCGGGGCTCGAGGCCAAACTCGAGGTCGCCTTGTCCGGCCTAAAGGTTTTCTCGATCGGTGCCTCGTGGGGCGGCACGCACAGCCTGCTGGCGCCCATGGCGATCGACCGCAAGCTCTCCGACGCCTATGCGCCCGGCAAGGGCGCCGTCCTGCGCTTCAGCATCGGGCTCGAGGACGAAGAGGATCTCTGGGCGGAGATCGACACGATCATGCGCAAGCTCGCGGCCTAGCCCACGCGCGCGAGCTTGAACGCCGCATCGCGCTCGAAAAGGTAGAGAAGCGTGCGCAGTGCGGCCGCCCGCGGCCCTTCGAGCTTCGGGTCCCGCTCGATTGCAAGCCTGGCATCGTCGCGCGCGATTTCCAGCAGGTCGGCATGCACGGCAAGGTCGGCAAGCCGGAATTCCGGCAGGCCGGACTGGCGCGTGCCAAGCACTTCGCCGGCGCCGCGAAGCCGCAGATCCTCCTCGGCGATCCGGAAGCCGTCCTCGGTCTCGCGCAGAATCGACAGCCGGGCCTTCGCCGTTTCACCCAAGGGCTGCCCGTAAAGCAGCACGCAGCTGCTCTCCGCCTCGCCACGGCCCACGCGGCCGCGCAACTGGTGAAGCTGGGCAAGACCGAAGCGTTCCGCGTGCTCGATGACGATCACGGTCGCACTGGGCACGTTGACGCCCACCTCGATCACGGTCGTGGCGACGAGAACGCCCGGCGGCCCTTCGACGAAAGCCGCCATTGCGGCGTCCTTCTGCGCGGCCTTGAGCTTGCCGTGGATCAGGTGAACGCGCCCTTCGCCGAGCCGGGACGCAAGTGCGGCATGCCGGTCCGTCGCGGCGGCGAGATCGACGACCTCGCTCTCCTCCACCAGCGGGCAGACCCAGTAGACGCGCGCACCCCGGTCGATCTGGCGCGCGATGCCGTCGATGACGTCGTCCATGCGCTCGAGCGGAACCGCGACGGTCTTGATCGGCTTGCGACCCGGCG
Organism: Rhodospirillales bacterium; assembly: GCA_016794025.1. Taxonomy (GTDB): domain Bacteria; phylum Pseudomonadota; class Alphaproteobacteria; order CACIAM-22H2; family CACIAM-22H2; genus Tagaea. Next base: position 64,121 of record JAEUKX010000074.1, on the reverse strand, counting down.
GCTTCTCGGGAAGCTTGGAACTGTCCATGTCGCCATAGGCGCACATCACCAGCGTGCGCGGGATGGGTGTAGCGGTCATCACAAGCGTGTCGACCTCGCCATCCTCGGACAGGCCCTTGGCGGCGAACGCGACGCGCTGGTGGACGCCGAAGCGGTGCTGCTCGTCGATCACGGCAAGTCCAAGATCGTCGAATCCGACGCTCTCCTCGAACAGCGCGTGCGTACCGACGACGGCGTTGATGCGCCCGCTTGCCAACCCCTCGATCACGGCCGCCTTCGCCTTGCCCTTGTCGCGTCCGGTGAGCACGGCCACCTCGATCCCGGCCAGCTCGGCGAGCGGCCGGATCGTGTCGAAATGCTGGCGGGCGAGGATCTCGGTGGGCGCCATGAGTGCCGCCTGCTTGCCGCATTCCACGGCATTGAGCATCGCGAGGAAGGCGACGACCGTCTTGCCGCTGCCCACGTCGCCCTGCAGCAGGCGCTGCATGCGGCCGGGCGCCGCCATGTCGCCGAGGATTTCCGCCAGTGCCTGAAGCTGCGAACCGGTCAGCCTGAAGGGCAATGCGCCCAGCACCTTCTCGCGCAGGCGGCCGTCGCCCTTCATGGCGCGGCCCTTGCGCCGCTTCTGCGAAAGGCGCACGAGCGCAAGCGCCAGCTGGTTGGCGAGCAGTTCGTCGTAGGCGAGGCGCCTGCGCCACGGCGTCTCCGGCTTCGTGTCGGCCTCGTCCGCCGGGGCGTGGGCCCGCTCGATGGCGGCGCGCCAGGACATCCATCCGGACCTCGCGACAAGTGCCGCATCGGCCCATTCGGGAAGTTCCGGCGCCTTGGCGACCGCGGCGCGGATCGCCTTGGAAAGGACCTTGGGCGACAGCCCGGCCGTGAGCCCGTAGACCGGCTCGACGCTTGCCACCTCGTCGAAGCGGTCCGGTGTCGCGATGTGGTCAGGGTGCGCCATCTGCACGTCGTCGCGGTAGCGCTCGATCCGGCCGCTGACGACGCGCATCTCTCCCACGGGAAGCTGCTTTTCCAGATAGTCGCCGCGCGCATGGAAGAAGACGAGGTCGATCGGACCGGAGGAGTCCTCGCAACGGACCTTGTAGGGCAGGCGGGACGTGCGCGGCTTGGCATGGGCGACGACCGTGAGCCGCAAGGTGACGATCGCCCCGGCCGGAGCTTCGGCCACCAAGGGCGAGAACCGCCGGTCGACGAGCCCCGTTGGCAGATGCCAGAGCAGGTCAACCAGATGCGGGCCTGCCGCGCGCTCCACCAGCGGCGCAATCTTCGGGCCCACGCCGGGAAGTGTTCGGATGTCCGCGAAGACCGGAAAGAGGATCGGGGGACGCATGGGAGCACGGCTCCGGCGGCAGGGTGACATCGGGTGGCAGGACCGGCTATATCCATGCCCCGATTCCAGCCAGGCCGCCATGAGCGAATCATCCGAAGCGCGCCGCAAGCGCTTGATCCACCGCAGCCTTTATACAGGCATGAAGGAGACGGACATCCTTCTGGGAGCCTTCGCGAAGGCCCATGTCCCGAGTTTCACGTCCGAGCAGCTCGATATGTACGAAAGGCTGCTGGAAGCCGGGGATCCGAATATCCTTGATTGGGCAACCGGTCGGGCATCGGCACCCGCCGATCAGGAAAGCGAAGTCCTGACCCTCCTGAAAAACTTTAAAATAGTGCAATAAAACATTGTTAAACATAACATTTGAAAGAAGAATATCGACCGGTAGCCGGCTTGAGGTCGCCGGTGCGCCGCCCGGCGTCGATGCCGGCGTGTTGGCCGCACTTCTGCGCGCCGGTCACGACGTGATCCATGTCGCGCGCGACGATGCGCGCGTTTCCACGCTTGCCGAGGCGTTGGCCTTCGCCGGTGCGCGCGCACAGATCGTGGGCTTTCCGGCGTGGGACTGTCTGCCCTACGACCGCGTCTCGCCCAATGGCGAGGTGGTCAGCCGCCGCCTCGATGCACTCGTCGATCTTGCACAGCCGGTCGCCGCCGCCACGGCCCGGCGGATCGTGCTCACCACCGTCAACGCCATCACCCAGCGCGTCCCGGCGCGCGCGCGCTTCGCCGACGCGGTTTTCGCCGCGAAGGTGGGCGGCCGCCTGAAGCCCGAGGAACTGACGGCCTTCCTCGTGCGCGACGGCTACCGGCGCGCCGAAACGGTTCGCGAGCCCGGCGAATACGCATTGCGCGGCGGCATCGTCGATCTTTTTGCGCCTGGACTTGCCGAACCCGTCCGCATCGACCTTTTCGGCGAGACGATCGAGCAGATCCGCCGTTTCGACCCGATGTCGCAGAAAAGCACCGGCCGGCTCGATGCCTTCGCGCTCAAGCCGGTCAGCGAAGTCCTGCTCGATCCCCCGTCGATCGAACGCTTCCGTCTGGGATATCGCGAGCGTTTCGGAGCCGCCGACGACCGGGACGCGCTCTACGCGGCGGTCTCTGCCGGCCAACGCTATGCCGGGCTCGAGCACTGGCTGCCGCTTTTCCACGACGGCCTTGAGACACTTTTCGACTACCTGCCCAATGCGGTCGTCAGCCTGGATGACCAGGCCGACGAGGCCGTTGCCGCACGCTTCGAACAGATCGACGAGTTCTACGAGGCGCGCCGGCTGGCACGCGAAGCCTTCCGCAAGGGGCAGATTGCCGACAAGTTCGGCGAGGCCGCCACGGGCTACAACCCGCTCGAACCCCACGAGCTTTACCTGAAGCCGAAGGAATGGTCGGCACGGCTCGGCGAGCGCGCGCTCGTGGCGCTCACGCCCTTTGCACGGCCCGTCGCCGCCGACTGCATCGATGCGGGCGGGCGCGGCGGCGTGGATTTTTCGGCCGACCGGGCGAAGACCGATACGAACCTGTTCGACGCGGTCCGCGCGCGTGTCGCCGCCGAGCGGGCGGCCGGCCGACGCGTCCTGGTGTGCGCCTATTCCGCCGGTTCGCGCGAGCGCCTAGCGCATCTGTTGCAGGAACACGGCGTGAGCGAGACGGCGGCCGTGAAGGATTTCGCCGAGCTCGAAGGACTTCCCCAGCAGGTTGTCGCCACGACCGTGCTGGGCCTCGAGAATGGCTTCACGACCGACACGCTTGCCGCGATCACCGAACAGGACGTGCTCGGCGACCGGCTGGTTCGCGCCGCACGCAAGCGCCGGCGGCCCGAGAACTTCCTGACGGAAGCCTCCGCCCTCGGCGAGGGCGATCTGGTCGTTCACGTGGATCACGGCATCGGCCGCTATGACGGCCTCGTGACCATCGAGGTCGCGGGCGCGCCCCACGACTGCCTGCGCATCCTCTACGCCGACAACGACAAGCTCTTCGTGCCGGTCGAGAACATCGAGATGCTCTCGCGCTACGGTTCGGAAGAGGCGGGTGCGCAACTCGACAAGCTGGGTGGCGCCGGCTGGCAGGCGCGCAAGGCGCGCGTGAAGAAGCGCGTGGCGGAAATCGCCGATCAGCTGATCCGGCTTGCAGCCGAACGCCAGACCAGGGAAGGCGAGCGGCTCGCACCGCCCGAAGGCCTGTTCGACGAATTCTGCGCGCGCTTCCCGTTCGTCGAGACCGAAGACCAGGCCCGCGCGATCGCCGAAACCCTCGACGACCTTTCGGCCGGCAAGCCGATGGACCGCCTCATCTGCGGCGACGTCGGCTTCGGAAAGACGGAGGTGGCGCTGCGTGCGGCCTTCGTCGCCGCCATGGCCGGCGTCCAGGTGGCCGTCGTCGTGCCCACCACGCTGCTCGCGCGCCAGCACTACCGCAATTTCCGGAATCGCTTCGAAGGCTTCCCGATCCGCGTGGCGCAGCTCTCGCGCCTCGTCGCCGCGAAGGACCAGGCGCAGGCCCGTGCCGACGCCGAAGCGGGCCGGGTCGAGATCGTCGTCGGCACGACCGCGCTGCTTGCCAAGTCGATCAAGTTCAAGCAGCTCGGCCTCGTCATCGTCGACGAGGAACAGCATTTCGGCGTGGCCCAGAAGGAGCGGCTAAAGGAACTGCGCTCGGATGTCCACGTCCTGACGCTTTCGGCCACGCCGATCCCGCGCACGCTGCAGATGGCGCTCGCCGGCGTTCGCGATCTTTCGCTGATCGCAAGCCCGCCCGTGGACCGGCTGGCCGTGCGTAGCTTCGTGCTGCCCTTCGATCCCGTCGTCATCCGCGAAGCGATCATGCGCGAGAAGTTCCGCGGCGGTCAGGTTTTCTACGTCGTGCCGCGCATCGAGGATCTTGGCACCGTGCGCGAGCGCCTGCAGCAGGTCGTTCCCGAATGCAAGATTGCCGTCGCCCATGGCCAGCTTGCGCCCGGCCAGATCGAGGACGTCATGGTGGGCTTCGTCGACGGCAGCTACGACATCCTGCTGTCGACGAACATCATCGAAAGCGGTCTCGACATCCCGACCGCCAACACGATCATCATCCACCGGGCCGACATGTTCGGCCTTGCCCAGCTCTACCAGCTTCGCGGGCGCGTCGGGCGCGCCAAGCTGCGCGCATATGCCTATTTCACCGTGCCGGGCGACCGTGTGCTGACGGCCGGCGCCCAGAAGCGCCTCGAGGTCATGCAGACGCTCGACAGCCTTGGCGCCGGTTTCCAGCTTGCGTCCTACGACCTCGATATCCGCGGGGCAGGGAACCTGCTCGGCGAGGAACAGTCGGGCCATATCCGCGAAGTGGGCGTGGAGCTTTACCAGCAGATGCTCGAGGACGCCGTGCGCGCTGCGCGCGTGGCCGGCCCCAAGGCGGCCGAGGAGGAGTGGGCACCCCAGATCGGCATCGGCACCCCGGTGCTGATACCGGAGAGCTATGTCGAGGACCTGAACGTGCGGCTGGGCCTCTACCGCCGGATCGCCACGCTCGTCGAGCGCAGCGAGATCGACGCGTTCGCGGCCGAACTTGTCGATCGGTTCGGCAAGCTGCCGGACGAGGTGCAGAACCTGCTCGACATCATCGAGCTGAAGCGCCTGTGCAAGGCGGCGGGCGTCGACAAGGTCGATGCAGGCCCGAAGGGCGCGGTGATCGGCTTCCGCAAGAACCGCTTCGCGCATCCCGACAGGCTCGTGCAGATGGTCTTCAAGCAGCCCACGGTCCTGAAGCTGCGCCCCGACCACAGGCTCGTGTACCTGCGCGCGTGGGACGATCCGGCCGACCGGCTCAAGGGAATGCGCAAGTTCCTGGGCGAACTGGCCAAGCTTGCCGCCTGACGCGACGCCTCAGCCCGGCCGGCGGCACTTGCCCCAGTCGCGCGCATAGGCTTCGTTCGTGTCCATCGCGGCATGCTGGGAATTGGCGAAAGAGATTGCGTCCTTGAACGCGTTCGAGATCGGCTTCGAAAGGAGCTGCGAATAGCGGCCGGCGGCAACCTGTGCGGTCAGCCCGTCGCCTTCCAACGGCGGTAGCGAGGGGATGAATGCCGCGAGGGACTGCTGGATGCGCGCACGGGCGTCATCAAGGCATTTCAGATTGATGCGCACATGCCGCCCTTCGTGCTCCATCACCACGTCGCGCCCGCATGTGGCAACCTGCGTTGCATCGCGCGCGACATAGACGCGGTGCTCGGCAAGCCGCACGTCGACTTCGATCCCGGTCAGCGCGAAACAGGCCCTCGTGCCGCGCATGCCCCCCGATACGGTCGTGCGCCAGTGATGCTCGAAGCGCGCGGTCGTCAGCCCGGCCGGCCGGAATCCATGATGCGTCAGGGTTCCCGCGTTCGGCGCACGGCCCCTTGAAAGGACCGCGAGATCCGCAACGGACTGGCTGAATTCGTAACCGGGCTGGAGAGGGGACGCGCGCACCACCACGGTCGGCGGTTTGGCGGCGCCGCAGGTCGCCATCTGGGCGGCGGCCGGGGCGACGGAGTATGCAAGCAGCCCCAGACCTCCGCCGAGGAAAGCCCGCCGACCCATGCCGGCACAGGCCGGGCAATGGCTACTGGGCCGCCGCACTTTCCCGCACGCGCTTGAAGACCTGCGCGAAAATCTCGGGCGGCTGGGCACCGGAGACCATGAATTTCCGATCGATAACGAAGCACGGGACGCCATGGATGCCCATGCGTCGCGCGAATACGTCCTCCTCGCGGATGAGCGCGTCGTCCTCGTCCGATAGCAGGTAGGCACGCGCCGCCAACGGATCGAGCCCACTCGCCGTCGCGACATCAACAAGCACGTCGACGTTGCCGACATCGCGCGCCTCGACGAAATACGCCTCGAACAGCCGCTCGACGAGCGTCTCGGCCATGCCCATGCGCGTGGCGTAACGGATCAAGCGATGGGCGAGAATGGTGTTCGGCGTGCGGGTCATCCTGTCGAATGCGAACGGGATGCCCTCTTCGAGGCCTGCGGCGATCACGTGCTTGTAGCGCTCGCCGCCCGCATCGTCGCCGAACTTCGCCTTCAGATAATCGCGCCGGGACATGCCTTCGGCCGGCATGTCGGGATTGAGCTGGAACGGCCGCCAGCCGACCTCGATCTCGCCCGGGGACTCGGCGGCCAGCGCACGCTCGAGGCGGCGCTTGCCGATGAAGCACCAGGGGCAGATTACATCGGAGACGATATCGATCCGGATCATGCGACCATTTATAGCATCGAGCGCATTGACGCGGTAGGACGCACCCGCAAGAATATTTGTATACTCGACCGAACAAACCAGTTGCCGGGAGGCGCGTCCGTGGCCGTCAGAAGCGGAAAGAAGAAACCGGGGAAGTCGATCTACGACCTGGATCTCGACAAGACGCCAGCAAATCACGGTGCGCTGACGCCACTTTCCTTCCTGTTCCGGTCGGCGGCCGTCTACCCGCGCAAAACCGCCATCGTGCACGGACGGCGCAAGATCACATACGCTCAGTTCGCCGCGCGCGTGCGGCGTTTTGCAGATGCGCTTGTGCGTGGCGGTCTGAAAGCCGGCGAGACCGTCGCGGTGATGGCCCCCAACATCCCGGCCATGCTCGAGGCGCACTATGCCGTGCCGCTCGCCGGCGGCGTCCTGAACGCGCTCAATTACCGGCTTGATGCCGAGACGATCGCCTTCATCCTCGACCATGGCGAGGCGAAATTCATCCTCGTCGACCGCGAGTTTGCCGCGACCATCCAGGCCGCACTTTCGCGTGTCAGGAAGAAGCCGCGCGTCATCGACATCGACGATGTGGAATATCGCGGCGAGGGACCGCGTCTCAGCGATGTCGAGTACGAGGCATTCCTAGAGTCCGGCCGGCCGGATTTCGAAGGCCGGTGGCCAACCGACGAGTGGCAGGCGATCTGCCTTCTCTACACGTCCGGCACGACCGGCAACCCGAAAGGCGTGGTCTACCACCATCGCGGCGCCTACCTGAATGCGCTTGGCAACGCGCTCGCCTTCGGCGTGCGCCCGGAGAGCGTCTATCTGTGGACGTTGCCGATGTTCCACTGCTCGGGCTGGACCTACACATGGGCCGTCACTTCGGTCGGCGCGACGCATGTGTGTCTTCGCCGCGTCGATCCGGCGCTGATCTTTCCGTCGATCCGCGACAACGGCGTGACGCACATGTGCGGCGCGCCGATCGTGCTCAACATGCTGGCCCACGCGCCGGCCGAAGCGCGTGTCGAGTTCCCGCAGCGCGTCGAGGTGATGACCGGCGGTGCCGCCCCGCCAACCGCCGTGATCGAGGCGATGGAAGGCATGGGCTTCCGCGTGACGCATGCCTATGGCCTGACCGAAAGCTATGGGCCGGCGACACTCTGCGAGTGGCAACCCGGCTGGCCGGAACTGCCGCTCGACGAACGCGCGCGCCTCATGGCGCGCCAGGGCGTGGGTTATCCGACGCTGGGCGCGCTTGCGGTCCTGGACGAGAAGGGTGCGCCCGTCGCCGCGGACGGACGCACGCTTGGCGAAATCGCACTACGCGGCAACACGGTGATGAAGGGCTATCTGAAGAACCCGAAGGCGACGAAAAAGGCGTTCAAAGGCGGCTGGTTCCGTACCGGCGATCTCGCCGTTCGCCATGCGGATGGCTATGTCGAGGTCAAGGACCGCTCGAAGGACATCATCATTTCGGGCGGAGAGAACATATCCTCCCTCGAGGTCGAGGAGGCGCTCTACCGCCATCCCGCGGTGATGGAGGCGGCCGTCGTCGCAAAGCCCGACGACAACTGGGGCGAGACGCCTTGCGCCTTTGTGACCCTCAAGCCCGGCGCCAAAGGCATCACCGGTGCCGAACTGATCGACTGGCTCAAGGGTCGCATCGCGCGCTACAAGGTGCCGCGTCATGTCGTCTTCGGCGCGCTGCCGAAGACGTCAACCGGCAAGATCCAGAAATTCGCCCTGCGCGCGCGCGCCAAGGAGATCGCTTGAACGGACCCTTCGATATCACCGGACGCACGGCCCTCGTCACCGGGGCATCGTCGGGTCTTGGCCGCCACATGGCGCTGACGCTTGCAAGGGCCGGGGCGCGCGTGGCGCTGGCGGCCCGCCGGGTCGACCGTCTCGAGGAACTGGCAAAGGAAATCGCCGCATTCGACGGCCGTGCGCTGCCCGTCGTCATGGACGTGACCGACGCTGCAAGCGTGGTCCGTGCGATCGCGGAGGCCGAGACGGAACTTGGCACGCTCGCGATCTGCATCAACAACGCAGGCATCGCGCTGAAGGAGAACATTGCCGACCCGGCCGATCCGGCATGGGACGAGACGATGGCCACAAACCTCGACGGCGCCAACCGCGTGGCGCGCGCGGCGGCGGCGGCCATGGTCGCGCACGGGAAGGGCGGCTCGATCGTCAACATCGCGTCGATCCTGGGTCTGCGCGCCAGTGCGCGCGTGCCCGCGTACGCCGCGGCCAAGGCAGCCATCCTCAGCCTCACGCAGACGCTGGCGCTTGCCCATGCCCGGCACGCCATCCGCGTCAACGCGATCGCGCCGGGTTACATCGAAACCGACCTGAATCGCGCCTACCTCGCCACGCCGTCCGGCCAGAAGATGGTCGAGCGCGTCGCTCTCGGCCGTTTCGGCCAGCCGGGCGATCTCGACGGTGCGCTGCTTCTGCTCGCCTCGGATGCGGGCCGTTACATGACCGGCACGACATTGGTCGTCGACGGCGGCCATACACTTGCCTTCCTCTGACCTTCCTCGCCACGGGAGCCTTCACCGATGATCGTCGACGTCCGCACCTACACCGCCTTTCCCGGCAAGCTGCCGGGCTATCTTGCCGAGTATCCCGTCGACGCCTTCGAGGTGCAGAAGCGCCATCTCGGCAATCCGCTGGGCTACTACGTCACGGATGTCGGCGTCGTAAATACGGTCACTCATCTATGGGGCTACAAGGACATCGCCGACCGGCAGGCGCGACGCGACGCGCTGCAGGCCGATTCCGCATGGCAGGCCTGGGTCGCCAAGAGCGCGGGGCGCTTCGCTTCCCAGGCAAACCAGATCTTCAAGCCCGCGCCGTTCTGGCCGGCGCCCGGTCAGCCGTCGGGCGGATACGGCCTTGTCGACTTCCGCCTTTACACCGCGTTCCACGGGAAGACGGGCGACTTCGTGAAGATCTACCACCAGCTCGGCTGGCAGGTTCAGCTCAAGCATCTCGGAAACTGTCTGGGCTGGTACGTCGCGGACATCGGCGGCCTCAATCAGGTCCTGCATCTGTGGGGCTACAAGGATGCCGCCGACCGCGCGCAGCGCCGTGCGGCGCTGAACGCCGACCCGGCCTGGGGCGAGTACCTGAAGGCGGCGACGCCCTGCCTCGCGCGGATGGAAAACCAGCTCCTGGTCAACGCCCCGTACTTCAAGCCCTGAGGAAGTGACGATGGATTTTTCCCTCTCGCCGGCCACGGAGCGCACGCGCCAGGCCGTGCGCGCGTTCGTCGAGCGCGAACTGATACCGCTGGAAGCGCACGACGTGAACTGGGGCGACGGGGAGAATGTCCGCCTCGACGTGCTGGCCGCGCTGCGTGCCAAGGCGAAGAAGGCGAAGCTGTGGTCGCTGCAGATGCCCAGGTCACTGGGCGGCGGCGGCCTCGACCATGTCGGCATGGCCGCCTGCTACGAGGAGATGGGCCGCGCGCTGTTCGGACCGGTCGTCTTCAACAGTGCCGCCCCCGACGACGGCAACATGATGGTGCTGTCGAAAGTCGCCACTGCCGCTCAGAAGAAGAAGTGGCTCCAGCCCATCATCGACGGCAAGGTGCGCTCCGCCTTCGCGATGACGGAGCCGCATCCGGGCTCCGGTTCCGACCCCACGATGATGCTGACATCCGCGACGAAGAAGCGCGGCAAATGGATCGTCAAGGGCCGCAAATGGTTCATCACGGGAGCGGGCGAGGCCAAGCACTTCATCCTGATCGCGCGCACGTCCGACGATGCACGCAAGGGCCTCAGCGCCTTCATGTTCCATGCCGACCAGCCCGGCTGGCGGATCGTCCGGCGGATCCCGATCATGGGACCGGAAGAGCATGGCGGGCACTGCGAGATCGAATTCGACGGGCTCGAGATCGCCGATTCCGACCGCCTGATGGAGGTCGGCGACGGACTGAAGCTCACGCAGATCCGGCTTGGCCCTGCGCGACTCACGCACTGCATGCGCTGGCTCGGCATGGCGAAGCGCGCGACGGAAATAGCGCTGCCCTATGTCGAGGCGCGCAAGAGCTTCGGACACCGGCTGATCGACCACGAGGGCGTGCAGTGGCTCCTTGGCGAGTCCGCCATGCAGATCGAGATCGGCCGCCTGCTCACGATGCGCGCGGCATGGAAGCTCGACCAGGGCGACTTCGCGCGCAAGGAAGTCTCGATGGCGAAGGTCGCCGTCGCCGACGTGCTTCACAAGGCGGTCGACACGGCCATCCAGCTTCTCGGCGCGCGCGGCTATTCGAAGGACGAGCCGCTCGAGTGGATGTACCGGTATGCGCGGCAGGCCCGCCTCGTGGATGGCGCCTCGGAAGTGCACAAGATGGTGCTGGCGAAGTTTCTGGCAAAGGAACGCACGGAGTTCTGGAAGTGGGGTTGAGCCCGCAGTCGCCGCCGCCGGCCCTGGCGGGCTGGCTCATTGGCGCGCTGAAAGCCGAACAGGTCCAGGTCGTCGCCTGGCGCAAGCTCTCCGGCGGCGCCATCCAGGAGAACTGGGCATTCGATGCCAAGGTGCGCGGCGGGCCCAAAGCGGGCCTGCTCAAGGCCGTTCTGCGCACGGATGCGCCGACCGGCGTGGCGGTGAGCCACGGCCGGGCGGAGGAGTTCGCGATCCTCGCTGCGGCACATGGTGCGGGCGTACGCGTTCCGGAGCCCGTGGGCCTGTGCGCCGATGCGCGCGTGCTGGGCAAGCCGTTCTACGTGATGGGCCGTGTCGACGGTACGGCGCTGGGCCATGTGCTCGCCAGCGACGCGAAATGGAACGGCGACCGCGCAAAGCTGGCGCGCACGCTGGGAGCCGAGCTTGCGAAGCTCCATACGGTCGCGCCGCCACGCGCGGACCTCGCGTTCCTGCCGATGCCGACGCTGGCACCGGCGCTCGCCGCCATATCGGACTATCGCGCCTGGCTGGACGGCTACCGGCAACCCCGCCCGGCACTGGAACTCGGGCTGCGATGGCTCGAGCGCAACGCGCCCCCTGCGGCGGCGCTCGCTCTCTGCCATCGGGACTATCGGACCGGCAACTACATGGCCGACGCCGACGGTCTGACCGGCATCCTCGACTGGGAATTCGCCGGCTGGAGCGATCCGGACGAGGATATCGGCTGGTTCTGCGCGAAATGCTGGCGTTTCGGCCAGATCGCGCGCGAAGCGGGCGGCGTGGGCGAACGCGCCGACTTCTACGCGGGCTATTCCGGAACGTCTGGCCGCACGCCCGACGCGGCGCGCATCCACTACTGGGAGATCATGGCGCATGCGCGCTGGGCGGTGATCGCGCTCCAGCAGGGGGAGCGTTTCGTAGGCGGCGGCGAGCAGTCGCTCGATCTTGCCCTGACCGGTCGACGCATCGCCGAGCTCGAATACGAGATGCTTGCCCTGATCGACGCGGACTCGGCACCGGGCCCCGTTCCGGCGGAACTGCCCGACGATCTGCCCGATGCAGGCACGCTTGCGGCACTTGCGGTGCAGGTCTTTTCGCGCGAGCTGCTTGGCCAGCTGCCGGATGACCGGCGTCTCGACGGCCTGATGGTCGCAAGTGCGCTCGGCATCGCCACGCGGGGATTGCCGCAGCGCGTGGCCGGCCATTCCGACCGCAGTCTCGTCGGCGATATCCGGGCCGGACGCTACGACGCGAACGCCGCTTTCCACGGCGCCCTGCGCGAGCACGCGCGCGCGCGCACGAAGATCGCCAATCCGAAATACCCGTTCTGACTACCAGCCGCCGACGCGGTTCCAGACGGCGATGATCTCATCGCTGCCGTCGACGACGTAGTAGCGGTCGTACATTGCCGCCGTCATGCACACATGGTTCGGCAGGACGAAGATGCGCCGGCCGACCGGCCAATCCCCGAAGGGCAGGGGTTCCATGGCATCGAGCCCGTGCCGGGCCGAAAGGATGCCGTGCTCCTGATGCACGTCGAGAACGGCAAGATCCTCGCGCGGCAGGGCGGCATCCGGAGCACGGACGAGACCGTAGCCGACCTGCTCGATCCGGCGGTTGGCGCCCGTATCCTTCGAAAGCGCGAGAGCGCCCGCGTCGAGAAGGATGTGGTTGCGTGTGCGGCTGTGGCCGATGACAGATGCGAGCACGCCAACCGCAAGGTCGTCGGCCGCGCACATGCCAAGCCCGTGCTGGAACAGGTCGAAGAACACGAAATTCCCCGGCCGCATCTCGTTGACGCCCGTCAGATGGCGCGCATACAGCGCCGTCGGAGTCGATCCGACGCTGACCGTCGCGGGAAAATGGCCGCGCGCCGACGCGATGCCGGCCGCCTTGACCACGCCGGCGCGTTCGGCTTCGGCAACCTCTTCGATCGCCGCGATGCTATCGCAGGCATAGGAATGGCCCGCATGTGCCATTACGCCGGCGAACATGCCCGCGGGCCCGAGGATATCGAGGATAGCCGCGAACTCTGGCGATTCAGGTTCGACACCTGCGCGGCCGCCGCCGGTCTCGACCTCGACCAGGGCGGAAAAACGCACGCCAAGCGACTTGCCCCGTTCGACAATCGCGCGTGCACCATCGACATCGTCGGTCAGGATCTTGAGGCCGGGGGCCGCACGCTGGATTCCCGCGGCACGATCGAGCTTCGAGGGCGGGATCGCGACGGCGTAGAGGATGTCCTCGAAGCCCGCCTGCGCGAAGAAGCGCGCCTCGGCGAGGGTCGAGACCGTGATGGGCCCCGTGCCGCCGCCATGCACTTCACGCGCGACTTCGACGCACTTGGCCGTTTTCAGGTGCGGGCGCAGGCCGACGCCAAGGCGCCTCGCGCTTTCGTGCATGCGCGCGATATTGCGCTTCAGACGGGCCCGGTCGAGGACGAGGGAAGGAGTCGGCAGGTCGGCGAGACGCACCGGCGCTAGCGGGTCGGCGCCGCCGCCGGGCCTGGGGGAACGGGCATCATCGCGCGCATCAGCGCATCCACGTGCCAACCCTGGAACATGCGAATGCCGACCTGCTGGCCGAGTTCGAAGGCCATGGGCGTCTCGCAACGCCCCATGATGATGCGGTTGATGTCGGCCTCCGCAAGCATGGCGGCGAGCCCCTTCATGCGCCAGTCCTCGGCGTGGTCCTTGAAGAAGAACATCTTCACGAGGTCGGCGCGCAGTTCGGAACGACGGAAGAACGTCAACGTATCCGGCGTCAGCCCGTCCAGCAGCGACCGGTAGCCGGCCTTCTGCAGCGTGTCGATCGCGCGGTTGTAGGCCTCGAAATCGGCAAAGACGTCGTGCCGCGGGATCTCGACGATGATGTTTCCCTTGGCAACGAACGATCCGATCCGCTGGTCGAACTCCCGAAACCGGTCGGAAAGGATCGTGTCGACGTTGAGGTTGATCGAGATGTTGCCGGCAGTCTTGGTGAGAAGCCCCTCCGACAGAGCGCGCAGAAGGCGGTTGTCGAACGTCCGGGTCAGCATCTGGAACAGGCCGCGCTGACCGCGCATGTTCACGCGCGGCTGGATCAGCGCACGCACGTCGTTCACGCTGAAGAAATATTCGCGGAATATCGGGCGGAGCTGGTTTGCCGTCAGCGCGATGGCAACCGGCTGGTTCTTCAGCAGCGTCTTGGCATCGGCCTTGGCGAACGCTTCCTCGAGCTGGCCGAGAACCGCCGGCGTCAGCGCCTGGAAAGCCTGGCCGTAGGCGGGGCCGGCCGCCGCTCCCGCGCGCTGCATGGCGCGAAGACGGGCTTCCTGCTGGGTCTTCTGTTCCTCGAGGGCCGCCTTGGCATAGTCATAGAAGTCGGGGAACTGGGTCTCGAAGCTGTACCAGGTGCAGGACTCTTCGATGTTCTCGTCCGGCATGCCCGTCGCGACGGAATGCCGGCGGAGCAGATCGTCGAGCTCGGTGACGATGCTTTCGAACTGCTGGGGATTGTCGACGCGGAAGATGAAGACGATGTCGAAATTCGCGAGCGAGTAGATCGTGCCTTCGGCGCGCTGCACCATCTCGCGGATCGCGTGAAAGATGACGTTGTAGTTTTCGCGCCGGCGGGTGAACCAGGCCTGACGCTGCATCGAGATGACAACCGCCATGCGCGGAACGGTGTTTCCCGTCCGCTTGATGCGGTCGAGATCCGATACGAGGGTTTCCTCATCCGTCCGTTGCGGCGTCGTGTCCATTAACCGTTCCTGACCCGTCCTGCCCGATCCTAGCGGCGAGCCTCATGTTTTGTAACGGTAATTTCTACTACATGGGATTCGGGGGCGGGCGCAACGCCCGCCCGCGAAAGGGCGAACGGACCGGGTACGTGAAATCCGGCCGTCAGCGCTCGCGCCAGGGATGCGATCCGGCAGCCGGTGCCCCGAAATCGCTTGGATCAAGGGCGGCATGGAACCACGCCATGAAGCTGACGATATCGAAAACGGGCAGCCCAAGATGTGTGCGCAGCGCCCGGGAATAAGGCGCCATATTGGTGCATTCGAGCAGGATGGCCCCGACGTCCGGGTGCGCGGCGACAAGTGCTGAACCGGCCTCGAGGATATCGCGCTCGGCCGCCGCGACATCCAGCACAGGCTCGTTCCCGAGGATTGCGCGCGTGAATTCCCGGCCACCTTCGGTCCCGAAGACGGGCGTGCCGGGCGGCACGTCCGCAGCGGCAAGATGCGCTGGCGTCAGGCTCTTCGCGTCCACCGTGAGGATGCCGCATGTCCGCCCCGGCGGGAGAGTCGCGGCGATCGCGCGTGCCTGCATAAGGCTTGACGTGGCGACGGGCACGCCGACATGGGCCGCAAGCTCGCGCTGGTAGAGCGAAAGAAAGCCGCAGTTGGTCGTGATCCCGTCGGCGCCGAGTTCGACGAGTTCGCGGCCCGCATCGAGGAAAGCGGACAGCAGGCCCTTGGCGCCGCCGCGCACGACACGGTCGGGATCGGCGCCGCGCACGACGCGGTAGAGGACGGGGAACGGCCATGTGCGCGCATTGCCCATGTCGCCGGGAATGCGCGGGAACCGGGCGTCGAGCATCAGGATGCCGAGCCTTGCCCCGTAGATGGCCTTGCCGCCATGTGCGATGCGCGATTGCCGCCCGTCCAAGTCCGCTCTCCGTTGCCGGTATGCCTGCGCCTGTCGGGCGGCTGGCGGACGGGGTGAGATTCGAACTCACGGCAGGCTTGCACCTGCGGCGGTTTTCAAGACCGCTGCCTTAAACCACTCGGCCACCCGTCCGTGCCGCCGTTTCGCGCGGCCCGGGTTATAGCAGGGGTACCGCCCTGTTGGTGACGATTCATTAACATTGCCGGCCGAAGATCGCCCGCGATGGCGAAAGAAATCTCCCCTTGCATGCCCGGACCGGCAGCGTGAGCGACGGCCTGTCCTTGCGAAGGGCCGCGATTGCCGTTGCCGTGGGATCCGCCGGGGCGGCGGCAGCGGCCGGCGCACTTTTGGAAGGCGCCTTGCAGCTGGCCGCGATCGCGCTGGTCCTGGCTCTGGCCGCCGCGGCCGGGTTGCGGCTGGCCGCGGCGATTGCCCGCGACCTCTCGGTTCAAGGAGATGCGGGCGCCGACGACGCCGAGCTTGCGTTCCGGGAAACCGCGGAACTTCGCGAGCGCCTTGCCGCAACCGCCTCGGCGATGCGCAAATCGGGCGACGACCTTCGCCGCCAGCTCGACGATGCGATCTATGCGAACCAGGCGAAGTCAGACTTCCTCGCCAACATGAGCCACGAGCTGCGCACGCCGCTGAACGCGATCATCGGATTTGCCGAATTCCTGCAGATCCGCGTCGGCCGCTCGCTGCCCGAACGCGAGCGCGCCTACCTCGACGACATCGTGCAGGCCGCGTTCCACCTGCTCTCGATCATCCAGGAGATTCTGGATTTCTCGCGCCTCGAGGCGGGCAAGCTCGTCGTGCAGGACGAGCCCGCTCGGCTCGCCGACATCGTGGACGCCGCCGTTCGGCTGGTGCGCAAGCAGGCCGAAGCCAAGCGTATCGCGCTCAATGAGCGCCTCGATCCGGAGGTGCATCTTTCCTGCGACACGACGAAGATTCGTCAGATCTGCGCCAACCTCGTGACGAACGCGATCAAGTTCACGCCTTCTGGCGGACGCATCGACGTATGGTGCGGTCTCGACGAGGAGGGCAGGCCGTCCCTGCGCGTGACCGATTCAGGCGTCGGCATGACCGCATCGGAAGTCGATCTTGCCCTCAAACCGTTCATGCGGGTCGCCACGAACCCGTTTGTCGCCAAGGAAGGTGGCATCGGCCTTGGCCTGCCGATTTCGCGGGCCCTTGCCGAACTGCATGGCGGCGAATTGGTCATCGCCAGCGAGCCCCGGCACGGCACCCGCGTGACCGTGACCCTGCCGGCCGCCCGGCGCACCGGCACCTGAGGCATTTCAATCGGTTGCGCGCACCGGCTTGGGGCGCCTAGAGTGCCCGCCGTGCCGCTAGTCGCAGATTTCCAGCTGACCCTTTCGAAGCTTTTCTGGCTCGTCGCCGAGCCGGCAAGCCTGCTGCTGTCGCTTTGGGTCGCCGGCTGCGCGCTGCTCTGGACGCGCTGGTGGCGCGCAGGCCGGTCGGTGGTGTGCCTGTCCGCGGCCCTTACTGTCGCGGTCGCGATGTTCCCCATCGGGCAGGCATTGCTGCGGCCGATCGAAGACCGCTTCCCGCCGGTTGTCTCGCTGCCGGCGCGCGTGGACGGCATCCTCGTGCTCGGCGGAGTCATCGATTACTACGTGATCGGCAAGCGCGGCGTGCCGTCCTCGCTGCTCGCAGCCGGCAGCCCGCGCCTCGATGCCTTCATCGAGCTTGCCAGGCGCTACCCGGCGGCCAAGCACGTGTTCACCGGCGGGTCGATCGAGCTTATCGACGGCAAGGACACAGAGGCCGACGTCGTGCGCCGGATTTTCGCGCGCATCGGCCTCGACACCACGCGCATCATCTTCGAGGATCAGTCGCGAAATACCTACGAGAACGCGAAATTCTCGCGCGAACTCGTGAAGCCGGAGCCGGAGGAGACCTGGCTCCTCATCACTTCGGCCCGGCACATGCCGCGCGCCTACGGCACGTTCCGCAAGGCCGGCTGGCAGCACCTGATTGCCTATCCGATCGACTTCGCGACCGACCCGAACCAGCCTTTCGACAGCGCATTCCGTCTCGGACACAACCTCAATTTCCTGTCCGAGGCGATCCGCGAATATGTCGGGCTCGCGTATTACTACAAGCTCGGAAGGACCGATGCACTTTTCCCGGCGCCCGATCCAGCGCCGGCGGACGGCGAACCCTCCGCGAAGCCCGAGACGCCGCCGGACTCCTAGCCGGCCGCGCGCCAGTCGCGAAGCGCGCCCGCGTCCGGCTTCGCATTCCAGAACGCGACACGCACATGTCCGCCTTCGACGGACATGCCGCAGCAGTTGCCTGTACCGACGCCAAGCCCGCCCTTCGCAAGCGCGGCGGCAAACCAGGCCGCGTCACGCTTCGCGAAATAGCGGAGGATTCCCTGCGAACTGCACAGGACCGGGACGAACGCCGGATCGCCGGCTGACAGTTCGTCGATCAGGCCGGCGGCACCGCGCTCGATCGTTTCGGGATCCGGCGACCAGCCCTGGCCGGCCGGCCAGCTGCAGCGCCTGTTCCAGGCTTCGAGCGTCTCGGCGCCGGCGGCGGTTGCAATCTCGCCGTCGGTGAGGCCCTCCCAGCTTCCGTAGTCGATCTCGCGCAGTCGGTCATCCGCGCGCGGGCGCACGCCGAAAGCATGTTCGACGAAGGCGCGGGTACGCGACAAAGGCCCGGCAATGAAAGGGCCCATTGCCAAGCCCGCCGCGCGTGCGGCACTCCCGAAGATGCGCGCCTGCTCGATCCCCTTGGCGGTCAGCGGCAGATCGCTGCGCGCACCGACTCGCACGACAGGCGCACCTGTCTCGAACGTATTTCCGTGCCGGACAAGCAGGAGGCGCCGCGTCATGCGACCCTGGCGCTTCCGTCATAAGTCGCGAGCAGTTCGCCTTCGCGCGCGAGGATCGCCTCGGCCTCGGCCAAATCGCCGGGCGAGTCGATCGACCAATGCGTGCGGCCGCGATAATCGCACTGCACGACGCGCATGCGGATCCCGTTCTCGAGCGCGCGGAGCTGCTCGAGTTCCTCGGCCTTCTCGAACGGTCCCATCGGAAGCGTCACGTATTCCGCAAGCGTCTCGGGCCGGAAGGCGTAGATCCCGATATGCCGGAAGATCGGCAGTTCGCCGCCCGGCTTCTTCACGAAAGGGATCAGGCTTTTCGAAAAATAGAGCGCATCGCCGTTCCGGTCGAACGTGACCGTCGTGCCGCCGGCCTGTCCGCCTTCCTTCTGCCGGCGCAGCGCCGCATAGGCTTCGGGCGACATGCGTGTGGCCAGCGTGCCGATCCGCACCGACGGATCCGCGGCCATCGTTCGCGCGAGGGCGGCGACCACCCATGGAGGCGTCAGCACCGCATCGCCCTGGAGATTGACGATCGCCATGTCGCGGATGCCGAGGGCCACGACCGCGGCATGCGTGCGTTCGGTTCCGTTGCGGCAGCTCTCGGGCGTCATCACGGTTTCGCCGCCGAACGCGGCGACAGCATCGGCGATACGTGCATCGTCCGTCGCCACGACGACGCGCGAAACACCCTCGGCCGCCTGCGCGATCGCCCAGACCCGCCGGATCATTTCGATGCCGGCCACCTTGGCCAGCGGCTTTCCGGGAAACCGCGACGAGGCGTAGCGTGCCGGGATCACGACAAGCGCGCTCATTGGGATTTCGCCAGCGCTTCGAGCGCGTCCAGATACGTCTCGGCCGGCGGAAACAGGCGCGGCGTCGGCTTTCCGGCGAGCTTCCGGTCGGTCTCGAAATGGAAGACGCGCAGCAGCCAGAGCGCCTCGCACGCGCGCGATACGGCGATGTCGAGGGTCGGCCCGCCGGCGGCGGCATAGGCCGCGCGGATCGCGCCGTAGATCTCCGGGTCGGCGGTCAGGCGGCCGGTCTGCGCGTCGACGCGCGTCCAGTAGCGCAGCTTGACGAAGTCGAGCTCCGGCGGAGCCACCGCGGCATTGTCCCAGTCGATGATCCAGATGCGGCCCGCCGCCGCGTCGTCAATCAGGTGCAGGCCATGCAGATCGTTGTGCGCGAGCGTCCACTGGACGTTTCTCGGCGCGTGCGCCCCGAGATTCTCGACGAATCGCGCCAACGACGGCGGAATGCGTCCGCGTGCCAGTTCGCGCGCGATGCCCGCATCAAGCCATGCCGCAAAATCCAGCGGTGCTCGATCGAGCGAAAGAAGATCGGCGTGCCCGCCCTCGAACCGCACGCAGTGCACTTCGGCGATAGCGGCACCGGCACGCGAAATCGTTGCTGCATCTGCATGGCGGGCAAGGGTCGTGCCTTCGCACCAGCCCGTCAGTTCCCACGGCAGCGGCCAATGCTCGTCGCCGTTGCTCCAGTGCAGGAGCGGCGGCGCGAAGGGCGGTGCAAGATCGGCAGGCCCGACGAAATTCTCGCGCGCCGTACGTGCGTCGCTCCATCCGGCCTTCTTGGCGGCATGAATGCGGGCAACCAGCGCAGATTTCGCGATTCCCCTTTCGTAGCGGAAGTGCGTTTCCTCGCGCCGAAGGCGCAATGCGTATTTCCGTCCGCAATGGACGACCGGCCAAGTGCGGTTCACGGCACCGTCGATCGGCGCATCGATCACGGTCCGGGCAGGGTCAAAAGACTCGCCCAGCGCACGCGCAAGGAGCCGCGTGGCGTGCTGCGAATCGGTCGGCGGAAGGGCGATGGAGGCAGTCATGGCCAAGGCGGCGCAAACTGCCCTTTTTTGAAGCGCCATGCAACCGCCCGGAACGCGAAACACGATCGGGTTTGCACGCCCCGGCAGGGCGTGGCAAACCACCGGACATGGCTCAAACCACGAATCGGCGCGCCGTGCTCGCCGGCCTTGCAGGGCTTGGCGCCCTTGCCGCGGGCAGCACCCGTGCCAACGACGTCTCGTTCGACGAGTGGCTGCGCGGATTTCGCGAGGAAGCGGCGCAGAAGGGGATCAAGCGCGGGTCGCTCGACCAGACGCTGGCCGGCGTCGCGCCGATTGCCCGTGTGCTGGAGCTCGACCGTGCGCAACCCGAGGTCCGCTTGACTTTCGAGCAGTATTTCGCGCGCGTCGTGAACCGGGCAAGGATCGACACCGGCCGCGCGCGCGTCGGCGAGAACCGCGATCTCCTGTCGCGCGTGGTGCAGCGCTATCCCGTTCAGCCGCGTTTCATCGTGGCGCTCTGGGCGGTCGAAACGGATTTCGGGCGCATCACGGGCGGGTTCAACATTTTCGCGGCACTGGCGACGCTCGCCTATGACGGGCGGCGCAGCCAGTTCTTCCGCGACGAGCTTCTGAACGCGATCCGCATCGTCGACAGGGGCCTTGCCAAGGCCAGCGACATGCGCGGGTCGTGGGCGGGTGCCATGGGGCAGAGCCAGTTCATGCCGTCGTCGTTCCTTTCCTATGCCGTCGATTTCGACGGCGATGGGCGCGCGGATATCTGGAATTCCAAGGCCGACGTCTTCGCGTCCATCGCCAACTACCTCGTCCGGGCGGGCTGGCGCGGCGACGAGACCTGGGGCCATGAAGCCCGCCTGCCTGCCGGCTTCGACCGCGCGCTGGTCGACCACAACAAGGTTGCCAAGCCTGTCGCCGAATGGGCCCAGCTCGGCGTGCGTCCGGCATCCGCGTCGGCCGTCGTGGCACCCGCGGCAGCCGCGTCGATCGTGCAGCCCGACGGGGAAGGCGGTCGCGCGTTCCTTGTCTACGGCAACTTCAAGGTGATCATGCGCTGGAACCGGTCCGTCAATTTTGCGACGTCGGTGGGCTTGCTTGCCGACAGTATCGGCGAGGTTTAGCCTTATTTTCCACGCCGTTCGAAGCACCGATTCGCGCCCATCCGTCAGGTTTCCAATGCCATCGACAGTCCGCCGCCTGCGTCCGGTCGTCCTTTTTGCTTGCTGTGTCACGGCGGCGCTAGGCCTTGGCGCGTGCTCGGAACTGAAGTTCGGCGTTTCGATGGTGAAGTCGATGCAAGGCACGCCGGAAGCCCCGGCGCCACAGCCGCCGGCCAAGGGCACGTACAAGGTCGGCGAGCCCTACCAGATCGCCGGTGTCTGGTACTATCCGGCCGAGGACTGGGACTATACCGAGACCGGCATCGCGTCGTTCTACGGCGGCGAGCGGTCCGGCACGGACTTCCATGGAAAGCTCACCGCGAACGGCGAACTTTACGACATGAATGCGCTTACGGCCGCGCATCGCACGCTGCCGATGCCAAGCCTCGTGCGCGTGACGAACCTCGACAGCGGCCGGTCGCTCGTGCTGCGCGTCAATGACCGCGGCCCGTTCGCGCGCGGCCGCATCATCGACGTGTCGCGGCGCGCCGCCCAGCTTCTCGGTTTCGAGGGACAGGGGACGGCACGCGTGCGGGTCGACATCATGTCCGAGGACAGCCTGCGCCTGAAGGCCGAGCTGACCGGGCGCGACGAAACGCGAACCGTCGCCGCCGCGCCGCGCACGTCCGTCGCATCAGACGCGTTGCCGCCCTTGCCCGGCGCGCGCGAGGCGCGCCCGACGACCGTGGCACTGCCGCCCCCCTCGGCCACCCTGCCGCCGGTCACAACCGACAAGTCGCGCTCGGCCACGACATCGCGCGGTCGGCCGCGAGAGACGCAGCTGCCGCTGGCCCGCCAGGCCGACCCGATCCAGACGCAAGCCGCACAGGATATTCCCGTTGCGGCCGCCCCGGCTCCCGCCGCAAAGCCCGTGCAAGGCCGAAAGGGGCCAGCCGCGACCGTCCGCACGGCGCCTGCATCGCCGGGCACGGCGACCCAGCCGCTGCCGGGCAGCGCCGAGGTTGCCGCGCTTCCTGTCGAACAGCAGGCCTTCGCGCGTCCGACGCTTACCCAGGGGGCGCCTCAGCAGACCAGCCTTTGGGTCCAGGCCGGCGCATTCGGGAACTACGAGAACGCCTACCGCCTGTCGGTACGTCTTTCGCGTTACGGATCGTCGCGCGTCGTGCCGGCCGTCGTGAACGGAAGCCAGCTCTACCGCGTGCGCGTGGGGCCCATTCCCGACATCAAGGACGCCGACAGGATGCTCGAACAGATGGCAGCGGACGCGCCCGAAGCGCGGATCGTCGTCGATTGAAGGAACGGAACATGGATATCCGCAAGTTGGCACTCGCCGCCGCGATCGCGGCAACGGGCCTGTGGCTTCCCAACCTTGCCGACGCCCAGCAGCGTCCGCAGCAGCAGCGCGGCCAGCAGCAACCGGCGCCGCCGCGCCCGGCTGCCCCGGCGCGGCCCTCACCAACCTCCGACGCGATGCCCGACCTTGCCGCGAGGCAGGCGATCGTCCTCGACTACCAGACCGGCTTCGTCATGTTCGAGCGCAATGCCGACGAACGGATGCCGCCCTCGTCGATGAGCAAGGTGATGACGGCCTATCTCGTCTTCGATGCGATCAAGCAGAAGAAGCTTGCGCTCGACGACATGCTACCCGTCTCGGAACGTGCCTGGCGCATGCAGGGCTCGAAGATGTTCGTTCCGCTCAACGGCCGCGTGAAGGTCGAGGATCTTATCCGCGGCATGATCATCCAGTCTGGAAACGACGCCTGCGTGGTTCTCGCCGAGGCGCTTGCCGGCAGCGAGGAGGCATTCGCCGACCAGATGAATGTGGTGGCGCGACGTATCGGACTGACGGGCTCGAATTTCCGCAATTCGACCGGATGGCCCGATCCGGACCACTACATGACGGCCCGCGACCTGGCGACTCTCGCCCACCGCATGATCGATGATCATGCGGAATTCTATAAATACTATCACGAACTCAGCTTCACCTACGGCAAGGACGAGCGTACCGGCAAGGAGATCACGCAGGGCAACCGCAACCCGCTGCTCTACAAGAACATCGGCGCCGACGGCATGAAGACCGGCCATACCGAGGCCGCGGGCTACGGCCTCGTCGCGTCGGCCCTGCGCGATGGACGGCGCGTGATTGGCGTCTTCAACGGCTGGTCGTCGATGCGACAGCGCGCCGAGGAGTCCGAACGTATCGTCGACTGGGCGTTCCGCGAATTCCAGACCTACCGGATGTTCACCGCCGGCCAGGATGTCGATCGCGTCGACATCTGGCTTGGAACCAAGGGCGGCACAAACCTGCTGGCGGCGCAGGACGTCGCGATCACGATGCCGCGCCGGCTGCGGCCGCAGCTGCAGGTGAAGGTCGTCTACGACAGTCCCGTGCCGGCACCTGTCGCGGCCGGCCAGAAGCTTGGCCGCATCGTGATGACGGCACCGGGCCTTGCACCGGTCGAGGTGCCGCTGGTGGCGCAGGAAAGCGTCGACAAGCTTGGCTATTCCGGGCGGCTGTCGGCCGCATTCAACCAGCTGATCTTCGGCGCAAGGAAGTGATGGCACGCGCGCGACGCGGATTGTTCGTCACGTTCGAGGGCGGCGAGGGAGCCGGCAAGACGACCCAGATTGCGCGCCTGGCCCGTCACCTGACTGCAGCCGGGATCGATGTTGTGGTGACGCGCGAGCCCGGCGGCCCGACGGACGGCAGCCTCGCCCAGGCGGCGGCGATCCGCCGGCTTCTCGTCGAGGGCGAGCCGGGCGCATGGAGTGCCCGCAGCGAGGCGCTTCTCAACTATGCCCAGCGCATCGAACACGTCGAACGCGTGATCAAGCCGGCGCTGGCCCGGAGCACATGGGTCCTGTGCGATCGCTTCGCCGATTCGACCATGGCCTATCAGGGATACGGACACCGGCTGGGGCGGGACTTTGTCCTGAAGCTGCACCGGATGTGTCTTGGCACCTTCAGGCCGGATGCCACTGCGATCCTCGATCTGCCGGTCGAAGCCGGCCTTGCCCGCGCGCTCGCCCGGCCCGGGGCCGAGACGCGTTTCGAGCGTATGGACCGCTCGTTCCACGAAAGGCTGCGACGCGGCTTTCGCGCGATCGCGCGGGCCGAGCCGCGGCGCTGCGCGTTGATCGACGCAAGCGGAGACGTCGCGAGCGTGTCGGCGCGAATAGAACTGGCGCTCCGCAAGCGCCTGAAAGCCCGGTTTCCCGCGTGAGCGATCCGGCCGAAGACGCCTCGCTGCCGCCACGCGCGAATCCCGAACTCGTCGGGCACGAAGCGGCCGAAGCGGCGTTGCTGGCGGCCTGGAATTCCGGTCGCATGCCGCATGCGTGGCTGATCGCGGGACCCCGCGGGATCGGCAAGGCGACACTCGCATTCCGTTTCGCCCGGTTCGCGATGGCCCAGGGCGCCCGGAAGTCGGCCGAAAGCGGAGGCCTTTTCGGCAGTGCGGCGCCCGCGTCGCCGACGACGCTCTCCCTTCCGTCCGAGCATCCGGTGTTCCGGCGCATCGCCGCCGAGGGACACGCGGACATGCTGACGCTCAGGCCCGGCATGCCCAACCCGAAATCGAGCCCGCCGAACAAGCCCTCGCAGGAGATCATCGTCTACTGGGTCAGGCGCGCGGTCGACCTGCTGCACCGGACCGCCGCAGAAGGGGGCTGGCGCGTCGTCGTTGTCGATACCGCGGAAGACATGAGCGACGAGGCTGCCAACGCACTCCTGAAGGCGCTCGAGGAACCGTCCCCGGAATGCCTGCTCATCCTTGTTTCCAACGCGCCCGGCAGGCTCCTGCCCACGATCCGGTCGCGCTGCCGGACGCTCCAGCTGCAGCCGCTGCCCGAAGCGACGGTCGACGGCCTGTTGCAGCGCCATCGGCGGGAGCTGACGGCGGCAGAACGCAAGACACTGACCGGCCTTTGCGCCGGGTCGATCGGACGCGCCATCGAGCTTGCCGACAGCGGCGGGGCGGAGCTCTACCGTTCGCTCCTCGACCTTCTCGGTGGTCTGCCACGCCTCGATGTTGCCGCCGCCCACGGGTTTGCCGAAACGATGGGCAAGCGCGGCGAGGACGGTCAGTCCGGCCTGCGGACCGCGTTGGACCTGATGGAGGGAATAGTCCACCGGCTCGCCAAGACGGCTGCAGGCGAGCCATCCGTCCTGCCGGAGGAGGCCCAACTGGCCGCGCGGTTCGCCGGCCGGGGCGCGCGGCCGTGGCTTGACGCGTGGGATCGCCTGAATCGCCTGTCGAGCGCCGGGGATGGTCTCAATCTCGACCGGAAGTCGGTCCTGCTGGCCGCACTGGGGGCTTTCGAGCGCGCCGCCACCTGATCACTTTAAATATTTTCTATAATTAACTGAATTTATTGAATTTCTGCAGGAACCAGATACTCGTTAAGTGTAGCTCTGGCCGAGCTGATCTCCGCCCAGTCCTCGACGCCGAAACTCAGGTCCACGAACGCGCAGGTCGGGAATTTCTCCGCAATGCGCCGTCGTGTCTCGGTCTCGGCAGGCGGGACAAGGGTCAATGCCAGATCGCCGAGGCCGGGATTGTGGCCGATCACCATGACCTGCGCCGGCACGCTTGGAAGTTCGTCGAGCTCGGCGAGGAGTTCGAGAATGGTCTCCTCGTCGGCCAGATAGAGTCGCTTTTCCAACCGGATGTCCACGGTCGGGCCGAGGGCCTGACGAACCGCGGCAAGCGTCTCGCGCGTGCGGAGTGCCGCTGAGCAGAGCACCAGATCCGGATGGAGGCTGCGGGCCGACAGCCACTCCGCCATCGCGTGTGCCGCGCGGGTGCCCCGCTTGTTCAATGGCCGGCTGAAATCGTCGAGCGAGGGATCCTCGCGCGAAGATTTGGCATGCCGGAGCAGGAAAAGTCGCTTGGCTTTCAAATTCTTGCCATGAAACTGCGAGAATATACGCTCCGTGATAGCATGTTTTCCCGCCGATGGACGAGGGATCCCGCGACCGGTCCCGGCGAGCAAGGAGCCCGGACGTGAACGGCGAAGTGAAATTGCGTGATCCCGCACCAGCGGTCGAACCGGCCGAAGGGCGCTACATCAATCGCGAACTCTCCTGGCTTGCCTTCAACGAACGCGTGATCGAGGAGTGCGGGAACAGGACACACCCGCTGCTCGAACGGCTGCGGTTCCTGTCGATTTCCGCCAGCAATCTGGACGAATTCTACATGGTTCGGGTTGCCGGGCTGAAAGGGCAGGTTGCGGCCGGCGTGACGCAGCCCGCCGACGATGGCTTGACCCCGGCCCAGCAGCTTGCCGCCGTCCATCGGCGCGCGGCCCTGCTGATGGCCGCGCAGCAGACGATGTGGCACGACCTCGTCATCGAGCTTCGCGCCGCAGGTGTCAGTGTCGTCAGTACATCCGAGCTGACGGCCGATGACCGGGCCTGGCTGACCAAACGATTTGACGAACAGATTTTCCCGATCCTGACGCCACTTGCGATCGATCCGGCCCATCCGTTCCCGTTTATCGCGAACAAGGGCCTCGCGCTCGTCATGCAGCTTGCGGCCATCAAGGAACGGCGCACGCTTCAGGCCCTCCTTCCGGTGCCACAGCAGGTCGAACGTTTCGTGCGGCTCCCGGGCGCGACGATCCGCTTCATTCCGGTCGAGGACGTCATTTTCCTGTTCCTCGACCGGCTTTTCCCCGGCTACGAGCTGCGCAGTTCCGGCCGCTTCCGTCTGCTTCGCGACAGCGAAATGGAGGTCGACGAGGAGGCCGAGGATCTTGTGCGCGTCTTCGAGAGCGCGCTCAAGCGCCGGCGACGCGGCGTGGTGATCCGTCTGGCACTCGACGACGGCATGCCGGAGGACTTGCAGCAGTTCGTGATGGATGAACTGCAGGTCCAGCCCGACGACTGCTTCCGGCTGGGCGGACTCCTCGGGATGGCCGATTTGAAGCAGCTCATCGTGTCCGACCGGCCGGACCTCCTGTTTCCACCCTACAACCCCCGCTTTCCCGAGCGCATCCGCGATTTCGGCGGCGACTGCTTTGCCGCGATCCGGCACAAGGACATCGTCGTTCACCACCCGTACGAGAGCTTCGATGTCGTCGTGCAGTTCCTTCGCCAGGCCGCACGCGATCCCGCCGTGGTCTCGATCAAGCAGACGCTCTACCGCACATCCGACAATTCGCCCATCGTGCGCGCGCTCGTCGAGGCGGCCGAATCCGGCAAGTCGGTCACGGCGATGGTGGAACTCAAGGCTCGCTTCGACGAGGAAGCAAACATCCGCTGGGCCCGCGATCTCGAGCGCGCCGGAGCCCAGGTCGTCTACGGCTTCATCGACCTCAAGACGCACTCGAAGATCTCGTACGTCGTGCGCCGCGAGGCGGGCGGACTTCGCTCGTACGTGCATTTCGGCACCGGCAACTACCACCCGATCACCGCGCGCATCTATACCGACTTCTCGTTCTTCTCCTGCGACCCCGCGCTGTGCGGCGACGCGGCACGCCTGTTCAACTACATGACAGGCTACGCGACGCCCGAAGCCATGGAGAAGCTCGCGTTTGCGCCGCTGACATTGCGCAAGACGCTGGTCAAGCTGATCGACGACGAGATCACGCATGCACGTGCGGGCCGGCCGGCTGCGATATGGGCAAAGCTGAACGCGCTCGTCTGCCCGCGGATCATCGACAAGCTCTACGAGGCAAGCGAAGCGGGCGTCCAGATCGACCTGATCGTTCGCGGCATCTGCTGCCTTCGCCCCGGCGTCAAGGGCATGTCGACGAACATCCGCGTCCGCAGTCTCGTGGGCCGCTTCCTCGAGCATGGCCGCGCCGCATGCTTCGGGAACGGATTCGGATTGCCCAACCCGCGCTCGAAGGTCTTCATCTCTTCGGCCGACTGGATGCCGCGAAACCTCGACTATCGGGTGGAAAGTTTCGTGCCGATCGAGAACCCGACGGTCCACGAACAGATACAGGACCAGATCATGATGGCGAATCTGCGCGACGTGGCGCAGACTTGGGTCCTCGAATCGGACGGCAGCTACCGGCGCCTTCCGGCCGGTCCCGATGCCTTCAGCGCGCACCATTTCTTCATGACAAATCCAAGCCTCTCCGGTCGCGGCAGCGCCCTGCGCAAGGTCGCCAAGTCGAAGGTCAAGGCCGTCACCTGATGCGGGGACGATGAACGCCAGGGGCGCGAGCAGGGCGGAGCACGTCGACCGGCGACCCGTTGCCGTCGTCGATATCGGTTCCAACTCGATCCGGCTCGTCGTGTTCGACGGGACGAGCCGTGTGCCGCTGCCGCTCTTCAACGAGAAGGTACTGTCGGGGCTCGGCCGTGGTCTCGAGCGGACCGGAAAGCTCGACGACGAGGGCATGCAGTCGGCTCTCTCGAATCTCCGGAGATTTGCCGAACTGACGCGCGCGATGGGTGTACGCAAGACCTTTGCACTGGCGACGGCCGCCGCACGCGATGCCTCGAACGGCTCGGCGTTCGTGCGCGAGGTGCGGCGCGCGACGGGCCTTCCGGTCGTCGTCCTGTCCGGCAAGGAGGAGGCGCGGCTGTCCGCCCTCGGCGTCATCGCCGGAACGCCGGACGCGCGCGGCGCCATGGGCGACCTTGGCGGCGGCAGTCTCGAACTCGTGGCGCTGTCCGGCGGTACGGCCGACCGCTACGCGACGCTGCCGCTCGGTCCGCTGCGACTGCGCGAGATTGCCGAACGCAGCCGCGGGCAGATCCGCTCCATGATCGACGACCAGCTCGACGGTCTGAAGTTCCTCCGCAAGGCGAAGGGCAGGGACTTCTTCGCGGTCGGCGGGGCCTGGCGCGCCCTTGCGAAGCTCCACATGGCGCAGTCGAACTACGGGCTCGAAGTGATCCACCACTATGCGATCCGCCGCGAACGCGCGATCGAGTTCCTCGACCTGGTCGCGACCCAGAGCCGCGCATCGCTCGAAGGCTTCTCGGGCGTGTCGCGAAAGCGGCTCGAGACGCTGCCGCTGGCCGCACTCGTGCTGGAACGCACCTTGCGGCGGATCAAGCCGGAGCGTGTCGTCTTTTCGGCCTATGGGCTTCGCGAAGGCTGCCTCTACGATTCGCTGCCCAAGCGCCTGAAGCGCGTGGATCCGCTCCTGTCGGGCGCGCGCGCGATGCTGGTCGGGAACCGGCGCTACAAGGTCGATCCCGACACGCTCGCCGACTGGATCGCCCCCATCTTCCGCGACAAGAGCCGGGCCAGGCTTCGGCTCGTGACCTGCTATCTTGCGGACATCGCCTGGGGCGAACATCCGGACCATCGCGGCGACATCGCCTATCGGCGCGCACTCTACATGCCGCTCGCTGGCATCGATCATCCGGGCCGCGCCTATGTGGCCCTGGCACTTTACGCCCGATACGAGGGACAGCCGGATCCGGCAAGCACGCGCGAAGCCTGGCACCTGCTCGACGAGGATGCATTGCGCGAAGCCTACCAGCTGGGGCTCGCGCTGCGCGTCGCGTATCGGCTGACCGGCGGTGCCGCCGCCGTGTTCGCGAAATGCCGCCTGCGGCTTGGCGCAAAGGAAATCGTGCTCGAAGTTCCCGGCCGCATGGCGGGCATGATCGGGGAAGTCGTCGGGCGCCGCCTCGACGCGCTGGCGCAGGCACTCGACCGCAAGCCGGGGATCCGGTTGCGCTGATGAACCTGTCCCTGCGAAAGGCCGCCATGCTCGCGGCCACCCTTTGCGCCTGCGCATGTGCCCCGACGCCGCCGGGGCCGATCGAACGCTACATGTCCGTCATCGACCCCGGCGGCGGCGAGCCGCGCGCGGGCGTCGTTCTCGTGCCCGGATGCGACGGGCCGGGCCGCAATGTCGCCGCCGCAGCCGAAAGCCTGGCGGGAGACGGCTTCGTGGTACTGACCCTCGACTATCCGGCCGCCTATGTTCGCGACGGCGGATGCTCGACGAGCCGGGTCGCCCGGATGGCCGGCGATGTCGTTCGCGCGGCAAACCGGTTGCGGGAATTGCCGGACGTGGACCCTGCGCGCATCCATCTCGTCGGCTGGGCCGAGGGAGGTGCCGGCGTCATGCAGGTCCTCGGCGATCCGGATCTTGCGCGTCAGGCCGGCGCGCGGGCGGCCGCGACGCTCTATCCCACCTGTGCGGCACTCGGCAGCAAGTGGCACATCGGCGTTCCGTTCCTGATGCTGCTCGGCGAAGCCGACAAGATTGCGCCGCCGCAGCACTGCATTGCCATTGCCGAAAATGCGGTCGGCGCGGAACGGATCCTGGCCATCCGCTATGGCGGCGCTGGACACGCATTCGACGCGGCGACAACCGGCGGCTTTTTCTCGTCAGCCGCATCCGGGGATCCGCGCCTGCGCGAAGCGGCGCTTCAGGACATCCGCCTCTTCTTCGGAAGCGGCCCGGCAGCGCCATCGCGCCCTGCACCCGACCGCTAGGCAACCGCGCGCCGCCTCAGAGCTGAAGAAGAACGATCTTCTTGCCCTTGAGCGTAAACGCAAGCTTGCCTGACTTCAGGTCTACGGCCGCGTTGCCGAAAACCTCGCGCCGCCAACCTGCCATTGCCGGCACGTCGGCATCGTCGGACGCTGCGATCCGCTCGAGATCGGCCGTCGTCGCCACGAGCTTCTGCGCGACGCCGTGCTCCTCGCATTTCATCTTGAGAAGCACCTTGAGCAATTCCACGACAGGCCCAAGGCCCGGCGGCAGGTCCGGTTGCTCCGGCAGCGTCGGGATTTCGCCGGGCCCCAGCGCCAGACCGCGCTTCACCGCCTCCAGCAGTTCGAGGCCAAGCCGCCCGTCCGCAAAGTTTTTGGAAAGGCCGCGCATGCGCGAAAGCTCGTCGGCGCTCGTGGGCGCATGGGCGCAAAGATCAAGGATGGTCTCATCCCGGACCACCCGGTTGCGGGGCGTGTCACGGCGCTGGGCTTCGCGCTCGCGCCAGGCACAGACCTCCTTCATTACGGCAAGGAATCTCGGCTTTGCGCCGCGCGGCCGCATGCGCCGCCAGACCTCTTCCGGCTCGACGCGGTACGTCGCAGGATCGAGCAGGGTCGCCATTTCCTCCTGCAGCCATCCCGCACGCCCGTTTGCAGCGAGCTTGCGGGCCAGCGCCTCGTAAGCCGGTCGCAGATGCGTCACGTCCGAGAGAGCATAGGTGACCTGCCTTTCCGAAAGTGGCCGCTGTGCCCAGTCGGTGAAACGCACCGACTTGTCGATCCGGGCCCGCGCCAGCTGGGCGGCGAGCGTCTCATAGCTGACCTGGTCGCCGAAGCCGCAGACCATGGCCGCAACCTGGGTATCGAAGAGCGGCGTCGGGACCCGGCCGGTGAGATTGCAGAAGATCTCGAGATCCTGTCGGGCTGCGTGAAACACCTTCAGGACGGCCTGATTGTCCATGAGCGCAAGGAGCGGGGCGAGGTCGAGGCCCGGCGCGAGAGCGTCGATGACGGCCGCCGCGTCCTCCCCGGCGACCTGAACGAGACAGAGTTGCGGGTAGTAGGTGCGGTCCCGCATGAATTCGGTGTCGACCGTCACATAACTCGACCCGGACACCTGCGCGCAGAAGGCCGCCAGCCCGGCGGAATCGGAAATCAAAGTCATTGCCATTGGTTACACCGCCTCAGCCCCCCTCTCAAGGCCCAATGCCCGGGGGTTGACAAGCGGGGCCGCGACATGCGCTTTTCCCCCCGAAATCGGCTCCGGGGAATCAGCTTTCATGCACGCCTATCGCACCCACACGTGCGGCCAGATGCGCCGCGAACATGTCGGCCAGACTGTCCGCCTTTCGGGCTGGGTCCACCGCAAACGCGACCACGGCAACCTGCTTTTCGTCGACCTGCGCGACCATTACGGCATCACGCAATGCGTTCTCGACACGTCGAGCCCTCTCTTCGCGACGGTCGAAGGATTCCGCCCGGAGAGCGTGGTAACGCTCACCGGCCGAGTCGTGGCCCGCGAAGCCGAGACGGTCAACACGAAGCTTCCGACCGGCGAGATCGAGGTACGCATCGACGAGGCCCTGCTCCAGTCCGCCGCGGACGTGCTGCCGTTCCAGGTGGCACAGGAAGAGGACTATCCCGAAGAGATGCGGCTCAAGTACCGCTTCCTCGACCTGCGCACCGAACGGCTGCACGCCAATATCGTCCTGCGCTCGAACGTCATCGCGTCGATCCGCCGCCGGATGATCGAGCAGGGCTTCACGGAGTTCCAGACGCCGATCCTGACGTCGTCGAGCCCGGAGGGCGCACGAGACTATCTGGTTCCCTCGCGACTGCATCCGGGCAAGTTCTACGCGCTGCCGCAGGCGCCGCAGCAGTTCAAACAGCTGCTGATGGTCTCGGGCTTCGACCGCTATTTCCAGATCGCGCCCTGCTTCCGCGACGAGGATGCGCGCGCCGACCGCAGCCCCGGCGAATTCTACCAGCTCGACTTCGAGATGAGCTTCGTCACCCAGGACGACGTGTTCGACGCGATCGAGCCGGTCCTCGCCGGGGTGTTCCGCGAATTCGCCCGGGGCCGCAAAGTCACCGAAGGCCGCTTCCCGCGCATTCCCTACGACGAGGCGATGCTGAAGTACGGCTCGGACAAGCCCGACCTGCGCAACCCGCTGCTGATCGCCGAGGTAACCGAGGTCTTCGCGGGCTCGGAATTCAAGGTCTTCGCGGGCATCGCCGCATCCGGCGGGACGGTGCGTGCGATCGCGGTGCCCAAGGTCGCCGACCGTCCGCGAAGCTTCTTCGACAAGCTGAATGCCTGGGCCCAGGGCGAGGGCGCACCGGGGCTCGGCTACATCGTGTTCGAAGGCGAGCAGGCGAAGGGGCCGATCGCAAAGTTCCTCGATGCCGGCAGGCTGGCCAAGCTTCGCGAATTGTCCGGGGCGGGCCCGGGCGATGCGGTCTTTTTCGTTGCCGACAAGAAGCATCTGCCGGCGGCGAAGTTCGCCGGTGCGGCGCGCAGGCGGCTGGGCGAGGAACTTGAGCTGATCCCGGCCGACGAGTTCCGCTTCTGCTGGATCGTCGACTTCCCGATGTACGAGCTCGACGAAGAAACAGGGAAGGTCGACTTCAGCCACAATCCGTTTTCGATGCCGCAAGGTGGCCTGGAAGCGCTCAATACCAAGGATCCGCTCACCATCAAGGCGTTCCAGTACGACATCGTCTGCAACGGCGTCGAGCTGTCGTCGGGGGCCATCCGCAACCACCTGCCGGAAATCATGTATCGCGCCTTCGAGATCGCGGGATACACGAAGACCGACGTCGAGACCCGGTTCGGCGGCATGCTCAATGCCTTCAAGTTCGGCGCGCCGCCGCACGGCGGTTCGGCCCCCGGGATCGACCGCATCGTGATGCTGCTCGCCGACGAGCCCAACATCCGCGAAGTCGTCGCCTTCCCGATGACGCAAGGGGCCGTCGATCTGCTCATGCAGGCGCCGAACTCGGTCGATCCGGCCCGTCTCAAGGAACTGCACATCAAGCACGACCTGCCGCCGGTCAAGAAAAAGGACTGAAACGCAGGCAGGCTGGAACGCGGCCACGATTGCGCCATATTGGTAGACGACCGTCCCCCGGAGTCTCCCATGCGCCCAGCCCTTGCCACCGCCGCTGCCGCCGCCTTGGCGTTTGCGTTTGCCCAGCCGGCGAGCGCCCAGACGGTCGCGCCCCATCGCGCGGCCTATTCGCTGTCGCTGGGGGACGCGCACAACAGCGGCGTCACGGGCATCGACGGCGCGCTTGTCGTCGAATGGGGCGAGGTTTGCGAGGGCTGGACGATTTCCCAGCGCATGCGCTTCCAGATGTCCGGCGGCGACAGCGGTCAAACGGATTCGGACATCACCTTCTCGAGCTTCGAGTCCAGGGACGGTACCAGCTATCGCTTCTCGCTACGCACGCTGCGCGACGGCGACATCGTCGAGGACCTCCGGGGGAAAGCGACGCTCGACCCCGACAAGGGCGGGAAGGCGGAGTTCACGGAGCCGGGCGAGACGATCGATCTGCCGCCCGGAACGATGTTTCCGACGGCGCACTCGCTCCTGCTCATCAATCTTGCGCAAGGCGGCGAGCACCAGGTCACGCGCGCGGTCTTTGACGGTGCCACGCTGGACGGTGCACTCGACGTGTCCGCGATCATCGGCGATGCGACGCCACCCGATCCCAAAATCGCGGCGATGGCGCCGTCGCTCGGGAATCGGCCGAACTGGCGCGTGCGGATGGCGTATTTCAATCCCGACGACAAGACCGGGATCCCGTCGTATGAAACCGCGATGCGGATGTTGGACAACGCTGTGGCATCCGAATACAGCTTCGACTATCCCGAGTTCACCATGAAGGCAAAACTCGAGCGGCTCGAGCCGCTGCCCAAGCCCAGCTGTTGAACGCCAGCAACAGTCCGTGAGCGAATGCGCCATTGCTACAATCCGGCGCAGATTGGACAAGAATTTTTCTGCAATTCTCCCCACCATTCGTACGGTCTTGGGGAAGGCCGTTTTTCAGCAGCAATCGAGTGGGGGAATCATGCGTTTCGATCGTTTCGGGCTTCTCGCCGCGGCAGCCGTGTGCGTGCTTCTCGTCGGCCTGCCGGCCGATGCCCAGGAGATCCGGGGCAAGCAAGCCGGCGACTTCAATCTCCGCATGCGAGGCATCTCGGTCAATCCGGACAACGGCGCGAGGCCGGTCAACAACGCCGCGACGGGCGCTCAGGCCTCGACACTCGAGAAGGGCGAATCCGCCAGAACGCTGGAGGTCGACGTCTCTTACTTCGTGACGCCGAATATCGCCCTTGAGCTGATTGCCGCTTCGACCCGCCACGATCTGACTGTCGGCGCGCCCTCGTTCAACAACGGCTCATCGCTGGGTTCGGTGCGCATCCTGCCGCCGACCTTGACGCTGCAGTATCACCCGCTGCCGAAGTCGACCTTCAGCCCGTATGCGGGTGCAGGTCTCAACTACACTTTCTTCCTCGACGAGCAGAACAACGCGAACACATTCAACGGGCTGCGCCTGAAGGATACGTGGGGCTGGGCATTGCAGGCCGGATTCGACATCCAGACCTCCACCCCCTGGTCGCTGAACTTCGACGTTAAGAAGATCTTCTTGAAGACCGACGCGACGGTGAACCTGAACCCGAGCACCGCGCTTCGCGTGGATGACGTCAAGCTCGACCCGTGGGTGTTCGGCGCGGGCATCGGCTACAAGTTCTAAACACCATGCTGGGTGCGCGGGGTCAGGCGGGCCAGAGCCAGGCCGCCCCGCGTACGCCACTCGAATCGCCATGCAGGTTCCGGACGATCTTCGTCGTCACGGCATCCGAGAAGACATATCGCGGCAAAAGCCGCGGGATTTCGGCGTAGATGAAGTCCGCATTGGACATGCCGCCGCCGAACACGATCACTTCAGGATCGAACAGGTTCACGACCGTGGCGAGCGCCCGCGCCAGCCGATCCGCATAACGCGCGACTGACGCGCGCGCCGCCGCATCCCCCGCCTGAGCCGCCGCGACGATCTGCTCTGCCCGAAGCTTTGCGCCAGTCCAGAGTTCATGATCGCGCGCGAATCCGGGCCCGGAGAGGAAGCTTTCGATACATCCGCTCCGCCCGCAGTAGCATCGCGGACCGGGGCGTTCGTCATGTCCGGCTTCGATG
The DNA here is from genome assembly GCA_016794025.1 of Rhodospirillales bacterium. Classification (GTDB taxonomy): domain Bacteria; phylum Pseudomonadota; class Alphaproteobacteria; order CACIAM-22H2; family CACIAM-22H2; genus Tagaea. The sequence goes on along the minus strand of JAEUKX010000074.1, from coordinate 28,086 downwards.
CGGGGGTCGGGAAGGGGGTTGTGGCCCCATTCGCCCGCAATGCTGTTGGCACCGACGATCAGCCGCCCCTCGTAGACGAGGCCACCGCCAACACCGGTGCCGAGAATGACGCCAAACACGCTGCGGGCACCTGCCGCCGCGCCATCGCTGGCTTCCGACAGCACGAAGCAGTCCGCGTCGTTCGCCACGCGGACCGGGCGCCCGATCGCGGCGGCGAGATCCTTGTCGAGCGGATGCCCGATGAGCCAGACCGAATTGGCATTCTTCACGAGACCTGTCGCAGGCGAGATCGTTCCCGGAATGCCGATGCCGACCGGTGCTGTCGTCCCGAGCGCCTTGTCCGTATCAAGAACGAGGTCGCGCAGCGCCGCGATCGTCGCATCATAGTCACCCTGGGGGCTTGCCACCCGACGCCGCGCCGCCAGCTTCCCGTCGCCGGCGAGGGCGGCGATTTCAATCTTCGTACCGCCCAGATCGAGCCCGTATCGCATGCGCTACATCCATGGTCTTGTCAGCGGCCGCACAATGCGCCAGTTTTGCCTGTATTTACAGGCTAGTGCCTGTCCGCCGGATCGTGCTAGATGACGAACAGGGGTTGTTCGCACTAGTGTGTCCCCAGCCCGAACCCTTTCGTGACGTGCGATGCCAAAAACCGTACTCATCGTCGAAGACAACGAGCTCAACATCAAGCTCTTCAACGACCTGCTCGAAGCGCATGGCTACGCGACCCTTCAGACAAAGGACGGGATCGAGGCCATGAAGATGGCGCGCAAGCACCGACCCGACCTCATCTTGATGGATATCCAGCTGCCGGAAGTCTCGGGCCTCGAGGTCACGAAATGGCTGAAGGAAGACCCCGACCTGCGTGCCATCCCCGTCGTCGCGGTCACGGCCTTTGCGATGAAGGGCGACGAGGACAAGATCCGTCAAGGCGGCTGCGAGGCGTATATCGCCAAGCCCATTTCGGTCGCGAAGTTCCTCGAAACGATCCAGCGCTTCCTGAACTGATCCTCCTGCTGCGGGACGGCCGGCCATGACCGCACGTGTACTGGTCGTTGACGACGTTCTTCCAAACGTCAAACTGCTCGAAGCACGCCTGACGTCAGAGTATTTCCACGTCGTGACGGCGTTCGGGGGGCAGGAAGCACTCGACAAGGCATTTGCGAGCCCGCCTGACATCGTGCTTCTCGATGTCATGATGCCGCAGATGGACGGGTTCGAGGCGTGCCGCCGCCTGAAAGCGGACCCGCGGACCTGCCACGTGCCCGTCATCATGGTCACCGCGCTTTCGGCCAGCGAGGACCGTGTCCGCGGGCTGGAGGCGGGGGCAGACGACTTCCTGACGAAACCAGTGCGCGACGTTGCGCTCTTCGCCCGCATCCGCTCGCTCGTGCGGCTGAAGATGCTGGCCGACGAATGGCGCCTGCGCAGCTCGACATCGGGTCGCTTCGGCATGGCCGACGACAGCGCGACGATCCAGGGCGACATTTCGACAAAAGGCGCGCGCCTGCTGGTGGTCGACGACCTGCCGAGCCTGACCCGCATGCTGACCCAGCAACTCGACGCCGACGGCGTGACGATCGAAGTAACGGCCAACGGCGCTGATGCCGTTGCCCGTGCCGGCAGCACGCCTTACGACACGATCATCATCAATACGCTGATGCGCAAGGTCGATGCCTTGCGCCTGTGCGCCGAACTCCGGTCGGGCGAGATGACGCGGCAGACCCCCTTGATGACGGTTATCGAGGACGGCGACGATGCGCGACTGGCGCGCGTGCTCGATCTTGGCGTGAACGATTACCTGCTGACCCCGGTCGAGCCAAACGAGCTCATCGCGCGGGTCCGCACGCAGGTACGCCGCCGCCGATACATGGAAGCACTTCGGCAGAACTACGAGCGCAACATGGCGCTGGCGCTGACCGACGCGCTGACCGGCCTGCACAACCGGCGCTACATGGAGGCCCATCTGGGCAACCTTGCCCAGCGCGCGATCCACTCGGAGCGTACTCTTGCGCTCCTCATGATCGACATCGACCATTTCAAGAAGGTCAACGACACGCATGGCCATCCGGTCGGCGACGAGGTGCTGCGTGCGGTCGCCGAGCGCCTCCAGAACAGCGTGCGGCCGTTCGACACGGTCGCGCGGTGGGGCGGCGAGGAATTCATGGTCGTGATGCCTGACGCCGACGAGAAGATCGGCAAGGTCGTGGCCGAGCGGCTCCGCTCGAAGATCGAGCAGCTGCCGGTCGCGACGAGCCAGCCGCAGGGCGGGATTCAGGTGACAATCAGTATTGGCGTCGCTGCAAGCCAGCCGAACGGTTTCGATCCGGCGACGCTCATCCAGGCCGCGGATGCGGCCCTTTACCGGGCAAAGGAAGGCGGCCGCAACCGGGTCGAAGCCGCCTGAACCTCGATTACTTGATCTTGCCTTCCTTGAACACGACGTGCTTGCGCGCGACGGGGTCGTACTTCTTGAGCTCGAGCTTCTCCGTCGTCTTGCGCGGATTCTTCTTCGTCACATAGAAGAAGCCCGTGTCGGCGGTGCTGTTGAGCTTGATGAGCATCGGCTTGGACTTGGCCATGTCTGGGCCCTCGGTAGGGGAAGAATTCTCAAACGGGCCGGGACAATAGCGCCCAGACCGGCCTTGTCAAGCCGATCCGCCGCCACCCGGCCAGGACCGTCAGCGGGCCGAGGCGGTCAGCTGAACCCTTTGAAGCGTCTGGACGAATGTCGCCTTGTCGCGCAGCAGCGCTTCGGCAATGCCGATCTCGCTGTCCCGCACCGCGCCATCCGGCGGGCAGATCTCGCGCAATTTGCGCAGGCCCGCCATATCGGAGTGGTCGGCCGCCCGCCAGCGCGCCATTGTCGCCGAATCGGTAAGGCGCCCCTGGCGAAAGGCGGAAAGGGCGTCGCCAGCGTTGTCGGCCCGCCCGGACGTGCAATAGGCCGGAATGACGCCGAGATCGGCCAGCGGATAGCCGGACGGCGCGTGAAACCGCGCCCAGGTGATCACGAGTTCGCCGTCGTTGGGCATCTGGACGAGCGTCTGGACCGACCCCTTCCCGAAGGAGGTGGTCCCCACGACGATGGCCCGCCCGTTGTCTTGCAGGGCAGCCGCGACGATCTCGGATGCCGATGCCGACTGTCCGTTGACCAGCACGACGAGTGGCACGTCCTCGCCCACGTCGCCGGGCTGGGCGCTCATGCTCTGGTGGCTCGCGCGATGGCGCCCGCGCGTCGAAACGATCGTGCCATTCGCCAGAAACAGGTCCGAAACGCCAACCGCCTGGTCCAGTAGGCCGCCCAGATTTCCGCGCAGATCGAGGACAATCCCACGGAGATTGGCGCCGGCTTCGGACTTGGCACGCCGGACGGCCTCGGTAAGCGTTTCCGTCGTGCGCTGGTTGAAGCCGGAAACCTTGATGTAGACCGTGTCCCCGTCGCGCCGATAGGTCACCGTCGGGGGAACGATATGGCCGCGCAGGAGGCGGTATTCTCCGGCGCGATCGGAAGGCGGCCGGCGGATGTCCAGCCGCACCTCGGTGCCCACGGGGCCTCGAAGGCGCGTGATCACCTCGCGCTCCGGCAGACCGCGTATGCTGACCCCGTCGACGGACACGATCCTGTCGCCGACGCGAAGTCCGGCCCGTGCGGCCGGCGTTTCCGGGGTCACGATGTCGACGCGCGTCTCGCCGTTCTCGAACCCGACCGTAACGCCGATCCCGCCGAACCCGTCGCGCACCGCACGGCTCTCCCGCGCACGCTCCGGGTCGTCATAGCGCGTGTAGGGGTCGAGCTTGACCAGTGCGCCTTCCATGAAGGTCCGGAAGACCCGGTCGTTCGGCGCTTCTCGCAGCGCTGCGGAGTAGTTGCGCGCGGCATCGATGGTCCGTGCGGAGACTGCGGCCCATTTCGTCACGTCGTCGCGTCGCGGCGCCTCGAAGGTCGCGACCGTCGATGTTCCGTCGAGCAGCTCGATGCGCGTGTCGACACGCCGGACAACGACATTGGAATCGAGCTTCGAGATATTCGAAAGCCCGCCTGCAGCGATCGCCGTCAGGTCGACTGGCTGGATGTACCGCGTCGAAAGTTCGTCGAATGCGCGCTGGTAGAACTGGAACGGCGTCGTCGTCGCCGGCGTTTCCGACTGTGCGACGTGCCGGTTCGCTTCGCGCGGCCCCGCGCAGGCGGTCGCGAAAAGGACGAGCGTCGCGGCGAGCGCGCCGAGACGCCTGTATCCGGCAAAGCAGGGCCCTGGGACGCGCCGGCTCATGACCGCAGTCCGATCCCCCACATCACGCCCAGAACAGCCCCCTTGACGGGCCGGATCAGCGCGAGAGTGAGAAGGGCCGTCAGCGGAACCCAGATCGTCATCTGGAGCCAGACCGGAAGCGGTAGCGCCTCGTCGAGCGCGACCATTGCCCCGACGATGATGTGACCGACGATGAAGATCGTGAAATAGGGTGGGGCATCATCGGCACGGTACTCGCCGAGCGGATGCCCGCAGCGCTCGCACGCGCCCTTGATGCTCAGGAAGCCGGAAAACGCGGTCGTCTGGCCGCAATTCGGGCAGCGGCAGGCCACCCCTCGCCGGAGCCCAAGCGTCCACGAGCGCGCTTCTGTCTCGGGTAGGGGCGTATTCTGCGACGTCGACATTTCACGGGGCTCCGTCCAGCCATTCTATACGACCCTAAACCGGACGAAATGCTTACGTCAGAGACTGTTAATTGCGTCACAGGATGCGGCTTTCCTGCAACACCTAGTGCCTTCGCGGCTTGCGATGCCCGGTCCGACGGAAACTGCCCCGGGCTGGCGGCTTTCCCCCGTCCTTGTCGAGAAGGTCAAAGGTCAGCGAACCCGTCAGCCCGTCGACCTCATTGAGACGCACCTCGACGGCCGCGCCGAGGACATAAATCCTTCCGTTCCGTTCGCCGACCAGCCGGTGTCGCCGCTCGTCGAAGCGATAGAAATCGTGCGGCAATGTCCGGATCGGCACCAGCCCGTCCGCGCCGATCTCGTCGAGTGTGACGAAAAGACCGAATTTCTGAACGCCGGTCACGCGACCCGGGAACGTCGATCCCTTGTGGTCCTCAAGATACGCCGCGACATATCGCGCCATGGCATCCCGCTCGGCCGCGACGGCACGACGTTCGGTCGCCGAAATGTGATCGGCAGCGTCGGCGAAGTCAGCCGCGTTGTCGCCGTCAGGCAGGCCACCCGCTCCCAGCCGTTCACCGGTGACAAGCGCGCGGTGCACCAGAAGGTCGGCATAGCGGCGGATCGGGGACGTGAAGTGCGCGTAGCGGGGCAGGGCGAGGCCGAAATGCCCCTGAGTGGCCGTCGAATAGACGGCCAGGGACTGGCATCGGAGAACAAGCTGGTTGACCATCGCGTGCCAAGGCTGTCCTTTGGCCCAGTCGAGGATACGGACGAAGTCCTGCGGCCGGGAGGCCGTGCCGCCGGAAAGCTTGAGGCCAAGTCCATCAAGCGTTTCCCGAAGCGCCTCGACGCGATCCGCGGCAGGCGGCTCGTGGACGCGATAGACGCACGGGAGCTTCCGGCGTTCGAGCGTCTCCGCCGCGCAGACATTGGCGAGGATCATCATCTCCTCGATCAGGCGATGGCTGTCGAGGCGTACGCGCGGGCGGATGCTCGCGACCTTGGCGTGCGAGTCGAGCTCGACCTTGCGCTCCTCGACGTCGATATCGAGCGCGCCGCGTGCCGTGCGCGCCGCCGCAAGCGCCCTGTAGGCGCCGAACAGCGGCTGCACGACGCGCGAGACGAGCATTTCAGGGGCATGCCTTTTGCCGTCGGCAATCGCCTGGAACTCCTCGTACGTGAAACGCTTGGCCGAACGGATCGTCGCGCGGGTGAACCTGTGGCGGCGCTTTCGGCCGTCGCGATCGACAACGATATGTGCCGCGAGAACCGGGCGATCTTCGTCTGGGCGGAGCGAGCAAAGATCGTTGGAAAGCCGCTCGGGAAGCATTGGCACCACCCGGTCGGGGAAATAGCACGAGTTTCCGCGCTGACGGGCGCAGATGTCGAGCGCATCGCCGGATCGCACGTACCATGACACGTCGGCGATCGCGACGATCAGCCGCCAGCCGCCCGGATTTTCGGGATCATCGTCGGGCTCTGCGAATACGGCATCGTCGAAGTCCCGCGCATCAGCTCCGTCGATGGTGCAGATCGGAAGCGTGCGGAGGTCCTCGCGCTGGTCGGTTCCCGCCGGGTGGGCACGTGCGGCAAGCGCCACGGCATCGGGCGGAAACTCGGTCGGTATGCCCTGCGCGTGGATCGCGATCAGGCTTGCCGACTTCGGGTCGCCAAAGTGACCGATTTTCTCGACGATCCGCACGCGCGGCAGACCAAGCCGCCGGCGCACGAGCACCTCGGCAAGGACCAGCAAGCCGTTGTCGGATGGCTGGAGCCGGTCGTCTTCGACGACAAACTCGGTCCGGATTCGACGGTCGGTCGGCTCCAGTCGCCAACCGCTTCCGGCCCGCATAAGCCGTCCGACAAGGCGCTCGGGCTCCGGCTCGACGAGACGGGCGAGCGTTGCCCGCCATTCTCCGTCGGCGAACTCGAAACGCCCGAGCCCACGTGCGCCGACGGGCGGGGACGGATGACCTGCCGCAACCGTCAGCCGTGCGAGCGGCGAGGGGCCCGTCCATTCCAGTGCCTTGACCAGAAGTGTCCCGTCCTCGACGTCGGTTCCGACGATCTCGATCGGGATGAGGCCGTCGCGCGTCGCCGGCGCCCGGACAAGAACGACCCTGTTCCCGGAGACCGATGCGATGCGACCGTCCCGCGTGAGGTCGCGCAGGACGAACGTCAGCGCCCGGCGCGCGTCACCCCGCAGCCCCAGCGATTTGGCGAGATGCCGCTTGTCGACCGGCGCCTGCCGGGCTTCGAGCGCCGACAGGACCATCTGGGCGGTCGGCCAGGGTGCTTCACGACTCGATTTAGACACCCCTGTAGGGTGCGGTGCCGATCCGCCCGGCGCAACACGGGTTGCGTCGGATGCCTCGCTGCGCCTATTTTTTGGTTAACGACGGGGCGCGAATGAACTTCCTGATAGTCGACGACGATGCCGACATGCGGCTGACGCTGCGCGACATGCTCGAATCGCTGGGCGCGGCGCGCGTCTGGGCGGTCGCGGACGGCAACAAGGCGTTGGAACGCATGCGCGCGCTGGAGTTCGGCCGCAGCGACGTGGTTCTCGCGGATTGGAACATGCAGCCGATGTCGGGTCTGGAACTGCTTGATGCCGTGCGTACGGACCGTCGGCTCTGTCAGGTCTATTTCGTCATGATTACCGGTGACGCCGGCCATGAACGCGTGATGACGGCGCGTGAGCGCGGCGTCAATGACTACATTGTGAAGCCTTTCGAACTTCTGGCTTTGCGCCGCAAACTCGGTACTTTCCTGCCGGCCCCGCGCGGCGTGCGCGGCTGAAGCCATCTAGCCCGGAGCCGTTATGGACTTGGCGGCGTGGATCACCGGAACACTCTGCCTTGCGGCATTGCTGGCGGTTGGTTTCGCCGCCCGCCATTTCCACCGGAAAGCAAAGCTTCTTTCCGATGCGCTCGACGCGTTGGATGAAGGCTTTGCGCTTTGGGACGCGAGCGACCGCCTGATCCATGCCAACCGGCGCTACCGCGAGATCTACGCGGACTCGGCAATGCAGCTCAAAGAGGGCATCGACTACGCCGCCCATCTCCGGATCCGGCTTCAAGCACCGAGTGCCGGTGTAGCACCGGCCGACCGTGAGGCGTACATCCAGCGGCGCATCGACGACAGACGCCTGCAGCGGCCGCCACGCGACATCGAGCAGGGCGGCGGCAGGTGGGTGCGTACGATAGACCGCCGCACGCGGGACGGATCGATGGTCTCCGTGCGTGTCGACGTCACGGACATCAAGGCGCGGGAAGTCACGACCGCGCGCCAGGCGGCCCTTCTCCAGTCGACCTTCGACAACATCACCGACGGGCTCATCGTCGTCGACGAGAAGGGCCGGCTCGTCATCTGGAACCTGAATGCCGTACAAATTCTGGGACTGCCGGCAGAGCTTGCGCAACCGGGCAAGCCGTTCCGCGATATTCTTGGCTTCCTTGCCGCGCGCGGCGATTTTGGCCAACCGGCAGGCGACCGCACCAACCCCGAGGCGGGAATACTCGAATCCGTCGAAGCGCGGCTCGACGAGGGGTTCACGCGGACACTCCAGAACGAGCGGATCGTCGAGATCCACAGGGCTGCAATGGTCGGTGGCGGGCACCTCGTCACGCTCAGCGACATCACGCGGCGCGTGGCGTCAACGATGGCCGCTGCGACCGCACACCGCCGCCTCGTCGATGCGATCGAGAGTTTTCCGGAAGGTTTCGCCATTTTCGATTCCGATGACCGGCTCGTGACCTGCAATGCGCGCTACAAGGAGATGTATTCCTCGATCGCCCACCGGCTCGTACCCGGAACGTCGTTCGAGGAGCAGGTCCGCGCGCTGGCCGAAACGGACGAGAGCCTCGTCGATCCCGAGGCGGTCGAAGCGCATGTCGTCGACCGCATGCGGCGACACCGCTCGCCCGGCGAGCCGCTCGACGTGCGCCGTGCGAATGGCCGCTGGATCCGGGTCATCGACCGGCGGACGGCGGAAGGCGGAACGGTCGCGATCCGGATCGACGTGAGCGATCTTCGGCGACGGGCGACCGTCCTTACGATCGTCGTGGAGACCGCGCAGCGCCTCCTCGTCGAAACGCGCTGGCAGCCGCCGGTCGAGGAAATGCTGGCGCGCCTCGGTGCGGCACTCGGGATAAGCAGGACGATGCTGGGCCGCAACAAGATAAGACCCAACGGCAAGATCGTGCAGAAGGACGTCTTCGAATGGGACGCGCCTGGCGTGGTCCGGATCCTCGGGAATGCGGATTTCGACGGCTTTCCAATCAAGGACACGGCGTTCCAGGACTGGCGCCTCGCGCGCTCGCGAGGCGAGACCGTCTTCGGAATCGTCGACGATCTGGATGCGGACAAGCGCGAGTGGCTCGGTCGGCAGGGCGTGAGATCCCTGATCCGCGTTCCGGTCGCGGTTGGCGGCGAATGGTGGGGAAGCGTCGGCTTCGATCATTGCCGTCTTCCGCATCGTTGGGAGCCGCTCGAGATCGAGGCGATCCAGGCGGCGGCTACGCTCATCGGGCTCGCGATCCAGCGGAATTCCGCCAACGAGAAGATGGAGCGCCAGCGCGATGCACTCTTTCGCAGCGAGAAGATGGCCGCCATGGGTTCGCTTCTCGCCGGCGTCGCCCACGAGTTAAACAATCCGCTCGCGATCGTCGTCGGGCAGGCGGCGCTGCTGCGCGAGACCGCTCGGGAAGAAAAGGTTCTCGTGCGTGCCGACAAGATCGCGCAGGCGGCGGACCGTTGCGCCCGGATCGTCAAGACGTTCCTTGCCATGGCCCGGCAGCGGCCGACGGAACGGACCGCCGTGCATATTGTCGAGATCGTACGCGGCACGCTCGACCTGCTCGCCTATGCCTTGCGCGCCGACGGGATTGCCGTCGATTTCTCGCCGCCTGACGACATACCGCCGGTCTGGGGAAACGCCGACCAGTTGGCGCAGGTGGTCAGCAATCTCGTCGTCAATGCCCAGCAGGCGGTCCGCGAGCGGGTCGACGAACGGCGCATCGGCATCCGTATCGGCACCGATCCCGACGATGCGCGCCGTATCATGCTGCGGATATCCGACAACGGTCCCGGAATTCCCGATGATATCAAGACACGGGTATTCGAGCCGTTCTTCACGACAAAGCCGGCGGGGACAGGCACCGGCATCGGGCTTTCGGTTTGCCGCGGCATCGTCGAAGCACATGACGGAACGATTGCGATCGACGACGCGACAGGCGGCGGCGCCGTGTTCGAGATCGGCCTTCCGGTCGCCGATCCGTCCGACACGCGGCAGCAGGCCAACGGGAACGGCATGCGCGAAGGTCTTCCGTCCGGCATTTCCGCGCTGGTCGTTGACGATGAGCCGGACATCCTGCAGACACTGGCCGAGATCCTCGGCGATGCCGGTGCCCAGGTGGTCAAGGCAGGATCAGGTGGCGAAGCGCTGGCGGCGATGGCGGCGGAGGACTTCGACATCGTCCTCTGCGACATGCGCATGCCGGATATCGACGGTCCCGGACTCTACCGCACGGCGGTCGCCCAGCTTCCCTACTATGCGGACCGCTTCCTGTTCGTCACGGGCGACGTTCTTTCGTCCGAGGTCGCCCAGTTCCTGAAACAGACGGGTGCGCCGCACATCGAGAAGCCGTTCCAACGCGGCGAGATCATCCGCGCCGCATCGAACATTCTCGGTCAGCCCTGACGGGCCTCAATCGGCCGCCGGTGCAGGTGCCTTCTTTGCACGGGACTTCTTTGCCGCCGGCTTTGCGCCCTCGGTCGCTTTCGCCGCGCCTGCGCTCTTGCGCACAGCCTTTTTGCGAACCGGCGTATTTCCGGCGCGTGCACGGCGTTCGTCGATCAGGCGCACGGCTTCGTCGAGCGTGACTTCCTCGGGCGTAGTGTCCTTGGAAAGGTTCGCGTACGTGCTGCCGTGCTTAACATAAGGTCCATAGCGCCCGGTCGCCGCCGTGATTGGCACGCCATCGGCCGGATGGTTGCCGACGACCCGGCCGGCCGGCGCGGCCGCACGACCGAAGCGGCGGCCGGTCGACGGCTGAGCGAGCACTTCGACGGCACGGTTGATGCCGATTTCGAGCGCGTCCTGCGTCGTACCGAGCGATTTGTACTTGTCGCCATGCTTCAGGTACGGACCGAACCGGCCGAGCCCGGCCAGGATCGGCAGTCCGTCGTCGGGATGATTGCCGATCGGGCGGGGCAGGGCGAGCAGCTTCAGGGCAAGCTCGAGCGACACGTCCTCGGGGCGCGTGTCCTTCGGCACCGACTGGCGTTTCGGCTTTTTCTTGTCGCCGCCCGTACCGAGCTGGACGTACGGGCCGTAGGGGCCGTTGCGAAGCTGGACTTCCTCGTTCGTCGCCGGATCGACGCCAAGGACCTTGTTGGCGACGCCGCCGGCGGCCTCGCCGTCACCGGCATCGACCGTCAGCGGACGCGTGAAGCTGCAGGTCGGATAGTTCGAGCAGCCGATGAATGCACCACGTTTGCCGAGCCGGAGCCCGAGGCGGCCGCCCGAGCAGGCGGGGCAGGAGCGCGGATCGGTACCGCCCGGCTTGTCGGGAAAGAAGTGCGGGCCCAGCGCCTCGTCAAGACGGTCGATGACGTCGCGGATCTTGAGTTCTTTTGTCCCGTCGACCGATTTCGAGAAGTCCGCCCAGAATTCGGCAAGGACCTTGCGCCAGTCGGCCCGGCCGCCGGAAATCTCGTCGAGCTGGTTCTCGAGCTTGGCCGTGAAGTCGTACTCGACGTACTGGCGGAAGAAGTTCTCGAGGAACGTCGTGACGACGCGCCCGCGGTCTTCCGGGATGAACCGGCGCTTGTCGAGACGCACATAGCCGCGCTCCTGCAACGTCTCGAGGATCGAGGCATAGGTCGAAGGCCGGCCGATGCCAAGTTCTTCGAGCCGCTTGACGAGGCTCGCTTCGGAGAATCGGGGCGGGGGCTGCGTGAAATGCTGCTCTGGCTTGACGGGCCCGCGGGGCGTGACGTCGCCCTCCGCAAGTGCCGGCAGCAGGCGATTCTCCTCGTCCTCGCCGTCGGCCGGATCGTCGCGATCCTCGCGGTAGAGGGCGAGGAATCCCTCGAAGACGAGGGTCGAACCGGTCGCCCGCAGGACGGTGCGCCCGTCCGGCGACGCGATGTCGACGGCCACCTGATCGAGCTGGGCGCTCTCCATTTCCGAGGCGATCGTCCGCTTCCAGATCAGCTCGTAGAGTTTCAGCAGATCGTCGGCGAGATAGCGCTCGAGATCCTTGGGCCGGCGGAGCATATCGGTCGGCCGGATCGCCTCGTGCGCCTCCTGGGCGTTCTTCGCCTGCGTTTTCCAGATTCGCGGCTGCTCGGGCAGGAACTTCTTGCCGAACTGCTCGGCAATCAGCGCGCGCGCCGCGCGCACGGCCTCGCCCGACAGGGTCACGCTGTCGGTACGCATATAGGTGATGAGGCCGACGGTTTCCCCGCCGATATCGAAACCTTCGTAGAGCTGCTGGGCCAGCCGCATCGTGCGCGACGCACCGAAACCCAGCTTGCGCGAGGCTTCCTGCTGAAGCGTCGACGTGGTGAAGGGGGCCATCGGGTTGCGGCGGACCCGCTTGCGCTCGACCGAGGACACGGCGAAGGGTTCGCCAGCTTCGATCTTCGCTACGGCCGCCATTGCCGCAGCCTCGTTCGCGATGTCGAATTTGTCGAGACGCGAGCCGTCGAGATGGGTAAGGCGCGCCTCGAACTTCTCGCCGCTTTTCGCCGCGAACTGCGCGCCAATCGTCCAGTATTCGCGCGGGCGGAAGCGCTCGATCTCGTTCTCGCGCTCGCAGATCAGACGCAACGCCACCGACTGGACACGACCGGCCGAGCGGCTGCCGGGAAGCTTGCGCCAGAGGACCGGCGACAGGTTGAAGCCCACGAGATAGTCGAGCGCGCGGCGCGCGAGATACGCATCGACGAGATCGCGATCGAGATCGCGCGGATGGCGCATCGCCTCGAGGATCGCGTTCTTCGTGATTTCGTTGAAGACGACCCTCTTTACGTCGACGTCCTTGAGCTTGCGGGCCTGCTCGAGCACCTCCTTGAGGTGCCAGGAAATCGCTTCGCCCTCGCGGTCGGGGTCGGTCGCCAGGATCAGGGTCTTGGCACCCTTCAAGGCCTTGGTGATCTCGCCCACCGGCTTCTTCGCCCGGTCGCCGATCTCCCAATGCATTTCGAACTCGCGGTCTGGCTCGACGGCCCCATCCTTTTCGAGGAGATCGCGGACGTGACCGTACGAGGCGAGCACGTGGTACTCGTCGCCGAGATACTTGTTGATCGTTTTCGCCTTGGAAGGCGATTCGACGATGACGAGTTTCATCGCTGCGTCCGTGCCCACTCCAGCTAAACCCCTGATCGGGGCCACTTCCTGCGGCTCAATACCGCCGGGCGACACGATTGCCCGGATACCTGTCGATGCTGCCCGCCAGTTCCAGTTCGAGCAGGGCGGCCAGAACGACGGGGGCGGACAATTGGCACTCGCGCATGATTTCGTCAACTGAGGTCGGCGCCTGGGTCAGTCCGTCGAGGATCGTTCGGCGGGCATCTGAAATGTCTTTCTCATCGTAATTATAGTTATTTAATCCGTATTCTTCAGAATTCTGATCAACTTCTGAAAGGGGCAGGCGCAAGATTGCCTCAAGGACGTCCCGCGCGGTCTCGACGAGGACGGCGCCCTGCCGGAGGAGGTCGTTCGTCCCGCCTGACCGCGGGTCGAGCGGGGAGCCGGGTACGGCAAAAACCTCGCGGCCCTGGTCGCCGGCAAGGCGTGCCGTGATCAGGGAGCCGGACCTGAGCGCAGCCTCGACCACCAGTGTACCGACACACATCCCTGAAACGATCCGGTTCCGCCTGGGGAAGTGACGTGCCTGAGGCGCTTCTCCGAGCCGGATCTCCGATATTGCTGCCCCGGTCTCCGCGATCCGCCCGAGCAGCGCCGCGTTTTCCGGCGGATAGACGATATCGATGCCCCCCGCCATGACGGCGACGGTTCCTGTCGGAAGTGCGCCCTCATGCGCTGCGGTATCGATCCCGCGCGCCAAACCTGAAACGATGGTCAACCCGGATTGGCCGAGTTCCTCGGAAAGTGCGCGGGCAAGCCTGCGCCCATTCATCGAGGCGTTTCTAGCGCCGACGATCGCAATGCACCGACGCTGCCAGACATGCGCAAAGCCGCGCATCGAAAGGAGAGGCGGGGCATCCTCGATTTCGGCGAGAAGGGCGGGATAGTCGTCCTCGCCCCGCGCGATCAGCCGGCCACCAAGTTTCCCAAGCGCCTCGAATTCCTTGCGAGCGTCTGCGGCCGAAGAGATCCGTATCGTTCGCTTGCCAGCCCTCCGCGCCAGTTCCGGCACGGCTTCGAGCGCTTTTTCGGCCGAACCGTATCTGTAGAGAAGTTGATCGAATGCAATGGGCCCGACATTCTCGCTGCGTATCAGGCGCAGCCAATCGAGCCGTTCGGCGTCGCTCAGGTTCCGGCGCTTCATGCGTCGCGGTTTACCTGCCACGATGCACGTTCGTCAACCTCAGGTTATGCCGCTTTAGACCGTCCGATTTTCGGTTCTTCGCCGGCCAGCAGGCGTCGAATATTCGTGTGATGCCGCGCCCACACAAAAATTGCGATCGCACCGGTGGCAAGAACAACCATCGGATCGCCTGATGCCGCCGCGTCGCCAGAGAGCAGGCGCGGGAGATACCACGCATAAACGGGTGCCGCGGCCACCGCGAGCAGCGAAGAGAGCGAGGAAAACCGGAAGACAAGTGCCACGGCAAGCCACGTCGCACAGGCGGCGAGTCCAACATGCCAGTCGATCGCAACAAGCGTCCCGAGCGCGGTCGCCACACCTTTTCCGCCCTTGAACCCGAGCCAAACGGGGAAAAGATGCCCCATCAGTGCACCAAACCCGGAAAGGACTGCCGCCTCCGGTCCGAACAACTGGCGGGCCACCAAAACCGCAACGGCACCCTTTCCGGAATCAAGAAGAAGCGTCGCGAGAGCGAGCCCCTTGCGTCCCGTCCGAAGCACGTTCGTCGCCCCGATATTGCCCGAGCCGATGCTCCGGATGTCGCCAAGCCCGGCCAACCGCGTCAGGACAAGCCCGAACGGGATCGACCCGAGCAAATACCCGGCAACGAGTGCCGCGCCAAGGATCGGCCAGGAACCGTCCAACATGCTTCAGCCGCCTTCCAGATGGACAGGGATTCCCGCCGCGACCGTCCGATGGACGCGCCCCTGCACGAGCCGGCCGTCGAAAGCCGAATTCTTGGATTTCGATCGGAGCTTCTTTGCGTCGACCTTCCAGGGCGCATCGGGATCGAAGACCACGAAATCGGCCGCCGCGCCCTTCGCGAGCCGGCCTTCCTTCAAGCCGAGCAGGGCCGCCGGTCTCGAGGTCACGAGCGCAAGTGCCGCGGGGAGAGAGAGGCTTGCGTTGTGGACAAGTTCGAGAAGTACGGGAAGCAGTGTTTCTAGTCCGACCGTACCGAACGCCGCCTGCGCGAGCGGCAGGCGCTTGGAGTCCTGGTCGTGCGGCGAATGGTCGGACGCGACGGCATCGATCGTACCGTCGGCAAGACCTTCTACGACGGCGCGCCGGTCCGTCTCGCCGCGCAGCGGCGGCGAAACTTTCGCGAAAGTCCGGTA
Organism: Rhodospirillales bacterium; assembly: GCA_016794025.1. Taxonomy (GTDB): domain Bacteria; phylum Pseudomonadota; class Alphaproteobacteria; order CACIAM-22H2; family CACIAM-22H2; genus Tagaea. The sequence continues at coordinate 12,745 of JAEUKX010000074.1, read as the reverse complement.
GTCGGTCAGCGCCAACTCGTTCAGCGCGAAATAGTGGGGTGCCGTGTCGCAGGTGATGCGCACTCCGCGCCGCTTGGCCGCGCGGATTGCCGCAACACCTTCGGCCGTCGACACATGCGCGATATGCAGCCGGCCGCCGGTAAGCTCGGCCAGGCGGATATCGCGTTCGATCTGGATGATCTCCGCTGCCGCAGGAATGCCGGGAATGCCCAGACGGGTGGAGAGCTCCCCCTCGTTCATGGCGCCGCGGGCCAGTTGCGGTTCCTCGGGATGCTGGATGAGCGGAAGTCCGAACGCCTTTGCATACGAAAGGGCACGGCGCATCAACTGGGCGTCGACCGTCGCATGCGTCGCGTCGGTAAATCCAAGTGCGCCTGCCGCGGCAAGCAGGCCGAATTCGGTCATCTCCTTGCCGTTGAGGCCGCGCGTGACGGCCGCGTAAGTGTGGACGCGCACAAGGCTCGTCTCGCGCGCCAGACGCGCAACGGACTCCACCAGCGCGGCATCGTCGATGACCGGCCGCGTGTTGGGCAGCGCGACCATGGTCGTCACACCGCCGGCAGCCGCGGCCTCGCTTGCGGTCGAGATCGTTTCCTTGTGCTCCTCGCCCGGTTCGCGGATCTGCACGCGCATGTCGATCAGGCCGGGCGCCAGACACTTGCCGCCGCAATCGATCGTCTCCATCCCGTGCGGGCCCGCCGCCGAAAGTGCGGCGGCCTTCGCCAGATGCGCGCCGATGTCGGCAACAAGGCCGTCGCGCACCACCATCCCGCCCGCGGCAACGGTGCCTGCGGCCGGATCGACGATGCGCGCATTGACGTAGGCCACGGCCGGGCCGCCGCGTCCGCCGGGGGTCTTCGAGGGAACGACACCGGGCGGAAATCTCATGTCGCCGCCCCGCTGTTCGCAAGCAGGTTGCGGGTCAGCAGGTCCAGGCACGCCATGCGGACGGCAACGCCCATCTCGACCTGCTCGCGGATCAACGAACGGTCGACATCGTCGGCCACCTCGCTGTCGATCTCGACGCCGCGATTCATTGGGCCGGGGTGCATGATCAGCGCGTCGGACTTCGCGACTTCCAGCTTGTCGTAGTCGAGACCGAACAGCCGGAAATACTCGCGTACCGACGGCACGAAGTTGCCCTGCATTCGCTCGGTCTGAAGGCGCAGCATCATGACGATGTCGACGCCCTCAAGCCCCTTGCGCATGTCATTGAACACTTCGACTCCCATGCGATCGATGGCCGTCGGCATCAGCGTGGACGGCCCCACGACGCGCACCCGAGCGCCCATCGTCGTCAGCAGGTGGATATTCGAGCGTGCCACGCGGCTGTGAAGGATGTCGCCGCAGATCGCCACAAGCAGGCCCTGGAGCCGCTTCTTGTGGCGACGGATCGCAAGGGCGTCGAGAAGCGCCTGCGTGGGGTGCTCGTGCGTGCCGTCGCCCGCGTTGATCACCGCGCAGTCGACCTTCTCGGAGAGGAGCTTGACCGCGCCAGAGTCGGGATGGCGGACGATCAGAACGTCCGGCAGCATCGCGTTCATGGTCATGGCCGTGTCCATCAGGGTCTCGCCCTTCTTGATGGACGAAGCTTCGGCCGCCATGTTCACGACGTCGCCGCCGAGCCGCTTGCCGGCCAGTTCGAAGGACGTGCGCGTGCGCGTCGAGTTCTCGAAGAACAGGTTGATGATCGTGCGGCCACGCAGCAACGTGCTTTTGGCACCACGCGCGCGGTTCTGCTCGACATAGGATTCGGAGAGATCGAGGAGGAGGGTGATCTCCTCGGCGGATAGCCCTTCGATGCCCAGAAGATGGCGCGGTCGAAGACGGCCGGTCGGAAGCGCTAACGATGACATTAAAGCGGCGTTATATCGGCGGCCCGACGGGGTGGCAAGGCAGGCCGAAAAAAGCCCGGTTTTCGGGCCTGGAAACGGATTGTTAACCATCGCGAGGTGACGATCCTGCGCAGATGGGGGCCGACTCCGATGTCGACGACCAACGAAACCGACAAGCACAGCGCCGACCACGTCCAGACCAAGTGCGCCGATGTCCTGGACAAGCTGCTTTCGCTGTCCGCGGGCGGTGCCTCCGGCGAACTGCCATTCAAGGCTGCCTCGGCGCTGGCCGCAGATCTGGCGCAGGAACTAGCCTCGCTCGACCGGCTCTCCCGCCGCGGCTAGCGCGAACGGATCAGACTACGCCGCGCTCGCGAAGTCCGGCGACGTCCTGCGCCGAAAGGCCCAGCACTTCCGACAGGACTTCCTGCGTGTGCTGCCCACACACCGGCGGAGCGTGCCGGTAGCTTGGCGGCGTCTTGGACATCTTGATGGGACTTGCAATCAGCGGCACGTCGACGCCCGCGGCATGCGCCATCTCGATGCGCATCTGCCGGGCACGAACCTGCGGATCCTCGAAAACCTGCGCGATGTCGTTGACTGGCGAGCAGGGCACGCCGGCACCGGCGAGGCCCTCGACCCAATGGCGCTGCGCCTTTGCCGACGTGATCTCGTTCATCCGCGAGGTCAGTTCGGCGCGGTTCTTGACGCGTGCCGGGTTTGTCGAGAAGCGGCTGTCCGCGGCGAGCTCCGGGCATCCCGCGAAGGCGCAGAACTTCGAAAACTGGCCATCATTGCCGATAGCAAGGATTACGAAGCCGTCCGCGCAATTGAATACATCGTAGGGAACGATGTTCGGATGCGCGTTGCCCTGCCGGACGGGAGTCTTGCCCGAGACAAGGTAGTTCAGCCCCTCGTTCGCAAGCCAGGCCACCTGCGTGTCGAGAAGCGCCATGTCGATATGCTGGCCTTCGCCCGTCGAATCACGGTGGCGGAGGGCTGCCAGGATCGATACCGCGGCGTACATGCCGGTCATGAGGTCGGCGATGCCCACACCGACCTTGTAGGGGCGGCTTTCCGGCGCACCTGCCGCCGGCCCGGTAACCGACATGATGCCGCCCAGCCCCTGCGCGAGCATGTCGTATCCTGCCCGCGGCGCGTACGGCCCGGTCTGGCCGAAGCCCGTGATCGAACAGTAGACGAGGCGCGGGAATTCCTTCGAGAGCGTCGGATAATCGAGTCCGAACTTCGCGAGATCGCCGACCTTGAAATTCTCGGCCAGCACGTCCGATTTCGCGATCATCCGACGGGCAAGGGCCTGCCCTTCAGGCTTCGACAGGTCGAGCGTGATCGAGCGCTTGTTGCGGTTGGCCGCCAGGTAATAGGCGCTCTCCTGCGTCGGTGTTCCGTCGCTGCCGGTGACGAAGGGCGGGCCCCATTTGCGGGTATCGTCGCCTGCACCCGCACGCTCGACCTTGATGACGTCGGCGCCCAGGTCGCCCAGAAGCTGCGTGCAGCTTGGACCCGCAAGAATCCGGGTCAGGTCGAAAATGCGGATTCCGGAAAGCGGCATCTGCGGCATGGGTCGTTCATCCTGTTCCAGTCGGCCGGCACTATCGCCGCGCGCAGGGCCTCGATGCAAGGCGGAGGTTGGCCGGTGCGTCAGCGCGTGGCCTGACTGAGAAGAAGACGCAGGCTGCGGACGTGGACATCGACGGGAAGCACGCCGGCGCGCCCGTCCGGCTCCGCAAGTTGGGCCTTGCGGCCATCAGGCAGCGTGCAGACGACGACGGCACGCGGGCGATCGTCCGGCGGCTCCTCGACCCGGCATTCGACGGTCTGGCCCGCCTTGAATTCCTCTGTGTCGCGATCGAACTCCACGCGCCAGCGGGCGCCAAACCCGAATCCGTCGCTGGCGACAAGGCTGACCGGCGCATCGGGCACCTGCGCCCACGCACAGCCACAGGCAAGCAGCAGGCTAGTCGAGACCAAGGGCCGCAAGGCGCATCTCCTCCAGGTCGACTTCCCGCATGAGCTTGTGGAGCACATCGTCGCCGATCTCGCGCTCGCGTCGCAGTTTTAGCAGACGCCGCCGCTCGGCGTTAACAACCTCGAGCCGGACCCGCCGTGCGTGCCGGCGGGCGTGCTCGAGCTCGATGTGCTCCTGGGTCATCTCTTCAGGCTTCAGCCGGTTCTGGTACGAGCGCCGGAGCCCCGGCGCGATCTCGAGCGCGATGAAGTCGATTTCCGCCAGCCGGTCGATCTCCGCGAGCGCGGCGTGCGTCAACTTGCGCCGGGCGACTTCCTCTTCCTTTTCGGCATCGCGGTCGCCACCGACGCGCAGGAAGCGGATCAGCGGCGCAAGCGTCGTTCCCTGGATCACGAGCGTGGCGAAGATGACCGAGAAAGAAAGGAAGATCACAAGATCCCGTGCCGGGAAGGGCTCGCCGAACTCCGCCATGACCGGAATGGCAAGCGCTGCGGCAAGACTGACGACACCGCGCATGCCCGTCCACCCGACGATCAGCGTCCAGGACTTCGGCGGCACGCCTTCGCGTTCGCGGACCGACCGGAAGAGCGTCGGAATGTACGCATTGGGAAAGACCCAGATCAGCCGGATCACGATGGCAACAACCGATATCGCGACTGCCCACCAGATCAGCTGCCCCCACGAGTAGTCGGCCAGACGAACGAGGATGTCGTCGAGCTGGAGCCCGATCAGGATGAAGACAAGCGCGTTCAGGACGAAAATGACGGCACTCCAGACCATCTGGCCCTGGACGCGCGCCTGCGCGGAGAACATTTCCGGCGCGTGCCATCCAATGACGAGACCGGCAACGACGACCACGAGAACGCCCGACACATGCACGTGCTCGCCGACAAGGAATGCGACGTAGGGAACGACGAACGTGAAGGATATCTGGAGAAGAGTCTCATGAAGCTTCTTCATGATCTGGACAGCGGCAAGGCCGCCGAGAAACCCGAGGAGACAGCCACCGACGGCATAGGCGACGAAGGCGCCCGCGGCCTCGACAGCGGAGAAAGTCCCGGAGAGAGCCGCCGCCAGCGCGAACTTGTAGAGCACCAGTCCCGTAGCGTCGTTGACGAGGCTTTCGCCCTCGAGGATCGCGACGATCCGCTTCGGCAGCCGGAGCTTTTCCATGATCGCCGCCGCAGCGACCGCATCGGGCGGCGAGACAATCGCCCCCAGAAGGAACGCGACGGCCCAGGGAACGTCCGGAACGAGGAGCTTGAATGCCACGCCGACGCCAAGCGTTGTCGCCAGCACGAGGCCGATCGCCAGCAGCAGGATCGGGCGGAGATAGAAGCGGAAGTCGCGCCACGAGGTGAAATACGCCGCGGAAAACAGCAGAGGCGGAAGAAAGAGCGCGAGCACGATCTGGGGGTCGAACTCGAACTTCGGAAGCCGCGGGGCGAACGCGAGGGCCATTCCGGCGATCACGAGAAGCACGGCGTAGGGAATGCGCAGCCTGTCCGAGAAATGCGCGAGCACGATCGCGACGGCCAGCATCGCCAGTACCACTTCAAGGACGGCCATCTTCGCTCCGCTTTGACGCCACCGGGCCGGCGCGCCAAACTCGACGCGACCGTGGGCAGGACAAGGACACCATGCCGGACCGCATCGATTCAATGCTCGACTTTCTCGTGCTCGCCGACCGCTTCAAGAGCGTCGAGCGCCGCGCCTATGTCGCCGACGGTTCGCGGCGGGAGAATTCGGCCGAACACAGCTGGCACATGGCGCTGTGCGGCCTTCTGCTCGCCGAGGATATCGGCTTCGATGTCGATCTCGGCCGGGCGCTTTCCATGATTCTCGTCCATGATCTCGTCGAGATTTATGCGGGCGACGCCTTTGCCTACGACGCCAAGGCGCGTGCGGAGGCCGTCGAGAAAGAGGAACAGGCTGCGCGCCGCCTGTTCGGGAGCCTGCCGCCGGATCTCGGCCGGCGCCTCGAGCAGCTATGGCGCGAATTCGAGGCGCATGAGACGCCCGAAGCGCGTCTGGCCTATGCCTGCGACCGCCTGCAGGGTTTCCTTCAGGTCTATATCTCCGGCGGAAAGTCGTGGGCCGAAGCCATGGTGACACGCGAGATGACCCGGAAGCGGACCGCACCGGCGCGCGAAACGGATCCGTTCATCGACGGCCTGATCGAAAGGATCTATGCGCGCATCGAGAAGGCAGGCTTCTGGAACGACGCCGGCATTGCCGTCGGCGCGGGCAGGGGAGTTACTCCGCGGCTTTCCGACGCCTGAGATATCCGTCGCGGGACTGCGGGAAGCGCTGGCCGAGCACGTTTCCGGCCACGAGATTGCGCAGCATCTGGGCGGTTCCGCCGGCGATGGTAAACATCCGCGCATCGCGGACATAGCGTTCCATCGGATTGTTGCGCGAATAGCCGGCCGCTCCCCAGACCTGCAGCGCGTCGTTCGTAATGCGAAGCGCCGACTCCGACGCGAAGATCTTCGCGCGGGCGGCCATGTCGGGGTGCGGAAAGCCGGCCGGGCCGGAACTTCCGGCCGCACGCCAGATGAGCCCCCGCGCGGCCTCGATCTGCACCGACATGTCGGCCAGCATCCACTGGAGCCCCTGGAACTCGGCGATCGGGCGGCCGAACTGATGGCGCTTCCCGGCATAACCGCATGCACGCTCGAAGGCGCCTTGCGCAAGGCCGAGCGCCACAGTCCCTGCACCCACGCGCTGGGCGTTGTACGCGTCCATCAGGTCGCCGAAGCCGCCGGAAAACCCGCGCGGCGAACGCAGGACCATCTCTTCCGGAACCTCGAGGCCCACGAAATTCACCTCGGTTTCCGGAATTCCGCGAAGCCCCATTGCCGGTTCGCGCTTTCCGATGACGAGCCCCTTCGGCTCCGATGTCTTGGGGTCACGGACGACGATGAAGCCGCCGATCCCCTCTTCCTTTCCCTGCTCGTCATAAACGCGCGCGAAGATCAGGTGGAGGCGGGACACGCCGCCGCCGGTGATCCAGTGCTTGCGCCCGTCGAGCACGTAGCCCCCGCCGCGTCGCACCGCGCGCGTCGTCATCTCGTTCGCAGCGCTGCCGGCTTCAGGTTCGGAAATGCAGATCGCGGGCTTGTCGCCGGCGAGGACGCACTCGGCCGCGAGCTTACGCTGCGCCGGCGTGCCATAAGCAAGGATGGCACCGACGGCCCCCATGTTCGTCTCGACCACGATACGGCCGCAGGCGCCGCACGCCCGCGCGATCTCCTCGATCACGAGGACCGTATCGAGATAGGTGAGGCCGGGACCGCCAAGATCCGTCGGCACGGTCATGCCGAGGAAGCCGGCCGCGCGCATCGCCTCGACGTTCTTCCACGGATATGCCTCGGACCGGTCCGTTTCCGCTGCAGTCGGCGCCAGGACCTTGTCGGCGAATTCGCGTGCCCGGGCGCGCAGCGACTCTTGTTCTTCTGTCAGTGCAAACATGGCCGGGATCGTCCGACTTTTATCCGAACCGGTCAACGGCCGATGCGGATCCAGTCGAGGTACCCCTGGAGGATGAAGGCCGCCGCCATCTTGTCGACGACCTCGCCGCGTCTCTCGCGTGACATGTCGGCATCGAGCAGGGCACGTGTCACGGCCTGCGTCGACATCCGTTCGTCCCAGAACACGAGCGGCAGGTCTACCCGTGCCAGCAGATTGCGCGCGAACGCCCGCACCGCCTGCGCACGCGGCCCTGCACTGCCATCCATGTTCGTCGGCATGCCGCACACGAAGCCGCCGACGTTTCGCTCGGCCGCCACCTCCGCAATGCGCGCATAGTCCGCGGACGCCTTTCGCGCGCGGCGAATCGTTTCGAGCGGCGAGGCGATCGTCAAACCGGGGTCGCAGATGGCCAGACCGACCGTCTTCTCGCCTGGATCGAGGCCGAGAAGACACGTCTTTTCCGGCAGTTCCGCCAGCAGGTCGGTAGGGTTGCGGATCGGCATGTCGAGTGTTAGCTTCCCGGCCCGTTTCAACGACGTTTTCGACGTCATTTCAAGGCCCAAGGCGAGACATACCGCATGTCGCTTGATCAGGCTACCGTTGCCCGGATCGCCCAGCTTGCCCGCATCCGCGTGGCGGCCGACGACCGGGCGCGCATGGCGCAGGAACTCTCCACGATCCTCGACTGGGTCGAACAGCTGAAGTCGCTCGATACGTCCAGCGTAGAGCCGATGACATCGACGGTCGAGGTCGTCCTCCCGCAGCGGGCCGACGAGGTGACGGACGGCGGTTACGCCGAGAAGGTCCTCCTGAACGCGACCGATCCCGTGCGCGTGTCGACGACCGAGGATCTCGGCGGCTTCTTCACCGTGCCGAAGGTGGTGGAGTGATGGCCGAGCTCGTCGACCTGACCATCGCCCAGCTTCGCGACGGCCTTTCGCAGCGGAAGTTCTCCGCCACCGAGGTCGCGCGTGCCTATGTTGCCGCTGTCGAGAAAAATCGCCATCTCAACGCCTTCGTCGTCGAGACGCCGGAGCTCGCCCTGTCGCAGGCCGCAGATTCCGACGCGCGGCTCGCCAAGGGCCAGGCGCGCGCGCTCGAGGGCGTGCCGCTCGGCATCAAGGACCTGTTCTGCACCAAGGGTGTCCAGACGACGGCGGCCAGCCGAATTCTCGAAGGATTTAAGCCGCCTTACGAGTCGACGGTCACGCAAAACCTGTTCGATGCGGGCGCCTCGATGCTCGGCAAGCTTAACATGGACGAGTTCGCGATGGGCTCGGCCAACATCACAAGTCATTTCGGACCTGTAAAGAACCCCTGGAAGCGCAAGGACGGAAAGGACCTCGTCCCCGGCGGTTCATCGGGCGGTTCGGCCGCTGCCGTTGCCGCGCACATCGTCGCAGGCGCCACCGGCACGGATACCGGCGGCTCGATCCGGCAGCCGGCGAGCTTCACTGGCATTGCCGGCATCAAGCCGACCTACGGGCGCTGCTCGCGCTGGGGCATCGTGGCGTTCGCCTCGTCACTCGATCAGGCGGGCCCGATGGCGCGCGACGTGCGCGACTGTGCGATCCTGCTGCGTGCGATGGCCGGACACGATCCGAAGGATTCGACCTCGGTGCCAACGCCGGTCCCGGACTATGAAGCCGCGATGACGGGCAACGTGAAGGGGCTCCGGTTCGGAATCCCCAAGGAGTATCGCGTCGACGGCATGCCCGCGGAGATCGAGAAGCTCTGGCAGCAGGGCATCGACTGGCTGAAGGCCGCGGGGGCGGAACCCGTCGAGATCTCGCTGCCGCACACCAAGTACGCGCTTCCGACCTACTACATCATCGCGCCGGCGGAGGCGTCGTCGAATCTCGCGCGCTATGACGGCGTGCGCTATGGCCTCCGGGTGCCGGGCAATTCGCTCGACGAGATGTACGAGAACACGCGCGCCGAGGGCTTCGGCGCGGAGGTGCGTCGCCGCATCCTGATCGGCACCTACGTGCTGTCTGCCGGCTACTACGACGCCTATTACCTGAAGGCGCAGAAGGTCCGCTCGCTGATCTTCCGCGACTTCCAGGAAGCCTGGAAGAAGTGCGACGTGATCCTGACCCCGACAGCACCTTCGGCAGCCTTCGGGATCGGCGAAAACGCCGACGATCCGATCGCGATGTACCTCAACGACGTATTCACGGTGCCGGTCAACCTGGCGGGCCTGCCGGGCCTGTCCGTGCCGGCCGGCCTTTCGGGCGAGGGCCTGCCGCTGGGCCTCCAGCTCATCGCCAAGCCGTTCGACGAAGGCGCGCTGTTTCGCGTGGGCGGCGTGCTCGAGAAGGCCGCGAATTTCACCGCGCGGCCGGGAGCCTGACGCCATGATCCTCGAAGGCAAGACCGGCAAGTGGGAAATCGTCGTGGGCCTCGAAGTCCACGCGCAGGTCGTTTCGAAGGCGAAGCTCTTCTCGGGCGCCTCGGCGACCTACGGCGGCAATCCGAACGCGCAGGTGAGCTTCGTCGACGCTGCGTTCCCCGGAATGCTCCCCGTCATCAACGGCTTCGTCGTCGAACAGGCGATCAAGACCGGCCTCGGCATCGAGGCGACGGTCAATGAAGTCTCGGTCTTCGACCGGAAGAACTATTTCTATGCCGACCTTCCGCAGGGCTACCAGATAAGCCAGTACACACGGCCGATCGTCTCGGGCGGCAAGCTCGTCCTCGACATGCCCGGCGGCGCCACCAAGACCGTCGGCGTCACGCGCCTGCATCTGGAGCAGGACGCGGGCAAATCGATGCACGACCAGAGTCCGAGCAAGAGCTACATCGACCTCAACCGCTCGGGCGTGGCGCTGATGGAGATCGTGTCGGAACCCGACATCCGTTCGCCGGAAGAGGCGGGGGCGTATCTGAAGAAACTGCGGGCGATCCTTCGCTATCTGGGCACGTGCGACGGTAACATGGAGGAGGGCTCCATGCGCTGCGATGCCAACGTATCCGTCCGGAAGGTCGGCGATACGAAATTCGGAACCCGCAACGAGATCAAGAACGTCAATTCGATCCGCTTCGTCATGCAGGCGATCGAATATGAGGCAACGCGCCAGGTCGAGGTGCTGGAGGATGGCGGCACGATCGTGCAGGAGACACGCCTTTGGGACACCGCGCGCGGCGTCACGCGCCCGATGCGCTCGAAGGAGCATGCGCACGACTACCGCTATTTCCCGGATCCCGACCTGCTGCCGCTCGTCCTCGATCCGAAGGCGATCGCGCGCATCAAGGGCGAAATGCCCGAACTGCCTGATGCCAAGAAGGTCCGCTTCGTCGAGCAGTACAAGCTTACGCCTTACGATGCCGGCGTGCTTGTCGCGGAGCAGGAGCAGGCTGATTTCTTCGAGACGGTGGCCAAAGGCCGCAAGGATCCCAAGCTCGCCGCAAACTGGGTGATCGTCGAACTGTTCGGGGCGCTCAACAAGAAGGGCGTTGGCGTCGCCAACTCGCCGGTTTCGGCCGCGAACCTTGCCGGCCTTCTCGACCTCATCGAGAACGACACGATTTCCGGCCGCATTGCCAAGGACGTCTTCCAGATCATGGTCGAGACCGGCGGCGATGCGGCGTCGATCGTCAAGGAAAAGGGGCTGACGCAGGTGACCGACACCGGCGCCATCGACGCGGCCATCGCAAAAGTGATGGCCGAAAACGAGGCGAAGGTGGCGGAGTATCGGGCCGGCAAGGTCACGCTGTTCGGCTGGTTCGTCGGTCAGGTCATGAAATCGACGGGCGGCAAGGCGAACCCGGCGAAGGTCAACGAGATCCTCAAGGCAAAGCTGGCCGGCTAGGGGCATCATGGCAGCCAAGAAAAAGGCGCCCGCGCGAAAGAGAGCCGCGAAGAGGCCGGCGACGAAGCCGAAGCGCGTTCTCAAGGCGACGGCTGCCATCAAGCAGGCGGCTTCCAAGTCGGCCAAGCGCGCGGCCAAGGGAGCACGGATCGGCAAAGCCGGATACGACGTTCCCCGGAAGGCTGCAGATAGACCTGACAAGGGCGTGACGCTTACGCTCCACGGCTTCCACCTGTCGCTACCGTCGGCCAAGGTTGCCCTGATGCTGACGCTCGTCGGCGCGAAGTGGAATTACCGCCACGTCGACCTGCGCGCCGGCGCACAGAAGCTGCCCGACCACATCCGCCTCAACCGCTATGCGCAGGTGCCGGTTCTCGTCGATGGCGATGAGGTGATCGTCCAGTCGAATGTCATCCTGCAGTATCTCGCCGATCGTTTCGGTGCCTTCGGCGGAGCGAACGCGCACGAAAAGCGGCGGATTGCCGAATGGCTCGCTTGGGACCTTGACCGGATGACGTCGGTCGGCCAGACCCGATTCCTGCGGCGCAACGCCCCGGAAAGTCCGGCGCTGCCGTTCCTATTTGGCCGAGGCGAACAGGCGCTCGACATGCTCGATCGCCATCTTGGCACGTCGAAGTTTCTGGCCGGACCGAACCCCACGATCGCCGACATCGCGATTTTCCCCTGGATCGCGACGGCGGAGGAGGCGCAATACGACGCAACGCGCTATCCGAACATTCGCGACTGGGGGCAGCGCATGATGAAGTTGCCCGGCATCGCACATCCGTATGCTGTCCTGCCGCAGGAAGACCGGCCGGCAAAGTGATCCAACGCCGGCAAGTTGTCGTAGAATGCTCCGCAACCCCACGGAACGGAGGCTTGCGATGAAGATGCAGACCTTGGCGACAGCAATCGGGCTCGTCTGTCTGACCGCGACGGCGGCCAGCGCCCTTGACCTCGTGGCACTGACGGATCGCAACGAGCTTCTGCGCTTTTCCTCCGATGCTCCCGGCAAGACGACGATGATTGCCGTGCTTGGCACCTCGGCGCCGCTGCTCGGCATCGACGTCCGGCCGGCCGATGCCAAACTCTACGGTCTGGCAGCCGACGGAAGCATCTATCGGATCGACATGATCGGCGGCATCGCCGAAAAAGTCGCCATGCTCAGCGTCGCGCTGGAAAGCGGGCAAGGGGCCCTGGTCGATTTCAATCCGCAGGCAGACCGCATGCGCGTGATCGGCCCTTCAGGCCAGGACCTGCGCGTGAACGTGGATACCGGTCAGGCCGCAGTCGACGGGCGGATCGCGTATCTCGCCGGCGACGCCAATGCCGGGAAAAAGCCGACGATCCTTGCCGGCGCGTACATCAATTCCGTGCCGGGCGCAAAGCAGACACAGTTGTTCGAGTTCGATTCCGCCCAAGGCACCTACGTGATCCAGGATCCACCCAACGACGGAACGCTTTCGACGATCGCGGCGGCCAACTTGCCGGCTGGAACGTCGGTCGATGCGGTCGACATCCATACCGACAAGGGCATGCAGAACTATACCGGTTTCGCCATCGCCGCCGGGCGGCTCTGGGAGTTTTCCGTGACGAATGGCAAGCTCAGGGAGATCGGCCCCGTTGCGGCCGGC
>JAEUKX010000047.1 GCA_016794025.1 Rhodospirillales bacterium | reverse complement strand
CGCCGAACTGGCCAGCGCCAAGGCCCGCCTCCAGTTCGAATCCGACGAGCGCGGCATCTTCATCGCCAACATGAATCACGAATTGCGCACGCCGCTCAATGCCATCGTCGGATTCGCGCAGATTCTCGCGGACGCCACCTTTGGGCCCTCCCATCCGAAATACAGCGAATACGCGCGCGACATCGCCACCAGCGGCGAGCATCTGCGCAACCTCATCGGCGACATCATCGACTTTTCGGCAATCGATCAGGGGCGCCGCCGGTTCGACAGCATACAGATCGATGTCGCCAGATCGGTGCGCGAAGTCGTGCGCCACCTGAAGCCCGTTGCCATGAACCGGTCGATCGCGCTCGTGGCGATCGGCGAGGAGGCCTGGGCTTTGGCCGATGCGCAGGGCCTGCGTCAGATTCTCGTCAATCTCGTTACCAATGCGATCAAGTTCTCGCCGCCGGGCGGGACCGTCGAAATCCGGACGCAGGTGGCGCTGCGCGGCGACACGGTCGATATTGCCGTTGTCGACCGGGGCACGGGCATCGACCACGACGAGATCGGATCGATCGGGCGGCCCTTCTTTCGCGCGCGCGCGGCGCGTCTTGGCGCAGTCTCCGGCACCGGCCTTGGCCTGTCGATCGCCGTGGCGCTGGCCCATCAGATGGGGGGACGGCTCCTGCTCGACAGCCTGCCAGGATCGGGCACGACGATCACGCTGCAGCTTCCGGCGGCCACGAATTACCGGTAACTTACAATAGTATTTGTGTTTCGAATTTACACCAGATTAAGGAAGGCACGCTAGAACCACGCGGTCTCGCAACCGGAACCGCACGTGGCATTCGACCTTCCCCAGAATCCGCTCGAGAACCGAGCAACCGAACTCGAACGGCCGAGCTCGCCCTCGCTGCGCCGGCTTTACGTCTGGGCGGTCCTGCTCTGCGTCGCGCTCGTCGCGGCGGCGCTGACGACGGCCTCGTGGATGTTCCGGCGCGAAAGCGCGCAGCGCCTTGCAGCGATCGAGCGCAATCTCCTTGTCGCCGACTCGCACGGCGTGCGGCTTGTCGCGCTGGCCGATGCGGTCATCATGCAGGTCCTCTGGTCGCTCGACGGGCGCGACCCGGCCCGACTGCCGCCCGAGCAGATCGCGCATATCCGGCGCACGGCCCTCGATTCGGTGCCCGCGCATTTCTCGCTCGAGATATGGCAGGCCGACGGGCGCAGCCGCCTGCTCGGCCACCGCATCGACGCGCAGACGCGCGAGGATTTCCGCTACCAGATCGGCGAGGGCCGCCGTGCGCCCGAACGCGAACTGATGATCGATCCCAACCGGCAGCTCTTCGTCTCCGCACCCCTGCCGGGAACGCGCGAGGCGGAAGAGACGATCTACGTTTCGCGGCCGATCGGCACACCCAACGGCCAGACCGTCGGCGTGGTCAGTGTCGGGATCCCGCTGCAGTCCTTTGTCGACGTCTTCAAGGCGCTGCTCGAGCGCGAGGGAGACCGCGTCGCGCTTTACCGGAACGACGGCACGACGATCGCAAGCTATCCCCCCGAGGAAGCCGTCACGGCGGCATCACCGCCCGGCAGGATGCTCTGGGAGAGATACCCGGCCGCGCGCACCGGCCATTTCAACTTCGTCGATACGGACAGCGGCTCGCCCGCGCTGGCCGCGTTCGTGGGGCTGGAACCGCTGCCGCTGGTCGTCGTCTATGCCGCCGCGTGGCAGCCCTTCGGCCGCAACACGCTGCATGCGTACTGGCCGATCCTCGCCATTGCCGGGGCGACTCTGCTGGCCGCCTTCGTCTATGCGCGCATGTCGATCCGCTATGCCCTGGCGCTGGGCCGGTCGAATGCCGACCTCGCCCTCGCGCGCGACGGCCTGCGGCGCGAGGCGGAGGGTCGCGGCATCTTCATCGCCAAGATGAACCACGAGCTGCGCACGCCGCTGAACGCGATCGTCGGCTTCGCGCAGATCCTGTCGAACGCGACCTTCGGCCCGCTCGGCCACCCGAAATACGCAGAATACGCCACCGATATCGCCAACAGCGGCAATCATCTGCTGATGCTCATCGGCGACATCATCGACTTCTCGACCATCGATGTGGGCAGCCGGGAGCTTCGCGTGGTCGAGATCGACTGCTCGCTGCTAGCCGAGGAAATGTCGCGGCTGCTGCGCCCCGTTGCCGCCGACCGGAAGGTGACCTTGCGCGCCTTCGGCGACGGGGTGACGGCCTGCGGCGACGAGATCGCCACCCGCCAGATCCTCATGAACCTCGTCTCCAACGCGATCAAGTTCTCGCCCGCCGGCGGTCAGGTCGACATCGTCGCACGCAACGACGAACCTTCGGGCATGGTCGCGATCTCGGTGATCGACCGCGGGCCGGGAATCTCGGCCGAGGACCTGTCGTCGATCGGCAAGCCGTTCTTCCGCACGCGCGCCTCGCGGGATTCCGCCGTGCCGGGCACCGGGCTTGGCCTTTCGATCTCGACCGCCCTTGCCCACCGGATGCACGGGCGGCTCACGCTCGCCAGCGCCCCCGGCATCGGCACGACCGTCACGCTGCTGCTGCCCCCAGTCCCGCAGCCTGCGCACGGCGTCTGAGATTTCCCGGACGGCGGCATGCGGCCGATCGCCGCTGTGCTGGAATTGACGGTGCCCGCAGTCGTTGTTTGCGAACACTTCGCGGGGCATGCGCCAAATTAGTTAAATTTCAGCCCGGCCTGAAAGAATCTTGCCTTGGCAAGGGTCCGATTGGTACGCATTGTCCGACGCCCATTTTGACCCTACGGCCTGCCGGGAGACGTGCATGAAGGTCGCCATCCCCAAAGAGCGTCGCGCATTCGAAGCGCGCGTCGCCGCAACCCCGGACTCGATCAAGCGCATGAAGCCGCTCGGCCTGACGTTCCTCGTCGAGGCGGGCGCCGGGCTTGCCGCCGCGATCCCCGACCAGGCCTTCGCCGACGCCGGCGCCGAGATCGTGCCGGACAGCGCGACGCTGCTTTCGCAGGCCGACATCGTGCTCAAGGTCGGGCGGCCGCTGACGGCCGCCGAGGGCGGCGACGAGATCGCCGGCATCCGTTCCGGCGCCGTGCTCGTCTCGCAGCTCGACCCCTACCGCAACAAGGAGCAGGTCGCCGACCTGGCGCAGCGCGGCGTCACCGCCTTCGCCATGGAACTGGTCCCGCGCATCACGCGCGCGCAGTCGATGGACGTGCTGTCGAGCCAGGCGAACCTTGCCGGCTACAAGGCCGTGATCGACGCGGCCGAACAGTTCGGCCGCGCCTTCCCGATGATGATGACGGCGGCCGGCACCGTGGCGCCCGCCAAGGTCATGGTCATGGGTGCCGGCGTGGCGGGCCTGCAGGCCATCGCCACGGCACGCCGGCTGGGCGCGGTCGTTTCGGCGACCGACGTGCGGCTGGCGGCGAAGGAGCAGGTCGAGTCGCTTGGCGCCACGTTCGTCTTTGTCGACGACGAGGAAGCCCGCCAGGCCGAGACGTCCGGCGGTTACGCGAAGGAAATGTCGGACGCCTACAAGGCCAAGCAGGCCGCACTCATCGCCGACACGGTGCGCAAGATGGACGTCGTGATCTGCACGGCCCTGATCCCCGGCCGCCCGGCGCCCCGCCTCGTCACCGACGCGATGGTGGCCTCCATGAAGCCCGGTTCGATCGTCATCGACCTCGCCGTGGAAACCGGCGGCAACTGCGAGGGCAGCGAGACCGGCAAGATCGTGGTTCGCCACGGGGTGAAGATCGTGGGCTATGCCAACGTGCCCTCGCGGCTTGCGGTGGATGCTTCCGCCCTCTACGCGCGCAATCTCGCGGAGTTCATGAAGCTGATCGTCGCCAAGGACGGCAGCCTCGCCATCGATCCGGCGGACGAGATCATCAAGGGTTCGCTGCTGACCCGCGAGGGACAGGTCGTGCATCCCAATTTCGCGCCCGCCCCCGCGGCGGCCGCGCAGTAACCGGGGGACAGGAAAACAATGGCTGACGCCTCCCTTCTCGACCTCGCGGCATCGCTCGCGACGGATGCCGCTTCGCTTGCCGCCAAGGCACGCGAAGTTGCCGCACAGGCGGCTCTCGCCCCCGACGCCGCCGCGGGCCACGGCCCCGACGCGCTGACGATGGGCCTGACCGTCCTCGTCCTGGCGACGTTCGTGGGCTACTACGTCGTCTGGCGCGTGACGCCGGCCCTCCACTCGCCATTGATGGCCGTCACGAACGCCATCAGCTCGGTCATCATCGTGGGCGCGCTGCTGGCCGCCGGGGCCTCGGTCGTCGGCTTCAGCCAGGCCATGGGCTTCCTTGCCGTGATGCTCGCCTCGGTCAACATCTTCGGCGGCTTCGTCGTCACCCAGCGCATGCTGGGCAAGTTCAAGAAGAAGCAGAAGTAGGCGGGGGAGATCGCGATCATGGGTGCCAATTCCGCTTCGCTGCTCTATCTGGCGGCTTCCATCTGCTTCATCATGTCGCTGCGCGGCCTCTCGAGCCCCGAGACCGCGCGCGGCGGCAACTTCTTCGGCATGGCCGGCATGGCCATCGCCATCGGCACGACGCTGCTGCTGCCGCAGACCAGTTCCTTCGGCCTCATCGCCGCAGGCATCCTGATCGGCGGCGCCATCGGCACGTTCGTGGCCCTGCGCATCGAGATGACGGCCCTGCCGCAGCTCGTGGCTGCCTTCCACTCGCTGGTGGGTCTTGCGGCGGTGTTCGTGGCGGCGGCCACGCTCTATTCGCCGCAGAGCTTCGGGATCGGCATTCCTGGCGCCATCAAGGCGGCCTCGCTGGTCGAGATGGCGCTGGGCACGGCCATCGGCGCCATCACCTTCACGGGCTCGATCGTCGCCTTCGCGAAGCTCCAGGGCCTCGTCTCGGGCGCGCCGCTCCAGTTCCCGCTGCAGCACCCGCTCAACGCCCTTCTGGGCATCGTCATCGTCGCCAACATCGTCTGGCTGTCGATGACGGGCAGCCCGGTGGCCTTCTGGGCGCTGGTGCTGATCTCGCTGGCGCTGGGCTTCCTGCTGATCCTGCCCATCGGCGGCGCCGACATGCCGGTGGTCGTCTCGATGCTCAACTCCTACTCGGGCTGGGCCGCATGCGGCATCGGCTTCACGCTGCAGAATTCGCTGCTGATCGTCACCGGCGCGCTCGTCGGCTCGTCGGGCGCGATCCTGTCCTATGTCATGTGCAAGGGCATGAACCGCTCGATCTTCAACGTGATCCTGGGCGGCTTCGGCACCGACGCATCGACGGCCGCGGCGGCCGGCGGCGCCAAGGAGCAGCGCCCGGTCAAGCAGGGCTCGTCGGAGGATGCCGTCTTCATCATGAAGAACGCCGCCTCCGTCATCATCGTGCCGGGTTACGGCATGGCGGTGGCGCAGGCCCAGCACGCGCTGCGCGAGATGGCCGACATGCTGAAGAAGGAAGGCGTGTCGGTGCGCTACGCGATCCACCCGGTCGCGGGCCGCATGCCCGGCCACATGAACGTGCTGCTCGCCGAGGCGAACGTCCCCTACGACGAGGTTTTCGAACTCGACGACATCAACCGCGACTTCGCGCAGGCTGACGTCGCCTTCGTCATCGGCGCCAACGACGTGACGAACCCTGCCGCCAAGACCGATCCGAAGAGCCCGATCTTCGGCATGCCGATCCTCGACGTGGAAAAGGCGAAGACCGTGCTGTTCATCAAGCGCTCGATGGCGTCAGGTTACGCAGGCGTGGAGAACGAGCTTTTCTTCCGCGACAACACGATGATGCTGTTCGGCGATGCCAAGAAGGTGGTCGAGGACGTCGTGAAGTCGATGTCCGGCGGGCACTGAGCCCGGCGCCAGAAACGGCAAAAGCCGCCGGGATCGCTCCCGGCGGCTTTTTCGTGTCCGGCCTGAGCCGGAAAAGGACTAGTAGCCTTCGCGCTCCAGGCGCTTGCGCTGCAGCTTGCGCAGGCGACGGACGCCTTCGGCCTTCTCGCGCGCCTTCTTCTCCGAGGGCTTCTCGAAGTGGCGGCGCAGCTTCATTTCGCGGAAGATGCCTTCGCG
>JAEUKX010000029.1 GCA_016794025.1 Rhodospirillales bacterium | reverse complement strand
GCATTGACCCCGAACGGACGGGACTTGCCCGGCGCGCGAGTCCGGCTCTATGAGCGCTGGCGAAGACTTTCGTAATTGCCGGAGCCTGCCGAACCGATGACTGCCTCTTTCGCCGCCGAAATCCGCCCGGTCGACCTCAAGGACGCGCTGGGCGAACGCTATCTGGCGTACGCGCTTTCGACGATCATGGCCCGCTCGCTGCCCGACGTGCGCGACGGCCTGAAGCCGGTCCACCGGCGCCTCCTGTGGGCCATGCAGCAGCTCAAGCTCGATCCCGCGTCCGGATTCAAGAAGTGCGCGCGCGTGGTCGGTGACGTCATCGGCAAGTATCACCCGCATGGCGACCAGTCGGTTTATGACGCGCTGGTGCGTCTGGCCCAGGACTTCGCGCAGCGCTATCCGCTGGTCGACGGGCAGGGGAACTTCGGCAACATCGACGGCGATAACGCGGCGGCCATGCGCTACACCGAGGCGCGCCTGACCGAGGTGGCCGCCGAACTCATGCGCGGGCTCGACGAGAACGCCGTCGATTTCCGCCAGACCTACGACGGCGAGGGCGAGGAGCCGATCGTCCTGCCCGCCGCGTTCCCGAACCTGCTGGCCAACGGTGCGGCCGGCATTGCCGTGGGCATGGCGACGAACGTCCCGCCGCACAACATCGTCGAGATCTGCAACGCGCTCCTTCACCTGATCAAGACGCCCAACGCGCGCATCGCCACGCTCGTCGACCTGATGCCGGGCCCCGATTTCCCGACCGGCGGCATCCTTGCGGAAAGCCGCGAGGCACTGGTGCAGGCCTACGAGACCGGGCGCGGCTCGATGCGCATCCGCGCGCGCTGGAAGGTCGAGGAGCTGCCGCGCGGGATGTGGCAGATCGTCGTCACCGAAATCCCCTACCAGGTGCAGAAGTCGAAGCTGATCGAGAAGATCGCAGAACTGCTCCAGGCCAAGAAGCTGGCGCTGCTGGCCGACGTGCGCGACGAGTCCGACGAGAACGTGCGCATCGTGCTGGAGCCGAAGACCAAGGCGGTCGACGCGAAGGTGCTGATGGAATCGCTGTTCCGCAACTCGGAACTCGAGACGCGCTTCGCGCTCAACATGAACGTGCTCGACGCGAACAACACGCCGCGCGTGATGGACCTGAAGGAGGTGCTCCAGGCCTATCTCGACCACCGGCATGTCGTGCTGAAGCGCCGTTCGGAGCACCGGCTGGGGCAGATCGAACGCCGGCTCGAGATCCTCGGCGGGCTGCTGATCGCCTACCTCAACATCGATGCGGTGATCAAAATCATCCGCAACGAGGACGAGCCCAAGCCCGTCATGATGAAGAAGTGGGGGCTGACCGAGGTCCAGGCCGAGGCGATCCTCAACATGCGCCTGCGGTCGTTGCGCAAGCTCGAGGAGTTCGAGATCCGCAAGGAGAACGATGCGCTGACCAAGGAGCGCAAGGAACTCCAGTCGCTGCTGAAGAGCGAGGACAAGCGCTGGGCCTCGATCGCGGACGAGGTTCAGGGCATCAAGACGAAGTTCGGCCCGCGTACGCCGCTGGGCAAGCGGCGTACGGAAGTGGCCGATGCACCCGTCGAACTGCTCGTGCCGGTGGACGCGCTGATCGAGCGCGAGGATCTGACGGTCGTGTGCTCCGACAAGGGCTGGGTGCGCGCGTTCAAGGGCCATCTCGACGAGACGGCCGCGCGCGAGATCCGCTACAAGGACGGCGACCGCGAGAAGTACGTCATCCGCACGCAGTCGGTCGAGAAGCTCATGGTGCTCGCCACCAACGGCCGCTTCTACACGATCCCGTGCGACAAGCTTCCGCGCGGGCGCGGCGACGGCGAGCCGCTGAAGGTCATCCTCGAACTCGCCAACGACGTCGACATCGTCCATGTCTTCATCCACGTGGCGGGGCGCAAGCTCGTCGTGGCGTCCAGCGACGGGCGCGGCTTCGTGGTGCCGGAGGATGCGTGCGTGGCGCAGACTCGCCAGGGCAAGCAGGTCCTCAATCTCGGCGACGGCGGCGAGGCGAAGGCGATGTGCCCGGTGGAGGGCGACACGCTGGCCGTCATGGGCACGAACAAGAAGCTGCTGCTCTTCAAGCTCGCGGAGCTGCCCGAGATGGAGCGCGGGCGCGGCGTGATCCTGCAGCGCTATTCCAAGGGCGCGATCCTCTACCAGATGCGCACCTTCGACATCGCCAAGGGATGGCCGACGGGCTTCGCCCGCTCGGACGAGCGCGAGAACGCCCCCAAGCACTGGGTGGGCGAGCGCGGCCAGGCCGGGCTCCTGCCGCCCAAGGGCTTCCGCTTCGCCTGACTTGCGCGCCGCCCGCCGGGCGGTTAAGCGTTTGCCACGGGTTTCCTACCGGAGTTCCAGCGCCATGACCGTTGCCGTCCGCCATCCGACCCTCGTCGACCGCCTCTGGCCCGCCGGCACGCGCGATTTCGCGCGCGCGGCCCTTCTGGCACTTGCCGGGTCGGCCCTGCTGTGGGCCTCCGCCAAGGTGCAGGTGCCGATGTGGCCGGTGCCGATGACCATGCAATCGGGTGTCGTCCTGTTCCTGGGCTTCGCCTACGGCGCGCGCCTCGGGGCGGCGACGGTGGCGCTCTATCTGCTCGAAGGGGCATTCGGGCTGCCGGTCTTCGCCGGCACCCCGGAAAAGGGGATCGGGATTGCCTACATGTTGGGCACCACGGGCGGCTTCCTCGCGGGCTTCCTTGTTGCGGCGGCGCTGCTCGGCTGGCTCGCCGAACGTGGCTGGGGCCGGACGCTGGCCGGCACGGCTGCGGCCATGGCGGTCGGGACCGTCGTGCTGCATGCGCCGGGCGTGGCATGGCTTGCGACCTTCGTGGGCTTCGAAAAGGCGGTGGCGCTCGGCCTGACGCCGTTCATCGCCGGGGCGGTCGTGAAGGCGGCGCTGGCGACGGCGCTCGTTTCGGCGGCAAGCCGCACGGGGCGCGCCTAAAACTCCGTTCCGACTACGTAAATTCGTCGTAACAGGGCCGACGAACCGCTTGAAATGGCGGGAGTCGGTCTCTATAGACCCTTGTGTTGATGCCATAGCGGCCATCGAAGGCACGCATGGCATCGGACAGGGGAGGAGAGCCCTTTGATGTCAGGTCTCATGCAGATCAGCCGTCTGATCGACCGGCTCAACACGCTGGTCGGGCGGACCGTCTACTGGTTCGTGCTGGCGGCCGTTCTGGTCAGTTCGATCAACGCCACGATCCGCTATTCGTTCCACCGCAGCTCGAACTCGTGGCTGGAACTGCAGTGGTACCTGTTCGCGGCGGTCTTCCTGCTCTGCGCGGGTTACACGCTTCTGCACAACGAGCATATCCGCATCGACGTGGTGAACTCCCACCTGAAGCGGCGCACGCAGATCTGGATCGACATCCTCGGCACGATCTTCTTCCTGCTGCCCTTCACGATCATGATCATGTATCTGGCCTGGCCGATCGCCGTGCACAGCATCATATCGAACGAGCAGTCCTCGGACGCCGGCGGCCTCGTACGCTGGCCCGCGCGCCTGCTCGTGCCGGTCGGCTTCCTGCTGCTGGTGCTCCAGGCGTTTTCCGAGCTGATCAAGCGCATCGCCTTCCTGACCGGCGACGGGCCCGACCCGCTCGAGAAGCACGCCCCGCACGGTTCCACGCCTGAATCGGAGCACGTCTGATGGCCGACTTCCTGATCCACTACATGGCGCCGATCATGTTCGCGGCGCTGGTGGTGTTCCTGCTTCTCGGATACCCGGTGGCCTTCGCGCTCGCCGCAAACGGCATCGTGTTCGGGCTCATCGGCATCGAGCTTGGCCTGCTGCATCCGATCCTTTTCCAGGCGCTGCCCGAACGCGTGTTCGGCATCATGCGCAACGACACGCTTCTGGCCATCCCGTTCTTCACGTTCATGGGGCTCATCCTCGAACGATCCGGCATGGCCGAGGATCTGCTCGACACGATCGGGCAGCTCTTCGGGCCGCTTCCGGGCGGGCTTGCCTATGCGGTCGTCTTCGTGGGCGCGCTGCTTGCCGCCACGACGGGTGTCGTCGCCGCTTCCGTCATCGCGATGGGCCTCATCTCGCTGCCGATCATGCTGCGCTACGGTTACGATCGCCGGCTCGCGTCGGGCGTGATCGCGGCGTCAGGCACGCTTGCGCAGATCATCCCGCCCTCGCTCGTGCTCATCATCATGGCCGACCAGCTCGGCCGGTCGGTGGGCGACATGTACGCGGGCGCCTTCATCCCCGGCTTCATCCTGTCGGCCCTTTATGCCGGCTACGTGCTGCTGATGACGATCCTCGTGCCGGGCTGCGCGCCGGCCCTGCCGCCCGAGGCGCGCACGCTCCGGGGAATGCAGCTCTTCGTGCGCTGCCTCATGACGCTTTTCCCCCCGCTGGTGCTGATCTTCCTCGTGCTCGGCACCATCTTCCTGGGCATCGCCACGCCGACCGAAGGCGGCGCCATGGGCGCCACGGGCGCACTGATCCTGGCACTGATCAAGCGCAAGCTCGACTGGTCGCTGCTCAAGCAGGCGATGGACACGACGGCGAAGCTGTCGTCGTTCGTGCTGTTCATCCTCGTCGGGTCGTCGGTCTTCGGCCTGACGTTCCGCGCGGTCGACGGCGACCTCTGGGTGGAGCACCTGCTGATCAACCTGCCCGGCGGGCAGGTCGGCTTCCTGGTCGTCGTCAACGCGATGGTCTTCGTGCTGGCCTTCTTCCTCGACTTCTTCGAGCTGGCCTTCATCGTGGTCCCGCTGCTGGGGCCGGTGGCCGAGAAGCTGGGCATCGACCTGATCTGGTTCGGCGTGCTGCTCGGCGTCAACATGCAGACGTCGTTCATGCACCCGCCCTTCGGCTTCGCGCTGTTCTACCTGCGCTCGGTGGCGCCCGCGCGCGAATACATCGACGCCGTCACCAAGAAGATCATGCAGCCGATCACGACCATGCAGATCTACTGGGGCGCGGTGCCGTTCGTCTTCATCCAGGTCATCATGGTCGGGCTCGTCATCGCCTTCCCGCAGATGGTCACGATGATGCTCGACAAGGGCAACGGCGTGGATCCCAACTCGATCGAGATCATCCTCGAAGGCGATCCGGTGCCCGGCGACGGCAGCACCGACCTGCCCGCCGTCACGGGCGACGAGACGTCGACCGAGCCGCAGGCCGACGAGATGACCGAACCTTCCGAGGAGAATGCCGAGCCGTCCGACGAGCCGGCGACCGAGGAAGAGGAAGAGAAGACCGAGTAGCGGGCCTGTCGGGCCGCTTCCTCCGGCCCGTCTTCGCCAAAAGAAAACGCCCGCCCGGTTTCCCGGGCGGGCGTTCGCGTCTGAACGCGATGGTGCGGTCTTACTTCTTCGTCGCGACCGTGCCCTGCGTGTTCATGAAGCTGTCGAAGCGGAATTCCGCGACCTTGAACCAGTCGACCTGGTTGTTGCGGAACGCGCGCCACGACGTGTAGATCTTCTTGAACAGCGGGTTCTTCGCCGAGGTTTCCTCGTACACCTCGTTGGCCGCCGCGAGGCACGCCTTCATCACGTCCGGGCTGAACGCGCGAAGCTTCGTGCCGCCAGCGACCAGACGGCGCAGCGCCGCCGGGTTGAGGGCATCGTAGCGAGCCTGCATGTAGGTGTGCGCTTCGTACGAGGCGGCCGTGAAGATCGCCTTGTTCTCGGCCGAGAGCGAGGCCCAGGCCTTGTCGCCGACGATGGCGGAAAGCTGCGGACCGCCTTCCCACCAGCCGGGGTAGTAGTAGAACGGCGCGACCTTGTTGAAGCCGAGCTTCTCGTCGTCGTAGGGGCCGACCCACTCGGCCGCGTCGACGGTGCCCTTCTCGAGCGCCGGGTAGATGTCCGGAGCCGCGAGCTGCTGCGGCACGAGGCCGAGCTTGGTGAGCACCTGGCCGGCGAAGCCGCCGATGCGCATCTTGACGCCGCTGAAGTCGGCCGGCGTCTTGATCTCCTTGCGGAACCAGCCGCCCATCTGGCAGCCCGTGTTGCCGCAGGGCAGGGCCACGACGCTGTAGGCCTTGAACAGTTCGGCCATCGCGGCCGAGCCGCCGCCCGACACCATCCACGCCGTCTGCTGGCGCGAGTTCAGGCCGAACGGAACGGCCGTGTCGAACGCGAAGGTCGGGTCCTTGCCGATGTAGTAGTAGCTGGCGGTGTGGCCGCACTCGACCGTGCCGGCCTGGACGGCGTCCAGCACCTGCAGGCCCGGCACGATTTCGCCTGCCGCGAAGACGCGGATTTCGAACTTGCCGCCCGATGCCGCGGCCACGCTCTTGGCGAGCACTTCGCCCGCGCCGAAGATCGTGTCGAGCGACTTCGGAAAGCTCGATGCCATGCGCCAGCGGATCACGCCCTGCGCGATCGCCGGAGCGGCGAGCGGGGCGGCCGCAAGACCGACGCCGGCAGTGGTAAGGAATTTACGACGCTTCATTCCCTGTCTCCCTATCGGTTTTCTGATGTTCAAGTCGATTTGCTCATTCACGCACGCGGCACTTCCGCACCCGGCCTTTGGCCGGCGGCGAACACAACCCACGCGAATGGCCGCACGCTACCACGCGGACGCGGCCCGTCGCCACAGCCGAATGCGATGAAATCGCCCGAAAATTGGGCGAATCGGGGAAGCGAATCAGTCGGTTGCCGCGAAGGGCAGACGGGGGCGACCGGTCGCCAACGGGCGCTGTGCGATCCCGTCCGGCCCGATCGGCTGCCAGCCCTCGCGCGTCAGCGCCTCGAGCGGCTGGAAGCGGACCTTGTACGCCATTTTCGGGCTCTGGCCGATCCAGTAACCCAGATAGACATGGTCAAGCCCGGTCCGGCGCGCCTCGTCGATCAGCCACAGGACGAGATAGCTGCCGAGCGAGCGCTGCGGCGCCTCGGGCTCGTAGAACGAATAGACGGCCGAGTAGCCGCGGCCCATCCGGTCGATGAGGCAGGCCCCCATGAGGTTGCCGTGCCGATCGCGGATCTCGAGCACGTTCGAGGCGATGGCGCCGACCTCGATCATGGTCCGGTAGTCCTCGTAGTCCATGCGCGCCATTTCGCCGTCGCGGTGGCGGCCGACCTGATAGCGCGAGAACAGGGCATACTGTTCGGCCGTCGCCTGCGCTGGGCGAAGCTCGCCCGCAAGATCGTCGTTGCGCGACAGGACGCGGCGCCACTGGCGCGTCAGCTCGAAGCGCGCCACGGGGATGCGCACGGCCACGCACGCATTGCAGCCGGGACAGGCGGGCCGGTAGGCAAAACCCAGCGAGCGGCGGAACCCCGCCTCCGACAGGAGGTCGTAGGAGAGCACGGCCTGCGGCCCCGTCAGGTCGACGAAGATGCGGCGCTCCATCCGCCCGTCGATATAGGGGCAGGGCGAGGGCATCGAATAATAGAAGCGCGCGGTGCTGTTGCCCTGGGCGGTCATGCGCCGGCCCCCGGCTCCGCGCGCCGCGCGCGCAGGCTCGTCAGCATGTCGTGGAAAAGCGCCTTGTCGGCGGCAAAGAACGTCCAGACCAGGATCAGGCCGCCGGTCACACCGACGCTCAGGTAGAACAGCACGAAATGGACCGCGGCCTGGAGCAGTCCGGCCTGCTGGCCGTCGAGCGTTTCGATGCGAACGCCGGCAAGGCGCTGGCCCCAGGTCGAGCGTCGGGTGCCGGAGACGAGCAGCGCGTTATAGGCGAGCGGGATCAACCCGACGGCGAGCCACGCCGGCGCCCACAGCACGCCGAAGCTCGCGATCCCCACCATGGTTGCCGGTATTGCGGCTGCGAAGGCGAGCAGCGAGCAGATCGCCACATCGATTACCCAAGCGAAAACGCGGCGGATGCGCACGGCCCGGACCGCATCCGGACCGGCATTCTCGACGGAAATGGTCTGCAGTCGTGCCGTTTCTTCCACGGAGCTCCCCCCGCTCGACACGCGAAAGCGTAGGGGAGGTCGTGCGAGGCTGCAAGCGCGGCCGATACCTTGACGCAACCGGACGATGATGATGGGATGCTCCCGTTGGTTGAAGGTAGGTAAATTTTAACCAATTCGCGATTGGGTGTGGGGATGCCCCTGTCGGAACCGCCGGACGCATTTCCCGAAGAGGGCTGGGTCGCGAAGCTCTGGCACGAGCAGCAGGCCTACGACACCGTCCTGCACCGGCATTCGCTCCGCGTCTCGACGGTCTGCTCGCTCATCGCGCGCGAGATGGGCTGGAGCAAACCTGAAATCGTCAAGATCCAGCTCGCCGGCCAGTTCCACGATGTCGGCAAGCTCGACATCCCGCTCGAGATCCTCAACGCACCCCGCCGCCTGACACCGGAGGAGCGCACGCTGATCGAGCGCCATTCGATCTTCGGCGGCCACCGCATCCGCAAGCTGGGCGAGACGCCCGTGCTGGGCTTCGTCGAGGAGGTGGCCCTCCATCACCATGAACGCTTCGACGGGACCGGCTATCCAGACAAGCAGGCGGGCCGTGACATCAGCGAGCCCTCGCGCATCGCCATGGTCGGCGACGTCTATTCGGCGCTCTGGGAAAAACGATCGTACAAGGACGCCATGTCGCACGACGACGTGCTCGAGCGCATGATCAAGGGCGACGAGCGCATGTCGCCCGCGATGTTCGATCCCGAAATCCTTCTGGCATTGAAGTCGGCATCGCCTGCGATCCGGGCGGCGCTGACCGCCTGACGGTCTCAGGCATCGTGCAGGTTCGGATCGCCGGCCGCGACCGCGAAGCGCGCGAGCGTCCGCACGCTGGCGTCGGCGCGCACGACGGGACCAACTGCCCTTAGCGTTGCCTCCAGCCGGCCCGGCGTCAGCGCGAAAGCCATGTAGCCGCGTGTGCCGCTGTAGTGGCGCACATGCGGGTTGTCGGAAAGGTGCCGTCGGACGGTCGTCGCACTTGGCAGGCTGTCGCCGTCCGAACTGATCGAGGTCGAAAGGAACTCGGGCGCCAGAACCGGCGAGGACGGATCGTCATAGTCCGCCTTCAGGTGGCCGACCCAGTTCTTGTGCCAGTCGCCGGTCAGCACGACGGGATTGGCCGGGCGCCGCCGCTGCAGAAACGCGTGCAGGCGGTCGCGCTGGGCGACGTAGCCCGCCCAGCTGTCCATGTTGAACGTGCGCTCGCCCATGTCGAGGCGCATCATCGCGACCTGCTGGGCGATGAAATTCCAGCGCACGCGCCCGTCGGCAAGACGCTCGTAGAGCCAGCGCTCCTGCGCGGGGCCGACGATCTGCGCGTCCGCCGCCAGCATGCCCGCGCAGGCGGGCTTGATCGTGTCGCCGCAGGGCTGGCGCGTCCGGTACTGGCGCGTGTCGAGCACATGCATGGCCGCGAGATCGCCGAACGGCAGCGAGCGGAACATGCGCACGCCTTGCCCGGACGGCTTCTGCGACAGGCGCAGCGGCATATGCTCGTACCATGCGCGAAGTGCCGCGTTGCGCCTTGCGAGAAAGGCTTCGGGGCTCTCGCCGCTCGCGTTGCTGCGCGTGGCCGACCAGTTGTTCGCAACCTCGTGGTCGTCGAAGGACATGATGAACGGTGTTGCAGCATGCGCCGCCTGCAGGTCGGGGTCGGATTTGTACTGCGCATAGCGCCGCCGGTAGTCGTCGAGCGTCCGGCAGACGCCGCCCGCATGCAGGCGTGCGCGCGGTTCCGTCCCGCGATAGGCGCCGCTTTCGTAGATGTAGTCGCCGTAGTGGAACGCGAAGTCCGGCGCCTCGTCGGCGAGGTGGCGGTAGGCGGCAAAGAAACCATGTTCATAGTGGTTACAGCCGCACACCGCAAAGCGGAGCCGCGCGGGAAGCGTGCCCGGTGCCGGTGCGGTCCGTGCGCGCCCGGCTTGACTTGCCTGGCCGCGGGCGCGGAAGCGGTACCAGTAGTCGCGCGCCGGCTCGAGCCCGGCCAGCTCGACATGGACGCTCAGCGCATCCTCGCCGCGCGCGCGGAATGTTCCCTGTCGCACCACATCGCGGAAATCCTTGTCGCGTGCGACATCCCATGCGACGTCTTCGGCCGGCACGCCCTCGAACCCGCCGGCGACCGCCAGCGGATCGCGAACGAGGCGCGTCCAGATCACGAAGCCGTCGGGCGCGGGTTCGCCGGACGCCACGCCCAGCGCGAAGGGGTTCTCGCCCCGTGCGGGCGGCCCGACCAGCGGCGCGGGAGCCGCACACGCAGCCAGCGTCGCGCCGGCACCCAGAAGGGCGGCACGCCGCGTCGCGTCGAATGCGGTCATGGACCGGTCCGGTTCAGCCGGCCGCCGGAATGTCGCGCAGCAGGATGATCGAGATGCGCCGGTTGCGCGGATCGTTCGGGTTGTCGGCGATCAGCGGCTCGGTATCCGCGCGGCCGACGACGCGCGCGATGCGCTGGGCCGGCAGGCCGGATTCGATGAGCGTGCGGCGTGCGGCATTGGCGCGGTCGCTCGAAAGCTCCCAGTTGGTGTACTGCGCCCCGCGCGGGTAGGGCACCGCATCGGTGTGGCCGGTGATGGCCACGTTGTTGGGCAGGTTCTGGACGACCTTGGCGACCGTCGCGAGAAGCTTCCTTGTCTGCTCGGCCGGGGAGGACGAGCCGGAGGGGAACATCGAATAGCGTTCCTGGTCGACGAGCTGGATGCGCAAGCCCTCGGGCGTGCGGTCGACGATCAGGTTCGCCGCGAGCGGCTTGAGGTCCGGAATCTCGGTGATCGCCTGGCGGATGTCGCTCTCGGCGCGCTGGAAGCTCTGCTCCTCGCGCTTGGCCATCTCGGCGACCATCTGCTGCTGGAAGGCGTTCTGCTGCGCGGCCGGGCCCATGCCGTCCTGCTGGCCGTCGCTGCGCGTGCCCGAAAAGAGATTGCCCTGCGGCGAGGTGCCGGGGCGGCGGTCGCCCGCGACCTCGCGGCCCGACGGGCCGGGCCCGATGCCGGAAGCACCGCGCGCGTCGGGCTGCGGGTTCTCGCTGTCCTCGTTGGCGGCGGCCTGACCGCGCTTTTCCGCGAAATCCGGGCCTTCGGTGTCGCGTTCCTCGCCCGTGGGGGCCAGCGGCACGCCCACGACGATGCCGCCGGTCATGTTCGGAAGGTCGCCGGGGCCAAGCGTCACGCCGCCCAGCACGCCGCCCGCACCCGATGTCGATCGCGACACGGCGTCGAAGGCGGTGAAGTACTGCGCGATGCCCTGGCGCTTTTCCTGATCCGTCGCGTTCAGCAGCCAGAGCAACAGGAAGAACGCCATCATCGCCGTCACGAAGTCGGCGTAGGCGACCTTCCAGCCGCCACCATGCGCGCCCTCGTGGCCCTTCTTGCCGCGCTTGATGATGATGACTGGGTGATTGCTCTCGTCGGCCATGCGACTTCCCGAACGTGCCTCTCGCGCTCCGGCGCGCTGTCGATTCCGCGCTGCACGCGTCTGCGCAATATGCGCTCCGCCTGCCGCGGGAACAACCCGTGCGCCCGAGCCGCTAAAATTCGATTAAAAACTAACCCGATTTGATTGATGAGCCGTTAACTTGACCGGAAGTACCTGTCAAAAATGGCTTTTTCAGGGTGGCAGCAGGCGCAGGCTGCGTGCATCCGCGCCCAGTTCGGCGCGGACGCGCGCAAACCGCAACAGGCGGCCTTCGGCCCAGAACCGGGCCATGTCGCCCCAATGCGGCGAGAGCGGATCGCCCGACTGGCCGGGGGCCGCGACGAAAAGCGAGGCGTCGAGATCGGCAAGATCGTAGACCGCGCGGAAGCCCGCACCATGGACATGCGCGAACGGCCGCGCCGGATCGGACATGCGGCCCGACCCGCGGCTCACGGTGTAGTAGTCGCCGTTCGTCGGCACGTCGGGCGACAGGAGTTCGCCGAGGAACGGCAGGCGCGCGTAGAGCGGGTTTTCGAACGGTGCGCGGTGTTCGCTTCCCCAGCGCCACTTCGCCGGATCGCTGCCGTGCCGGGCGGCGATCCATTCGACCGCCGCGACGAGCGCGTGTTCGGCAAGCTGTGCGCAGCCCGCCGCACCGCACCACGCCGATGTGCCCGCAAGCACGTCGAGGACAAGGCGCGGCCGCTCGCGCATCAGTTCGCCCGCCATGTCGCCTGCGGCGATCTCGAGCGTGCGGCGCGTGAGTTCGCGCATCCACGCCGCGAATACGAGCGGTTCGGGGTGCGTGGCATCCATGCGCCCGTCCCACTGCCGCAGGCGCGCCAGTTCCGCACGTGCGCGCAAATCGGCCGGGGCGAGGGACGCCGCCGCCGCGATCGCCTCGCGCGCGAACAGCGACAGCGCGTCGGCCTGGAGTGCCGCGTGGAACGCCGTGTCCTGCTTGGCGCGCGAGTCCAGCAGCTCGGCGATCCGCCGTGCGCGGTAGGTGGGATCGAACCCGTAGCCCAGATGGAACGGCCACTCCGGGCCCACGATGCGCTCGTTCGCGTTGAGAAGGCGGCCATCGGCCGGGTCTTCGCGCGCGGGCATGCTTTCGAACGGCACGAAGCCGGTCCAGCCGGAATCCTCCGCCCAGCCGCGATAGGGCAGCGGCGAGGGCGCGCCCGCGCGCAGCGGGATCGCGCCGACCGTGCGCTGGCCGATCGTGCCCGAGACGTCGGCATAGACCATGTTCTGCACGGGCCCGAGCCAGTCGCGCGTGGCGGCCGCCGCTTCCGCTGCGTTCTTCGCGCGGTTGACGTTCATCAGAGCCTGCGCCGTGCGGTCGGGCGCGAACATGTAGGGCAGTGCGAGCGCCAGCACCTGCCCCTCGCCCGTGCTTGCGCGCGCCAGCGCGTCGACGTCCGAGATCACGGCGCCGTGGCGCGTCGCGCGGACGGTCAGCGTTTCGGGGCGCGCGCCGCGCACCTGGAGGATTTCCTCGCGCGTCTCGAACGGCCGGCTGCCGCCGGGCGCGAGGTATCGGCCGGCATCCTGCGGATCGACGCGCTCGACATAGATATCGGCGGCCCCGGCATTGGTCGTGGTGAAGCCCCACGCGACACGCCCGTTATGGCCCAGCACGAGAGCGGGCGCGCCCGGCGCGGTGGCGCCGGCATAGAGCGCGCCCGGCGCCTCGAGCCGCACGAGATACCAGATGCCCGGCGAGCCGAGATTGAGGTGCGGATCGTTGGCAAGGATCGGCTTGCCGCTGGCCGTGCGGCTGCCCGCGACGACCCATTCGTTCGATGCACCCGCCTGTGCGACGGGAAGCGCTTCGAGGAGCGTGCCGGCGAGCTTTGCCAGCGGCGCATCGGCCGGTGCGGCGGCAAGTGGGCCGCCGTCCTGCGGCCACAGCGCCTGGAACAGCACGGGCGTGAGGCGCTCGCCCAGCCGCGCGCGCACCAGTGCATCGCGCCAGCCGGCATTGAGCGTCAGCCCCATGAGTTCGCCCCACAGCAGCGTGTGCCAGCCTTCCCAGCGCTCGGGCCGGTGGCCGAGCCACAGGAACTCGACCGGCCAGCCCAGCGCGCCGCGCGCGGCAAGGCTCGCATTGGCACCGGCGGCGTAGGCATCCATCTGCGCGCGGGCGCGCGGTTCGGCCAGCGCGTAGCTGCGTCGTGCCTCGCGCGCGAGACCCAGGACTCGGTTCAGCCGGTCAAGCGGCAGCGCGCGCGGGCCGACCGCCTCGGCGAGCCGCCCCTGTCCGATGAGCCGCGTGAACTCGAGCTGCACGAGCCGGTCCTGCGCGTGCAGGTAGCCGAGCGTGAACCACAGGTCGCGCTCGTCCTCCGCCCAGACATGCGGCACGCCGAAGGCGTCGCGCACGATGTCGACGGGGCCCTGCAGTCCGGCAACGCGCGCCGTGCCCGTGTCGGCGGGTGCTGCGGCACGCAGGGCGAAAAATCCGCCTGCGGCCGTTGCCAGCGCCAGCACCGCCAGCCCCGCAACCAGTCCGAAGATCCAGCGCAGGGCCAGCATGGGCATCAGGCCATGTTGATGATGACGGTCTTCTTCGTCGTGAAGTGCTCGAGCATCGCCTCGAGCGTGGCCTCCTTGCCGAGGCCCGAGGTCTTCACGCCGCCATAGGACAGGCCGGGCTGCACGACGAGGTTCTGGTTCACCTGCACGAAGCCCGCCTGCAGGCGGCGCGCGCCGTCGAGCGCGGTCTTCAGGTCCTTCGTCCAGATCGTCGCGGCAAGGCCGTATTCGCTGTCGTTGGCGGCGGCGAGCGCTTCCTCGAACGTGTCGAACTTCAGCACCGCGGTGACGGGCCCGAAGATCTCCTCGCGCACGACCTTCGAATCCTTCGGCAAGCCCGTGAAGATCACGGGCCGCACGTACAGGCCCTTGGCGAGCTTCGCGTCGGCGGGCATGGCCGAGCATTCGTGCGCGGTGCCGCCTTCCTTCTTGCCGGTCGCGATATAGGCGTTGACCTTCTCGTATTGCTGGCGCGAGACGATCGTGCCGATGTCGGTCGTCTCGTCGAGCGGGTCGCCCATCTTCATCGCGTCGACCTTGGCCTTGAGCGCGGTCACGAACCTGTCGTGGATGCCCTTCTGCACGTACATGCGGCTTGCCGCCGTGCAGCTCTGGCCCTGGCGCGTGAAACGCATGCCCGAAATGGCGCCGGCCACGGCCTTGTCGAGATCTGCGTCGTCCATGACGATCATCGGGCTCTTGCCGCCCAGTTCCAGCGTCACGGGGATGAGCTTGTCGGCGGCCGCGCGGTAGATGATCTTGCCGGTCTCGACCGAGCCGGTGAACGTGATCTTGCCGACCTTGGGGTGCGCCACGAGCGGCCCGCCGCATTCCGGCCCCATGCCGGACAGGATGTTGAAGGCGCCCGGCGGCAGGATGCGCGCCATCAGCTCGGCCACGCGCAGAACGGCAAAGGGCGCTTCCTCCGCGCTCTTCACCACGACCGTGTTGCCCGCGACGAGGGCCGGCGCGATCTTCAGCGCCATCAGCATCATCGGCACGTTCCACGGGATGATCGCGCCGACCACGCCGATCGGTTCGCGGATCGTCATCGTCAGCATGTCGGGATTGAAGGGCACGGTCTCGCCCTTCAGCTCGCTGCCCAGCCCGCCATAGAAATGGAACGCGTCTGCCAGCACGCCGGCCTCGACGCGGCTTTCGGTGCGCAGCGCCTTGCCGGTCTCCAGCGCCACGAGACGCGAAAGCTCCTCCTTGTGCTCGTCGAGCAGGCGGCCGCATTCGGCCACGAGCTTGCCGCGCTGGCGCGCGGGCACCTTCGCCCAGGCAACCTGCGCCTTCGCGGCCGATTCGACAGCGGCAGCCACATCGGCGGCATCGCCCGCGGCGGCCTTGCCGACAAGTTCGCCCGTGGCGGGGGAGTTCACGTCGAACGTCTGGCCCGAGCGGCTGGCGACGAGTTTTCCGTCGATGAGCTGCCTGCCCTCAAGCTGGCGGGCGAGGGCGCGCGGGTCGAGCACGGGACCGGTCATTTCGATTCCTTTGCAAGTTCTGCCACGATCGCGTCGCGGTGCTGGCCGAGGCCGGGCGCGGGCGCGCGCGTGGGAAGTT
This sequence comes from Rhodospirillales bacterium, assembly GCA_016794025.1. GTDB lineage: Bacteria > Pseudomonadota > Alphaproteobacteria > CACIAM-22H2 > CACIAM-22H2 > Tagaea. The sequence continues at coordinate 59,236 of JAEUKX010000029.1, read as the reverse complement.
CCGGGAAGCCGTGGATCTTGACCGGATTGCCGATCACCTTGACCTTGCGCCCGCCGGGCGTGGCGGTCTCCACGACCATGTGGCGGGCCTGCGTCTGCGGGTGCTCGATGGCGCCCTTCACGTCGTTGATGGGCCCGGCCGGAATGCCGGCGGCGTCGAGCTTGGCGAGCCACGCGGCCGCCGTATCCTTCTTCAGGATGTCGGCGATCTCGCCTTCAAGCGCGAGTACGTGCTCGGTGCGCGAGCCGTTGGTGAGGTAGCGTTTGTCCTCCGCCATCGCGGGCGCGCCCAGCACGGCGGCAAGCTTCCTGAACAGCCCGTCATTGCCGGCGGCGATGATGATCTGCCTGTCGGCGGTGGGGAAGATGCCGAACGGCGTGATCGAGGCATGCCGCCCGCCCATCGGGCCCGGCACGCTGCCGGTGTTGAGGTAGCGCGCGGCCGGGTTCTCCATGAGCGAGAGCTGGCAGTCGAGCATGCCGATATCCACGAACGTGGCTTCGCCGGTGCGTTCGCGGTGGAACAGCGCCGACTGAACGCCGATGGTGGCGTAGAGGCCCGCACCCAGATCGCCGATCGACACGCCGATGCGCGCGACCGGGGCGCCCGGATGGCCCGTCACGCTCATGATGCCGCCCAGGCCCTGCACGACCATGTCGTAGGCCGGTGCGGACCTGAACGGGCCGGTGTGGCCGAAGCCCGAGGCCGCGCAGTAGACGAGGCGCGGATATTTCGCGTGCAGCGCTTCCCAGCCATAGCCGAGCTTGTCCATCGTGCCGGGGCGGAAATTCTCCACGAGCACGTCGGCCTTCGCGAGAAGCTGCTCGAAGATCGCGCGATCCTCGGGCTTCTTGAGGTCGAGGGCGACGCTTTCCTTGCCGCGGTTGATCGCGGCGAAATAGACGGACTCGCCGTCGATGAAGGGGCCGTAGGCGCGGGCGTCGTCGCCGGTGCGCGGATCCTCGACCTTGATGATGCGCGCGCCCATCTCGGCGAGCAGGAGCGTGCAGAAGGGGCCGGCGAGGATGCGCGAAAGGTCGAGCACGACGATGCCCGAAAGCGGCCCGCGCGGCCGTTCGTTGGGTACCGATGTCATGGGCGGCGTTGTCTCCCGGAAAATGCGCGGACCTTCTTAGCCGACGCGGCGGCGCAGGCCAACGACCTCGTTGGCGACCAGCGCCGCCAGCACGATCGCCCCGCCCAGGAGCGTGCTGTCGGCCGGGCGTTCGGCGTGGAAGATCCACACCCAGAACGGTCCCAGCGTCGTCTCGAGCAGCGCGATCAGGCCCACGTCGGCGGCCGAAAGGTTGCGCGTGGCAACGGTCATCAGCAGGCATCCCATGCCGAGCTGGATCACGCCCATCGCCAGCAGCACGAGGATGTCGTGCATGCCCGTGCGCGCGGGCTCGCCCAGCGCGAAGGCGAGGACGGCCGACAGCAGCCCCGCGACGAGGACGCTCGGCACCATGTCGGTGCTGCCGCCGGCCTTGCGCAGGAACGTGATCTGGAAGGCGAAGGCGACCGACACGCACAGCGCCGACAGGGGCCCGAGGACCGATCCGAACTCGAGCGCGCCGCCCACCATGATCGCCACCCCCACCACGCACGCGGCGATCGCCGCGATGGTGCGCGCGGCCAGCGGCTCGCCCAGGAACACGCGCGCCACGACCGCGGCCCAGAAGGGCGACGTGCTCATCAGGAACAGCGCCGTCGCCACGGTCGTCTTGCTGACGGCGTAGAGGAAGAAGAAAAACGTCGAGGCGAGGAGGGCGGCCGCCGCGAACCCCGCGCCGCCAAGGCCCGTGACCTTGGCGAGCGTGTCGCGGCGGTAGCGCCAGAGCATGTAGGCGCCGAGGAACGCGATCATCCCGATTGAGCGCCAGAACACCATCTCGAGCGCGCCCGCATCCCCGACCTGACGCACGAAGAGTCCGCTCGTGCTCCACGCGACCGAGGCGCCGACCATGATGGCGACGCTGCGCGCCTTGCCGGGCGTCATGTGGCGGCCCGCGCGCGGGCGGTGACGAGCGTGTTGAAGGCGAGGGCGGCCAGCAGCACGCCGCCGCCGACCATCGTGCCCGTCGCGGGCACTTCGCCGACCGCAAGCCACGTCCAGACGGGCCCGAGGATGGGTTCGAGCAGCGTGATGAGCGTCACCTCCACCGGCGAAAGGCGGCGCAGCGCCGAATAGAAGAGGTTGATGCCGAGCGTCATCTGCACGAAGCCCAGCCCCATCAGCAGCCAGGCGTCGCGCGCCGAGGTCTGGAACGGGTCGCACAGCAGGAAGGCGACGAGCGTGGCGAACAGCGCCGCCGGGATCTGGGCCGAGCGCAGGTCGAGGCTCGCGCGCGTCTTGCGGATGATCGTCACGTTGATGGCGCTCGCCACCGCCACGGCGATGGCCGCAAGCTTGCCCGCCAGCGCCCCCTCGGCAAGCGAGGCGCCGACCACGAGGCCGAGGCCCGAGAAGGCCACGGCGATGGCAATCCAGCTCGCCGCCGAAACCGCCTCGCCCAAAACGAAGCGCGCGAGCAGCGCCACGATCAGTGGCGAGACCGACTGCAGGAGCAGCGCATTTGCCACCGTCGTCGAGGTCATCGCGATGACGTGAAGGATGAGCGTTGTCGACACCATCAGCGCGGACAGCGTGTAGAATCCCCCGGCGTTGCGCAGGTCGCGGATCAGCGGCACGCGCAGGGCGAAGACGAGCAGCAGCGGCATGCACACCGAATGTGCGAGCGCGCGCCAGAACACGATTTCCCACGGGCCCGTCTCGACGGTGCGCATGACCACGCCGCCGACCGACCAGCACAGCGGGGCGGCGACGGCGCAGATGTAGCCCTGGGCACGGGACGAGAGCGCCGGCATCGGTTTTCGGGTCCGTCGGGGGAGGTTTCTCGGGCGTCCTTGTACGGGTGCCGCCGCGCGGTTGTCCATAGGCACCCCGGCGGGGTAGAACCTTGGGCGATGACTCCGCGCACCCACTCGATGCCCGTGCTCGGGCCCGCCGGTTTCTTCCGCCTCGCCTGGACGGAATGGGGCCCCGCGAACGCCGCGCGCACGGTGATGTGCGTGCATGGCCTCACCCGCAACGGGCGCGATTTCGACGCGCTGGCCCGCGCGCTGGCCGAGGACGGCCTGCGCGTCGTGTGCCCGGACATGCCGGGGCGCGGCGCCTCGGACTGGCTGCCCAAGCCCGACGACTACGCCTACCCGATCTACATGCAGACGCTGGCGGCCCTCTACGCGCGCCTCGACGTGGCAAAGGTCGACTGGGTGGGCACATCGATGGGCGGGCTCATCGGCATGCTGACGGCCGCCCAGCGCGGCCACTACATCCGCAAGCTCGTGCTCAACGACGTGGGCCCGTTCATCCCGGCGGCGGCGCTCCAGCGGCTGGGCAACTACGTGGGCCGCGATCCGCGCTTCGAGGATTTCGGCCAGGTCGAGGCGTACCTGCGCAAGGTGCACGCGCCCTTCGGCCAGCTCACGGACCCCGAGTGGATGCACCTCGCCTTCCACAGCGCGGAAGAGTCCGGCGACGGCAATCTGCGCCTGCGCTACGACCCGGCCATCGGCAAGCCGTTCCAGGACAAGCCGGCCGACGATCTTGCACTGTGGGCCTTCTGGGACCAGCTGCGCGTGCCGGTCCTCGCCATCCGCGGGGCCGACAGCGACCTGCTGCTGCGCGAGACGCTGCTGCGCATGGCCAAGAAGCCGAACTGCGAGGCGGTCGAGATCGCCGGCTGCGGCCACGCGCCCGCCCTGATGGCGCCCGACCAGATCGCGACGATCCGGAACTTCCTGTCCGAATGAACGGGGCGCACGCGCCGTGATCCTCGTCCCGCTGCGCGACGACAATCCGACTGCGCGCTTCGCGATCCTGACGGCGCTGCTCGTCGCGGCGAACCTCGCCGTCTTCGCCTACCAGGCCACGCTCGACGAACGCGCGGGCATCGCCTTCGTGCTGGGCTTCGGCATGATCCCGGCCGTGGTGACGGGGGCGGCCGAGCTGCCGCCGTGGATCGCGGCGCCCGAGCCGTGGGCCACGCCCTTCACGTCGATGTTCCTGCATGGCGGCTTCATGCACGTGGCCGGCAACATGCTCTACCTGTGGACATTCGGGAACAATGTCGAGGACGCGATGGGCCGCGTGCGCTTCGCGCTGTTCTACGTTCTGTGCGGGCTCGCCGCGGCCTATGCGCAGGCGTCCGTCGATTTCGCCTCCGAGCTGCCGATGATCGGCGCCTCGGGCGCCGTGTCGGGTGTGCTGGCGGCCTACCTGCTGCTGCACCCCTACGCGCATGTCTACAGCTTCGCGTTCTTCCGTTTCGCGTGGCTGCCGGCGTGGTTCGTGCTGGGCTTCTGGATCGTCGTGCAGCTCGCAAACGGCCTCATCGCGGACGCCGGCGAAGGCGGCGTGGCGTGGTGGGCGCATATCGGCGGCTTCGCGGCGGGGCTGGTCCTGCTGCCGGTCTTCAAGCGCGGCGGCGTGGGCCTTTTCCGCGGCCGCAACCGGTCGGGCCCGTGGGGCTGACGGGCTAGAGGATCCGGCTGCGGATGTACGTGACGGCGATCTCGGCCACGATGACGACGGCGAAGATCGTCAGCAGCGTCATGGCGACCTGATCCCAGTAGAGCAGGCTCAGCGCGTCGTCGAGTGCCGTCCCGATGCCGCCCGCGCCCACGAGGCCCAGCACGGCTGACTCGCGGATGTTGATGTCGAGCCGGAACAGCGCGATCGACCAGAAGGACGGCTGCACCTGCGGCCAGTAGGCCTTGAGGAAGACGCTGGCGGGCGGGGCGCCCGCGGCGGTCAGCGCCTCGACCGGGCCGCGATGGGCTTCCTCGAGCGCCTCGCCGAGGAGCTTGCCCACGAACCCGATCGAGCGGAACGCGATGGCCAGCGTGCCGGCCAGCGCGCCGGGCCCGAACACCGCGACGAACAGCAGCGCCCAGACGAGCGAATTGACCGAGCGGGACGAGACGAGAATGAACTTCGCGAAGAGCTGCACCGCCGGCCAGCGCACGATGTTGCGCGCGGCCATGATGCCCACGGGGAAGGCCAGCGCCAGCGACAGGATCGTGCCCAGCGTGGCGATGTGCAGCGTTTCGACCAGTGCTGCGTGGACGGTCGTGGGATAGTAGTTCCAGTCGATGGGCCACATGCGCGTGAACAGGTCGGCGACCTGCTCGGGCATGTCCTCGAGGAATTCGGGAATGATCTCGACCGAGCGCAGGCTCTGCATCAGCGCCGCGACCGCGAACAGGTAGAAGGCATAGCGCGTCAGCCGCTGGCGCGGCGTGAAGCGCTGCCATTCGCGCGCGATGGAGGCTGCGGCGGGGGCGGCGCTCACTGGAACGTCCTCCGCATCCAGCCCGACACGATCTCGCCCACCATGATGAGCGCGATGATCGTAATGAGGATCGTCAGCACGAAGTCGTAGTCGAAGCGCTGGAAGGCCGTGAACAGCGTCGCGCCGATGCCGCCGCCGCCCACGATGCCGACCATCGTGGAATTGCGCAGGTTGGAATCGATCTGGTAGGTGGCGAACCCGATGAAGCGCGCCAGCACCTGCGGAATCACGCCCATGATCAGCACGTTGGCAAAACCCGCGCCGGTGGCGCGCACGGCCTCGACCTGCTTGAGCGAGATCTCCTCGATCGCCTCGGCGAACAGCTTGGCGATGAAGCCGATCGACGAGACGACCAGCGCCATGATGCCGGCAAGCGCGCCGAAGCCGACCGACTTCACGAACAGGATCGCCACGATCATCGGATGGAACGAGCGGCACAGCGCGATGAGCCCGCGGGCAAGCCACGTCACCCAGCCCGGCATCAGGTTGCGCGCGGCCAGCAGGCCCACGGGCACCGACAGCACCACGCCCAGCGCGCTTGCGATGAGCGCGATCTCCACGCTTTCCGACATGCCGACCCACAGCAGGTCCCACTTGCCCAGCAGCGGCGGGAACATGCGGTCGAGGAACTTGGCGCCGTTGTCGATGCCGGTCAGGAAGCGCGTCCAGGTCAGCTGGAACAGCGAGGCCGCATAGACCGTGTATGCCGCCAAGGCCACCCACGCGACGCGCGCGGGCCAGTTCACGGGGAAGGGGTTGCGGCGCGAGGCGGCGCTCACAGCCACGCCTCGCCGCCGTAGATCGCCTTCAGGTGCTCGTCGCGCAGCTCTTCCGGCCGGCCGTCGAACACGACCGAGCCGCCCGTCATGCCCACGATGCGCTGCGCGAAGCGCTTGGCGAGTTCCACGTTGTGGATGTTGATGACGATGGGGATGTCGCGCCGCCCGGCAAGCTCGACCATCAGTTCCATGATCTCGACCGACGTCTTCGGGTCGAGCGAGGAGGTGGGCTCGTCCGCCAGCAGCAGGTCGGGGCGCTGCATCAGCGCGCGCGCGATGCCGATGCGCTGGCGCTGGCCGCCGGAAAGCGCGTCGGCGCGCTGGCCCGCGCGCTCGGCAAGGCCCACCGCCTCGAGCAGCTCGAAGGCGCCGTCGATGTCCTCGGCCGGGTAGCGCCGCAGCCAGGCCCGCCAGGCCGAGACGTAGCCCAGCCGCCCGCACAGCACGTTCTCGATCGCGGTCAGGCGTTCGACGAGGTTGTACTCCTGGAACACCATGCCGATGCGCCGGCGCGCGGTGCGCAGCTCGCCGCCATGCAGCTTCGCCATGTCGCGGCCCAGGAACAGGATCTGCCCCGCGGTCGGCTCGACAAGCCGGTTCACGCAGCGGATGAGCGTGCTCTTGCCCGTGCCCGACGGGCCGATGATCGCCGTCATGCCCTTGGGCGCGAAGTCGATCGACACGTCGCGCAGGACCGGCGTGCCGCGCACATACTCCTTGCGCAGCCCCACCAAACGAAGGGAGCGGTCCGGCGTTCCGCCGGCCGCTCCCGATCCGAACCCGCCTTGCGTCACTTCTTCGGCTGCTGCTGGAGCTTCTGCTGGGCGCGCTTCATCTCGTCCGCCTTCTCCTGCGCGGTTTCCTTCTCGTACTGCGCCTTGTTGTAGGGCGTGCCGCTCGCCGCCGCGACCGTGCGGATGACTTCCCACTCCTTCTTGTAGGTGATGGGATAGAAGCGGTCGTCGCCGTTGAACTCCTTCGTCATCTCCGCCGGGAAGCGGTAGTCGTAGAAGCACTTCTTCATCTTCTCGGCCAGCGCCGGATCAAGGTCGTGCGCATAGGCGAAGGACGAGGTGGGGAACGGCGCGCTGCGGTAGATGACGCGGATCTGTTCCTGCTTGATGTTGCCGCGAACGATCATGCGTTCGAGCACGTCCGAGGCGACGGGCGCGCCGTCGAAGTCGCCCGCGACCACGCCCAGCGCCGACTTGTCGTGCCCGCCCGAATAGACCACCTGGTAGTCCTTCTCGGGGGCGAGCCCCTCGTTCGGGAACAGCGCGCGCGGCGCGAGGTTGCCCGAGTTCGACGAGGCGGCGGTGTGCGCCACCTTCTTGCCCTTGAGATCCGTCAGCTTCTGGTAGGGGCTGTCGGCCTTGACGACGAAGGCGAGGTGGTAGGCGCGGAACTCCTTCTCGTTGCCCTTGGCGGCGAACGGGATGGCGCCGGCCATGTTCACGGCAAAGCCCGTCGGGCCGCTGGAAAAGCCGGCCACGTGCAGGCGGCCCGAGCGCATCGCCTCGATCTCGGCCGAGTTCGACTGGACGGGGTAATAGACGACCTTCTTTGCCGTGCACTTCGCCAGATAGTCCGTGAACGGCTTGAAGATGTTCGCGTAGATCGCGGGGTCTTCCACCGGCGTATAGGCGAAGACGATGGTCGACGGGTTCTTGAGCTTCTTCTTGTCCGACGGCACGTCCGCGACGAGGTCGTTGTTGTCGTCGCAATAGATCGTGTCGAGGTCGCCCCGGTTCTTGCACGCCTGCGCGGCGGCATCGGGCGCCATCAGCGCAAGGCCGGCAGCGGCAGCAAAGATCCCGAGAAAAAGAGATGTGGTCCGGCGCATCGAATCCTCCCAGTCGTTGTCAATTTTTTGAAACATAACGGGCTACGCCGAAAATGGAAGCCTTGCGGGACATCGCGGATTGCCTTGATCGCAAAAATAGACTATATTCCTCTTATGAAAGAAATTTTCCTTCCCTTGGAAAACAGAATGCAGCGCAAGGCGTGCGGCGAGCCTCTGCGTAACCTAATTCAAGATTCTGAAAACAAAGCATTTTTTGGAAAGAAGTCATACAAAATCGCAAAAATCGCGATTCACGTTACCTGCGTTCAGAATCAGGAACTTAAACAGGTTACCGTAACCAGTCGTCGCCTATTTGCTCCGTTCGCCGTTTCTGGCGAACTAGCCTTTCAGGGCCTCGGCGGCTTCGAGCGCGAAATAGGTGAGTACGCCGTCGGCGCCCGCGCGCCGGAACGCCAGCAGCGTCTCGAGGATCACCTTGCGGTCGACCCAGCCGCGTTCGATGGCGCCCATGATCATCGCGTACTCGCCCGACACCTGGTAGACGAACGTCGGCGCGCGGAACGTATCCTTCACGCGCCGCACGATGTCGAGATAGGGCAGGCCCGGCTTCACCATCACCATGTCCGCCCCCTCGTCGAGATCGAGGGCGACCTCGCGGAGCGCCTCGTCGCCGTTGGCGGGATCCATCTGGTAGGTGCGCTTGTCGCCCTTGCCGAGCGACTTGCCCGAACCGACCGCGTCGCGGAACGGGCCGTAATAGGCCGACGCGTACTTGGCCGCATAACTCATGACACGCACATGCTCGAAGCCCGCGTCGTCGAGCGCCGTGCGCACCGCGCCGATGCGCCCGTCCATCATGTCCGAAGGGGCGATCACGTCGCAGCCCGCCTCGGCCTGCACCACGGCCTGCCGCGCGAGGATCGCCACGCTTTCGTCGTTGGCGACGTAGCCCCGGCGCATCACGCCGTCCTGGCCGTGCGTGGTGTAGGGGTCGAGCGCCACGTCACAGACCACGCCGATCTCGGGCACGGCCTTCTTGATCGCGCGCACGGTGCGGCACACGAGATTGTCGGGGTTGAGCGCTTCCTCGCCGTCCTCGCTCTTCGCGGATGCCGGCGTGTTCGGGAAAATCGCGATCGCGGGGATGCCCAGCTTCGCCGCGCGCCGCGCGTCCTTCACGATCTCGTCCACGCTGCCGCGCGATACGCCGGGCATCGAGGGGACGGGAACGCGCCTGCCTTTTCCCTCCGTCACGAAGACAGGCAGGATCAGGTCGGCGGGCGAAAGCCGGTGCTCGGCCACCATCGCGCGCGACCACGCGTCGCGGCGGTTGCGGCGCAGACGCGTGCGCGGATAGCGTCCGTGGACCAGCATCGGCAGTGTCTCCCCTTTGACCCGAAAGCGGCGATAAACTATCGAAAGCGCCGGGGAATTCCAACCGCACCGGCATGCCGGGCGCACCGGCCCTACGGAGAAACGCGTTGACCGACCGCAGCACCGACGAAATCAGCTTCCGCACCGCCGGCCATGGCGCCTTCGCCATGTTCACAAGGCCCAAGGCGCTCAACGCGCTGACGCTCGGCATGATCCGCGCCTACGCGCCCACGCTCGCGGCCTGGGCGAAGGACCCGAACGTGCGGCATGTCGTGCAGTGGGGCGAGGGCGGCAAGGCCTTCTGCGCCGGCGGCGACGTGCGCGCGGTGTGCGAGGCAGGGCTTTCCGCCAAACGCGGCGGCAAGGCCGATCCGCTCGTGCGCGATTTCTTCTTCGAGGAATACCGCCTCAACCGCCAGCTCGCGCGTTTTCCCAAGCCCATCGTCTCGCTCGTCGACGGAATCTGCATGGGCGGCGGGGTCGGGCTTTCGGTGCACGGGCGCTATCGCGTGGCCACCGAACGCTCGCTGTTCGCGATGCCGGAAAGCGCCATCGGCCTGTTCCCGGATGTCGGCGGCACCTTCTTCCTGCCGCGCCTGCCGGGCCGCGTCGGCGTCTTCCTCGGGCTGACGGGCGAGCGGCTCAAGGCGGCGGACATGCTCCATCTGGGCCTTGCCACGCACTACGTGGAGAGCGCGAAGCTGCCCGAACTGATCGCGGCGCTGGAAAGCGAGAGCGCGGAAGCCGCGCTGTCGCGCTTCGCGGCCGATCCGGGGCCGGCCCCCATCGCCCACCTGCAGAAGCAGATCGACCGCTGCTTTGCGGCGGGCACGGTCGAGGGCATCCTTTCCGCGCTCGACGCCGAGGCGAGCGAATGGGCCGGCAAGATCGCCGGGCGCCTGCGCAAGATGAGCCCGACCAGCCTGAAGGTGAGCCTCGCCCAGCTCGAACGCGGCGGCGCGCTGTCGATCGAGGATGCGCTGCGGCTCGAGTTCCGCCTCGTGCGCCGCTTCATGGCGGGCGACGATTTCTACGAGGGCATCCGCGCGGTTCTGATCGACAAGGACAACGCGCCCCGCTGGAACCCCGCCACGCTCGCCGAGGTGAACGCGGCCGCCGTCGATCGCCACTTCGCGCCGCTTGCCGACGGCGACGAACTGACGTTCGTGGACTAGGCGGGGGGTGGCTCCGGCTGGACCTTGAACATATGGACAAGCCCATGGACCCTGCCGCCATCCTCGTCGAACCTGTGCCGGACAACGCGAAAAAGCCTGTCGTCGCCGCGTTCGAAATGGCGCAGCATCCCGTAGGCGACGATGTCGGCCAGCTGGATCAGGCGCGAGGTGCGCGAGTCCAGAAACAGCGGCACCTCCGCGAGGTTGCGGACGACGCCGTAACGATGGCCGGATGTCCGGAAATCCGTCGTCAGGGACTGGAGTGCCGTCTCGTAGGTCGATTTGTCGAAGATGATCATGCCGCGCTGCACGTCGTCGGCCCTGAAGCGCCGCATCAGGAACATGTCGAAGCGGCTGCACACCTGTTCGAATGCGCGGTGCATCGGATCGCCGGGATAGCTCGCCTTGTGGATCGCCACGCCGAAAAGCCGCAGGCCCGACGGCGCCCTTGCGACGACCTCGAGCGCGTCGGTCAGCGCCGCCATGCGCGCGGCCTGCGGAATGGTCTTCCATATGCCGCGGCCCTGGAGCATCGGTGCCGCGTGCAGTTCGATGGCCGTCGGATCGGACGGATTGAATCGGGCGGCGATCTTGTCGATCTCGGCCGAAATGAAGTAACCCTGCCGTTCGAACACCGACAGCCCGGCAAGAACGAAATGGCGCTGCGCCGGATCGTCGGGATGGCCGGACTCGTCAAGGTAGAGAAGATGCAAAATGAATCTTCCGGTTGTATCGGAGGATGAAAAAGATGCGGTCAGGGAAAAACGATGTTTTCGCGATCCGAACAGGGCGGATCTCCTGGCCGCGATTGGATAGTGCGCAGGCAACCCAAGAATGTCAATTGCCCCGGAACATTCCGGGGGCACGGTAGGGAGGGACGAGGGACATGGCCACCATCGCATTCATCGGACTTGGCAACATGGGCGGGCCCATGGCGCGCAATCTCGTCAAGGCGGGGCACACGGTGCGCGGCTTCGACATGGTCTCGAAGAATGTCGAGACGGCCGGGGCCGTGCCGTGCAAGTCGGCCGCCGAGGCCGCCAAGGGCGCCGAGATCGTGATCACGATGCTGCCCGCGGGTCCGCATGTGCGTACGGTCTATGACGAGGTGCTGCCGGCCGCCGCCAAGGGCACGCTCCTCATCGACTGCTCCACCATCGATGTCGACAGTGCGCGGGCGGTGGCGAAGAAGGCCGAGGGCTACGGGCTCGACATGGTCGATGCGCCCGTTTCGGGCGGCACGGTCGGGGCGGAGGCGGCGACGCTCACCTTCATGGCGGGCGGCAGCATTCGCGCGTTCGAGCGCGCGCAGCCTGTCCTGGCGCAGATGGGCAAGACGATCGTGCATGCCGGCGGACCCGGCAACGGGCAGGCCGCGAAGATCTGCAACAACATGATCCTCGGCATCTCGATGGTCGCCGTGGCCGAAGGCTTCAGCCTTGCCGAGAAGCTCGGCCTCGACGCGCAGAAGCTTTTCGACATCTCGTCGAAGTCGTCGGGCCAGTGCTGGTCGATGACGACCTATTGCCCCGTGCCGGGACCGGTGCCGACCTCGCCGGCCAATCGCGACTACAAGCCGGGCTTCACCGCCGACATGATGCTCAAGGACCTGAAGCTCGCCGTCTCGGCCGCGCAAGGGGCCGGGCAGGCGACGCCGCTGGGGGCCGCCGCCCAGTCGCTTTTTGCACTGATGGTTTCCGGCGGTCGCGGTGCGATGGATTTCTCAGGCATTATCAAGATGTTGCAGGGGAAGTAATGACTCATTAACCCTTTTTCGCGTATTTTGCTAAAAGTGTCCGGGTATCTGCGGGGTCGGCACCTATGTCGATGAAAAAGGACTATTTGGAATCGGTGTCGCTCGTCGAGCGGCTGCATCGGCAGTTTCTCGAGGTCGTGAAGCTCGAGCTCGACCGCATGGGGATTCGCGACATCAACAACGTCCAGGCGTTAATCCTGTACAACATCGGCACGGACGAGCTGACGGTCGGCGAGCTCACCCAGCGCGGCTACTATCTGGGCTCGAACGTCTCGTACAACCTCAAAAAGCTCATCGACAACGAGTACATCTCGCAGGCCCGGAGCCCGCACGACCGCCGTTCGGTGCGCGTGAAGCTCACGCCGTCGGGCCTCAAGCTGCACGGTCTGCTCGACAAGGTCTTCGAGCGCCACGCCGAGGAACTGACGCGCACGACCGTGAAGCCGCAGGATCTCGCCAATCTCGAGCAGACGCTGCGCCGCATGGAGCAGTTCTGGATCGGCGCGATCGGGCAGGGCGGCTACGCGCCGCAGGTCACCACAGCAGCCGAATAAGCAGCGGCACGAGGATCGCGGTCGCAAGCGCGTTGAGCCCCATCGCGAGGCTCGAGAACGCGCCGGCAAGCTCGTTCACCTGGAAGGCGCGTGCGGTCCCGATTCCGTGCGCCGCCGTGCCCACGCCAAGTCCCCGCGCGCGCCAGTCCCTGATGCCCGCGGCGTCAAGCGTCCATGTCGCGAGGATCGCGCCCAGGATGCCGGTGAGGATCACCAGTGCGGCCGTCAGCGACGGCAGGCCGCCGATCAGCTCGGCGATGCCCATCGCAACGGGCGTGGTCACGGACTTGGGCGCGAGGCTCAGCATCGTGCGCTCGGATGCGCCCAACAGCCATGCCGTGCCCACTGCCGTGACGATCGCCGTCACCGAGCCCGCGAGGATCGACACCGCGATGGCGAAAGCGGATTTCCGGATCGTCGCGAAGTGGCGATAGAGCGGGACGGCCAGCGCCACCGTCGCGGGCCCGAGCAGGAAATGCACGAACTGCGCGCCCTCGAAATAGACGCGATAGGGCGTGCCCGTCGACCAGAGAAGCAGAGACAGCAAGACGACGGCGATGAGGACCGGGTTCGCGACCGGGCTTCCGCCCGACCGGCGATAGATGGCCGTGCCGATCTGGTAGGCCACGAGCGTCGCCGTCAGTCCCGCAAGCGGGGTGGCCGAGAGATAGACCCAGAGCTGGAAAAGCTCGTCCTTCATCGCGAGCCCAGCCTGCTCATCACGAATGCCGTCACGAGGATCGTGGCGAGCGTCGAGACGACGAGGGCCGCGACGATCGCCGTCCATTCCGACGCGATGAGATCGAGATAGAGCACGACGCCCGTGCCCGCAGGCACGAACAGCAGCGAGAGATGCTCGAGGAGTCCGGCGCTCGTGCGCGCCAGCGGTTCGGGGACTTCGCCCTTGCGCGCAAGCCACGCGAAAAGCAGCAGCATGCCGAGGACCGGTCCGGGAACCGGAAGGCCGGCGAGGCGCACGATCGCCTCGCCGAGGGCCTGGCAGACGAGCAGGATTGTGAAGGCCGGCAGCATCGGTGCCGGATGTTAGACGACCGGGCCTGCCGCGGTCGACGGCCGATCTTCGGGCCCGGCGAGGGCAAACTGCAGCGACACGCGCGTGCCGCGCCCCGGTTCGCTGTCGATCCGGAAGGTGGCGCCGTTGCCGTTCGCAAGCGCCTTCACCAGCGGCAGGCCAAGGCCCGGACCTTCGTGCGTGCGGGTCAGGTGGCTGGCCACCTGGCCGAATGGCCGCAGCGCGATCTCGATCTCCTTCCGCGTCATGCCGATGCCGGTATCCTCGACCGATAGCTCGATCTGGCCGCCGTCGCCGCGTGCGGCAACGCGCACCGTGCCGCGCGGCGTGAACTTGATGGCGTTCGACAGCAGGTTCAGCAGCATCTGGCGGACATGCAGCGGATCCGCGGAAAACGGCGGGAGGTCCGATCCGATGTCGATATCGAGCGCCAGTCCGGCCTTCGCGGCGTCGGCCGCGGCGAACCCGGCCGCGGCTTCGATCGCGGCGCGCGCATCGACCGGTTCGAGCGTCGGACGGATGTCGCCCGATTCGATCTTCGACAGGTCGAGCAGGTCGTTGATCACCGACAGGAGATGCTGCCCGCTCGCGAGGATGTCGCTCGCATAGTCGCGGTAGGCCGGAGCGAGCGGTCCGGACATCTCGCGGACCATGACATCGGAAAACCCGATGATGGCATTGAGCGGCGTACGGAACTCGTGGCTGAGATTGGCGAGAAACTTCGACTTGAGCGCGCCTTCGCGCTCGGACTGGGCAAGCGCGTCGCAGAGCCGCCCGTTCATTTCCTCGCTGTCGACGAGGCTTGCGCGCAGCAGTCCCAGGACCGAGCCCAGCCCGACATAGCGGCCACTTTCCGCGACGACGAACGCGCGCACGGCCGCCTCGCCGAGCGTCGCCGTGAGCCGCGTCTTGATGGCACCCATCGTGGCGTCGCGTTCGACGACGACGGGGTTCGGGTCCATCAATGCCGCGACCGGCCTTTGCCCGTACATCGCCTGACCGAAAGTCGTCGCGAAACGGGCCAGGAACTGGAACCGGTCGACGATGCCGACCGGCCGGCCGGCCTCGCAGACGGCCACCGCGTGCAGGTCGGGATCGGACAGGAAGCGCGCCTGCACCTGCGCGCAAGGCGTATCCGGCGCCTCCGGCGCGACCGGACGGACAAAGAGCGCGCGGCGCGCGTCCGGCAGCGCAGGTTCGATTGTCGTCGTGTTCGCGTCCATCTTCTCCGCATGCCGCCGCGACCGGGCTGTGCCCGGCCGCGCGGCACGTGGCGTCAGAAGAACGCCTGAATGCCGGTCTGCGCGCGGCCGAGGATCAGCGCGTGGATGTCGTGCGTGCCCTCGTACGTGTTCACCGTTTCGAGATTCATCATATGTCGGATGACGTGATACTCGTCCATGATTCCGTTGCCGCCATGCATGTCGCGCGCGGCACGCGCTACATCCAGCGCCTTGCCGCAACTATTGCGCTTGATGAGGCTGATCGTTTCCGGCGCAAGCCTGCCCTGGTCCATCAGCCGCCCGGCCGTCAGGCACGCATTGAGGCCGATCCAGATTTCGGTCTGCATATCGGCGAGCTTCTTCTGCACGAGCTGGTTGGCCGCAAGCGGGCGGCCGAACATCTTGCGCTCGAGCGTGTAGCGCCGCGCGGCGTGCCAGCAGAACTCGGCCGCACCCAGCGCGCCCCAAGCGATGCCGAAGCGCGCGCGGTTGAGGCAGCCGAACGGACCCTTCAGGCCCTTCACGTTCGGGAGCAGCGCGTCCTCGCCCACATGCACGTCATCCATCACGATCTCGCCCGTGATCGACGCACGCAGGGAAAACTTGCCCTCGATCTTCGGGGCCGACAGACCTTTCGTACCCTTTTCGAGAACGAAACCGCGGATATCGCCGGCGTCGTCCTTTGCCCAGACCACGAAGACGTCCGCGATGGGCGCGTTGGAAATCCACATCTTGGCGCCGTTCAGAACGTAGCCATCCTTTGTCTTCTTGGCGCGGGTCACCATGCCGCCGGGATCCGAGCCGTAATCGGGCTCCGTCAGGCCGAAGCAGCCGATCCATTCGCCGGTCGCCAGCTTCGGAAGATATTTCTGGCGCTGGGCTTCGCTGCCGTAAGCGTGGATCGGATGCATGACGAGCGAGGACTGCACGCTCATCATCGAGCGGTAGCCGCTGTCGATGCGCTCGACCTCGCGCGCGATAAGACCGTAGGCGACGTAAGAGGTGCCGGCGCAGCCATAGCCCTCGATCGTCGAGCCGAGGAAACCCATTTCGCCGAGCTCGCGGAAAATGCCGCGGTCCGTGGTTTCCTCGCGGAAGGCCTTCTGGATGCGCGGCATGAGCTTGCCTTCGCAGAATTCGCGCGCCGCGTCGCGGATCATCCGCTCGTCCTCGGAGAGGTCCGCGTCCATCAGGAACGGATCTTCCCACTTGAATTCGGCTTTGGCGGCGGACTTTGCGGAGTTGCTCATTTGACCTATCCGTTCGGTGTCTGGGCGGCGAGCTTGATTATAGGGTGACGGCGCGCGAAGGCGAGCGGTCAGTCTGGCACGACGGCGGTAGCCTCGATCTCCACGCGCGCCCTCGGCTCGAGCAGCGACTTGACCTCGACGAGCGTCATCGCAGGGAAGTTCCGGCCCATCGTCTCGCGGTAGGCCGTGCCGATGTCACGCAGGCGCGCGGCATATTCGGCCTTGTCCACGACAAACCAGGTCAGCCGCACGACATGCTCCGGACCGGCACCGCCTGCGCGCAGGACGGCGACGATGTTCGCGAGAGCCTGGCGCGTCTGCACCACGAAGTCGTCACTTTCGAAGCTCGAGTTCGCCGGATTCCAGCCGATCTGTCCGGCGACGTAGATCTGCGTACCACGCGCGGCGATGGCGTTGGCGTAACCCTTGGGCGCGTCCCATCCTTCGGGAAGCAATGCGCGGTTCATGCTGCGGCTCCGGGCCGGGCGGGCGGTATCCATCCCGCGCAGGCGTTCTGATAGGCATTGAAAAGGTCCCGGATCGCGCCGGGCACGACTTCGGACTTCTGGCGGTCAAGATCCATGTAGACGGTGACGATCCGGGCTTCCAGCCGAAGGATACCGGCCGCGTGGCCGTAGATCCGGATGTCGATCGACGATCTGCCGACCTTGCCGAGCAGGAGCGTGAAGAACAGGCGCTCGCCCATCTTGGACGGTACGTAGAAGTCGCATTCGGCGTGGACGATCGGCGTGGCACGGCGCTGCTCGAAGATCAGGCGGGCATAGTCGATGCCGAGATGGTTCGTGTACCAGTCCTCCATCACGCCGTTGCAGAAATCGAAATAGTTCGGGAAATAGACAATTCCTGCCGGATCGGTATGGCTGAAGCGGATCTGACGTTCGACGGTGAAGGGCGCTGTCTCCATCGAATTGTTTTAGACTTAAAATATTACCCCGACAAGGCGCGCGCCGTGCTTGAATGACGACCATCGGAACCTCGCCGAAGCCGCAAGCCATGGCCCGTGAAATTCTGTTCGAATTCCATCGCGTCGGCGCGTTCGTGAAGGTCACGGCAATCGATACGGCGACCGGTCTGGAGGTCTCGATCGTGGGGCCGTCGAATGGCGGCGAGGCCCTGTTGCGGGCGAATGCACGGCGCAAACTGGAAGCCGCGTTGCGCCGGCATCGGCCGGATGGCGGCTGAGTTCCCGAAAACGCAAAAATCGCAACGCCTTGGGGCCCAATTGTCGCGTCGAGACGAGATATGGTAGCGTCCGCGCCACGATGACCCAGACCGTTGCCCTTGCCGCCGATCACGGTGGCGTCGAACTCAAAGCCTTGCTGGTCAAGGACTTGGTGGCGGCCGGCCTTTCGGCCGTCGATCTCGGAACCAACTCTGCCGACAGTGTCGACTATCCGGACTATGCCGATCGTCTCGCCGCAGCGCTCAAGGACGGTCGTGCAGCGCGCGGCATTCTCATCTGCGGAACCGGCATCGGCATCTCGATCGCGGCCAACCGCCACAAGCATATCCGCGCCGCCCTCTGTCATGACGAGACGACCGCGCGGCTTTGCCGGGAACACAACGACGCCAACGTTCTGGTGCTCGGTGCGCGCGTGATCGGTCCCGAGGTCGCGCGCGCCTGCCTCAACGTCTTCCTGTCGACCAAGTTCGGCGGCGGAAGACACATTGCCCGCGTCGCCAAGCTCGGCTGACGCGATTACGAAACGCCGAAGGAACTCCTGCCGATGTCGCCAGCCGAACCCGTCCGCGCCGTTGAATCCGATTTCGCCCAGCGTTTTTTCGGAACGAGCCTCAAGGATGCCGATCCCGACCTGCGTGCGGCGATCGACCGCGAACTCGGTCGGCAGCAGGACCAGATCGAGCTGATCGCGTCTGAAAATATCGTGAGCCGTGCAGTCCTGGAGGCACAGGGCTCGGTATTGACGAACAAGTACGCGGAAGGATATCCGGGGCGCCGCTACTACGGCGGCTGCGAATTTGTCGACGAGGCCGAGGCGCTTGCCATTGCGCGCGCGAAGAAGCTGTTCGGGTGCAATTTCGCGAACGTCCAGCCGCACTCCGGCGCGCAGGCGAACCAGGCGGTATTTTTCGCGCTGCTGCAGCCGGGCGACACGTTCATGGGCATGTCGCTGGCCGAGGGCGGCCACCTGACGCACGGCGCGCCGGCAAACCAGTCGGGCAAGTGGTTCAAGCCGGTCTCCTATGGCGTGCGTGCCGACAACCAGCTGATCGACTATGACGCGATGGAGGCGAAGGCCCTCGAGACCCGCCCCAAGCTCATCATTGCCGGCGGGTCGGCCTACTCGCGCCAGATCGATTTCGCCCGCTTCCGCGCGGTTGCCGACAAGATCGGTGCCTTTCTCATGGTCGACATGGCGCACTACGCCGGACTGGTCGCGGGTGGCGCCTATCCGAACCCGCTGCCGCACGCACATGTGGTGACGACGACGACGCACAAGACGCTGCGCGGCCCGCGCGGCGGCATGATCCTTTCGATGGACGAGGATCTGGGCAAGAAGATCAATTCTTCGGTTTTCCCCGGCCTACAGGGTGGCCCGCTGATGCACGTCATTGCCGCCAAGGCAGTCGCGTTCGGCGAGGCGCTCAAGCCGGAATTCCGGACCTATGCCGCGCGGGTCGTCGAAAACGCCCGCGCACTTGCCGCGCGCCTTGTCGAACACGGCCTTGCGATCGTGTCCGGCGGGACCGACAGCCATCTCTTGCTTGTCGATCTGCGGCCCAAGAAGCTCACGGGCAACATTGCCGAAAAGAGCCTCGAGCGGGCAGGACTGACCTGCAACAAGAACGGCATCCCGGCCGATCCGGAGAAGCCGATGGTCACTTCGGGCGTGCGTCTGGGAACGCCTGCCGGCACGACGCGCGGATTCGGTCAGGCCGAATTCCGCACGGTCGCCGACCTCATCGCCGAGACGCTGAACGGACTTGCGAACTCGAACAGCGGCGACAACGCGGCGGTCGAGGCTGCCGTGCGCGCGAAGGTCGGCGAGTTGACGCGCCGCTTTCCGATCTATCGCGGACTCTGAGAACGAATAAGAAGGGAAAGCTCCCAAAATGCGCTGTCCGTTCTGCGGTCACGAAGACACACAGGTGAAGGATTCCCGTCCGACCGAGGACGGTTCGGCGATCCGTCGACGGCGCTTCTGCCCGTCCTGCGGTTCCCGCTTCACGACGTTCGAGCGCGTGCAGTTGCGCGAACTGACGATCGTCAAGAAGAACGGCGTCAAGGAGCCGTTCGATCGCGAGAAGATCCTGCGCTCGCTCATGCATGCCGTTCGCAAGCGGCCGGTCGAGCACGATCGGGTCGAGCGGATCGTCTCCGGCATCCAGCGCCGGCTCGAGAGCCTGGGCGAAAGCGAAATCCCTTCGACGGTCGTCGGCGAAATGGTGATGGACGCTTTGCGGACGCTCGATCACGTCGCCTATATCCGCTTCGCATCCGTCTACAAGAATTTCCGGGAAGCGAAGGACTTCGAAGATTTCGTCGGCAAGCTTGGTGGCGATTCCGACGAGTGAGGCCGACCGGGCCCACATGGCCGCCGCGCTGGCGTTGGCGCGGCGGGGCCTTGGTTCGACCTGGCCAAACCCTTCGGTCGGCTGCGTGCTTGTACGCGATGGGCGTGTTGTCGGCCGCGGCTGGACCCAGGCCGGCGGGCGGCCGCATGCGGAGACGGAAGCCCTTCGGCGCGCAGGCGCCGCGGCAAGAGGCGCCACGGCCTATGTAAGTCTCGAGCCGTGCAGCCACCACGGTCGGACGCCGCCCTGTGCCGAGGCGCTCGTTGCCGCCGGCATCGTGCGTGTGGTCGCGGCGACCGAAGACCCCGATCCGCGTGTGTCCGGCCAAGGCCTTGAGAGGCTTCGTGCCGCTGGCATTTCCGTCGGGATCGGCCTGATGCGGGCGGAAGCAGACGCGGTCAACGCAGGCTTTTTTCTGCTCGTGCGCGAAGGGCGCCCGCTCGTGACACTGAAGATCGCGGCGTCGCTCGACGGGCGGATTGCCACAAGCCGAGGCGAAAGCCGCTGGATAACCGGCGAGGCTTCGCGCGGACTTGCCCATTCGATGCGTGCCACGCACGACGCAATCCTTGTCGGGTCGGGCACGGCCATCGCGGACGATCCGATGCTCGACGTGCGGCTGCCCGGCTTCGAGGCGGCGCGGCGGGTACGTGTGGTCATCGATGGACGTTTGCGCGTACCATTGACGGCAAAGCTTGCGCGCACGGCGCGCGAGCATCCGGCCTGGATTTTCGCACGCAATGACGCCGACCCGGCGCGTGCGGGGGTTCTTGCCGAGAACGGCGTCGAACTTGTCCGTCTTCCGGCGGATCCCGCGACAGGCCATCTGGCACCGCTGGACATCGTCCGCGCATTGGGAAAGCGCGGCATTACGCGCGTTCTGCTCGAAGGAGGGGGGCATCTCGCCGCGGCGTTCCTGCGTGCCGGGCTTGTCGACCGGATCGTGCGGTTCACGGCGGGCGTCGCCCTGGGCGGGGATGCGGTTCCGGCGGTGGCAGGCCTTGGCATCGAAAGATTGGCCGACGCTCCGCGCTATTCGCTGCTCGAAGTATCGCGGTGCGGCGAAGACGTACTGGAAACATGGGGCCGATCCCCCTAAGTTGCGCGCCATGTTCACCGGAATCATCGTCGACAGGGCGCGCGTGCGCGCGCTCGTTCCTGCCTCGAAGCAGGCGGATACGCGCATCGAGATCGAGACCGCGCTCGATACCTCTCGTTTCGCAATCGGCGCGTCGATCGCCTGTTCGGGCTGCTGCCTGACGGCGATTGACAAAGGGCCGGGCTGGTTCGCCGTCGAAGCCTCGGCCGAGACGCTCTCGAAGACGACGCTGGGCGGTTGGCGTGTCGGCACTGCGGTCAACCTCGAGCCGTCCTTGCGTGTGGGCGACGAGCTCGGGGGGCATATCGTTTCCGGGCATGTCGACTGCACGGCGACGCTTGTCTCGATCGCGCCCGAGCAGGGATCGCACCGTCTCGTCTTCGAAGCGCCGGCGCCCTTCGCCCGCTATCTGGCTCCGAAAGGGTCCGTGGCCGTCGACGGGATTTCGCTGACCGTGAACGAGGTCGAGGACCGCCCCGGAGGCACGGCTTGCTTCGGGATCAACGTCATACCCCATACATGGTCGGCGACGACGCTGGGCCAAACGGTGCCGGGCAGCCGCGTCAACATGGAAGTCGACGCGCTTGCACGCTATGTTGCCCGCATCTTGGGACGCAACTGAGAGCTTTCGTGGCCTTCAAACCAACCAACCGGCAGGCCGGGATCATCGAGACCGGCAAGGTCGATGTCGCGTTTCTTTCCTCGATCGACGAGATCGTGGAGGACGCGCGCAACGGCCGGATGTTCATCCTTGTCGACGACGAGGACCGCGAGAACGAGGGCGACCTCGTGATCCCGGCGCAGTTCGCCACGCCGGAAGCGATCAACTTCATGGCGAAGCACGGTCGCGGGCTCATTTGCCTCGCCATGACGCGCGAGCGTTGCGAGACGCTTGGCCTGAAGCTCATGAGTGCCGACAACGCTTCCCGCCATCAGACGGCATTCACCGTCTCGATCGAGGCGCGCGAGGGCATCTCCACCGGCATATCGGCAGCCGACCGTGCGCGAACGATCCAGGTCGCCATCGATCCGTCGAAAGGTGCGCGCGACATCGTCAGCCCCGGCCATGTCTTCCCGCTTGTCGCGCGCGACGGCGGGACTCTCGTTCGCGCGGGCCATACCGAGGCGGCGGTCGACATCGCGCGCATGGCCGGTCTCATTCCGGCCGGCGTCATCTGCGAGATCATGAACGACGACGGCACGATGGCGCGTCTGCCCGACCTCGTGCGCTTCGCCCAGCTCCACGGTCTCAAAGTCGCGACCATCGCGGACCTCATCGCGTTCCGCCGCAAGCATGATCGCATCGTCGATCGCGTCCTCGAGACGACGTTCGAAAGCGACTTCGGCGGCACGTGGAAGATGGTCGTCTACGTCAACCGGGCTGCCTATGCCGAGCACATCGCGCTGGTGAAGGGCGACATCGGGGGCTCCGACCCGGTTCTCGTGCGCATGCATGCGCTGAACGTGCTGGACGACGTTCTGGGCGACCATTCGCTTGGGCGTGCCGGCTCGCTGCAGTCGGCGATGCGCACGATCGGCGATGCGGGCCGGGGAGTCGTCGTGCTTCTGCGCGAGCCCCGCGCGACCAGCCTTTCGGATCGCGTACGGGCGCGGCTTGGCAACGGCGCGGGCACGGTCCAGCCGGCAAAGGGCAGGGAGCCGGCATCGTCCGGCGAACTTCGCGACTATGGCATCGGCGCCCAGATCCTCCTCGATCTCGGCGTCCGCGACATGATTCTCGTTTCGAACGCACGGCGCTCGATCGTCGGCGTCGAGGGATATGGACTGAACGTGGTGGGGCACAAGGCAATCGATGTTCGGACGCGCTGACTTCACGGCTCCTGTAAAGGCCGATTTTGCCGGCGCGCCGCCGCGCCTCCTGATCGTCGAGGCGCGGTTCTATGCCGATATCGCTGACGAGCTTGCGGCTGGCGCGCTCGCCGCGATCGACGCGGTCGGCGGCACGGCAGAGCGCATCGCCGTGCCGGGCGCGTTCGAGATCCCCGGCGCGATTTCAATGGCCGATATGGCCGGGCGCGGCGTTCCGGGCGTTCTTGCCTACGACGGCTACGTGGCGCTTGGCGCGGTTATTCGCGGCGAGACGTCGCACTACGACTATGTATGCGGCGAGAGCGCGCGCGGGTTGCAGGATCTGGCGGTCCAGCGCGGTCTTGCCATCGGGTACGGCATCCTCACCGTCGAGAACATGACGCAGGCTTGGGCGCGCGCACGGCGAAGCGAAGGCGACAAGGGCGCCGGCGCGGCACAGGCGGCGCTCGCCATGATTGCGCTGCGCCGCAGCCTGCGGCTGCCGGCATGAACGCGGCAAGCCGCAACGGGCGAACGACGTCGCGTCTTGCGGCAGTCCAGGCGCTCTATCAGGTCGAGTTCGCGGCCGAGGACCCGCAGCGTGTCGTCGAGCAGTTCAAGCGTTTCCGTCTGAAGCAGGGCTTCGGCGGACCTGACTGGCCGGAGGCCGAGCCCGCCTTTTTTGCCGATATCGTCGAGGGGGCGTGGTCCCGCAAGCCCGAGATCGACGCAATGATCGAGCCCGCGCTGGCCCGCGGCTGGACGCTGGCGCGCATCGATCCCGTCATCCGCGCAATCCTTCGCGCAGGCGCGTACGAAATCCTCGTGCGCGGCGACGTGCCCGCGCGCGCCACGATATCCGCCTATGTGGACGTATCGCTCGCCTTCGATGCGGCCAAGGAAGCGGGTTTCGTGAACGGGGTGCTCGACCGGATCGCCAAGGACCGCCGCCCCCAGGAGATGGCGGGAAGGGCCTGATCCATGGCACGCGGCGAGTTCGATACGATCGCCGCCCTTTACGTGCCGCTTACCCGCGGCGATCCGGCAGCCCTTGGCCTGCGCGACGACGCGGCGAGGCTGCGGCTTTCCTCGCGCGATGAGCTGGTCGTGACGACCGATGCGCTCGTGGCCGGTGTGCATTTCCTAGACCGCGACCCGCCTGCGGATATCGCGCGCAAGGCGCTGCGCACGAACCTGTCCGATGTCGCCGCGAAGGGCGCCCGGCCGATCGGCTATTTCCTTTCGGTCGCAAGGCCGCGGAGCTGGACGGATGCCCGGATGGATGCCTTCGCGCGTGGACTTGCGGCCGACGGCAAGGAATTTGGCGTGCCGCTTCTCGGCGGCGACAGTACGGGCACTCCGGGCCCTTTGACGCTGTCGATCACGGCGCTGGGCAAGGTCCGCCGCGGCGGGATGCTTCTTCGGGCGGGCGCGCGGCCGGGGGACGATGTTTGGGTGTCGGGCAGCATCGGCGACGGTGCGATTGGCTTGCTCGTTGCCCGCAGGGAATTGCCGCATCTCGCGGGGAAGCATCGCCGGATGCTGCTGGCGCGCTACCGGGTTCCGCAGCCCCGGCTGGCTCTGGGGCGCGCCCTTGTCGGCGTGGCAAGTGCGTGCATGGACGTATCGGACGGGCTGGTGGCCGATCTGGGGCATATCTGTTCGGCGTCGAAGGCCGGCGCCACGATCGAGCTTGATGCCGTGCCATTCTCGCAAGCCGCCACCGCAGCGATTTCGGCACGGCCCGCACTGCGGAAGTTGGCCATCTCCGGGGGAGACGACTACGAACTCCTGTTCACCGCGGCGCCCGCCGCCCGCGCAAAGGTGCTGAAAGCCGCGCGCGCCGGCGGCGTTCCGGTAGCGCGGATTGGACATATTCATGCCGGTGCGCCGATCGTTCTGGTCGAGGACCGCCAGGGCGGAATCCTGCGTATGGCGCGCACGGGCTTTACGCACTACTGATGCTGCGCCATATTCCCGCCATGCGGATAGCGGCGGCACTTGCGATTCTTCTTTGCCTGATCGGGCCAGCTGCGCGTGCGGAAGATCCCAAGCCACCATCCGGGCCCGTCGTCGACGATCCTGGCGCCGAGATCTTCCTGCCGCGGATGCTGGTCACCGCGATTCAGGGCGGGGAGATCAAGCGGCACTACGCGCTGCTCATCAAGCTTCGCCTAGCGCGCAAGGAAGATGTCGAGACAGTGAAGAACTCGATGGATCGCCTGCAGAACGCCTTCGTCTACGATCTGAACGACGTCGCCCAGCGCGGCGACCATTTCGACCAGGAGCGGGCGAAGAAGCGGATGCTTGCATCCTGCGCGAAGGTGCTCGGCAAGAGCGATATCGTCGAGGACATCGTCTTCGAACGCGTCCTTGAGCGCCGCATCAGCGGCTGACGGAGATCCGGAAAATGTCGGTTGAAGCAGACCGCCCGCGCGGCATCTGGCGGCAAAGGAACGTGGTCGTTCTGGCGATCGCGCAGGCCCTGATGACCATCGGGCAGACGACGATGATCGCCGAGGCGGCGCTCGTCGGGCAGACGCTCGCCGAGAACAAGGCGTTCGCGACGCTCCCGGTCGGCATCATGCAGCTTGCGACCATGCTTACGACGTTTCCGGCATCGTTCTTCATGCGACGGTTTGGCCGCCGGGCCGGATTCTCGCTCGGCGCCTGCTTTGGAATCGTCGGGCAGGCGATCTGTGCTGCTGGCGTATTCGCCGGATCGTTCGAGCTTTTCTGCCTCGGATGCGTCGTGAACGGCGTCTATAACGGGTTCGCGCTCTTCTACCGTTTCGCGGCGGCGGACGGCCTTCCGGAAAGTTCGCGCAGCCGCGCGATCAGCCTCGTCATTGCGGGCGGCGTGCTGGCGGCCATTCTCGGCCCCGAGCTCGCCAGACATACGCACGATCTGTTCGCCCCGGTGGCCTTTGCCGGATCGTTTGTCGCCGTGTCGCTTGCCGCCGTCGTGGCACTGGCCGTCGTCCAATTCGTCGACATTCCGGTTCCTGCCGAAGCGGAGCGAGCGGCCGTCGGCCGGCCGCTTCCGGTGATCCTTGCCCAGCCGAAGGCGGCAGTCGCCGTCTTCTCCGGCGTCGTTGCCTACGGGACGATGTCGCTCCTGATGAACGCGACGCCGCTGGCGATGATCGCCTGCGGTTTCACGTTCGATGATGCGGCCCGCACGATCCAGGCGCACGCGCTTGCAATGTTTGCCCCGTCATTCTTCACCGGGGCCCTGATCGCGCGATTTGGCCTGCTGAACATGATGATGGCGGGGGCTGCGCTGCTTGGCCTTTGCTCGCTCATTGCGCTGTCCGGCATCGAGTTCTGGCACTTCTATGTCGGTCTGGCGGTTCTCGGCCTTGGCTGGAACTTCCTCTATGTCGGGGCGACGTCGCTGCTGACGCAGACCTATGCGCCCGCCGAGAAGGCAAAGGTTCAGGCGGCAAACGATTTCCTCGTGTTCGGCACGGTGTCGGCAGCCGCCGCCGCGGCGGGCTGGCTGCAGAACAGCGTCGGCTGGTCGGCCATGAATACCGGCGCGCTGCCCGTCGTCGTCGCGTCGATTGGGACCCTTGTCTGGCTTTGGGCGATCTCGCGCCGGAAGCCGGTCTAGACGCCAACGACAGGCACGCCGATCAGCAACGGGTGCAGGTATTTCGCAAAGACGGCGTAGAGCGCGAGCCCGCCGGCCAAGGCCATGACGTCGACCTTTCCAAACGGGGCCGCCGGGGCCGGCGCCGCGCCCTCGGCCGACTCGCGGTCGCGCATCGTGCCGCGGGCGTAGCCGGCCCAGAGAAGCAGGCTCCCGAACAGCAGGATCGAACCGAGATCGCCATTCACGAGCAGATGGGCAAGCGCCCACAGCTTGACCGCCAGCATCATCGGATGGCGCGTCGTCGCCGTTATCCAGCAGGCCCGCTTCGCGGCGATCAGGAGCGGGAAGACGGGCAGGAGAAGCGCGAACGACACGTGGGTGAGCCAGCGCGGCGGAGCCCAGATCTCGATAAACCCGGCCTCCCGGTATCGACCGAAGCCGACGATGAGCAGGACGAAGCCGGCCATCGCGAGCATCGAATAGAGCCCCTTGTAGCCGTTCGCACCCAGTCGGCCGATCAGCCGGGCACGCATCGCGCGACGGGTTGTCAGAAGGTGGGTTCCGACAAAAAGCACGATGCCGACGATCAATATCCCCACGGTGCACCCCCAGCGCCTTGAAACACAGAGGAAATATGGCGCTTCGCCGCGCCTGCGCAAAGCTTGCGCGAAGGGGGGCCATCTGGCATGTTCCGGCCGCTTTTCGGGCGCGCGTGTGCGAGTCCCGAAGGAACGCATTGAACCTAAAAGATAAATAGAGGACCGGATCTCATGTCAGGCGCGTATTGGCTCATCATCGCGTGCGGTGTCCTCGCGATCCTTTACGGGATCGTGACCTACCGCCAGGTCGTCGGTGTTTCTGCGGGCAACGAAACCATGCAGAAGATCGCCGCCGCCATCGCCGAAGGCGCTGGCGCCTATCTCAACCGCCAGTACCGCACGATCGCGATCGTGGGCGTCATCGTGGCGCTCATCCTCGCGTTCACGCTGGGCATCCACGTGGCGCTCGGCTTCGTGGTCGGTGCCGTTCTTTCCGGCGCCACCGGTTACATCGGCATGAACGTGTCGGTCCGCGCCAACGTTCGTACGGCGGAAGCCGCGCGCGGCGGCCTGCAGCCGGCGCTCGACGTCGCGTTCCGCGCGGGCGCGATCACGGGCCTGCTGGTCGTGGGGCTCGGCATCCTTGGCGTTGCCGGCTACTTCGGGATCCTCGGCGCATGGAAGGGCGCTACTTCGGCCGCAACGGTCGAGGCGCTTGTGGCCCTTTCCTTCGGCGCTTCGCTGATTTCGATCTTCGCGCGCCTGGGCGGCGGCATCTTCACGAAGGGTGCGGACGTCGGCGCCGATCTCGTCGGCAAGGTCGAGGCGGGTATCCCCGAGGATGATCCGCGCAACCCGGCCGTGATCGCCGACAACGTGGGCGACAATGTCGGCGACTGCGCCGGCATGGCGGCCGACCTTTTCGAGACGTACGCAGTGACGGTCGTCGCCACGATGCTGCTTGCCACGATCTTCTTCACCGGCGAACAGACATTGACGATGATGATGTACCCGCTGCTGATCGCGGGCGTGTGCATCGCGGCCTCGGTTGCGGGCACCTTCTTCGTCAAGCTCGGCGCTGACGGCAACATCATGAAGGCGCTCTACAAGGCGCTGATCGTGACGGGCGTCGTTTCGGTCGTCCTGATCTTCTTCGTCACGAAGCAGTATGTCGGCTTCGACACGAAGGTGGGCGATTCGACGGGCTACGGCATGTTCATCTGCTCGCTCGTCGGCATGGCGGTCACGGCCCTGCTGGTCTGGATCACCGAGTACTACACCGGCACGGACTATCGTCCGGTCCGCTCGGTCGCTGCGGCCTCGCAGACGGGTCACGGCACGAACGTCATCCAGGGGCTCGCGATCTCGCTGGAATCGACGTTCCTGCCGGTCGTCGTGATCTGTGCGGGCATTCTCGTGTCCTACCTGACGGGCGGTCTTTACGGGATCGGCATCGCCGCGACGACGATGCTGGCGCTTGCCGGCATCATCGTGGCGCTCGACGCCTACGGCCCCGTGACCGACAACGCCGGCGGCATCGCCGAGATGTCGGGCCTGCCCAAGGACGTGCGCAAGTTCACCGACGCGCTCGACGCGGTGGGCAACACGACCAAGGCGGTCACGAAGGGCTATGCGATCGGGTCTGCCGGCCTTGCGGCGGTCGTCCTTTTCGCGGCCTACATCTACGACCTGAAGCGCCTGTTCCCGGCGATCGCGGACAGCGTCAACTTCAGCCTGACGAACCCGTACGTGGTCGTCGGCCTGTTCGTGGGCGGCTCGCTGCCGTTCCTGTTCGGGGCGATGGGCATGACGGCCGTCGGCAAGGCTGCCGGTTCGGTGGTCGAGGAAGTGCGCCGCCAGTTCCGCGAGATCCCCGGAATCATGGCGGGGACGGGCAAGCCCGACTACGGCCGGGCCGTCGACATGCTCACGGGGGCAGCGATCAAGGAGATGATCGTGCCGTCGCTGCTGCCGGTGCTGGCGCCCGTCGTGCTGTACGTCGTCATCCGCATGATCGCCGGCCAGGCCGAGGCGTTCGCCTCCATGGGCGCGATGCTGCTGGGGACGATCGTGACGGGCCTTTTCGTCGCCATCTCGATGACCTCGGGCGGCGGCGCCTGGGACAACGCGAAGAAGTACATCGAGGAAGGCCACTACGGCGGCAAGGGATCCGATGCCCACAAGGCGGCGGTGACCGGCGACACGGTCGGCGATCCGTACAAGGATACGGCCGGCCCCGCGGTGAACCCGATGATCAAGATCATCAACATCGTGGCGATCCTTCTCCTCGCGATCCTGGCCGGCGGCCACTGATCGGGAGGGGGAGGTTTCTCCCGGAAGACGAAGGCCCCGGACGGAAGTCCGGGGCCTTTTTCGTTCACGCCGTGCGGTTCTTCAGGAGCCGCCGCTCGAACTCGTCGTACCTGGCAGCTTGTTGAACTTGCCGAAATTCCCGAAGAGCTGCTCGAGGAACGTCAGCTCGCGTCCCGGCGACGGGGTCTCGCGCGTGACCGGATCGACGATCATCCCGTCCTGGAGGCTGTAGCGACGCACGTCTCGCAGCGTGCCGCCGCCGTCGAAATGGACCACGACTACGCGCTGGTCGAGGACTTCCGGCTTCAGGAACGCGAACTGGTGCGTCTTGCGCATGATGTAATACCAGCTCTGGTCCGCATCGAAGACCCCTTGGGAGGCCGGCGAACCAAGGAGCTGCTGGACTTCGTCGCGGGTCTGGCGGCCCGGTTCGAGGCGGGACAGCAGGTCCTCATCCGGGACGTAGCCGCGCGTGTCGGTGAAGCCGAATTCGCAGCCGCCCAGCGCCATTGCCAGCGCCACGATTCCGACAGCTATTCCAGCCCTTGCGCGCATCGCCGTTGATCTCCGGGCCCGATTGCCCCACATGTTTGGCTGGAAGTTGGGCCGGGGACGTGCGTCTGTCAACCGGGCGGCGGCAGGCCGTCGGCAAAAGGGTGAGCAATGCTGCTTTCGAAGCTGTTCGGGCGCGATCCGTTCGATGCGGGCGCGCAACGGCTCTACGTGGCGCTGGTCGGGCAGGCGCGCCATCCCGCCCTCTATTCGAAACTCGGCGTGCCCGATTCGCTCGATGGCCGCTTTGACTCGATCGCGCTCCACGTCTTTCTCGTCCTCAATCGGCTGAAGCGGGAAGACGACGCGCGCGCCGCGGCGATTGCCCAACTTGTCGTCGATGCGTTCGTCGAGGACATGGACCGCTCCGTTCGCGAACTTGGCGTGGGCGACATGGGCGTGTCGCGGCGCGTCAAGCAGATGGCGCAGGCACTCTACGGTCGAGCGGCCGTCTACGAGGCGGCGGCCGCCGCCGAAGGTGACGAGGGGCTGTGCCAGGCTCTTGCGCGCAATCTTTATGCGACCGCTGCGGGCGTTGATTCCCAGGTGCTGGCGGCCATGGCCGGATATGTGCGGGCTGCGGTGGCGGCACTTGCAAGCCAACCGCTTGCGGCCTTGGTGGACGGGAAGATCGAATTTCCAGAACCGGAGTTTTCGCGATGAGCGAATTTTCACGTCCATTTGCGCTGGACGCGTTGCGCGATCGCGATGTCCGCCAGCGCGTGTCCGCCAACGCACAGGAATGTGCCGCGCTCGCGGCACGCTTCGGTATCCTCGAAATCCGGCGGCTTGAGGCTGACCTTTCGATCCGCCGCGTTCGCGGCGGACGCGCCGTTCGGGTCGAAGGGCAACTGTCCGCGGAAGTTTCGCAGGCCTGCGTCGTCTCGCTCGTTCCGGTCGTGCAGGATGTAGAGGCCGACTTTGTGACGCTCTTCGTGCCGGCCGAGGATCTGAAACCGCTTCCGGTCGACGAGGCCGGGGAAATCGATGCCGATGCGATCGACCCGGATGCCGAGCTTGAAGAGGCGCTTCCGGATGGTCCGCTCGATCTGGGTGAACTCGTTGCGCAGGAATTGGCCGTTTCGCTCGACCCCTATCCGCGTGCGGCCGGGGCGACGTTCCAGGCGCGCTGGGGTGCAGAGGACGAGCCTGAGGCCAAGCCATTGCCGGAGGGGCGCACCCGACCGTTTGCCGACCTTCAGGCCCGCCTGAAAAAGGAAAAATAGCCTCGTCCGGTGTGAAAGAACGCTTGAGCGCTGGGCCGGAATTGTCTATCTAGGCGCCTGAATTCCAGACGGCGTTTCGCTTTTCCAGGGTCGCGCGCCCGGCGCCGCGACTCCCGCACGAGGTTGTGTCATGGCTGTTCCGAAGAAGAAGGTTTCCCCCTCGCGTCGCAACATGCGCCGCTCGCATCACGCGCTCGCGGCAAACGCGTACGCCGAGTGCCCGAATTGCGGTGAAATGAAGCGCCCGCACCATATCTGCGGCGCGTGCGGCTTTTATGACGGGCGCGAGGTTGTCGCGTCCGAACCGGCGCAGGGCTAAGCCGCTGCCGGGCCGCCGGGGCGGGGGCGGGCGCCTTTGAGCCAGCGGCTTGTTCTGTCTGTCGACGCCATGGGGGGCGACAAGGCCCCCGACATGGTTGTTGCCGGGTGCGATACGGCGCAGGAGCGCCACCCTTCCGTCGAATTCCTGCTCTTCGGCGACGAGGCGCAGCTGAACCCGTTGATCGCGCAGACGCGCTATCTCAAGAGATCGGCGCGCGTCTCGCACACATCCGAGTTCGTATCCGGCGATGCGAAGCCGGCCGTTGCGCTTCGCGCGGGCCGCAAGTCCAGCATGCGTCTGGCGATCGATGCCGTGCGCGATGGCGAGGCATCGGGTGTCGTCTCGGCCGGCAACACCGGCGCGCTGATGGCGATGGCGAAGTTTGTCCTGAAGACATTGCCGGGCATCGACCGGCCCGCGATCGCGTCGCTGTTTCCCACGACGCGCGGCGAGAGCGTCATGCTCGACCTTGGCGCCAACGTCCAGTGCGACACCAACAACCTCGTGCAGTTCGCGATCATGGGCGAGGTGTTCGCCCGCGCCGTGCTTGGCCTCGCCCAGCCGAGCGTCGGGCTGCTGAATGTCGGCTCGGAGGAAATGAAGGGGCACGAGGAACTGCGTGCGGCCGCAGCGTGGCTGCGCGAAACGCACCTGCCGATCCGCTTCCACGGATTTGTCGAGGGCGACGACGTCCCGGCAGGAACGGTCGATGTCGTCGTGACCGACGGCTTCACCGGAAACATCGCGCTCAAGATCGCGGAGGGGACGGCAAAGCTTTATTCCGGCTTCCTGCGCGGCGCCTTCTCTTCGTCGACATTCGCGAAAATCGGCTACCTGCTCGCGAAGTCTGCGCTGAACAAGGTCCGGCTGCGCACCGATCCGCGCCGGTACAACGGCGCCATGTTCGTCGGCCTGAACGGGATCGTCGTGAAGAGCCACGGCGGGACGGATTCGCTCGGCTTTGCCAATGCGCTGGGTGTCGCGATCGACATGATCACCCATCGCCTCAACGACAAGATCCGGGACGAACTGGCCCATCTGGCGCCCCCGCCCACCAACGAAGCAGTGACAGGCTGACACGATGGCGAATCCGACCGGCACTGCCGCAACCGTCCGTCGCGCCGTTGTCTGCGGCACCGGTGCCTATCTCCCGGCGAATGTCGTGACGAACGAGGCGCTTTCCAAGCGCGTCGAGACGTCGGACGAATGGATTGTGGCGCGTACCGGCATCCGGCAGCGGCACATCGCCGCCGAGGACGAACGGACATCCGATCTTGCGACGGAGGCCGCCAAACGGGCGCTCGCGCAGGCCGGAATCGGCCCGGAGAAGGTCGACCTCGTCATCGTTGCGACGACAACGCCCGACAACACATTTCCGGCGACGGCGACCACAGTTCAGGCGAAGCTCGGCATGAACGGTCACGGCTTTGCGTTCGACGTCCAGGCCGTCTGCTCGGGTTTCGTCTATGCGATCTCGATTGCAGACAACTTCATCCGCTCGGGTCAGGTCGATACGGCATTGGTTATCGGTGCCGAGACCTTCACCCGCATCCTTGACTGGCAGGACCGGACAACTTGCGTGCTTTTCGGCGACGGAGCCGGAGCGGTTGTCCTGCGGGCCGAGCAGGTGCCGGCGGACAAGGGGCGCGGGATCCTGTCGTGCCACCTGCATTCCGATGGCCGTTACAAGGACGCGCTGTTCGTGACCGGTGGGCCGGGCTCGAACCGCGAGGTCGGCGTCGTGCGGATGAACGGGCAGGAAGTGTTCCGCCATGCGGTCGTCAAGCTTGCCGAAGTCGTCGAAGAGGCGCTCGGCGCCAACCGCCTGACTGGGGCCGATGTCGACTGGCTCGTGCCGCATCAGGCCAATCAGCGCATTATTGACGGAATGGCCAAGAAGCTCGGGCTCGGGCCGGAGCATGTTGTCTCGACTGTTGCCCGGCATGCGAATACGTCGGCGGCGTCGATCCCGCTCGCGTTGGCCGAGGCGGCCGGCGATGGCCGGATCAAGCCGGGGCAGATCGTTCTGCTCGAGGCCATTGGGGGCGGGCTGACCTGGGGAGCAAGCGTAATTCGCTGGTAAACGGGCATTTGGCCTCCCCAAGCCGAGGGATTGATTCAACTCCGCCCGCCATCCCTTTGTAATTGACCGGTTTACAAGGGTGCGTTAGCTTTTCGCCAATAAGCCATTTTCGCCGGGGGATTGTTATGTCGGAGACCACGGTCACGCGCGCCGATCTGTCGGAAGCCGTTTACCAAGAAGTCGGTCTTTCGCGAAACGACTCGGCGACTCTCGTAGAGACCGTTCTCGGCGAGATTGTCGATGCGTTGACCCGCGGCGAGACGGTCAAGATTTCGTCTTTCGGCAGTTTTTCGGTCCGCCAGAAAGGGCGGCGGGTCGGCCGCAATCCGAAGACCGGCGAAGAGGTGCCGATCCTTCCGCGCCGCGTACTGGTGTTCCGCGCCTCGCACGTCCTCAAGAACAAGATCAACCGTTCGATGACCAAGGCTGGCCAGGTGCCGGCCGCGGCCGTCGGCGCGCCGGCGGCGGCGCCCAAGCCCGCTGCCCCGACCGGTTCGACGCCGAACAAGGGCTAACGCCCGATGGCTGAGCCTTTTGCCGAAAGCGCATCCGTCCTGCGACGGGGCGGCAAATCGGCCGAGGCATTCCGAACGATCAGCGAGGTCGCCGGCGACCTCGACGTTCCACAGCACGTCCTTCGCTTCTGGGAAACGCGTTTCGCGCAGATCAAGCCGCTGAAGCGGGCGGGCGGGCGCCGGTATTACCGGCCGGAAGATGTCGAACTGCTCAAGCGGATCCGCGAACTGCTCTACAAGCACGGCTACACGATCAAGGGCGTCCAGCGGCTGCTCAAGGATCACGGGCTGACAGAGATTCCCGTGCCGGCACCGCAGCCGGCGCAGCCAAGGCCGGTAACCGTCGCGTTGCCGACAATGGCGCTGTCTTCACCGTCGGCGATGCCGCCTGCGGTATCGGCGATGTCTCCGGGCAAAGGCGCGGATCGCTCGGCCATTCAGGCCGTCGTCGACGAGCTTGAGGCCTTGCGCGCGCTCCTGAAGGCGCGTCCGCGCTAACCGCAGATTAACCAATCGGTGGGAATATCGCCCGGAATTTAGATAATTCCGGCATAGTTCCGTGCCAGAACGACTCGTGCTTCGGGAATGACGGATGGCGGAACCGGCAGCAGCAACGGAAGGCGAGGGCGCAGGTGAAGGCGGCGAAGCGCCCAAGAAGAAGCTCTCCGGCAAGAAGCTGATCATCATCATCGTACCGATCCTGCTTCTGCTCGGTGGCGGCGGCGCGGCTTATTTCCTGGGTTTCATCGGGCCCAAGCACGAGGCCCCTGTCGAGGAGGCGGAGAAGGTCGAGCCGCCGCCGAAAACGACCATCTATGCGATGCCGGACGTTCTCGTGAACCTCAACACGCCTCCCAATGCCCGATCCGCGTTCGTGAAGCTCACGTCGACGGTGGAGATTGTCGAAGCCGATACCACCGCCTTTGAAGAGGCGATGCCGCGGATCGTCGACATCATGATCACGTATCTCCGCGAACTGCGGCCAGACGACCTGCGCGGCTCGGCGGGGCTGACCAGACTGCGCGAGGAACTGCTGTCACGGATCAAGGTCGCGGCCGCTCCGGCTCGCGTCAACGACGTTCTGTTCCGGGAAATTCTGGTTCAGTAAAATTAGTTTATATATTTTATATCAATATTTTAAATAGAATATGTAATGTGATTTCGAGGATCCGATAACCCCTTGTTAACCTTCGTTTGGCACATTATCGGGAAGTTTAGATAAATCCGGCCAAGATTCGCCTTGCCGGATCGAGGATGCGATGGCGGACGAGGAGAAAACGGAAGGCGGCGAAGAGGGCGCACCGGCAGACGGTGCAGAGCCCAAGAAGAAGCTGCTGTCCGGCAAGATGTTGATCATCATCGGCGCCGCCGTCGTCCTCCTGCTGGGCGGCGGTGCGGGCGCGTATTTCTTCCTGTTCTCAAGCAAGAAACCGGCTGAGGAAGCGCACGCCGAAGGCGAGCACCCGGTTGAACCCGAGCAGCCGGCCGGACCGCAGAAAATCGCCTACTACAACATGCCGGACCTGCTGGTGAACCTGAATGCCGGGGCAGGGCGGCGCACGTCGTTTCTGAAGCTGACCCTGTCGGTCGAGCTCAAGAGCGTGGACGACGCCGGGGTGTTCGAAGCGAACCTTCCACGCATCGTCGACAACTTCCAGATCTACCTGCGCGAACTCCGGCCGGAAGACCTCCGCGGCTCGTCCGGTTTCCTGAAGCTTCGCGAGGAACTGCTGACGCGCGTTCAGTTGGCTGCAGCGCCGGCGCGCGTGAACGATCTTCTGTTCAAGGAAATGCTCGTCCAGTAACCCGCCCGAGAGAAGAGCCGAGAGAAGGCGAAGACCATGGCCGACCCGAACAACATGTCCGACGAAGAAAAGATGGCCGCCGAATGGGCGTCCATGGAGGGCGGCGGCGACCAGGGCGGCGGCGGCGGAGACGCGACGGCACGCGTGCTCAACCAGGACGAAATCGACTCCCTTCTCGGCTTCGATGCGGGCGGCGGCGGCGACGGCGGCACGTCCGGCATGCAGGCGATCATCAACAGCGCGCTCGTATCGTACGAGCGCCTGCCGATGCTCGAAATCGTCTTCGACCGCCTCGTGCGAATGCTGACGACCTCGCTGCGCAATTTCACGTCCGACAACGTCGAAGTCTCGCTCGACGTCATCACCTCGACGCGGTTCGGCGACTACGTGAACTCGATCCCGCTGCCGGCGATGCTGGCGGTCTTCAAGGCCGAGCAGTGGGACAATTTCGGTCTTCTCACGGTCGACTCGGCGCTCATCTACTCGATCGTCGACGTGCTGCTCGGCGGCCGCCGCGGCACGGCGGCAATGCGCATCGAAGGTCGCCCCTATACGACGATCGAGCGAAATCTCGTCGAGCGCCTCGTCGCGGTCGTGCTGGGCGATCTTTCGGCGTCGTTCGATCCGATCAGCAAGGTGAACTTCCGCTTCGAGCGCCTGGAGACCAATCCGCGCTTCGCCACGATCGCGCGACCGGCCAACGCCGCGATCATCGCCAAGCTGCGCATCGACATGGAAGATCGGGGTGGTCGCCTCGAACTGCTTCTGCCCTACGCCACACTCGAACCTGTCCGCGAAATGCTGCTGCAGCAGTTCATGGGCGAGAAGTTCGGCCGTGACTCGATCTGGGAAGGCCACCTCGCGACGGAGCTCTGGGCGACCGATGTCGATATCCATGCGGTCGTCGACGAACAGGTGATGACGCTGCAGGACGTTCTCGATTTCAAGGTCGGCACGCGTCTCATGCTCAATGCGACGCCCGAAAGCGAGATCAAGGTGCTTTGCGGCCCCGAAAGCCTTTTCAAGGGCCGGATGGGAAGGCGCGGGCAGAACGTGGCCGTCATGATCGAACGCAAGATCAACAAGTACGAGGAAACGTGATGGGTCTCGACCTCGCGCTCAACATCGTCCTTGCGGCACTGCTTCTGGCGGTGATCGTCTATGCGATCCGGCTCAACCGGAAGCTCGGCACATGGCGCGAAGGGCGAGCCGAGCTCGCGCGCGCGACGGCCGAGTTCGTGAAGGCGGCCGAGCGTGCGGAGGCGGCAATCGCGGAACTGCGTGCCGCCAGCGACGCTTCGGGCCGGTTGCTTGAGGACCAGACGCGTAAGGCGCTGTCGCTGAAGGACGACCTGGAAATTCTGGTCGATCGTGCCGAACCGGCCGCCGACCGGCTCAGCGATGCGCTGCGTCCCCGGGCGGTCGCGATGTCCCAGCCGATCGTTGTCCGTGAGCCGGCCGCCGTTCCGGCCCGTTCGCCCGCATCGCGGGCGTCCGCAGCGGCACCCGAAGCTCCGGCGGAACGTGGCCCGGTTCGGTCCCAGGCTGAACAGGAACTGCTGCGGGCCATTGCGGACCGTCGCAAGAACGCTGGCCCTGCCGGAGCGCGCGCGTGAACCGCCTGCTCGATCGCGTCCGCCTTCTGCCGGTCCTCGTCATCGTTGCGACACTGCTCCTTGCGCTGCGCGTCGGAAATTTCGGCGTGGCCGTCGCCCAGCAGACTCCGCCCTCGCGTCCCGTGCCGTCGGCGCCGTCGCCGAGCCCGCGCGTTACATTTCTTGCTCAGGCCCCGGCACAGGCCCCGGCGCAGGCCCCCGCCGGTGCGCCCGCACCGGCCAATGCACCTGCCGCGGAAGGCGAGAAGGCTGCCGAACCGGCCCGCCAGCCGCCCGGCCGGACCGATGCCGAGGGCGAGCGCGTCTTCAGCCAGGGCGAGATCGAGACACTCGAGGATCTCGCCAAGCGGCGCGAGGAACTCGACAAGCGGGCTGCGGAACTTGAGCAGCGCGACGCGATCCTTCAGGCGGCAGAACGTCGCATCCAGCAGCAGGTCGAAGAACTGAAGAAGCTTCAGGCCGGTGTCGAGAGCGCACTGGCCAAGTACGACGAGCAGGAACAGACGCGCCGCAACAGCCTGATCCGGATGTTCCAGAACATGAAGCCGGCCGAGGCCGCGCGGATCTTCGAACAGATGGAATTGCCGACACTTGTCGAGCTTGTCGAGGCCATGAACGAACGGCGTGCGGCCCCGATTCTGGCGCAGATGAACCCGATCCGGGCGCAGCAGATTACCGCGGAAATTGCCCGCCGGAAGCAGCCGGAAAACATCCCGCCCTCACGGATACCGGGGCGCAGCGGCTGACGTCTGAAGACTTTACCGTACAGGCGCCGTCGATTAGTAAGCTCTTAACGCGACGTGGTTAAGGATGGTGCCGCGCGGGTGCGCGACCCGTCCGGGCGCGAGGGCGCCGACTCAGGTTTGGGAGATAGTGGAATGGCCGTCGATCTGCGAATGAACGTCCTCATTGTCGATGACTACAAGACGATGTTGAGGATCGTGAAGAACCTGCTGAACCAGATCGGCTTCACGAATGTCGACGAGGCCGAGGACGGATCGTCGGCGCTGCAGAAGGTGCGTGCGAAGGATTACGGCCTCATCATTTCGGACTGGAACATGCAGCCGATGACGGGCCTGCAGCTTCTCCAGGAAGTGCGCGCCGATGCCAAGCTCAAGCATATCCCGTTCATCATGGTGACGGCCGAGAGCAAGACCGAGAACGTCATCGCGGCAAAGCAGGCGGGCGTGAACAACTACATCGTAAAGCCTTTCAACGCCGCGACGCTGAAGGGCAAGATCGCCACGGTGCTCGGCGACTTCTGACCTCTCGCGCTGGGGGAACGCATGGCCGCGCGGAAAAAAGCCAAGCGAAAGGCCCAGAAGCCGGGCATTGCGAAAAAGAAGCGGGCTGTCGGCAAGGCGGCGCTCGCGAAGGTGCGCGCGCGCTCGGCAAAGCCGCCGGCGCGACGGCAATCGCCGCGCAAGGCGTCCGCCCCGAACGTGTCGGCCGGCAGCATCGCCGGCGGCGTGGAACACCTCGCGCGGATCATTGCCGAAGCGAAGCGGGATCTTGCCGCGATCGGTGCGCGCGACATCCGGGCCAAGCATCTGCCGACGGCGGGCGACGAACTCACCGCTATCGTCGGCGCTACCGAGGCGGCGACCAATGCGATCCTCGACGCGGTCGAACGGATCGAGAAGCGCGCCAATGCCGCAGGCGGAGAGATCGCCTCGGGAATTCTCGCCGACGTGACTTCGATCTACGAAGCCTGCAATTTTCAGGACATCACCGGCCAGCGCATTTCCAAGATCGTCGCCGTCCTGCAGGAGGTCGACAGGACTGTAGCGGGCCTGCTCGACACGCTGGATCTGCCGGCGGTGGCCGTCCGCGATGTGCCCTCGGCAGCACCCGAGAGGGTGGGAGAGGCGGCGCTTCTGAATGGTCCCCAGATGCCCGATGCGACGCCGAACCAGGCCGACATCGACGCGCTGTTCGACAAGGCCTAGATTCCCAGCTTAGAATCCGTGTCGATTCGGGCACTTAGCTCGAGCGGAGCCGTGCCTGTAGTAAAATGCAGGGTTCGGCTTCGCAGGGAAGCCTTTTGGACGCAGGGCGCGTGGCGAAATCGGCGCGAACGCACAGGGCTGGCCTGATCGGGTTGCTGCGGCAGGGGACCGTTGCGCTGGCCTTGGCGCTTGCCTGCGTTCCGGCGGTTGCCCAGCAGGCACCATGGTCGACCTTTCCGGCATCGCCGGAAGCCCAGCCACCGCCGCCCGCCGCCGTGCCGCAACCGCAGCGTCCGGCACCCGCCCCGGCACAGGCACCTTCCACCGCGCAGTCCAATCCGTCGCCGCCTTGGGCCAATGCCCCGACGACGGCGCCTGCCGCACAACCCGCGGCGCCAGCGACTACGCCGCCCGCCGCACCGCCGGCGGCGCAGGTGGCGCCGCCGCCTGCGGCAGCACCGCCGGCGCCTGCAGCTCCGCCGGCGCCTGGCATCGTCGTGCGCTTCGGGAACAATCAGGGCTTCGATCGGGCCGTCGTCAATTGGCCGGAGGATGTCGATTATCAGGTCGAGCAGAACGGCCGGAACGTCAAGGTGACGTTCGGTTCGCCGGTCACGGTCAATACCGCGCAGTTCACGAACGGGCTGCGCAGCTCCGTCTCGAATGTCCGCTCCGAAAGGGCGGGCGATCGCACGACGCTCGATTTCACGCTCGCCGACAAGGTCGGGCTGCGCCATTTCCGCGCCGGCCCGCGGCTGGTCCTCGATTTCGTGCGCGACGGGTCGATCGCCGCAGGCCAGCCGACGACACAGCAGGTGCAGCTTCCGACTGCGGCCCAGGCGCAGCAGGCACAGCAGCAGGCCGCGACGGCCGCCCAGCAGCAGGCCGAACAGGCGGCGCGTGCCGCCGCTGGGCCGGGCCAGGCCGCGCAGGGCGCCACGGCACCGCTTTCGACGGCGCCGGGCCCCGGCGGGCGGCCGCCGACGCCGGATTTTCAGGCGCTTTCCCGTCAGGCACAGGCATTGGGGCTCGGGCAGGCCGGTGGTGGAAACGCGCTGGCGCCGCTGCGTGGCGCGGTCCCGGTCGAACTGGTCCGCGAGGAGAATTTCCAATCGATCCGCTTCGGCTTCACCGAACCGGTGGGCGCGGCCGTCTTCCGGCGCGGCCAGAACCTGTGGATCGCCTTCGATCGTCCGGTGGACATCGACCTGACACCGCTGCGCAACGGCGCGCAGGTCCGCGACCTACTCGGTGAAGTCGAACTGGTCGAAGCCCAGGGGACGGTCCTGCGCATGGCGCCCCGGGCGGGGGCCAACAGTTTCGTGCGTCGCGACGGCACGTCATGGGTCGTCGAGATCGGCCGCCTGCCGCGCAAGCCCGACAAGCCGCTCGAGGTCGTGGTGCGAAATCCCGACACGCCTGCCGACGCGCGCGTGGCGATCGAATTGCCGGGTGCCCAGACGGTGTTGCGATTGCGCGATCCGGAAATCGGCGATGAACTGGCGATCGTGCCAACAGCGGTCGCCGGCATCGGGCTTGCGGATACGCGGCGCTACGAGCAGTTCCAGATCCTCGCGAGCGTTCAGGGCGCGGTCGTCCGCCCGGACGACGACGGCGTGGCGGTTCGCCCGCTCGGAACGAGCGTCGAGATCTCGTCCTCGCGGGGCCTGTTCATAACGGCGCCGACGGCCGCGGGCATGCCGGGCGCACCGCCCATGCGGCAGGGAACTCTCCTCGAGATCGCCAAGTGGCAGCGGGGCGGAGCGGCCAAGTACAACGAGGACCGTCCGGCACTGGAGCGTACCGTCGCTGCAGCGCGGCCCGGTGATGCGCGCAATGCCGCGCGCCTGGAACTGGCGCGGTTCTATTTTGCCAACGGTCTGTTCGCGGAAACAAACGCGATCATGCGGCTCATCGGCGAGGAGCGCCCGCAATTGCTCGACGGCCCGCAAAACCGCGCGATGCGCGGCGTTGCCGAGCTTTATTCGGGCAATCTCGACGAGGCCGCTCGCTGGCTCAACCATTCCAGCCTCGACCAGGAAGGCGAGGCGGCCATGTGGCGCGGCGCGCTGGCCATGGCGCAGAACGATCCGCAGGCAGCCCTGCTGCAATTTGATCGCGCTGCGGACAATTCCGAGCATTTCCCGCCGAACTTCGCCAACCGCATTTCGCTGGCGATTGCCGGTGCGCGTCTGTTCGGAAAGGAACTCGACGCCGCTCAGCGTCAGGTCGACAAGGTCCTCGCCAACAGCCCCTCGCGCGGCGACAAGGCGCGGGCCGACTATCTGCGCGGGCGGATCGCTCTTGAGCGTGGCGACGAGCGTGCGGCGCTTGCGGCCTGGAGCACGCTCGATCTCGGCACGGTCACGCGCGCGCGCGTGCAGGCGGAGCTTGCGCGCATCGAGGTCGAATCGAACAAGGGTGACATGGCGCCGGCGGAGACCGTAGCCGCACTCGAGCGACTGCGCTTCGCGTGGCGCGGCGACGAGCTGGAATTCGACATCCAGCGCCGTCTTGGCCGTGCCCAGCTGGCGGCGGGCGATTTCCGGACCGGCGTCCAGACGCTGCGGGATGCCGCGCAGCGGTTCCCGAACGCACGCGACCGGGGCGAACTGGATGGCGACGTGAAGCGCGAGTTCCGCCGGCTGTTCCTCGAGGGAACGGCGGACAAGCTTTCGCCGGTCGCCGCCATCGGGCTTTTCGAGGACTACCGCGAACTCGTTCCCAACGGGCCGGAAGGCGACGAGATGGTTCGCAAGCTCGCCGAGAGGCTTGTCGGCGTCGACCTGCTCGATCGGGCGGGCGGGCTTCTCGACTACCAGATGCGCAATCGCCTCCAGGGGGTGCCGCGCGCGGAGGTCGGCGTGCGTCTTGCCGCGATCCGCCTGCTCGACCGCAAGCCGCAAGCCGCCCTCGACGCGCTCGACGCATCCGATGTCGCCGGCGTTACCGACGATGTCCGGCGCGAACGCGCGCGTCTTGCCGCCCGCGCGCTTGCCGATCTGGGCCGGACGCCCGAAGCGCTCGGGCGTCTTGAAGGGGATACGGGCCGCGATGCCGACCTCCTTCGGGCCGAGATCGCGCTCCGGACACGCTCGTGGGGCCCGGCGGCGCAGGCGCTCGACCGGCTGATCGGCAATCCGCCGCCGGCCAGCCAGAGCATCGACGAGAACAAGGCCCGTCAGGTCCTGCATCTGGCCGTCGCCTTGGCGCTTGGCAACGACGATACCGGAACCGCACGGTTGCGCGACCGGTTCGGCGCGACGATGGCCAAGTCGCCTTATGCCGAGATTTTCCGCGTGCTGACGGCCGACAAGGCAGGGGCGACGCCCGACGTGGCGTCGATTGCGGCACGGGTCTCGTCGCTTGCGCCGTTCGAGTCGTTCCTTTCGGGGTACCGGCAGAAGCTGGCCCCCAAGGCGCCTGCCGCAAAAAGTTAGGCCAATAGCTGTCTTTTCGCCGGCCCCCGCTTTTTCACTTGCCTACGAGAACAAAACTGGTACTGTCCGGATCACGACGCGGGACCAATGGGTTCCGCGTCCGGGTGCTGAAGGGAACAAATGCAGTACTTGGGGCACTCTGGATTTAAGTCGGACGTTATTCAGTCAATGGTCAAACGGCGATTTCCACAGGCGTTGGCCGGGTGGGGCGCCCCTGATAAGGAGAGTGAAGCATGTCGACGGTAACGGCGTTGCGCTCGGCCCCGCGGGAGCGGGAGACGAACGAGAAGGACAGCATGGACAAGAACAAGGCGCTCGAGGCGGCCCTGGGCCAGATCGAAAGGTCGTTCGGCAAGGGCTCGATCATGAAACTCGGTTCGCGCGAGCAGGCGGTTTCCGCCGAGGTCGTGTCGACCGGTTCGCTTTCCCTCGACATCGCGCTGGGCATCGGCGGCCTGCCGAAGGGCCGCATCATCGAGATCTACGGGCCGGAAAGCTCCGGCAAGACGACTCTGGCACTGCACGCCATCGCCGAGGCTCAGAAGGCCGGCGGCACGTGCGCCTTCGTCGATGCCGAGCACGCGCTCGACCCGGCCTATGCCCGCAAGCTGGGCGTGGACGTGGACAATCTCCTGATTTCGCAGCCCGACGCGGGCGAACAGGCGCTCGAGATCGCCGACACGCTCGTGCGTTCGGGGGCCATCGACGTGCTGGTGGTGGACTCGGTCGCGGCCCTGGTGCCGCGCGCGGAACTCGAGGGCGAGATGGGCGACAGCCACATGGGGCTGCACGCGCGTCTGATGAGCCAGGCGCTGCGCAAGCTCACGGGCTCGATTTCTCGCTCGAACACGCTTGTCATCTTCATCAACCAGATCCGCATGAAGATCGGCGTGATGTTCGGCAACCCGGAGACGACGACGGGCGGCAACGCGCTCAAGTTCTACGCTTCGGTGCGCCTCGACATCCGCCGTATCGGCGCGATCAAGGATCGCGACACCGTCGTGGGCAACCAGACGCGCGTGAAGGTGGTGAAGAACAAGATGGCCCCGCCGTTCAAGGTGGTCGAGTTCGACATCATGTATGGCGAAGGCGTGTCGAAGACGGGCGAACTCATCGATCTCGGCGTCAAGGCAGGCGTGGTCGAGAAGTCGGGTGCCTGGTTCTCCTACGACGGCCAGCGCATCGGCCAGGGGCGTGAAAATGCGCGCGCCTATCTCAAGGAGCATCCGGAAGTCTCGGCGGCGATCGAAGCCGCCATCCGCGGCAATTCGGGCACCGTCGCCAGCGCGA
This sequence comes from Rhodospirillales bacterium, assembly GCA_016794025.1. Taxonomy (GTDB): domain Bacteria; phylum Pseudomonadota; class Alphaproteobacteria; order CACIAM-22H2; family CACIAM-22H2; genus Tagaea. The sequence continues at coordinate 15,217 of JAEUKX010000029.1, read as the reverse complement.
TGATGGCCGAGCCCGGCGGCGGGGACAACTGACCGGCAGCCGGCGGGCGAGGGGAGAGTTGCCCCGGATCCGCCGGCTCCTCCAAAGCATTCCAGCCTTGTTTTTCCGGTTTCCGAATTCCCGGTCCCGGATCTGAAAATCCCGGACCACTCCACGGGCCGGCCGTCGCGTAAGCCCGAAGTGCTGCGACCGCCGGCCCGTTTTGCTTTTCTGCCCCAACTGGACACCCCGGCGCGCGAAAGCTACATCTAGGCCCGTTTTCAAGGGGGCCAAGCCCGCCCAAGGCCCCCGGAACCCCGTGTCCGGAGCCGATTTTCCGATGACGAGTGCCAGCGACGTCCGCAAGACCTTCCTCGACTACTTCGCCAAGAACGGCCACCAGGTCGTCGCTTCATCGCCGCTCGTGCCGCGCAACGATCCGACGCTGATGTTCACGAACGCGGGCATGGTCCAGTTCAAGAACGTCTTCACGGGCCAGGAGAAGCGCCCCTACGTGCGTGCAGCCACCTCGCAGAAGTGCGTGCGCGCCGGCGGCAAGCACAACGACCTCGAGAATGTCGGCTATACCGCGCGCCACCACACGTTCTTCGAGATGCTCGGGAACTTCTCGTTCGGCGACTATTTCAAGGAGCTCGCGATCGAGCACGCCTGGACGCTGATCACGAAGGAGTACGGACTCCCGAAGGACAAGCTGTGCGTGACCGTCTACCACGACGACGATGCAGCGGCGGGGTTCTGGAAGAAGATTGCCGGACTGCCCGAAGACAAGATCATCCGCATCGCGACATCGGACAATTTCTGGGCGATGGGCGACACGGGGCCGTGCGGTCCGTGCTCCGAGATCTTCTACGACCACGGCCCGAAGATCGCGGGCGGGCCGCCGGGTTCGGCCGATGCCGACGGCGACCGCTTCATCGAGATCTGGAACCTCGTGTTCATGCAGTTCGAGCAGGTGACGCCGGCCGAGCGCGTGGCGCTGCCCAAGCCGTCGATCGACACGGGCATGGGGCTCGAGCGCATCACCGCGGTGCTGCAGGGAAAACACGACAACTACGACATCGATCTGATGCGAAGGATCATCCTCGCGTCGGCCGACGCCTCGAACGTGGCCGCCGACGGGCCGCACGCTGTCTCCCACCGCGTCATAGCCGACCACCTGCGTTCGGCCGTGTTCCTCATTGCCGACGGCGTGCTGCCATCGAACGAAGGTCGCGGCTACGTGTTGCGCCGGATCATGCGCCGCGCGATGCGCCATGCGCACATCATCGGCTGCAAGGAGCCGCTGATGCACCGCCTCGTGGCGACGCTGGTCGACGCGATGGGACAGGCGTACCCCGAACTCGTGCGCGCGCAGGCGCTGGCGACCGAGACGCTGAAGCTCGAGGAGACGCGGTTCAAGGCGATGCTCGACCGCGGGCTGCGCCTGCTCGACGAATCTTCTGGCAATCTCGGCAAGGGGCAGAAGCTCGCCGGCGAGGTTGCCTTCAAGCTCTACGACACCTACGGCTTCCCGCTCGACCTTACGCAGGATGTCCTGCGAGGGCGCGGCATCGGCGTCGACACCGACGGCTTCAATTCCGCGATGGAGAAGGCAAAGGAAGAGGCGCGCCGTTCGTGGGCCGGATCCGGCGAGAAGGCGGGTGACCGCGTCTGGTTCGAGCTGCGCGAGAAGGTCGGCGCCACGGAGTTCCTGGGCTACGAGACCGAGAGCGCGGAAGGCCGCATCGCCGCGATCGTCGTCGAAGGCAAGGAAGCCCAGAGCGCCAATGCCGGCGACAAGGTGGCGCTGGTCCTGAACCAGACGCCCTTCTACGGCGAGTCCGGCGGCCAGATGGGCGATGCAGGCGCCATCTTCACGGCCGGCGGTGCCGAGATCGCGATCGAGGATACGCAGAAGATGGCCGGCGACATGCACGTGCACGCCGGCCGCGTGACGAAGGGAACCATCAAGGTCGGCGACTTCGCCGAACTGCGGGTCGACGGCGAGCGCCGCGACCGACTGCGCGCCAACCACTCGGCCACGCACCTGCTGCACGAGGCGCTTCGCCGGCGTCTGGGCGACCATGTCACGCAGAAGGGCTCGCTCGTGGCACCCGACCGGCTGCGCTTCGACATCTCCCAGCCCACGCCGCTGACTGGCGAGGACATCGTCGCCGTCGAGGCCGACGTTAACCGGCGCGTACTCGAGAACCAGGACGTCACCACCCGGCTGATGACGCCTGATGCCGCCGTCGAGGCGGGCGCGCTCGCGCTGTTCGGCGAGAAGTACGGCGAGGAAGTCCGCGTCGTCTCGATGGGCTATCCGCGCGGAAGCGCCGATGCGAAGCCGTTCTCGACCGAACTTTGCGGCGGCACGCATGTGCGCCGCACGGGCGACATCGGGATCTTCAAGATCGTCTCCGAAGGGGCGGTTGCCGCGGGCGTCCGACGTATCGAGGCGATGACCGGCGAGGCCGCGCGCGGCTACCTTGCCGAGCAGGCGCGCCTGCTGGTCGACGCGGCGATGATCGCGAAAACCGTACCGGCGGAGGTGCCGGCGCGCATGGGCGCGCTGATGGACGAGCGCCGCAAGCTCGAGCGCGAACTTTCCGAAGCGCGCCGTGCGCTTGCGGTCGGTGGCGGTGCCGCGTCCGGGGGGGGAGCCGAGCAGGTCGGGTCGGTCAAGTTCGCCGGTCGCAAGCTCGAGAACACACCCGCTCGCGAGCTCAAGGCAACGGCGGACGAGATCAAGAAGCAGATCGGCTCGGGCGTCGTTGCGCTGGTCGCGACGGAAGACGGCAAGGCTTCGATTGTCGTCGCCGTGACCGAGGATCTCGCCGCGAAGGTGAGCGCCGTCGATCTTGTGAAACTCGGCGTTGCCGAGCTCGGCGGGAAGGGCGGCGGCGGCCGTCCCGACATGGCACAGGGGGGCGGACCGGACGCATCGAAGGCCGATGCCGCACTCGCCGCGATCAAGGCGGCGCTGGCGTCGAAGGCGGCTGCCTAGCTAGATCGTCCGGACGATCTTCGGCCGCTTGGCCGAGATGATTCCCGAGTTGATGCCGCCCCAGGAGAGTTCGCCGTTAAGGCGGCCGAACTCGATCTTCGGGCAGCGGTCCATCACGACATCGAGACCGGCAGCGGATGCCTTCGCGGCAGCTTCGTCGTTGCGCACGCCAAGCTGCATCCACAGCGTCTTCGCGCCGATTGCAATAGCCTCGTCCGCGATCGGACCGACATGTTCGGACGCGCGGAACACGTCGACCATGTCGACGGAAACCTCAATTTCCTTGAGCGATGCGCGGACCATTTCGCCCAGAAGGTCCTGTCCGGCCGCGGCCGGATTGACCGGGATCACGCGGTAGCCTTTCGCCTGCAGGTATTTCATCGCGAAGAAGCTGGGGCGCTGGCGATTCGTGCTCGCGCCAACCATCGCGATGACCTTCGTGCGACGCAGGATATTGCGGATGAAGGCGTCTTCGTAGTCGAGCGGTCCCACGTCAGCACCCCTGCCAGGTCGGCTTGCGTTTCTGGATGAAGGCGTCGATGCCTTCCTCGGCATCGCGCGCGAGCATGTTTCGCGTCATCGTCTCGCTCGCATAGGCGTAGGCCGCTTCGATCGGCATCTCGGCCTGTGCGTAGAAGGCTTCCTTGCCGAGAGCAAGCGTCAGCGGAGACTTCGACGCGATGCCTGCCGCAAGCGCGTGCGTCGCCGCGTCGAGTTCGCCCGGGGCGACCACACGATTGACCAGACCCAGTGCCTTGGCCGTGGCGGCGTCCGCCATCTCGCCGGTCAGCAGCATTTCCATTGCCGCCTTGCGGCCGATCGCACGGCTCAGCGCCACCATCGGCGTCGAGCAGAACAGCCCGATATTGACGCCGGGCGTCGCGAAGCGCGCCGTATCGGCGGCGATCGCCAGATCGCAGGTCGCGACCAACTGGCAGCCGGCGGCCGTTGCGGTGGCGTGCACGCGCGCAATAACGGGCTTGGGCAGCCGCACGATCGACAACATCATGCGCGAGCACTGGGCGAATAGTGCTTCGTATGCGGCGCGGCCAGGATTGGCGCGCACTTCCTTCAGGTCGTGGCCCGCGCAGAAGGCGGGTCCCGCGGCGGCGATCACCACGACCTTCACCGAGGTGTCGTCCCGCAGCCTGGCCAGTTCGGATTCCAGCGCCGTCATCAACCCGACCGAGAGCGCGTTGCGCGCATGCGGGCGGTTCAGCGTGAGCGTCGCCACCCCGTCGCGGTCGTCACGGAGCAGCAAGTCGGTGGCTGACGCGGAATCCGGCATCTTCGCCTCGCTGGGGATTGCGCAAAGGGGCGCTCGTCGGGCACTTTGCGTCCGTTCGGGACGCCGATCAAGAACGGGCAGGGCAGGAACGGGCAGGCATGAGCCGGATTACAAAGAGCGAGATTGCCGAAATCGTCGCCGCGGCGCTGCCGTTCGCCGCGTCTCTCGACCCGAAGATCGTGCGTCTCAAGGCCGGCGACGTGAGCGTGCGCATGCCGTTCAAGCGCGATTTCATCCGGCCTGGCGGCACGATCGCCGGCCCCCTGATGATGGGGCTTGCCGATTTCGCGATGTATGTGTGCGTGATGAGCCTTATTGGCCGCGTCGAGCTGGCCGTCACGACGAACCTCAACATCAACTTCCTGCGAAAGCCGGAGCAGCGCGACATGCTCGCACATGCCACGATGCTGAAGCTGGGCAAGCGCCTGGCGGTCATGGAGGTCTCGCTTTTCTCAGTCGGCGACACGGACCCTGTGGCCCACGTGACCGGGACCTATTCAATTCCGCCACGGGAAGCTGAAAAGCGACGTTAAGACAGACTCTTGAAAAGCGGTATTATGTTACATCAGCGTCAAACATATTGAATTTATTGATGAAATAGGCGTTGACTTGGCGCCGCCCAAAACCGATATTCGCGCGCCTCCCGTCGGCCCTGTCAGGCCGGCGGGACACGATTTTTGGAACCTTCAAAGAAACGAGCCAATCATGTCGACCCCGAATCTTACGGTCGCCGAGGCGAAGAAGGCCAAGAAGTGGATCCTGATCGACGCCGAGGGCGTCGTTCTGGGCCGCCTTGCGTCTTTCGTCGCCATGCGCCTCAAGGGCAAGCACAAGCCTTCGTTCTCGCCGCACCTCGACGTGGGTGACTACGTCATCGTCATCAACGCCGAGAAGGTGCGCATGACGGGCCGGAAGCTCGAGAACGAGGTGTTCTACTGGCACACCGGTCACCCGGGCGGCGTGAAGCAGATCTCGCCCAAGCAGACGCTTTCCTCCAAGCATCCCGAGCGGCTGCTCGAGCGCGCGGTCGAGCGCATGATGAAGAAGGACAGCCCGCTCGCCCGTCGCCAGATGACGCATCTGAAGATTTATGCGGGCACGAAGCACCCGCACGAGGCGCAGAACCCCACCAAGGTCGACTTCGCGGCCATGAACCCGAAGAACAAGAGGAGCGCCTGATCATGGCCGAACGTACAGAACGCGCGGAAAAGCCGAAGGCGAAGCCGGCGACCCGCACGCTCGCCGACCTGTCGATGGCCGCCGCCTCGGCCGCCGCGCAGCCGGCCACGACGACGGCAGCCCCGCAGCGCGACAAGTTCGGCCGCTCGTATGCGACCGGCAAGCGCAAGAACGCCGTCGCCCGCGTGTGGCTCAAGGCCGGTTCGGGCAAGATGATCGTCAACGGCAAGGACCTGAACGCGTATTTCGCGCGCCCGGCCCTGCGCATGATGATCAATCAGCCCTTCACGGTTGCCGCGCGCGTCGGCCAGTTCGACATCTGGTGCACGGTCACCGGTGGCGGGCTCTCCGGCCAGGCCGGCGCGGTGCGTCATGGCCTGTCGAAGGCGATGACGTATTTCGAACCGGAACTGCGCCCGGCGCTCAAGCATGCCGGCTTCCTTACCCGCGACAGCCGCGTGGTCGAGCGAAAGAAGTACGGTCGCCATAAGGCGCGCCGTAGCCACCAGTTCTCGAAGCGCTAACCGAAACTCGAAAGCCGCCGCAGGCGGCCTGGAGTTGAGAAGGGCGCCCTCACCGGCGCCCTTCTTGTTTCAGGGGTATGGGCATGGTCGACATCGCAAGGTACGAGCCGCAGGATCAGGCTTCCGCCGCATCAATGGTCGTCGAGATCCAGAACGCCGAGTTCGGCGTGCCGATCACCTACGAACAGCAGCCGGACCTTATCGACCCGGCAGCGTTCTTCCGCAGGGGAGCAGGCGAGTTCTGGGTCGCGCGTGCCGATGACGGGGCCATCGTGGGAACGATCGGTCTCGTCGAGTTCGCGGCCGGGCAGGGGGCGTTGCGCAAGATGTTCGTGCGCGCGGACCATCGCGGGCCGGCCCACGGCATCGCCCAGCGCCTGCTCGACGCGCTTCTCGGCCATGCGCGGGCGCATGGGCTCGAAACTGTCTGGCTCGGTACCACGGCGCTCTTCAAGGCGGCGCATCGGTTTTACGAGAAGAACGGGTTTTCGCTCGTGAACGAGGCGGACCTGCCGGCCGCGTTTCCGCGCATGAAGCCCGATACGCGGTTCTATCGCATCGCACTTTGAGCTATTGTCGGATTCCGAGGAGCCATGGACATGGACAGCGCCACGTTGACCCGGACGGTCTTCATCGACGGCGAAGCCGGCACCACCGGACTTGGCATCGCGCAGCGTCTGGCGGCGATGGCCGGCGTGACGGTCCGTTCGATCGCGCCCGAGCGCCGCAAGGACCCGGACGCGCGCCGCGAGATCATGTCTTCTGTCGATCTGGTCGTTCTCTGCCTGCCCGACGATGCGGCGAAGGAGTCGGTTGCGCTTGCGGACGGGCTGGGCGAGCGTTCGCCAAAGATTGTCGATGCAAGCACCGCGCACCGCGTGGCACCCGGCTGGGTCTACGGCTTTCCCGAGATGGCTGCGGGCCATGCGGACCTGATTCGCGCCTCAAGGCGGGTTGCCAATCCCGGCTGCTATCCCACCGGGGGCGTAGCGTTGATCCGGCCGCTGGTGGATGCCGGGCTCCTGCCGCCGGATTGGCCCGTCGCTGTCAATGCGGTGAGCGGCTATTCGGGCGGCGGCAAATCAATGATCGCAGCCTACGAGGCGCGTACGGCGCCGGACTTCGAGCTCTACGGTCTCGGCCTCGAGCACAAGCACCTGCCGGAACTGCAGAAGTATTCGAACCTGACGCGGCGGCCGATCTTCGTGCCGTCGGTCGGCGATTTCCGGCAGGGCATGCTGGTGAGCCTTCCGCTCCATCTTGACGCGTTGCCGGCCAAGCCAAAGGCCGCCGACCTGCAGGCGGTGCTGGAAAGGCACTACGCCGGCAGCCGGCTCGTCTCGGTCGTGCCGGCGGAAGCGTCCGGGAAGCTCGAACCGCAGGCCCTGAACGGAACCGACAAGCTCGAGCTCCGTGTCTATTCAAACGAGAAGCACCGGCAGGCGGTTCTCGTCGCGCGGCTCGACAATCTCGGGAAGGGTGCTTCGGGCGCCGCGGTCCAGAACATCGGATTGATGCTCGGTCTCGAATGATTGTCCGCAGCTATCGCGAGTGGACGCCGAAGATCGATTCCTCGGCGTTCGTTGCCGACAACGCCGCCGTCATCGGCAATGTCGAGATCGGGCCGCGTTGCGGAATCTGGTACGGCGTGACCGTCCGCGGCGACGTGCACGAGATCCGCATCGGTGCCGAGACGAACATCCAGGATGGTTCGGTGATCCACTGCTCGAAGGGCAAGTTCGGCACCTATATCGGCGCGCGCGTGACGGTCGGCCATCTGGCACTGCTGCACGGCTGCATAGTCGAGGACGGAGCCTTCATCGGCATGAAGGCATGCGTGATGGATGGCGCCGTCGTCGAGACAGGGGCCGTCGTCGCGGCCGGTGCGCTGGTCACGCCGGGCAAGCGCGTGCGCAAGGGGGAGATGTGGGCAGGCAGCCCCGCCAAGCTGATGCGCCCGGTCACATCCGAGGAGTTCGCGGGCTTCGCCGATGCCGCCCGGCGCTACGCCGACCTTGCCGACGAATACAACGCGGCTCAGTAGCGCTTTTCTTCGAGCCGGCGGTTCGCTTCGGAGATTGCCGTCAGCGCGCGATCGACGAGCGGGCTGACGGTGGCATTGGCCGTGTCGATCTGGCGTGCCATGCGCTCCCAGTCGGGCAGCAGGGCGGCGATCTGTGCAAGGTCGGCGGCCAGCGCCTTCGCCGCTTCCTCGATACCGAGCGCGCAGGTTACCCACGCCGATGAGCGGTCACCCTCGCGTTCGCGCAGGGCGGCACAAGCCGGACCCTGTTCGCCAAGATAGGTGGCAAGCCGTACGGCGTCGTCGTGCACGGCCCCCGTCGCTGCCCACCAATCACGTACGTAGGCATCGCCGAACTGGCGCCGGATCAGGTTGGTGGAGACATCCGTCCGAATGCGCACAAGTGCGTCGGCAAGATCGGCGGCGACAGGAGGTACGATCTGCGCCCCCGCCGGACCGGCATGCAGGCATGCCAGCAGGGCGAGGGCGCCGAAACGCTTCATGCAGCCTTGCGCAGGCCCGGCAGTACGCATTCCGCGATCTGGACCGCGTTCAGGGCCGCACCTTTCAGCAGCTGGTCGCCGACGCAGAAGAAATCAAGACCGTTGGGCCCGAATACGAGGCTCTCGCGGATCCGGCCGACCTCGACATCGTACTTTCCGGACGCCGTGATGGGCATCGGGTAAGCCTTGCTCGCCGGATCGTCGATGACCTGCACGCCTGGCGCCCTTCGCAGCACCTCGCGTGCGGCCTCGGGCGTCACCGGCTTTTCGGTCTCGATCGTCACCGCCTCGGCATGCGCGCGCAGCGTGGGCACGCGCACGGCTGTGCAGCTCGCCTTGAGGTCGGGCAGGCCCATGATCTTCCGGCTTTCCCACGTGACCTTCATTTCTTCCTTCGTGTAGCCGTTGGGCTGGAAGACGTCGATGTGCGGAATCACGTTGAAGGCCAGCGGATGGGCAAACACCTTGTTCCCGACCTTGCCGCCGCCGGCCCACTTGCGGGTCTCGTCCTCGAGCTCGGCCATGCCTTCGGCACCCGCACCCGAAGCCGCCTGATAGGACGACACGATCACGCGCTTGAGGCCGAAAGCCTGATGCAGAGGCCACAACGGCATCACGAGGACGGCCGTCGTGCAGTTCGGGTTGGCGATCAGGTTGTGGCCACGCGCGGCGGCCGCATTGATCTCCGGCACCACGAGGGGGATTTCCGGCTCGTAACGGAACGCCGACGAGTTGTCGATGACGATCGAGCCCTGCTTTGCGAGCGTGGGCGCATGCGCCTTCGCGAAGTCGCCGGAAACCGCCATCAGCACGAAGTCGATGCCCTTGAGCGCCTCGGGCCGGAATTCTTCGATCGTCTTCTCGCCGAACGGCGTCTGGACTTTTTTCGACGCCGAGCGGGCGGAAGCAAACAGCTTCAGCTCCGCGACCGGAAATCGCCGGTCGTGAAGCACCTTCACCATCTCGATGCCGACGGCGCCCGTTGCGCCGACGACGGCGACCGTATGGCCGCGAACGTCGTTCATAGTCCTGGACTCCTTCACAAGGATAAAAGGGAGCGGGACTATAATGCCTTTTGCTGCGCTGCACCAGTCTCCGCGGTGCTGCGCCGGAGAACGGGCAAAGCCGAAAATCCCTGCCGGGCAAGGAAGTTGTCGGGCTGTCCCCACCAACCGGCGATGATCCCGGCATAGACCTGCCGGAAATCGACACGCGCCTTCAGGTCGCCCGCATCGAGGTCGACGAGGTCGGGGGCAGCGCCGGCAATGCCGCCGTCCACACCGCCACCGAGCATGAAAAGCGGTGCCGCCGTGCCGTGATCGGTGCCGCGCGAAAGGTTCTCCGCCACTCGACGCCCGAACTCGGAATAGGTGACCACGAGTGTATCGTCCCAACGGCCGAGCTGGATCATGGCTGCACGGAAAGCCGAAAGTCCGCTCCCGAGATTCGTCAGGAGCCGTGCGTGCCGGGGGCGCTGGTCGGCGTGGGTGTCGAAGCTGCCGAGCGTCACCTTCCAGACCGGGATATCGACGCCATCGGCGATCAGGTTGGCGACGATCGAGAGGCTGCGCGAGAACGGGTCGCCGGCGAACTGGCGCGGGAACCGCTCGCGGCCAGTGAACTTGCGGCGGACGGCGTCTGCGGCAGATGCGGCCTCGTTCTGGGTGCGCACGATGTGTCGCAATGCGGGCGTCGTATCGGCACGCCCGGATATCGCCGCCATCGCTTCGCTCTGGGCGAGGAACTGGCGCGGCTCGCGCATGTTGACGAGCCGCGTGCCCGGCCCGGCGAGTGGCCCGATATTGCCGATGCCGACCACGATCGCATCGGCGTCGGCGGCACGCTTCGAAAGGTCCGGATGCTCGTCGAGCGCGCGCGTGATCCAGCCTTCGCTGGCGTACTGGTCGCTCGGTGTCGCCTGCTCCCAGATTTCGATCGAGCGGAAATGCGAACGGTTCGGCTTTGGATAGCCGACGGAATTGACGATCTTCAGCTCCCCCGCTTCATAGACAGCCGCGAGGGGGGCGAGTGCAGGATGAAAGCCCAGCCCGCCGTCGAGAGAAATGATCTCGTTGCCCGCGATGGCCAGACCCGGGCGGAGACGGGCATAGAGCGGGTCCGTGTGCGGGATGACCGTGTTGAGCCCGTCATTGCCGCCCTGGAGTTCGACGAGCACCAGCATGCGGTCGGCCACCGGGCCGATCTTCGCCGCCCGTCGCATCCGGGCCGCGGTCGTGCGCGTGGTGGGGACGGCTGTGGATGGTCCGGCTCCGGTCTGTGGCGCACAGGCAGCCGCTAGCCCGCCAAATGCCAGCGTCGAAGCCGTCGTCACGAACTCCCTGCGTCGCATCCGCGAGCCTCACATCAGCTGATAGACGGGATCGAAAACGACGGCGCGAAGGGCGCTTTCGGCATCGTCGCCCCGACCACCGCCGACGGGCGGCAATGGCGCCAGCGCACGCCAGAGCGCTTCCCCTCGACGCCAGGGCGGCGGCAGCGTTGCCAGCCATGCATCCGCATCGAGATTGACCGTGCGGCTCGCACGCATCTCGATCTGCATCCGGCCGGCCGTCGGCGCCATCATGCCCTCCATCATGGCGTTTTCGGCCGGCGAGATCGCGTCGTTCTTCCCCTCGGCGCGCATCCGTGGAAGGTCGAAGACGAGCCGGCCGTTGCAATAGAGATCGCCCGGCCGTGGCCGGCCGCAGGCGGTCACGGTCGACTGTTCGGCGTCCAACGCGCGGAAGACTTCGCCATCGATCTCGAGACGGTCGACAAAGAGGTTCCTGTCGCCGCGCCGTGTGCCGCTCGCGTCTGGCGCCGCCGCGCCGTCATTCAGGAACTCGACCGAAACCTGCGTTACCGCTCCCGTCACCGGAAAGCGCAGAACACGCCATTTCCAGTCGGCACGGTCCGGCAGCGTGCCGAAGCGCTCGGTGTCGTTTCCGAAGTCCAGTTCCCGATCCGCCGCCAGAACTGCGCCGTTCACGCGCAACGTGAAGCGCGGGCCGCCGCGCCAGGAATCGCCGGCCATGCGAAGTGCTATCTCCCGCCGTCCGGGCGCCGGCGCGGGCGCGACCAGTCCGCGCGCGTCAAGCAGGCGCGTGAGTACGTCGTATCGGGCCACGAGACTTGCCGGCGTGATCCATGTCGTGCCGCCGGGCCAGCCCTTCACGTTCGGCGGCTCGAATATGTCCTGTCCGAGGCGCTTGCCATGGACGGGGAGGGACGAAAGGTCGACGACCGGAAGACCGAGGTCGCGATGCGCGCCGACAATGAGCGCGACGGGCGACTTAACCAGTGTCCCGTTTCCGGCCGCATTCCAGAACGCGTCGGACGTGAAGAGCATGCGAAGTGCCGGCGCCATGTCGTATCGTGCCTTTCGGATCTCGGCGGCGATCTTCTCGATCTCCGCATCCGCTGGCAGCGACGGCGAAACGAATTCGCGCCAGAGCTTCTCGACGATGAACTGTGCCGTGCGCGGGCGGGCGAGGATTGCACGCTCGACATCGTCGACACCAAGGCCGCTCGTGCCGAGGAAATCCTTGCCGCCGTCGTCGTGGATGGCCGGAACATAGCGGAAGCCCCAGTCCGTCGCCCGTTCGATCGTGAGCCCTGTCAGCGCGCGTGCGATTTCCTTGATGTCCTTCTCGGAATAGTGACCTTCGCCGAGCGTGAAGAGTTCGAGGAGTTCGCGCGCAAGATTCTCGTTCGGTCGCCCCTTCCGGTTCGTCGAATTGTCGAGATAGCGCAGCATGACCGGGTCCCGGAGGATCGCATGCAGCAGGCGCGCGAAATTTCCGCCGGCCTCTCGGCGGAACAGCTCGTTCTGCTCCCACATGCGGTGGACGTTGTAGCCGACTGCCTCGAAGGCGGAGACGAAGTGGTTGTGCCAGAAGAGAGTCATCCGCTCGGTCAGCGGCGACGGCGTCGCGATCATCTCGGCGTACCACCAGGCCTTCAGCTGCTGCATGTCCTCGCGGCGCGCCTGAATGAAGGCCTGACGCTGCTGTTCCGTCATCGACGGCATGTCGCGGTACGCGGGCCACGCGCGTTCAAGGAAGCCGGGCCGCGGCGTGACCGGCTCCGTCCGCAGCTGCGACAGGATCCGGTCGACTGCCTTGGCACGGTCGAAAGGCTCAAGGGCTGCGACTTCCGCCGGAGCTGCGCCGAACCCGGTCCTGACGAGGAGATGCCGGGCTTCGTCAGGCGACAGGGCGAGGGCATGTCCGCCGGCTGCCAGCACGAGAAGTACTGTGGCCCAAATGCCGATCCGTGCCCAAAACATCGCCATCCGCATTCCCGAACGAAAATGCCCCCGCCGGTGTGGCGGGGGCATCCGGGCGCGCACGCATGCGCGCCTGCGGGAAAGAAGCTAACAGTTTTTTCGGATGGTTTCTACTGTGCCTTGACCTTCACGTAGCTTCCGGGCGCGGGTTCGACGACCTGCAGCGCGCCCGATCCTGGCAGGCGGGCGGGGACCTGTTCGCCCGCATATGCCTTCGCCCATTCGTCCCAGCGTGGCCACCATGAGCCTGCGTGCTGGGTCGCCGTTTCGAGCCACTGGTCCGGCTTCTTCGGCAGCTTGTCGTTCGTCCAGTGGCAGTACTTGCCGGCAGCGGGCGGGTTCACGACGCCCGCGATATGGCCGGATGCGGCGAGGCAGAACGTCGTCGGCCCGGTGTAGAGCTGCGTGGCGATATAGGTCGACCGCCAAGGCGCGATGTGGTCCTCGCGCGTGGATAGGATGAAGACGGGAAGGTTGATCTTCGTCAGGTCGATCTTGCTGCCGAGGAGCTTGATCTTGCCGCGCGAAAGCCGGTTCTCCTGGTACATCTGCCGCAGATAGAAGGAATGCATCTTCGCGGGCATGCGCGTCGAATCCGAATTCCAGTAGAGCAGGTCGAACGGGAATGGCTCCTTGCCCATCAGGTAGTTGTTGACGACGAACGACCATATCAGGTCGTTGGCGCGAAGCATGTTGAAGGTCGTCGCCATGTCCGCGCCGTCAAGATAGCCGCGCTCGTGCATGCGCTCTTCGAGGGCGGCCAGCTGCTCCTCGTCGATGAAGACGGATAGCTCGCCTGCTTCCTCGAAATCGACCATCGTCGTGAGGAACGTGGCTGACAGAATCCGCTTGTCGCCCTTGGCCGCCATGTAGGCGAGCGTCGAGGCGAGCAATGTACCGCCAAGGCAATAACCGACCGCATTCACCGAACTTTCGCCGGTGGCCTTCTCGATCGCGTCGAGGGCCGCCAGCGGTCCTTCCATCATGTAGTCGTCGAACGTCTTCTCGGCGAGTTCGCTGTCCGGGTTCACCCACGATACGACGAAGACCGTATGGCCCTGTCCGACGGCCCACTTGATGAACGAGTTCTTTTCGCGAAGATCGAGGATATAGAACTTGTTGATCCACGGCGGGATGATCAGCAGCGGTGCCTTGGCGACGGTTTCGGTCGTCGGCGTATATTGGATGAGCTGCATCAGGTCGTTCTGGTAGACGACCGAACCCGGCGTCACGGCAATGTTCTCGCCGACCTTGAACGCCTCCATGTCGGTCATCCGGATCTGAAGCCGGCCCTTGCCGCGCTCGAGGTCTCCGAGAAGATTCGAGAGCCCCTTGACCAGATTTTCGCCGCCGGTCTCGAGCGTTTCGCGCAAGACTTCGGGATTTGTCATCGCGAAATTCGAAGGTGCCATCGCATCCACGAACTGCCGCGTGTAGAAATCCACCTTCCGGGCCGTCTTCTCGTCGAGACCTTCGACCTCATGGACCGTCGCCTGCAGCCAGCGGGCGGAGAGCAGGTAGGACTGCTTGATGAAGTCGAAAACGTAGTTCTCGTCCCACAGCGAGTCCTTGAAGCGCCGGTCCTCCGGCGTCGGACTCACGACCGGTTCGGACGGTTCGCCGAGCATCTTTCGCGTGGTCGACTGCCACAGCGCCATATAGTCCTGCCAGAGCGAGAACTGCGCCTGCATCAGGCGCGCCGGATTGGCGATCATCCGGGCGGTCATGTCGAAAAACGCCTGGCCGAGATTGAGCGGGTCGGGATTGCCGAAGCTCATCGGCGACTGGCGGGCAAGGAATTCGCTGACAAGACTTTGGCTCTGCTCGGCGATGTGCGTCATCATCCGCGACATCTCAACCGGGTCCGGGAGCTTGATGTCTCGATCCGGCTTGTCGGCCATTTCCCCCACTCCGCCTTCGAATCTTGCGTCCCTATCAGGAACTTGGACGCATTCTGGAATTCGGATTATAACGGGTTCGATGTTGCAATTCCTAAAGATGCGTATCGTGCTGATCGGGCTTGCGTTTTTGGCTCTGGCGGCCTGCGCGGATTCCGGCGGGGCGGATCGTGCGTCGGCCCGGGTGGATGCCGCCGATCCGGGTACCGCGCCCTACCCGAATCTGGGGGCTTTTCCTTCGGTTCCCAAACGTCCGGCGACTGCGCAGATCGAGGCGCAGGAGCGCCAGCTCGTCGACCAGCGCGAGGCCGCAAAGGCATTCGATGCGCGACTTCGTGCCATCGATCCGGTGCTTGATCCCGCTGCCCGACCGCCGGAGCCGCCGTCGGTTGCGAGCGTTGTCGGTGTGCAGCCCGCGGCTGCGTCGGCATCCGCCGCCAACCCGGCAGCCCCGCAGGCAAGGCCGGCGATTGCGGCCGTTTCGCCATTGCCATCGGCCGTAGCGCCGCCGCCGCAGGTTGCCGTTCC
>JAEUKX010000028.1 GCA_016794025.1 Rhodospirillales bacterium | reverse complement strand
GCCGGAAGCTCCGACGAGGAATTGAAACTCTGGTGGGCCGAGGCAAGCGAATTCCGCCGGGACAATTCCTACATCGTGGCGCTGGCCGATCCGGCTGCGTTCGACATTGACCTTGACGTGGCGTTCACCGAAGCGGCGGCGATCGTCTGATGTCAGCCGTCGACCAGATCGCACGCGACGAGGCCGGCGAGGCGATGGCGCGCATCGACAAACACGAAGCCGTCTGCGCGATCAGATACGAAAGCCTCGAAAAACGTCTGGCGTCCGGATCGGAGCGAATGACAGCGATCAGCGGCGACATCAAGAGCGTGAAAGACGACATCAAGGCGGGCGTGTGGAAGCTGATCATCGCGCTATTCGGCGCGGTGGGAACGCTTGGAGCCGCCTTGTTTGCCGCCCTGAAGATCGGCTGACATGGCCGGCTGGTCGTCCCCCTATTTCACCGAGGCCGAGCTGCGCTGCAAGTGCGGCTGCGGGCGCTCGGACATGGACCCCGAATTCATGTCCCGGCTGGACACGCTCCGGGCACAGTGGGGCCGGGGCATCACGCCGACGAGCGCGTTCCGCTGCGAGAACCACCCCGACGAACGCGAGAAGACCACCGTCGGCGCGCACCGGCAGGGCCGCGCCGTGGACATTCCCGTGAACGGTCCGGACGCATTTCGGCTCATCCAGCTTGCGCTCGCGTCCGGCTTCACGGGCATCGGTGTGTCCCAGCGGGTCGGCAAGCCGAGGTTCATCCACCTGGACGACGCACCCGCCGCCGACGGGCAGCCGCGTCCGACCTGCTGGAGTTATTGAACATGGACCCGATCACCATCGCGCTAGGTCTCGCGCAGATCGCGCCGGGCCTCATCCGCTGGATCAGCGGCGACGACAAGAGCAAGGCGGCCGGCGTAGCAGATCAGGTCTTGACCGTCGCCAAGGCGATCACGGGCAAGGCCGATCCGCGCGAAGCCGTCGACGCGATCAAGGCAGATCCTGCGCTGGCCCTCCAGTTTCAGGTCAAGGTCATGGAGCACGAGCGCGCCTGGTGGCAGGAGGAGACCGAGCGCCTGCGGATCGATGCGACCGACCGCGCGAATGCCCGCCAGCGGGAGATCGATACCAAGGACGCAACAACAAAGGTGCTGGCCGTTCTCGTCGTGGTCATGGCCGCCGGGGCGTGCACGGCGCTGCTGGCCGGACTCGTTGACGGGCTCAAGGACCCGATCACCGCGGCGCTCGTCGGGTCGACCATCGGCTCGATCTTCTCGTCCCTCAATCAGGTGCTTCAGTATTATTTCGGCTCGTCGTCCTCGAGCCGGGACAAGGACGCGACCGTTAAGGCGCTGGCGGTGTCCAAATGATCCGCCTCGGCCTGCTGTTCGTCCTGACCGCCATCCTTGCTGCCGTCGTGGCCTACGGCGCGCCGCCCGAAGGCGGCCCCGGCCCGTTCCGCGACTGGTACCGCTCGCTGATGCGCCCCGACGTCGGCACGTCCTGCTGCGACGAATCGGACTGTCGCCCGGTCGAGGCGTGGCGAATGACGCGGACCGGGGAGGACGAGGACGGTCGGCCGATCTTCGATTACGAGGTGCTGATCACCCCGGCCAGCCACGGCGCCGACGAGCCGGAGTGGGTGATCGTGCCGCGCGACAAGATCCTTGCGCGCGACAACCCCACGGGCCGGGCGGTGGTCTGCTGGACGCCGTTCACGGGCGTGCTCTGCTTCGTGCTGCCGGCGCTGACCTAGCGGAACACCCCGGCAACCCCGCAAATAGTGCTGCACGCGGGCTGCACGACTCTATCTGCATCTTCCTGCTTCGTTCCGGCATCTATCTGCACATTTGCCGAAAAAGCGTTCCCCCGCCGTTCTGCGGGGTACGCCGATTTATCCAGTATTTTCAGGCTTCCGGATGGTGGGCGCTGCAGGGATTGAACCTGCGACCCCTACCATGTCAAGGTAGTGCTCTCCCGCTGAGCTAAGCGCCCATCCGGTCCGGGAAGGCGCGGAATATACCGATCCGTCCCCGTTTGGCAAGCCCACCTCGCAGAATTATTCCCTTATGACAGCCTCGCTTGCCGTCCACGCCGATCCAGCCCTCCCCTACCGTATCGCCGAGCCGGCCGGCCGGCGCGTGCCGCTGGTCTTTTCCTCCCCGCATTCGGGCAGCGACTATCCGGCCGAGTTCGTCGCCGGCGCCCGGCTCGACCCGGTGACGCTGCGCCGCTCGGAGGATGCCTTCGTCGACGAACTGTTCGACAGCGCCCCCCAGCACGGCGCACCCCTGCTGCGCGCGCTGTTCCCGCGCGCCTATGTCGACGTCAACCGCGAGGCCTGGGAACTCGACCCCGCGATGTTCGACGCGCCGCTGCCCGCGTACGTCAATGCGGCCTCGCCGCGCGCGGGCGCGGGCCTCGGCACCGTCGCGCGCATCGTGGCGAACGGCGCGGAGATCTACCGCCACAAGCTCTCCTTCGACGACGCGCGCGCGCGCATCGAACGGCTCTACATGCCCTATCACGCGGCGCTCGAGCGGCTGGTCGCCGACGCGGTCGCGCGCCACGGGCGCTGCCTGCTCGTGGATTGCCACTCCATGCCGTCGGTCGGCGGGCCGGCCGACCGCGATCCGGGCCGCGCGCGGCTCGATTTCGTACTCGGCGACTGTTTCGGCGCTGCCTGCGCACCCATCGTGATCGAGACCGCCGAGGCGAGCCTTCGCCGCCTTGGCTATGCGGTCGGCCGCAACGATCCCTACGCGGGCGGCTTCATCACCCGCAACTACGGCCGCCCCGCACGTGGCCGCCACGCCATCCAGATCGAGATCAACCGACAGCTATACATGGACGAACTTGCCATTGCCCGGAGCCCGGGTTTCCAACCGCTGCGCACGGCCCTTGCGCAGCTTGTCGCCGACCTCGCGCGGCTCGCCCCGGCTCTCCCGGAAGCACGGCCTTGAACGGCCGCGCCGCGCCGGTGCCGCGCGACAGCACCGAGGCCGACATCCCGGCGATCCAAGCGATCTATGCGCACCACGTGCGCCACGGGCTTGCGAGCTTCGAGGAAATCCCGCCGGCCGCCGAGGAACTTGCCCAGCGCCGCCGCGCGATCGTCGAAAAGGGCCTGCCCTATCTTGCCGTCGACGTCGACGGCAAACTCGCGGGCTACGCCTATGCCGGGCCGTTCCGGCCGCGTTCGGCCTATCGCTTCTCGGTCGAGGATTCGATCTACGTGGCGCCGGATCTCGCCGGGCACGGGCTCGGCCGGGTGCTGCTCGGCGCACTGATCGACCGCGCGACCCTTTGGGGGGCACGCCAGATGGTTGCCGTGATCGGCGACAGCGCCAATGCCGCGTCGATCGGGTTGCACACGCGGCTCGGATTCCGCATGGTGGGCTCGTTCCGGTCGATCGGCTTCAAGCTGGGCCGATGGGTCGACAGCGTGATGATGCAGCGCGAACTGGGCGAGGGCGATGCGACCCGCCCGCCGGAGGGAAGATGAGCGCGAACGAGAAGCGGCTGGTCGAGGCGCTGGAACTGCACCGGAACGGCAAGCTTGCCGCCGCCGAGACGCTCTATGCCGCGATCCTTTCCGACGATCCCGACCAGCCCGATGCGCTCAATCTCGGCGGGCTCGCGTTGCATGCGCTGGGCCGGCGCGCCGAGGCCCTCGCACGGCTGGAGCGTGCGGTCGCGCGCTATCCCGAATTCGGCGATGCCCACGCCAATCTGGGGGCTGTCCACCGCGCCGAGGGGCGTCTCGATGCGGCGGCCACGCACTTCGAGAAGGCGATCGCGCTCGATCCCGCGAACGGTTTCGCGGCCAACAATCTGGGACTCGTTCGGCTGGCGCAGGGCGCGCCATTGGCGGCCATCGGCTGCTTCGCGCAGGCGCGTGCCCTCATGCCCGCACAGCCGGAGATCGTCATCAACATGTCGATCGCATACATGTCGATGGGCGACTTCACTACCGCGCTAACCGACCTCGACCTGCTCGCCGAGGCGGCGCCGAAGGACAAGCGTGCGCATTTCGGCCGCGGCGCGGCCCTGCTCGGGCTCGGCCGGAAGAAGGAAGCGGTCGCGGCACTCGAACGCGCCCTCGAACTGGATCCCGGCTACGCCGACGCGCGTGCGAAGCTCGACGAGGCGCGGGGGGACTAGTCGACTTCGCTGCCATCCACGCGATAGACCGACGTGTAGACCATGATCATGTCGACGGTCTTCCCGTCCGCCGCAAGCGGCAACAGGATATTCTCGATCTCGCGATAGTCGCGATGGCTCCACAACAGCGCGGTCCCGCGCCGCCGGCTGGGAATGCCGGTCTGCGCCACGCGCTCGTAGCGAAGGAAGAATCCGGGCACGCTGCTGGCGTGCGGATGGGCCTCTTCGAGCCACAGGCCGGTCGGGTCGCGGCCCATCGCCTCGACGATGCGTGTGCCGACCAGCCTGTAGCGGAACCGGAAGGGCTCGCGCGCCACGTCGATCAGCCACAAGCCGCGCAACAGGAAGGGAATATCGGTCGGATCGATATGCTGGCGGCCCGGCAGGCCGCCGCCCGGCCGCTGGCCCAGCCAGTATTCGTAGGCGCGACGGACGCCGCTTCCCCAGGGGATCTCCGGCGCAACGTCCTCAACCGGCGTTGCCGGGACGAATTTCTGGACTTGTCTTGAGTCGCTCACGACTTCCCCAATCGACCGGAAAGCATCCTGCGACAGGGAACGCCAACGGCGCAAAAAGAAAGGGCCGCGCCCGGAGGCACGGCCCAAGTTTAGGGAGGAAACGCCCACGAAACAGCACAAGGGCCGTTTCGAGATGCGACAAGTGAATGTCGCAGTGCACAAATTAGATGTTGCGGCGCAAAAATCAAGGGACATTCGGTCCTGAATGAAGGCGTCATCCCCAAACGTTCAGAAATTATCCCCTAACTAATTGATTTTATTAATGGACATTTTTGCAACAGTCTCTGTGTAATTTTCGCGGTGCAACATACAAAGATACCAACGTAGCGTCCGCCCGCATTGCTTGCCGTTGCGGGCGCAAGGCTTCAAGAATGCGCGGCGGATGCGGGGAGCCATGGACGGCGAAGGTTCGGAACGGGCGGATGCAGGCTGGGCGCGGGCCCGGTTCGACGGTGCTGCCATGGTCGTGGCGCTCGGCGGCCGTTGGACGCTTGCAAACGCGCGCAACCTTGAATCATCGCTTGCCCGCGTCGAGACGAAAGGCGCCAAGGCGATGACCGTCGACATGGAGAAGGTCGCCGCGATCGACAGCGCCGGCGCCTGGCTTCTGCACCGGCAGATCCTGCGCTGGCAGGAGACCGGCAGCGAGATCGCGCTGGCCAACGCCTCGCATGCCCAGGGCTCGCTGCTGGCGCGCATGGCGATCGAAAGCGAGCCGCGCCGGCCGCTTGCCCGGCCGACGCTCGGCGCGATTGGGGAACTTGCCACCCGCACGGGCGAAGCGACTGTCGATCTGGCGGAGGAGGCGCACGCGCTCGTCTCGTTCGTCGGCGCGGTGGCGGCGACCTGGCTGCGCGCGTGGCGCAGGCCCGCTCGCGTGCGCCTGGTCAGCACCGTCCATCACGTCGAGCGCATCGGCATCGACGCGCTGCCGATCATGGGTCTGCTCGCCTTCCTCATCGGCGTGGTGCTGGCGTTCCAGGGTGCGGACCAGCTGCGCCAGTACGGCGCGGAAGTCTTCACGATCAACCTTCTCGGCGTCTCGGTCCTGCGCGAGATCGGCGTGCTGATCACCGCGATCATGGTGGCAGGGCGAACCGGCAGCGCGTTCGCCGCCGAGATCGGCACGATGAAGGTGAACCAGGAGGTCGACGCGATGCGCACGCTCGGTCTCGACCCCATGGAAACGCTTGTGCTGCCGCGCCTCATCGCGCTTGCCGTGGCGCTGCCGATGCTCGTCTTCTTCGCCGACGCGATGGCGCTGGCCGGCGGCGCCGTGATGGTGATCGCCGGTCTCGACCTTTCGCTGGCGCAGTTCCTCGAGCAGCTCGCCGGCGCCGTCACGCTGTCGACCTACCTCGTGGGCCTCGTCAAGGCGCCGGTCTTCGCGATCCTCATCGGCATCGTCGCCTGCTACGAAGGGCTGAAGGTGTCGGGATCGGCCGAGAGCGTGGGCATCCACACGACGCGCTCGGTGGTGAAGTCGATCTTCCTCGTGATCGTGGCCGACGCCGGCTTCTCGATCCTTTTCTCGCGGCTTGGCATATGAGCGCGCCCGTCATCCGCGTGCGCGGTCTCGTGACGCGCTTCGGCAGCCAGACGGTCCATGACGGACTGGAACTTGACGTGCGGCGCGGCGAGATTCTCGCCATCGTCGGAGGCTCGGGCACGGGCAAGTCGGTCCTGCTGCGAACGATCCTCGGCCTCAAGCATCCCGATGGCGGCACGATCGAGGTGCTCGGACGAAACCTCGCCGATCTCGACGACGAGGCCCGCCGGCCGGTCCTGCGCCGCATGGGCGTGCTGTTCCAGGACGGCGCGCTTTTCAGCGCGCGCACGGTGGCGCAGAACATCCGCCTCCCGTTCACCGAGCATACCGATCTCGATCACCGGCTCGTCACGCAGCTCATCCGCGTCAAGCTTGCCATGGTCGGCCTGCCGCAGGAGGCCGGCTCGAAGATCCCGGCCGAGCTTTCCGGCGGCATGCGCAAGCGTGCCGGCCTTGCGCGCGCCATCGCCCTCGATCCGGACGTGCTGTTCCTCGACGAGCCGACCGCGGGTCTCGATCCGATCGGTGCGGCGAAGTTCGACGAACTCATCCGCGACCTGCAGCGCGCCCTGTCGTTGAGCGTCGTGATGATCACGCACGACGTCGATACGCTGTGCGCGATCGCCGACCGCATTGCCGTGCTGCTCGACAAGAAGATGGTCGTCGGAACGCTGGACGAAATCCGCGCCTACCCCCATCCTTGGGTGCAGGAGTATTTCTCCGGTCCGCGCGGCCGCGCCGCGCAGGCCGGACACGATGCGGCCAAGGGCCGAAAGGACGACTGACCGGTGGAAACGCGCGCCAACTACTTCCTCGTCGGCTGCTTCGTGCTGGCGCTGCTCGCCGGCATCTTTGCCGCCGGCATGTGGTTCGCCCGCGCGCAGCTGACCGACGAGAACACCTACTACTACACCTATTTCCGCGGCGCGGTGACGGGGCTCTCGGTCGGTTCGGTCGTGCGCTATCGCGGCGTGCCGGTGGGCACGGTTTCCGACATCGCCATCGACGACCAGAACGTGGAACTGATCCAGGTGACGCTCGCGCTTCGCCCCGAAACGCCGGTCCGTACCGACACGGTCGCCGGCCTGCAGCCGCAGGGCATCACCGGTCTCTCGTTCATCCAGCTTTCCGGGGGGACGCAAGGGGCGGAACCGCTCCGCCCGCGCGCGGGCAAGCGCCGCGCCGTGATCCAGTCTGTCCCCTCGCCCATCGACAAGATCATCGAGGATGCGCCCCTTGTCGTGGCGCGACTTGCCGACCTTGCCGACCGGCTGACGCTGATCCTCAGCGACAACAACGTGCAGAGCATCGACCGGCTGCTCGAGAATTCGGCCGAGGCCGCCGCCGGCCTTGCGCGTGCGATGGCCGGGGCCGAAGGCCTTGTCGACGACGCGAAGGGAACGCTCAAGGGCCTCGACCGGACGATGGCCGACGCCGGCCGGCTCGCGGTCGAGGCGCGCGGCCTTGTCGCCGACGCACAGTCGCTGATGGGCACCGCGCAGCGCACGATCCGCGATGCCGGCACGATGACGCCGCAGGCGGCGGCGGCCATCGACGAGGTCCGCCGCGCGGCGGGTGGGTTCGGGCGCGTGGCCGACCAGTTCGAGAAGCTGGCCGCCGCGACGCGGCCCGGCGTCGAGGATTTCGGCCGCTCGGGCCTCTACGAACTCCAGCAGTTCATGATCGAGGGGCGCGCGCTGATCACGACGCTCAACCGCGTCGTGGCGAATTTCGAGCGCGACCCGGCGCGCTTCCTGTTCGGCGACCAGCAGAAGGGAATCGAGGCGAAATGAAACCGACAGCCCGCACCATCGCGCGCCGCAGCCTGCTCGCGGCCGCCGCGTCCGGATTGGCGGCCTGCTCGCTGCCCGGCGCCGGCGACCCGCCGCGCCTGTTCACGCTGTCGCCGAAGTCGACTTTCGCGCCCGACCTTCCGACCGCGCGCTGGCAGCTGGCCATCGAGCCGCCGGTGGCGCCCGGCGGCATCGACACCGCGCGCATCGCCGTCCAGCGTTCGCCGCTGTCGCTCGACTATTTCGCGCGCGCGCAGTGGACGGATACCGCACCGCGCATGGTTCAGACTCTGCTTCTCGAGACGTTCGAGAACACCGGCAAGCTCGTCGCCGTCGGCCGCGAATCCTCGAGCCTGCGCCCGGATTTCCTGCTGAAGGTCGATTTGCGCGAATTCCAGGCCGAGATGCGCGGGCGCGAGACCCCGGTTGCGCATGTGCGCGTATCCGTCCGGCTCGTGCGCCTGCCGGAGCGGACCGTGCTGGCAAGCTTCTCGCACGATGCGGTCGAACCGGCGGCCGGCGCCGAGATCGACCGCGTCGTGGCGGCCTTCGACGATGCGCTGGGGGCAGTCCTCAAGCGCGTCGCCGAGTGGACGCTGCGCACGGGCAACGCGAACGCGCGGAGCTGACCGTGCCAGCTGTCGCCGACGGGATCCGCGCCAAGCTCGAGAACGCGCTATCGCCCGAACTGCTCGAGATCATCGACGATTCGCACCGTCATGCGGGCCATGCCGGCGCCAATCCGCTGGGCGAGTCGCACTTCACCGTCCGCGCCGTCGCGGCCGTCTTCGCAGGGAAGAGCCGGGTCGAGCGCCAGCGGCTGGTCTACAGTGCCCTTGCCGAGGAAATGGCCGGGCGCGTCCACGCGCTCGCCCTTGTCCTGCGCGCGCCCGGCGAACCCGGCTAGGCGCACACGGACGGGGGCATTTGGCCCTTGGCTGAAAACTACCTATGTGATAGTTAGTTCAAAACTAATTAAACCATAGATAGACAATCATCGCGATGGAACCCGACCGCCCCCGGAATGTCCGCGTCCGCGGATCACGCACGAGCCTGCGTCTGGAAGGCGCCTTCTGGCACGCGCTGCGCGAAATCGCCGAGCGCACGGGTGAATCTGTCCCGGCCCTGTGCGAGCGCATCCTGCGGTCCAGCCACAGGGGCAACCGCACCTCGGCCGTGCGTGTCTTCGTGCTCGGCTGGTTCCGCGAGGCACGCGCCAAGCGGATGGGTCCGCGCCGGCGCGCGAAGGCGGCCTAACGGCCGGTGTAGTGCCGGGGATAGTGCTCGCGGACCACGGGTCCGTCGCTCGCCAGCGCATGACAGGTATCGAGATGGCCCGGCTTGCGGTCCGGATCGCCCTTCCTGGCGCGCAGCGGCGCCACCGTCTGGATTGCCGCCGTGGCCATGGCGCCGAGCGCCAGCTCGACGAGGTGCGTGCAGCCCTTCGTGCCGCCAAGCCGCTCGCGGACGCGTCCCGACCAGCCCTTGCCGATCCGCAAGCCCACGAGCGAGGCGAAGGCCGGCGTGATGGCCGGGCAGATCTCGAACGGGCTTGCATCCGTCGCCGCCACCGCCGCATGGACCTCGAGATCGTCGTCGATCGTCAGACGCAGCCACATCTCGTGGATCGGCGCGCCAGGTTCGAGCGTCCCGCGCCAACGGTTCTCGAAGGCATAGGCTTTCGTGTCGACGAGATGGCCCTCGATGTCCCACAGGCCGTCGACCCGGCGGAAGCCGCGGCATTCGATTCGGCGCGTATGGATCGGCTCGCGTGCGGCGGCGGAAGATGGAAGCGGCATGGCGGACGCGTCTCCGGGCAGGTGCTGACCGCCGGATCATCGCGCGTCCGCCCGCGCGTGGCAAAGCCCGTCAGGTAAGGCCGTAGCCGGCCGACCCGGAGATGAACGCGTCGCGCTCCTTGAGACCTTCCTCGACCTCGTCCAGCGCCGTGGCGTAGAGGTCGCGGACCGACACCATGCCGATCAGCCGCCCGCGGTCCATGACCGGCAGATGCCGGTAGCCGCGGCTGCGCATCATCTCGAGCGCGGCGAAAGCCGACTCCTCGGGGCCGATCGTGTCGGGGTCGCGCGTCATCACATCGCCCAGATGGACCGTATCGGGATCGCGGCGCTGGGCCACGACCTTCGAGAGAAGGTCGCGCTCCGTGAAGATGCCGGCGAGCCGCGGCCCGTCGATCACCATCAGCGCGCCGATACGGCGCTGTGCCATCACCTGGGCCGCGTCGCGCACGGTCATGTGCGCACTGGCCGTGGCAAGGTCCTGAACTCCGGATATGACGTCGGGCACGATCTTGCGGATCATGGGCATCTCCCTCGGACCGACCGGCGCCGTGTCGAAGGACGGACGTGCGCCGTCGTTGGGAAGATGATAGCGCCCGCCCGATGCCGCTTGGCAAGCGCCTTCCTCAGGCCGCGGTATCGGCCACCTTGCTGGCCTCCGCCGTACCCGCATCGCGCTTTTGCGCCGCCGCATCGCCGATCACGCTGATCCGGAGCGTTGCGACCTGATTTCTTTTGCGCCGCAATATCTCGAAACGCAGCCCGTGGAACGTGTAGACCTGCCCGACCTCGGGAATGCGGCGTGCCTCGAAAAGCACGAGTCCGGCGATGGTCGCGGCGTTCTCGTCCGGCAGGCGCCAGTCGAACTGGCGGTTGAGATCGCGGATCGTCACGCTGCCGTCGACGACGAAACTGCCGTCCGACTGCGGACGGACACCGGGCATCCGGAATTCGTGCTTCTCGTCGATGTCGCCGACGATCTCCTCGAGGATGTCCTCGAGCGTGACGACGCCCATCAGCGCGCCGTACTCGTCCACGACGACGGCGAAATGCTCGCGCCGCCGGCGGAACGCCTCGAGCTGGTCGAGAAGGCTCGTCGTGTCGGGGATGAACCACGGCCGGGCCGCGATCTGCGAGATGTCGAGCGATGACGGATCGCCGCCGTTCGCGCGAAGCGCGGCGAGCAGCGCCTTGGCATGCAGGATGCCCACGATGTTGTCGGGCGTGCCGCGCCAGAGGGGCACGCGCGTGTGCGGGCTCGACAGCGCCTGCTCGAGGATCGCCTCGGGCTTCTGGTCGGCGTCGATGGCGGCGACCTGCCGGCGGTGCACCATGATGTCGGATACACCGACATCGGCAAGATCGAGGATGGAGCGCAACATCTGCCGCTCCTTGCGCACGGTGGCGTCGCGATGCGTGGCGCCGTGAAGCTCGATCGCGCCGCGCAGTTCCTGGGCGGCGGCCTCGGCCTCCTCGCCCGCGCGCACGCGAACGCCCAGGATGCGCAGCATGCCCCTCGCGGCGAGGCCGGTTGTCGTGGCGAAGGGCGAGAGCAGCGCCACGAGCCCGCGCGCCACCGGCGCCAGGATGAGCGCCACGCGGTCGGCGTGCGCGAAGGCCCAGAGCTTGGGCATTACCTCGCCGAACACGACGACGAGGACCGTCATGATCACCGTCGCGTAGATGACACCGGCATCGCCGAACAGCGCGATGAGCGCGCTCGTCGTCAGCGCCGAGCCGAGGATATTCACCAGATTGTTGCCGAGCAGCACCGCGCTGATGAACTTGTCGCGCTGGTCGCGCAGCCGGTTGACCAGCGCGGCCCGCCGCGAGCCGCGCCGTTCCATCTCGGCCAGGCGCGCGCGCGAGGCCGACGTGATCGACGTCTCGACGGCCGACAGCAGTGCCGCCACCAGCAGCAGCGTCACCACCGCCGCGACGGTGAACCAGCCCGGCAGGTCCGGCAGATCGAATTCGAAATCGCTCATGCCGCGGCCTCGTCGGCGAGCATTTCCTGCACGCGGCCGATGTCGATCCCGGTCGCCACGAACGAACGGCCGATGCCGCGCGCAAGAATGAATGTCACCTTTCCGTCGCGCACCTTCTTGTCGTGGTGCATGTGCGCGACGAGGTCTTCCGCCCGCCAGCGGCGCTGGCCCGGCAGACCGGCGGGCAGGCCGACCGCATCGAAATGCCGGCGCACGCGAATCGCGTCGGCCGACGGGCAGAGCCCCAGCCGCACCGACAGGTCGAATGCCATGCGCATGCCGATCGCGACGGCCTCGCCGTGCAGCAGCTCGGGACCGAAGCCGGTCTCGGCTTCGAGCGCATGGCCGAACGTGTGGCCGAGATTGAGGAGCGCGCGCACGCCGTTCTCGCGTTCGTCGGCCGCGACGATGCGCGCCTTGGCACGGCACGAGACCGCAACCGCATGCGCGCGCGCGGCCATGTCGCCCGCGAGCATCGGGGCCGCATTCGCTTCGCACCAGGCGAAGAATTCCGGCTCGTCGATCAGGCCGTATTTGACCACCTCGGCATAGCCGGCCATCAGTTCGCGCTGCGGCAGCGTGGCGAGCGCGGCTAGGTCGCACAGCACAAGCCGCGGCTGGTGGAAGGCGCCGATGAGGTTCTTGCCGTGGCGCGTGTTGACGCCCGTCTTGCCGCCCACCGAACTGTCGACCTGCGCCAGCAGCGTCGTCGGGCACTGGACGAAGTCGACGCCGCGCAGCAGCAGTGCAGCCGCCACGCCGGTCATGTCGCCGACCACGCCGCCGCCAAGCGCCACGAGGATGTCGCCGCGCTCGGGGCGCCGCTCGAGGATGCGGTCGAGCAGTACGCCCAGATGCCGGAAGTCCTTCGTGCCTTCGCCCGGTGCCTGCAGGAACGTCTCGCTTGCGATGCCCGCCTTCTTCAGCCCCGATTCAAGGCGCGGCAGGTGAGCCGCGGCCACGGTCGTGTCGGAGACGACAAAGGCGCGCCGCACCGGCCGCACGGCCTGGATCGCCACGCCGGCGGTTTCCAGCAACCCCTCGCCGATGAGGATGTCGTAGCTGCGCGCGTCGAGTTCCACGCGCACGCGCTCGCCGACGGTGCTCATGCGGCCCCCGTCTTGTCGAGATGTCTGCGCAGCGCATCGAGCACGCGTGCGGCCGTTTCGTCGGCGGGCGCTTCGAGCGACTGAACATGGATGTCGGCTTCGGCGTAGACGGGGTATCGCAGTTTCATGAGGTTCGACAGGATCTCGCGTGGATCGCCGCTGTTGAGGAGCGGCCGGTTCGAACGACGCGCCGTGCGGCGCACCAGCGTGTCGAGATCGGCCTTGAGCCAGACGGACAGGCCCTTGGCACGGATCGCGGCGCGCGTTTCCGGGTCCATGAATGCGCCGCCGCCCGTGGCGAGCACGCAGCGCTGGCCGGCGAGCAGCCGCGCGATCACGCGCCGTTCGCCGTCGCGGAAGGCAGGCTCGCCAAACCGCTGGAAAATTTCCGGGATCGTGCAGCCGGCGGCCTGCTCGATCTCCTTGTCCGTATCGACGAACGGCAGGCCCAGCAGGGCGGCGATCCGCTTGCCGATCGCTGTCTTGCCGGCGCCCATCAGGCCGACCATGACGATCGAGCGGTCCGGCAACGGCAATCCGGCCGCCACCGCCGGGGCTTCCGGCAGCTCGTTTTGGCTCGCATCGATCATGCGGCTAGGCGCGGCGCGCGAACCGCCGTCCGGCCGTGCCGGGCCGGGCCGAAGGCTCGCCTTTCCTCTTGCGCAGACGCGTCATAAACCGGAGTGTAGCAAAGCGCGTCCCGACTCGCACGAGCGCCCGCGCAAATGCCATGTTTCACTTGTATTGCAAGGACTTGCCTGGATATGCGTCGTCTGTTCACGCTGGCTTTCGTCGGCCTTGTGGTCGTCCTGGCCGGCTTTGCCGCATTTCTCGCGACGTGGGACATTCCCGCTCCCACCGCGCGCATCGAAAAGATCATCCCCAATGACCGCCTGCCGCGCTAGGTCGCTTTGCGGCGCGTTCGCGCTGCTTGTGGCCGCCTGCGCGGGCGGCGCGTTCGCCCAGACGACGCCGACCCTGCTCCTGCCGCCGCCGCGCGAGGCAAGGCCCGCGACCCCGGAAGCGGAGCCCGAAAAGCCGACGCCGGCCGAGACCCCTGCCCTGCGCGGACCCGCCGGCATCGAGATCGAGAACGCCCGGCCGCTCGATACCGAGGGGCTTGGCCTGATCGACGCGGCCAATGGCGGCCTTCCCGCCGACGCCTGGGCGGCGAGCAACCGTTCCTTCGCCGAGCGGATCGTGCGCGACCTGCCGGCTCCCGTCGCCTCGATGCCCGCACGCATGCTTGCCATCCGCGTGCTGGAATCGACCGCGGCGGCGCCCTCCGGGCCGCGGGGCGCGAACTTCGCCGCACTTCGGGCGCTCAAGCTGCGCCAGCTTGGCGACATCGCGCGCGCGGCAGACCTTGCCGGGCGCATCCCGCAGCGGACCAGCGACGAGAACCTGCTGCGCATCCTCATCGACGAGGCGTGGCTTTCCGGCGCCGACGAGCGTGCGTGCGGTCTCGTGCGCGAGGCGATCGGCCTTTCGAAGAATCCCGACTTCCAGAAGGCGCTGATGTTCTGCCAGGCGCTTGCGGGCGACGCGACGCGCGCCCAGCTCGGCCTCGCCATGCTGCGCGACCAGGGCGTGCCGGAAGACGCGGCGTTCGTCACGCTCCTGTTCGCCGTCGGCGGCGACGGCAAGGGCGTCAAGGTCGAGGGATTGCGCGGCGCCAGTCCGCTCACGCTGGCCATGCTGCGCGCTGCAAAGGTACCGCCGCCCGCCGAACTGGCCGGTGCAAGCGATCCGGCCCTGCTCGCCGGCCTCGCCAAAGGCGACGTCGGCGCGCCGGAGCTGCGGCTTGCGGCGGCCGAACGCGCCGAAGCCTTCGGCGCCATCGACGCCGAAACGCTTGCCGCACTCTATGCGTCGGTCGAACTCACGCCGGCACAGCTCGGCGATGCCGCAGCCTTCGCGCGGCAGGACGGCGGCCCGAAGGGTCGTGCCGCACTGTTCAAGGCCGCGCAGGCCGCGGCAACGCCCGCCGACCGGCTGGCCGCATTGCAGCGGCTCTGGCAGTTCGGCCGCGAGCGCGGCGGCTATGCGACGCTCGCCCGCGTGGGGACGACGCTGCTCGCAGGGATCCCTGCGGGTCCGGAATTCGTCGCCTATTCCGGCGACGTCGCGCGTGCATTGCTGATGGCCGGCCGCGAAGACGATGCGCTGGGCTGGATGCGCTTCGCGCGTGCCGCGATGGCCGCGGGCGATGCGAAGGCGGAAGCGACCGCCGCCGGGTTCTGGATGCTTGCCTCGCTCGGCGGACTTGCCTGGGACGGCGTGCGCGATCCCGGCAGGCTGGAAGCCTGGCGCAAATCGATCGAGACGGCCGATGCGCGGACCGCCCCCGCGCGCGCGGCCCTTGCGACCACGCTGCTGGCCGGCCTTGGCATGCTGCCGCCAGGCGGAAGCATCGTCGCCACGACACCCGCCGCATTCGAACGGCTGAGCGTTCCGATGCCAAGCCCCGTCCTTTGGACGGGGCTGCACGAAGCGGCCGTCGCCGGCCGTCCGGCGGAGGCGGCACTTCTTGCCGTCCACATCCTCGGGATCGAAGGGGCGGCCGGGGCAAGCCCCTACGCGATGCTGGCCGTGCTGGACGGGCTGCGGGCCGTCGGCTTCGAGCAGGCCGCCCGCCGGCTTGCGCTCGAGGCGGCGATCGCCGCCGGGCTCTAGCCCGCATGGGGCGCGGCCGGCCAGCGCGGGCGCGTCAGGGGCTCTCCGCAGCGGCGGAGAGTTTCGTGGAGATGCTGCGGGCAGAGCGCAACGCCTCGGCCAACACGGAGCGGGCCTATCGCACCGACATCGAGGATTACGAGACGTTCCTTGCGCGGCGCGGGACCGACGCGCTGAAGGCGGGGGCCGATGCCGCGCGCGCCTACATGCGCCGGATTGCCGACGCCGGGCTTGCGCCGCGCAGTGCGGCGAGGCGGCTGTCGGCACTTCGCCAGCTGCACCGCTTCCTCGTGTCGGAGGGCTTGCGCGGCGACGATCCGCTCGCGACGGTCGAAGCGCCGCGCGTCGGCCGTGCGCTGCCCAAGATCCTGTCGGAGGCCGAGGTGGGCGCCCTCATCGCCGCCGCGCGTGCCAGGGAAGGTGCCGACGGCACGCGCCTCGCCTGCGTCGTCGAGATTCTCTATTCGAGCGGGCTGCGCGTGTCCGAACTGGCCGGACTCCGGCTGGCCGCCCTGTCGCGCGACGGGCGCTTCCTCATCGTGCGCGGCAAGGGCGACAAGGAACGGCTCGTGCCGCTGTCCGCGCCCGCGCGCGAGGCCATCGAGGCATGGCTGGCCGAGCGCGCGACCGACCCGCGCGCGGCAAAGTCTCGCCACCTCTTCCCGACATCGGCGGCAGCCGGGCATCTGACCGCGGCGCGCATCGCGCAACTCCTGAAAGCGCTGGCCGCCGAGGCCGGGATCGATCCGCGCCGCCTTTCGCCGCACGTGCTGCGCCATGCGTTTGCCAGCCATCTCGTCGACCGCGGCGCCGACCTGCGTGCAGTCCAGCAGATGCTGGGCCATGCCGACATCGCGACGACGCAGATCTACACGCATGTCGGCGGCGAGCGGCTCAAGCGCGTGGTCGCCGCCCATCATCCGCTCGCCCGCCGCCCGCGCGGCAGCTAGTTGGAAGTACCCGCCGTTCCGGTTAAGCTCCAGTCCCGTTTTCGCAAGGAAATCCCGCACATGGCCGCGAAGAAGAAGCCCGCCAAGAAAGCCCCCGCCAAGAAGCCCGCCAAGAAGCCGGCGCCCAAGAAGGCTGCCGCCAAGAAGCCGGTGGCGAAGAAGGCGGCCCCCGCGAAGCCGGTCGCGAAGAAATCTGCCCCGAAAAGCGCTGCCGCCAAGAAGCCTGCCCCCAAGCCCGTAGCGAAAAAGCCCGTCCCGGCCGCCAAGCCGGCGCCGGTGGCGAAGGCTGCCCCCGCGGCAAAGCCCATGGCCAAGCCCGCAGCCGCCGCGAAGCCGGCGCCGGCCGCCAAGCCCGCCGCCGTGGCCCCGCCCGCCCCGCCCAAGCCCGCGCCCAAGCTGCCCGTGAAGGGTCCCGGCGGCACGATGCTGCCCGACGACGGCGTGAAGCTCGATGCGAAGGTCACGCCCGAGCAGCTGCAGATCCTGACGCCCGAGGCGATCGCGTTTGTCGTCGAGCTCGAGCGCAAGTTCGGCCAGCGCCGCCACGAGCTGCTTGCGGCACGCGCCGAGCGCCAGAAGCGTCTCGACGCGGGCGAGAAGCCCGATTTCCTGCCGCAGACGCGCTCGGTGCGCGAAGGCGACTGGACGGTAGCGCCGCTGCCCAAGGACATCCTCGACCGCCGCGTGGAGATCACCGGCCCGGTCGACCGCAAGATGGTCATCAACGCGCTCAACTCGGGCGCCAACGTCTTCATGGCGGACTTCGAAGATGCCTCGACGCCGACATGGGCGAACCTGATCGACGGCCACATCAACCTGCGCGACGCCAACGCCGGATCGATCTCGTTCAACGATCCCAAGTCGGGCAAGAGCTACAAGCTCAACCCCAAGCACGCGGTCCTCTTCGTGCGTCCGCGCGGCTGGGCGCTGCCGGAGAAGCACCTGATCGTCGACGGGCGCCCGATGTCGGGCGCGCTGTTCGATTTCGGCCTCTACTTCTTCCATAACGTGAAGCAGATGACGAAGAAGGGCACCGCGCCCTATTTCTACCTGCCGAAGATGGAAAGCCATCTCGAGGCGCGGCTGTGGAACGACGTGTTCGTGCACGCGCAGGAAAAGCTCGGCATCAAGCGCGGCACGATCAAGGCGACTGTGCTGATTGAGACGATCCTCGCTTCGTTCGAGATGGACGAGATTCTCTACGAGCTGCGCGAGCACTCCGCCGGCCTCAACTGCGGGCGCTGGGACTACATCTTCAGCTTCATCAAGAAGTTCGCCGAGCAGCCCACGTTCCTGATGCCGGACCGCGGACAGGTCACGATGACCTCGCACTTCATGCGCTCGTACAGCCAGCTGCTGATCAAGACCTGCCACCGGCGCAACGTCCATGCGATGGGCGGCATGGCCGCACAGATCCCGATCAAGGACAACCCGGCCGCCAATGAAGCCGCGATGGCCAAGGTGCGCGCCGACAAGGACCGCGAGGCGACCGACGGCCACGACGGCACCTGGGTGGCGCATCCGGGCCTCGTGCCCATCGCCAAGGCCGTCTTCGACGAAAAGATGAAGGACGCCAACCAGATCGCGCGCAAGCGTCAGGATGTCCACGTGGTCGCGGCAGACCTGCTGCAGGTGCCGGCCGGCACGATGACCGAGGCGGGCCTGCGGCAGAATTGCGCGGTGGGCATCGGCTATATCGAGGCGTGGCTGCGCGGGCTTGGCTGCGTGCCGCTCTACAACCTCATGGAAGACGCCGCGACCGCCGAGATCAGCCGCGCGCAGGTCTGGCAGCAGATCCGCCACGGGGCCGCATTGGAAGACGGGCGCGTTGTCGACAAGGCGATGGTGCGCAAGATCGTCGACGAGGAGCTGGAGAAGATCCGCAAGCTCGTGGGCGCCGAGCGCTACGGCAAGGGCCGCTACAAGGAAGCCTCGAAGATGTTCCTCGACATGTGCGAGGCCGAGCGCTTCCCGGAATTCCTGACCCTGCCGGCCTACGACTGGATCATGGCGAACGAGGCGAAGATCGCCTGACGCTCAGCGGGGCGGCAGCACGGCCGAGCCCAGCATGCGCCCGTCCTCGCCCTGGACGAGCACCGCGTAGTCGAGCCCGTCGCGCGCGGCGATGCGCCAGCCCGCCGGCGTCTCGCCGGCGGGGCCCAGACGCTCGACCGAGCGCACGATGTTGGCGTTGGAGAGCGTCCGCCCGCCGTTCTCGCCGGCCACGATCCGCGTGACGGCCTCGCGCACGAACCCCACGAGGCTGACATTGGCGCGCAGCGGCGCCTGCACGCCATCGATCTCCACGACGATCTCCGCGCCCTCGCGCGCGAGGCGCGCACCGACATGCGCGGTCCGGCGGGCCGTGTCGATCGCCCGCGCGACCGCGCGGCGGTCCGATCCCACCGCATCGATCCGTCCGTCGACGACGGCCTGCGGCGTATAGACGGTGTGGAGCGACAGGAAGCGCGCGTAGGCACGCTGGCGTGCGGTCGCCGCCGGCGAGGAATAGGGATCCTTCCAGCCGAGCCGATCCCAGTAATCGACATGGAAGGAGAGCGCGACGACGTCGGTGCGTCCGGCCAGTTCCTTGAGGAAGGCGTCCGCCGGCGGGCAGGACGAGCAGCCCTGCGAGGTGAAGAGTTCGACGACCACCGGCCCGTCGGCCGCGGCCGGGACGACACCGAGGGCGGCAGCACCCGCCAGGAGGCCGACAACGACATTTCTCATACTCCCCTGTTCGCGGCCGCGGCGCCCCGCGTTACGGCCCGAGCGGGTTGAATGTCGACCCGATTGGGGCAACACTCGGGACTGCCATGCAGAATTCCGTTCCCGCCCGTCTCAACCGGACCGAACTGGCGGTTCCCGCCACGCGGCCCGAACTGTTCGCCAAGGCCGCCCGTTCGGCCGCCGATGTCGTGTTCCTCGATCTCGAGGACGCGGTGGCGCCTTCGGACAAGGCAAAGGCGCGCAAGAACGCCGTCGAGGCGCTCAACGACATCGACTGGGAGGCGGTCGGCAAGTCCGTCTCGGTGCGCGTCAACGGCTTCGACAGCGAGTGGCTCTACCGCGATCTCGTCGACCTGGTCGAGAAGGCGGGCGAACGGCTGCACATGATCATGCTGCCCAAGGTCTCGCGGGCGGAAGAAGTGATCGCGGTCGACCTGTGGCTCACGCAGATCGAGCGCGCGAAGAAGATCGGGCGGCGCATCGGGCTCGAGCTTCTGGTCGAGTCCGCGCAGGGTATCGCCAACGCGGAAGTCATCGCCGCGGCGTCGCCTCGCACGGAATCGCTCGTCTTCGGCGTGGGCGATTTCGCCGCGTCGACGGGCATGCGCACGACCAACATCGGCGGACTCTCGCCGCAATACGCGGTCGAGGGGCGCATGGCCGACATCTGGCATTACGCGCTGGCGCGCCTCGTCGTGGCGGCGCGCGCCGCCGGCAAGCGGCCGATCGACGGGCCCTACGCCGACTTCAACGATCCGCTCGGCATGAAGGAATCGGCCGCCCGCGCGGCGGCCCTCGGCTGCGAGGGGAAGATGGTCATCCATCCCTCGCAGATCGACGACGTGAACGAGATTTTCACGCCCGACCCGCGCGAGGTCGAACGCGCGAACGCGATCCTGCTTGCGATGGAAGAGGCCGCCCAGCGCGGCCAGGGTGCCGCCGCCTTCGAGGGCCGGCTCATCGACATCGCCTCGATCCGGCAGGCCGAAGCGCTCGTCGCCAAGGCACGGCGGATCCGGGGCGGCGCCTAGGCCGGCCGCGAAAAATCGGGCGTGACCGGGCCCGCGAGCATGCTATAGACCCCCGCCATGGCGCACTATCTCGACTTCGAAAAGCCGATCGCCGAACTCGAAGGCAAGATCGAGGAACTCAAACGCCTGACGGGCGACGGGACCCTCAACATTGCCGACGAGGTCTCGAAGCTGCAGACGAAGGTCGACCGGCAGATCCGCGCGGTCTATGGCCGCCTGTCCGCCTGGCAGAAGGTGCAGGTCGCCCGCCATCCCGAGCGACCGCACGCCAGCGACTACATCGCCGGCCTCATCGAGGATTTCACGCCGCTCGCCGGCGACCGCCTGTTCGCCGACGACAAGGCCATCGTGGGCGGCATCGGCCGGCTGCGCGGCCAGTCTGTCGTCGTCATGGGTCACGAGCGCGGCTCGGACACCGAATCGCGCCTGCGCCACAATTTCGGCATGGCGCGGCCGGAGGGCTACCGCAAGGCGCAACGTCTGTTCCAGCTTGCCGACCGCTTCAAGCTGCCCGTCGTGGCGCTTGTCGACACGGCCGGCGCCTATCCGGGCGTCGACGCCGAGGCGCGCGGCCAGGCCGAGGCGATCGCCAAGACGATCGAGGTCTCGCTGCGCGTGCGCGTGCCCTTTGTCGCCGCGATCCTGGGCGAAGGCGGGTCGGGCGGCGCCATCGCGATCGCCACCGCCAACAAGGTGCTGATGCTCGAGCATGCCGTCTATTCGGTCATCTCGCCGGAAGGCTGCGCGTCGATCCTGTGGCGGTCGGCCGAGCACGCGCAGACGGCCGCAGAGGCGCTGAAGCTGACGGCGCAGGACCTCTACAAGCTCGGCGTCATCGACGGCATCGTGTCCGAGCCGCTGGGCGGCGCCCATCGCGGCAGGGCGGAAACGCTCGAAGCGCTGGGCGATGCGCTCGCCAAGTCGCTGGCCGAGCTTCGCGGCCAGGATGGCGGCGTGCTGCGCGCGCGCCGGCGCGAGAAATTCCTCGAGATGGGCCGCAAGGGGCTCTGAACGTGGGCGCCGAAGTCTCGGCGCTCGCCGCCTCGATCCGCGCCGGCGACCGGCGCGCGCTCGCCCGCGCGATCACGACCGTCGAATCGACATTGCCCGAGCATCGCCGGCAGGCCGATGCGCTGCTGGGCGAACTGCGCGCCGACGCGGGCCATGCGGTGCGCGTGGGCATTTCCGGCCCGCCGGGTGCGGGCAAGTCGACCTTCATCGAAGCCTTCGGCCTCCACCTCCTGTCGCTGGGCCGCAAGCCGGCCGTGCTTGCGGTCGATCCGTCCTCGCCGGTCTCGGGCGGCTCGATCCTGGGCGACAAGACGCGCATGGAACTGCTCGCCCGCGACGCGCGCGCCTTCATCCGCCCCTCGCCTTCCGGCGGCACGCTGGGGGGCGTCGCGCGCCGCACGCGCGAGGCTTCGTTCGTGTGCGAGGCGGCGGGCTTCGACACGATCCTGATCGAGACGGTGGGCGTGGGCCAGTCCGAGACGGCGGTGGCCGAGATGGTCGATCTCTTCATGCTTCTGCTGCCGCCGGCCGGCGGCGACGAACTGCAGGGCATCAAGAAGGGCATCGTCGAGCTTGCCGATCTGGTGGTCATCAACAAGGCCGATGGCGATCTCGCCGCCGCGGCCGGGCGGACCGCGTCCGACTACATGGCGGCACTGCACATGCTGCGGCCGTCCAGAGCCGTGTGGCATCCGCCCGTCCTGCAGATATCCGCATTGGAGAAGCGGGGCATCGACCGGGTCTGGCAGGCCATCGAGGACTATGGCCGGACGCTGGGACAGCGAGGAATCGCCGCCCGGCGGGCCGCCCAGGCCAAGGCCACGCTCTGGCGGGAAATCGCCGATCTGGTGCGCGAGACCCTGGCCGCCGAACCGCGGCTGGAAGCCCTCGTCCAGGCTCTGGAAATCGAGGTTTCACAAGGGGTTACAAGCCCCTATGCGGCGGCCGGGCGGGTCGTCGCGGCGCTGCGCGAGACCGGCGGTTGACGGCCGGGGCGTAAGCCCGTAAAACGCCCCCCTCTTATGGTTTCCGGCCCCCCTTCCGGCGGGGCCCTACGCACGGGGATTTGACGATGGCGCGTCGCTGCAT
Organism: Rhodospirillales bacterium; assembly: GCA_016794025.1. GTDB lineage: Bacteria > Pseudomonadota > Alphaproteobacteria > CACIAM-22H2 > CACIAM-22H2 > Tagaea. The sequence continues at coordinate 10,806 of JAEUKX010000028.1, read as the reverse complement.
GGTGACCGGCAAGGGGCCGATGATCGGCCACAACGTTTCGCACGCGAACAACAAGACCAAGCGCCGCTTCCTGCCCAACCTGCAGGACGCCACGCTGCTTTCGGACGTGCTGGGCCGGTCGGTGCGCGTGCGCATCTCGACCAACGGCCTGAAGACGGTCGAGCATGCCGGCGGCCTCGACTCCTGGCTCGTCAAGACGCCGGCAAGCCGGCTCGACAAGGACATGCGCCGTCTCAAGGAACAGGTCCAGACGGCCCTCGAGAAGCGCGCCGCCTGAGCGGGCGGAGCGCGAAGGCATAACGACAACAAACACTCCTTGTTTCCGATACAAGACCTTCGGGCCCGCCGGTAACGGCGGGCCCGCTTCATTTCCGGTCCCGCAATTCAGGCCTGCCTGACGGTCGAAAGGAAGCGGTCGGCTTCCATCTGGAGCGCCTCGCCCATGCGCGCGAAGCGCGTGGCCGCCTGCGAGACGCCGGCGGCAGCGGTACCCGTTCGGCCGGCCGCGGCGTTCACCTCCCCGATCATGGACGAGACGCGCGCGGCCCCGTCGCTGGCGACCTCGAGATCGCGGCCGATGCCGCGCGTGGCGGCGGTCTGCTCCTCGACCGCGGCGGAGACGGCGGCGGCGATCTCGCGCATGCGCACGATGGTCTGGGCGATGGCGGCAATGGCGCCGGAGGTGTCGCCGGTGGCGGCCCGGATGCTGTCGACCTGCTGGGCGATCTCCTCGGTGGCCTTGGCCGTCTGGGTGGCGAGCGTCTTGACCTCGGAGGCGACGACCGCGAAGCCCTTGCCGGCTTCGCCGGCGCGCGCGGCCTCGATGGTGGCATTGAGCGCCAGCAGGTTGGTCTGGCCCGCGATGGCGTTGATGAGGCTGACGACATCGCCCACGCGCTGGGCGGCGTCTTCCAACGCCTTCACGCACGCGTCGGTGCGTTCGGCCTGCGCGCCGGCCTCCTCGGCGATGCGTGCACTCTCGCCCACGCGCCGGGCGATCTCGTCCGTCGAGGCAGCCAGCTGCGTGGTGGCCGAGGCGACGGACTGGACGCTCGAGGCCGACTGGCCGACCGCGTCGGCCGCCGACCCGGTCTGGCGGCGCGTGTCCTCGGCGGCATCGGTCATCGAGCCGGCGGCATGACGCAGCTCGTCGGCCGCCGTTGCGATATCCCGTACGACGCCGCCGATGCTGGCTTCGAAGTCGCCGGCAAGGCTGGCCATCGCCGCCTGCTTCTCCGCCGCGCGGGTGGCGGCGGCCGCCGCCTCGCGCTGGTCGGCCGCACGCGCATCGAGCGCGGCCGCGCGGAAGGATTCCAGTGCCGTCGACAGCAGCCCGATCTCGTCCGCGCGTGCCGGCGGGATCTTCGCGTCCAGCTCGCCCGCCGCGATCGCCCGCATGCTCGCCGCGAACGCGTCCAGCCGGGATAGCACCCGCCGCCCCACATAGAACCACGCAATGCACGCCGCAACGACGAGGCTTGCCACCGCGATTCCCGCCACGACGCGCACGCCCGCCCCAACGGCCTGATCCGCCTCGGCCGCGACGGCGCGGCTCGCGGCCTGCGAACGCGCGTCGAACACGTCGACACGTTCGACGAAGGCCTCGGCGGCGGCACGACCCTGCTCCAGCGCCTTTTCGGCCTGCGCGGACATCTCGATCTCCTGCTCGCGCAGTTCGAACAGGTTGCGCATGCCTTCGCCGAAATCCAGCACGGCATAGGTCGCGTTGGCGATCTCGGTCCCCTTCAGGCCGTCGAACTTGAGCGCGGCTCCGGCCGGATCTGTCGCGGCGTAGAAACGTTCGCGCACGCCATCCACTTCCTTGAGCGTGGTCGCGAAGGTGGCCTCGTTGAGCACCGCCACGCCCTGATTGACCGCCGCCAGCATCTTCATCGCCTGCGCATAGAGCGCGATGTCCCCGTTGACGATGTTCGTCGTCTGGGTGGGGATCAGTTCCGGCGGCAGCCCGCTCAGCCGCTTGATCCGCACCGTCATCTCGGCCGCGCGCGCCTCGACGAAGGGACGCGCCAGCGAAACGAAGCGTTCGCGCGCCTGCTGGAGCTGGCTCTCGAGATTGCGGCGTTCGGCGTGGCTCGCCACGCGCCGCTCCGCCGTGACGTCGATGGCGCCGATCCGCTCGACGACCGTTGCGGCAAGCGCGCGCAGCTCCTCGGCTGCCTCCGGCGCGCCGGTCGCGGCGATCTCGTCCAGCAGCGCGTCCAGCCGCTTCCTGTCGCTCGCGACACGGGCAAGCAGTTCCGCGCGGGCCTTCTCCTGATCCACCGTCGCCAGCAGCGGCGCCACGGCGGCGATATCACCCGCGACCTGTGCCAGGCGCAGGCTTGCCGCCATCACCGGCATGCGGCGCTCGGTCATGTTCGCGACGGTGGCACCCAGATCGACGAGCAGCATGGCCGCAACGGCCGCGGCGAGCATGGTGCCGGCCGCAATGGCCCCCATCGCCAGGAAGATCTTGAAGCGTACGCTCGACCGGAAGGCCATCTGCGTGCGGGGTGTCTGCGTCTGGCCTTCCTCGTCCATTCTGGATTCGCCTCGCCGTCAACCGTTGCCGGACGTCACAAATGAGTCACGATCTGTCGCGGCGCCCACTCTATTGGCGGCAGGTAAACAAATACTTATCTATGATTGTATGTCGATCAGATGCCCTGCGGCAGGGCAAGCGCAACCAGAAGGGTTCGTTGAAGAAAGCTGTAATTATCGTCGGAAATCAGAAACAGGATCTCGTCGGAGCCGAACCGGGCACTTGCAATACCTTCGTAGTTATCCACGAGCTGCGGCGACCGCAGGCGCGCAAGCTCCTCCCCCACGACAGCGTTGCCGGCGGTCCATCCGCCGGGCTGCACACGCACGAGGCGTGCCGAAAACCCGCCGGGCAGTCCGAACGCGCGTTCGAGCATGACGCACGAACCATCGGCAAGCGGACAGGCCCCGACCGGCGAGAAGCCATCGGCCGCGCGATAGAGAAGGCGTGACCAGTCGCCGTCGCGCCCGACGAAGCCGACATGCGCTTCGCCATCGACAAGATCTTCGAGGAGGAACAGCAGGCGCCCGTCCGGCAGCGTCGTCAATGCCTCGATTCCGCCATTGCGGGGCGCCTTGGAAACCTCCGGAGGCAGGCGAATCGTCCGGGGCGGTCGCGCAAAGGGCGGATCAGCCGGCGGATAGACCTCGATCCGGTGCCGCCGCTCGAAGCTGACCGCGAAGCCGCCGTCGGACAGCCGGGCAAGCCCTTCGGCATCGGCATCGCGTCCCAGAACGGCCGCGCCGTCCGGACCGCTCAGGCGCCCGATGCGCGCCGGCCCGGCGCCAACCAGCCGGCCATCGAAGGAAAGCCCGGCATCGAGCGTCCAGCCATTGTCGGAGATCGCAACGAGGCGATCCGCGCCGGGTGCCACCCACAGGTCCGACCAGCCGCCGAAGCGCCTGTCGGGCGAGCCGAGGATGAGACCGCCGCGCCATTCGAGCCGGCCGACGGCGGTTCGTGAGCGGTCGATCTCGTCGAGCGGAACCGGGACGGCATGAAGCGCAAGCGCCTCGGTCCCGGCGGCATGCCCCGGAGACGCGAACGCCCACGCGGCGAGCGCGCCGGCCGCAAGGCCAAGCGCGCCGCGCCGCGTGGGCGCGAGGAGTCGCGTCAAGCGATGTTGCGCGAGAACCAGACGACCAGCCGCTGCCAGCCGTCCTTCGCCGGGCCCGCACGATAGGTCGGGCGGTAGTCGGCGTGGAAGGCGTGCGGCGTGTCGGGATAGGTGATGATCTCCGACGACTTGCCGGCCGCCCGCAGGGCCGCACGCATGCGGTCCACGCTGTCGTTCGAGATGCCGCCGTCGGCACCGCCGTAGAGGCCGAGCACGGGCGCGTTGATCTTCGCCACGAGTTCGCTCGGGAACATCTGGCGCATGTCGTTCTTCTGGCCCTCGAGCGGGCCGTACCACGCCACGCCCGCCTTCACGCCCGGATTGTGCGCGACATAGAGCCACGTGACACGGCCGCCGAAGCAGAAGCCGGTGATGCCGAGCTTCTTCGTGTCGCCCTTCGCGACGCTGCCGGCCGCCCATTTCACCGTCGAGTCGATGTCGCTCATGATCTGCGCATCGGACACCTTTCCGATGATGTCGCGCAGCAGCGTGGGAACGTCGGTCACCGCCAGCGCGTTGCCCGCGCGGAAGTAATAGTCCGGTGCAATGGCGAGATAGCCTTCCTTCGCGAGACGGCGGCAGACGTCCTTGATGTGCTCGTGCACGCCGAAGATCTCCTGCGCGACGATGACAGTCGCGAAGTTCGATCCCTGCGCGGGACGCGCGTAATAGACCGGCAGCTTGCGATTGTCGGCCGCGGGCACCTCGGCCATGCCGCCGACAAGGCCGTTCATGTCGGTCGTGATGACCGTCTGCGCCTGGATCGGATGGGCCGCCAGCGCGAAGCCCGCAACGCCCGCGCCGGCCATGAAGCCGCGGCGCCCGAGGGCGACGGGATCGGGCTGCAGGCTCCGGCGATGCTGCTCGGCGTCGGCGTCTTTGCGGATATCGTCGGGCATGTGCGCTCCTTGCGTTCTTTTCGTTGTCAGCGGTTGACGATCCGTCCATCGGTCGAGACGCGGACGGGACTGCTCGAGCGTATATAGTTCGCCAATGCGTCGTCCAGACCCGGCCCGAAATCGTAGGGGTCGATGGCGCGGTCCCTGAACACCGCGTATCCGTCGCCGCCCCGGCGCATGAAGTCGTTCGTGGCGACCGTGTACACGGCATCCGGTTGGATCGGCGCGAAACTGCCATCCGGCTTCTTCACCTCGAGCGAGACCACGCGCTGGCCGGCCGGCCGGGCGAGTTCCCAGGTGAGCCTTGCGCCGGCGAGCTGGGGGAACCGCCCGCCATTCTCCGCGACCTGCGAGAGGCCGTTTTCCAGCGCCGCGACCAGATCGGACCCCTTGAGCTTCAGCGTGGCGACGTTGTTCTGGAAGGGCAGCGTCGTCAGCACGGCCCCGAGCGTGACTTGGCCGGACGCGATGCCCGCGCGAAGGCCGCCACCGTTCTGCACGGCAATGGTGGTGCCTGCCGCGCGCGTGGCGACGAGCATCGCCTCGGCCACGAGGTTGCCCAGCGCGCACTCGCGCGCGCGGCATCCGTCGAGCGGATAGTCGATGGCGGCGGCGCCCACGACCTGCGTGCGGACCTGCGCAAGCGGGGCATCGAGCCTGTCGACCATGGCCTGGACGGCCGGATCGGGCCGCACCGATTGCGCCACCTCGATCGAGTTGCCGTTCGCGGCGATCACGTTGCCGGCCGCGTCAAAATCCACGTCGAGCCGCCCGATCCAGCGCGAGAACGACCCGGCCTGGACGATCGGGACTTCCCGGCCCGCCGGCCCCTTGATGCGGACCGGATAGGGTCCCTCGGCCCCGCGGAGGCCGTTGGCCAGCAGCGTGTGCGAGTGGCCGCCCACGATCACGTCGATCCCGTCCACGGCCGCGGCAACCTCGCGGTCGCGGAAAAGGCCCAAGTGCGAAACGACGATGATGTGGTTGACCCCTTCGGACCTGAGCCGCGCGACGACGGGCGCGATCACGGTCTCGGCGCGCGGGAATTTCACGTTCTGGCCCGGCGAAGAGATCTCGGGCGTGTCTTCCGTTGTGGCGCCGATGATGCCGATCCGCACCCCGCCGCGCTCGAGGACGACCGCATCGCGGAACTGGCCGCGGATCTCGGGCTCGGCCGCGGCGTTGGTGTTCGCCGACACGACCGGGAACTTGGCGCCGCGCAGGAAGCGCGAGAAGTTGGCCGGGCCGTCGTCGAATTCGTGGTTGCCGATGGCCATCGCGTCGAGCCCCAGCATGTTGGCGAACTCGAGCTCCGCGGCCCCCTTGTAGTGGGTGTAGAACAGCGATCCCTGGAAGAAGTCGCCGGCGTTGAGGACGAGCACCTGCCGGCCGGCGGCGGTCGCCTCGGCCCGGTTGGTCGCAACCAGCGTCGCCACGCGCGCGGCACCGCCCATGCAGCGGTTCTGCTGGGCTTCCTGCGTCGAGCAGGTCGACCCGAACGCGTTCACCATCAGCATGCGCGAATGGAAGTCGTTGTTGTGGAGGATCGTGAGCTTGAGCGGCTGGGGCGGCGGTTCCGCCGCGCAGGCGGCGAGCAGGGCCAGGGCGACGATGGCGAAGAAACGCATGGTCCGCAGCTTGCTCATCCGATGGACTCCGATTTTTTCCGGTTCTTGTCTCAGCCTGCGCGCCTGCCGCCGCCCGAGGGCGTGTCCTCGTCGAACAGCTCGGCGAGCTTCTCCATGACAGTTCCGCCCAGCTGCTCGGCGTCGACGATCGTGACGGCGCGCTTGTAGTAGCGCGTCACGTCGTGGCCGATGCCGATGGCGAGCAGCTCCACGGGCGAGCGGTTCTCGATGTACTCAATCGCCTCGCGCAGATGCCGCTCGAGATAGTTGCCGGGATTGACCGACAGCGTCGAATCGTCGACCGGCGCGCCATCCGAGATGACCATCAGGATCTTGCGCTGCTCAGGCCGCGCGATCAGCCGCGAATGCGCCCACAGCAGCGCCTCGCCGTCGATGTTCTCCTTGAGCAGGCCCTCGCGCAGCATCAGGCCCAGCGACTTGCGCGCGCGCCGCCACGGCGCATCGGCGCCCTTGTAGACGATGTGGCGCAGGTCGTTGAGACGGCCGGGGTTCGCTGGCTTGCCCTGCGCAAGCCAGCGCTCGCGGCTCTGCCCGCCCTTCCAGGCGCGCGTCGTGAAACCGAGAATCTCGACCTTGACCGCGCAGCGTTCCAGCGTGCGCGCGAGGATGTCGGCCGACATCGCGGCCACCGTGATCGGCCGGCCGCGCATCGAACCCGAATTGTCGATCAGGAGCGAAACGACCGTGTCGCGGAAGTCGGTGTCGAGTTCGCGCTTGTAGGAAAGCGGGAAGGCGGGATTGGCCACGACGCGGGCCAGCCGGGCCGCATCGAGCGTGCCTTCCTCGAGATCGAATTCCCATGCCCGGTTCTGGCGCGCGAGCAGGCGGCGCTGGAGACGGTTGGCCAGGCGCGCGATGACGCCCTGGAGATGGGAGAGCTGCTGGTCGAGATGGGCGCGCAGGCGCGTAAGCTCGTCGGCATCGCACAGCATGTCGGCTTCAACGGTCTCGTCGAACTCCGTCGTGAAGGCGCGGTACATCGGCGCGTCGGCGGAGTTGCGCATGTCGTTGGGCGGCCGCCAGCGCTTGCCGGGCCGCTCGGGCCCGTCCTCGCCCATGCCGTCGGCGTCGTCGCCTTCCTGCTCCTCGCCTTCCCCCTCGCCGCCATCCTCGCCGGCCGCCTCGCGGGTCTCCGATCCGGTCATCGCCTCGGCATCCGAGGTGTCGCCCGACTCCTCGGCCTCGCCCGACTTCTGGCCTTCCTCGTCGTTGTCGCCCTGCTGGTCCTGGTCCTCGGATTCGGCCGCCTGGCCTTCCTCCTCGCCCAGTTCGAGATCGGCAACGAGCCGGCGCGCGACCTCGGCGAACGCGGTCTGGTCGCCCAAGGCGCGCGAAAGCTGCGTGAGGTCCTGGCCGGCCTTGGCCTCGATCCACGGGCGCCACAGATCGACCATGCGCCTTGCGCTTTCGGGCGGCTGCTGGCCGGTGAAGGTCTCGCGCGCGAGCAGGGCCACTGCCTCGACGATGGGGGCGGCCTCGCGGTCGGCGATGCGCGAATAGCCGGCCTGCCGGCAGCGCTCTTCAAGCGCGGCGGAAAGGTTGTTGGCCACGCCCGACATGCGGTTGGAGCCCAGCGCCTCGCAGCGCGCCTGCTCGACCGCATCGAAAATCGCGCGGCCCATCGTGCCGCCGGGCTGGCGCCTGGCGTGCACGGCGGCGTCGTGAAAGCGCAGCTTGAGCGCGATCGAATCGGCCTCGCCGCGCACGATCGCCACCTCGCCCGCGGGCAGGTCGCGTGCGGGCACGGGCAGGCGCGCCTCGTTGCCGCGCAGGCCCGGCTGCTCGGGCACGAACGCGACGTTGAGATCGGCCTCGTGCGCCATCGCGCGCATCGCTGCGGCGGTGACCTGTCGGAACTGCTCTACGGGCCCGTCGTTCCCGTTGCGCGGCGGCATGGGGCGATCAGCCCGCCTTGCGCACGCTTGCGCCGGCGCCGCCCGGCAGCTCGGCGCCGAAGCAGCGCTGGTAGTATTCGGCGACAGTCGTGCGCTCGACCTCGTCGCACTTGTTGAGGAACGTCACGCGGAACGCGAAGCCGACGTCGCCGAAGATCCGCGCGTTCTCCGCCCAGGTCAGCACGGTGCGCGGGCTCATCACGGTCGAGATGTCGCCCGCCATGAAGCCGGCGCGCGTCAGGTCGGCCAGCGCCACCATCGCCGAGACGATCTCGCGGCCTTCCTTGGTGTCGTAGCCCGCGGCCTTGGCCAGCACGATCTTCGTCTCCTGCTCGTGCGGCAGGTAGTTGAGCGTCGTGACGATGTTCCAGCGGTCCATCTGGCCCTGGTTGATCTGCTGCGTGCCGTGATAGAGGCCGGTCGTGTCGCCGAGGCCCACGGTGTTGGCCGTCGCGAAAAGACGGAACGACGGGTGCGGGTGCAGCACGCGGTTCTGGTCGAGCAGCGTGAGCTTGCCGTCGACCTCCAGCACGCGCTGGATGACGAACATCACGTCCGCGCGGCCCGCGTCGTATTCGTCGAACACGAGCGCGCAGGGGTGCTGCAGCGCCCACGGCAGCAGGCCTTCGCGGAACTCCGTCACCTGCTTGCCGTCGCGCACCACGATCGCGTCGCGCCCGACCAGGTCGATGCGGCTGATGTGGCTGTCGAGATTGATGCGGATGCACGGCCAGTTGAGGCGCGCGGCCACCTGCTCGATATGCGTGGACTTGCCCGTGCCGTGATAGCCCTGGACCATCACGCGGCGGTTGAACGCGAAGCCGGCGAGGATGGCGAGCGTCGTCTCGCGGTCGAAGCGGTAGTTCTCGTCGAGATCGGGAACGTGCTCGGTCGGCGCGCTCGAGAAGGCGGGAACCTCGAGGTCGGAATCGATGCCGAATGTCTGGCGGACCTTAACCTTGATGTCGGGGACGCGCGCGTAGTTGTCGGCTGTCGCAGTCGCAAGGGCCATGATCTGGAAAACTCCGCTACCGGAACGTCTGGGGTGCGGCGCAACATGCCGCCGCCCGGACCGTCAGGATCCGGCCGTCGGCTTGCCTTGCTGCGCCTTCAGGAACGTGTAGGCCTGATTGATGGATTTTAGACGTTCTTCGGCATCCTTGTCGCCCCCGTTCGCGTCCGGATGATGCCGTTTGACGAGCAACTTGTATCGAGACTTTATCTCTTCCGGTCCCGCCGTCCAGTCGAGCTCGAGCACCGCAAGTGCCTCTTCCACCTGCACATTCGGGCGCTTGGGCCGCGGCGCCGCTTCTTCGCGCGGGGCCCCCTCGAAGCCGGGAATGTCGGCGCCCGCAAACCAGCGGCGCATCGCCTCCTCGAGGGCTTCGGTACGTGTCTGGCGCATGCGGCGGCGCTTGCCGACGCCCATCGGCCAGGTCGGCCGGCGGCCGATGACGTCAGCGCGCCGTTCAAGCTCCAGCGCATCGGCATTCATGCCCTTGTAGAAGTCCCAGGACGCGTTGTACGCGCGGACGTGTTCCAGGCAGAACCAATAGAAATCATTGAGATTTTCCCGCTTGCGCGGCGCCCTGTAGGCGCCGGGCTCGGCGCAGCCCGGATGGTCGCATCGCCGGGGGGGCGATTTCGGGTCGACCTGCGGGCGGTCGTAGGTTCGAGCGCGAACGCGAGCCATCGTATTCAATTATGTGCGACGTTCGCCATCGCGACAACAGCGCGCGCGCGGATTCCGCAAGCCGCGGGAACGGCCTATCTGTTTACAGAAAATTCCTAAAATTATAGATTTCCACAGGGCCGCGCGGCAGGCGCGCGACCGGTGCTGGGGAAGAGACATGGCGAGCGAGTACCGTCTGATCTTCTTCGACCAGAACGAGCTGTGCCGCGCGCTCATCGAGTACAACCGCCAGCGCCGCACGCCGTTTCCGCCCGGCAACCTAAAGAAGGTCGTCATCGACCGCGACCGTCTGACGGTCACGATCCTGATCGACAAGGATTCGGGCGACGTCGACAAGGTCTCGTTCGATGCCGCCTCCGTCGCCGCGGCGCTGATCGTCTATTGCCGCGACCGCAAGATCCCGCTTCCCGCGAAGTCGGCCAAGGAAATGCGCCTGGTCGCGGACCGGCTGTGCTTCCTCATCCGCATCAAGGGCACGCCCGCCGAGGCAAGCATCGCGGTCGAGTACACCGGCAAGATGGTCGCTACCGAAGCGGCCGAGTAGCGGCGGATTCGGATCCCTACGCCGCCTTGATCGCCGCAAGGAAGCTGTCGACGTCCGCGCGAAGCGACTCGGCCTGACGCGCGAGCCCCGAGGCGGCCGAAAGGACCTGTTCGGCCGCATCGCCGGTCTGGCCGACCGTTGCCGTGACGTTGGCGATGCCGCCGCTCACGTCCTGTGTGCCGCTTGCGGCTTCCTGGATCGCGCGCGAGATCTCGCCGGTCGCGGCACTCTGCTCCTCGATCGCCGCGGCGATTGCGGTCGATATCTCGTTGATGCGCCCGATCGTGCCGCCGATCCCGGCGATGGCCGAGACGACCGAGCCGGTCGTCTCCTGGATGGCGCCGATCTGCGTTGAAATGTCCTCGGTCGCCTTGGCCGTCTGCCCGGCGAGGTTCTTGACCTCGGAGGCGACGACCGCGAAGCCCTTGCCGGCCTCGCCCGCCCGCGCGGCCTCGATCGTGGCGTTG
>JAEUKX010000016.1 GCA_016794025.1 Rhodospirillales bacterium | reverse complement strand
CGAGGCCGAGGTCGTCGTCGTGTCGACGGCGGTCAAGGCCGACAATCCGGAAGTGGTGGCCGCGCGCGAGCGCCTGATCCCGGTCGTGCGCCGCGCCGAGATGCTGGCCGAGCTCATGCGCCTCAAATGGGCGATCGCCATCGCCGGCACGCACGGCAAGACGACGACCACGGGCCTTGTCGCCGCGATGCTGGAGGCCGCCGCGATGGACCCCACCATCATCAATGGCGGCATCCTCAACGCCTACGGCACGAACGCCCGGCTGGGTTCCGGCGACTGGATGGTGGTCGAGGCCGACGAGAGCGACGGCACCTTCATCAAACTGCCCGCGACCATCGCGGTCGTCACGAACATGGACCCCGAACATCTCGACTACTGGGGCTCGTTCGACGCCGCGCGCCGCGGCTACCAGACCTTCGTATCGAACATTCCGTTCTACGGGTTCGCGGCGCTGTGCATCGACCATCCGGAAGTGCAGGCGCTCATCGCCTCCACGCAGGACCGCAAGATCCTCGCCTACGGCTTCTCGCCGCAGGCCGACGTGCGCGGCATCAACATGCGTCTCGACGCCTCGGGTGGACATTTCGACGTGCAGCTTTCCGGGCGGGCCGGGACCGAGCGGCGCATCGAGGGTCTGCACCTGCCGCTGGTCGGCCAGCACAACGTCCAGAACGCGCTTGCGGCCGTCGCCGTCGCGGTCGAGATGGGCATGGACGACGCCACGATCGCCAAGGCGCTGGCCGGCATCAAGGGCGTGAAGCGCCGCTTCACGAAGACCGGAGAGGGCGCGGGCCTGACCGTCATCGACGACTATGGCCACCATCCCGTCGAGATTTCGGCCGTCCTGAAGGCCGCGCGCAGTGCCACCAAGGCAGGCGTCGTCGCGGTCGTGCAGCCGCACCGCTACACGCGCCTCAAGTCGCTGTTCGAGGAATTCTGCACCTGCTTCAACGACGCCGACGCCGTGATCGTCGCCGATGTCTACGCCGCCGGCGAGGTGCCGATCGACGGTGCATCGAAGGAAGCACTGGTCGAAGGCCTGCGCAACCACGGCCACCGCCGCGTGGTGGCGCTGGAGGCGCCCGACCGGCTGGCCGCGACCGTGCGCGCGCTCGCCAAGCCCGGCGACATGGTCGTGTGCCTGGGGGCCGGCAACATCACCCAGTGGGCCTACGCGCTGCCCGGCGAACTCGACGCGATCGGGAGGAAGGCATGATGGCCGCTCCACGCGAGCTCCGCCTCGTCGACCGGCTGCCGAAGGTGCGCGGCACCTATCGGGCCAACGCCAATCTCGGGCAGTACACGTGGTTCCGGGTGGGCGGTCCGGCCGAGGTGCTGTTCCGTCCCGCCGACGAAGCCGATCTTTCCGTCTTCATGGCCGGCAAGCCGGCCGACGTGCCGGTGACGGTCGTCGGCGTGGGGTCGAACCTGCTCGTTCGCGACGGCGGCGTGCCGGGCGTGACGATCCGGCTCGGCAAGGGCTTCGCCGGTACTTCGCACGACCGCAATATCGTGCGTGCGGGTGCTGCGTGCCTCGACCTGAACGTGGCGCTGCAGGCGCGCGACTGGGGGCTTTCGGGTCTCGAGTTCCTTTCCGGCATCCCCGGCACGATCGGCGGCGCCCTGCGCATGAACGCGGGCGCATACGGGCGCGAGATGAAGGACGTCACGCTCGCGGCCGAGGCGATCGACGCAAAGGGCGAACGGCAATACACGACCAACGGCGCGCTGTGCTTCGGCTACCGGCACACCGGCATGCCGTCCGACTGGATTTTCGTGGCGGCCGAGCTCAAGACCCGAGCCGACGATCCCGCGGCAATAGCCGCGCGGATGGCGGAGATCCAGGGCAAGCGCGAGGAAAGCCAGCCGATCCGCACGCGCACGGGCGGCTCGACCTTCGCCAACCCCGACGGGGCCAAGGCGTGGGAGCTGATCGACGCAGCGGGCTGCCGCGGGCTCCGGCGCGGCGGCGCCATGGTGTCGGAGAAGCACTGCAATTTCCTGATCAACACGGGCGATGCCACGGCGGCCGACCTCGAGGATCTGGGCGAGGACGTGCGCGCGCGCGTCAACGCGAAATTCGGCGTCGAGCTGCGCTGGGAGATCAAGCGCATCGGCATCCGGCTGGAGGGCGGCAAATGACTCGCGTGCTGGTTCTGATGGGCGGGCTTTCGGCCGAGCGCGAGGTGAGCCTCGTTTCGGGCCGCGAGTGCGCGGCCGCCCTGCGCGCCAAGGGCTACGACGTGACCGAGCACGACTTCCGTTCGCTCGAAGCGCTCGTCGCCGCCCTCGATCCGAAGCCCGATGCGGTCTTCAACGCGCTTCACGGGCGCTACGCCGAAGACGGCACGATCCAGGGCGTGCTCGACCTTGCGCGCGTCCCCTATACGCATTCGGGCCTGCTCGCCTCGGCGATGGCGATGGACAAGCCCATCGCGCGCAAGCTGTTCGCAGCGCACGGGCTTCCCGTGGCCGAAGGCGGTGTCTACCACCGCGAAGACGTGCTCGCCGGGCGCGCGATGCCGGTCCCCTTCGTGATGAAGCCGACGAACGAGGGCTCGTCCGTCGGTGTCCGGATCGTCCTCGAGAAGTCGGACCTCGACGCGCTGGCCGCCGAGCCCTGGCCCTTCGACGAGGAGGTTCTCGTCGAACGCTACGTGCCGGGCCGCGAGCTGACCGTGGCGGTCCTCGGCGCCAACGGCTCGGCGAAAGCGCTGGGTGTCCTCGAGATCCGCCCCAACAACGGCTTCTACGACTACGAGGCCAAATACACCGACGGCAAGGCGATCCACCTGTGCCCGGCGCCGATCGATGCGCGCGCCTATTCGCGCGCGCTCGAGATCGCGCTCGAGGCGCACCGCGCGCTCGGCTGCCGCGGCGTGAGCCGGGCGGACATCCGCTACGACGACACGCGCGGCGAGCCCGGCCAGCTCTGCCTGCTCGAGGTCAACACGCAGCCCGGCATGACGCCGCTCTCGCTCGTTCCCGAGATCGCGGCGGCAACCGGCATGGATTTCCCCGAACTGTGCGCGTGGCTCGTCGAGCATGCGCGCCACGACGGGCCGGTTCCGAAGGTGTCCGCATGATCCTCCGCCGCTCCCGCCACAAGAAACCCCAGCGCCGCTTCGGCTGGCGCCGGCTTGCCTCGCTGCGCCCGTCGGCACGCGCCGCCAAGATCGCGCTTGCCCTGACCGTGCTTTCGGTCGGCGGCGGCGCCGGGACTTGGGCCTGGTTCCACGGCGCGCCCGAGATGGTCGCCGATCTGCGCGAGGACACCGCGCGGGCCGTGCTCAATGCCAGCGCCCGCGCCGGCCTGGCGGTGACGGACGTGCGGATCGAGGGCCGCGTGGAGACCGACGCGCGCGACGTGCGCGCCGTGCTCGACGCGCGCAAGGGGGCACCGATCCTCGCCTTCGATCCCTACGCCGCGAAGGCCGAGCTCGAGAAGCTCTCGTGGGTGCGCCGGGCGACCGTGGAACGGCGCCTGCCCGGCACGATCCTTGTCCAGCTCGATGAGCGGATCCCGCTGGCGCTCTGGCAGCGGCAGGGCCGCTTCACCGTGATCGATTCCGAAGGACGGGAGATTGCCGGGACGGATCCCGCGCGCTTCGCCGACCGGCCGGTGGTCGTGGGCGACGATGCGCCCGAACATGCGGCAGCACTTGTGGCCTTGCTCGAGACCGAGCCCGCGCTGATGAAGCGTATCAATGCCGCGGTCCGCGTCGGCGGGCGGCGCTGGAACCTCCGGCTCGACAACGGCATCGACGTGAACCTGCCCGAGACCAACGCGGGCGCCGCCTACGAGCGCCTCGCCCAGCTCGCGCGCGACAACGGCCTCATCGATCGCGACCTCGTGGCCGTCGACCTGCGCCTGCCCGACCGCCTGATCCTGCGCATGGGACGCGACCAGCCGTCCGCGCCGGGAACCCCCGCTTCCGCGCCCGCCAGGCGCGGCGCCAACAAGCCGACGTGAAGGAGCACCGCACTTGCGCAAGAACAAGCGTAAATCGCGAAGCGGCTTGATAGCCGCCCTCGATCTCGGCTCGACCAAGGTCGCATGCTTCGTCGCCAAGGCGGAGAACGACGGCGCAACCGCGCGGGTCGTGGGTATCGGCCACCAGATCAGCCACGGCGTGCGCGGCGGGGCGATCATCGATCTCGACGAGGCCGAGCACTCGATCCTTTCCGCGGTCTCCGCCGCCGAACAGATGGCCGGCGAGACGCTCAAGAGCGTCGTCATCAACCTGATCGGCGGCCAGCCGCAATCGAGGACCGTGCCGGTCGAGGTCGCGATCTCCGGTCACGAGATCGCCGACCACGACCTGCGCAAGGTCCTCGATCAGGCGCGCCAGACGCAGGCCGCGCCCGACCGCCGCCTTGTCCATCAGATCCCCGTCGGATTCACGATCGATGGCAGCCGCGGCATCCGCGACCCGCGCGGCATGTGCGGGGAACGGCTCGGCGTCAACATGCACATGCTGACCGCGGGTGCCGCAGCCGTGCGCAACCTCGAAAGCGTCGTGGCGCGATGCCACCTCGAAGTCGAGGACGTGGTGATGCCGTCCTACGCGGCCGGCCTCTCGTGCCTCGTCGAGGACGAGATGGACCTGGGGTCGTGCGTCATCGACATGGGCGGCGGCACGACGTCCTTCGCGGTCTTCTTCGACGGCCACTGCGTGCATGCAGACACGATCCCCGTGGGGGGCGCGCACGTCACCAACGACATCGCGCGCGGCCTGTCGACGCCGTTGGCCTATGCCGAGCGCATGAAGACGCTGCATGGCAGCTGCATTCCATCCGCTTCCGACGAGCGCGAGATCATCGACGTGCCGCTTGTCGGCGAGGAAGAGCACGCGCAGGCCAACCATGTGCCGAAATCGATCCTGACCGGCATCATCGCGCCGCGGCTGGAGGAGACCTTCGAGCTGGTTCGCCAGCGGATGGAAGCCTCGGGCTTCGACCGCGTGGCCGGCCGGCGCGTCGTCCTCACGGGCGGCGCCTCGCAATTGCAGGGCGTGCGCGAGCTTGCGGCCATGGTCCTCGACAAGCAGGTGCGCATGGGCAAGCCCATCCGCCTGCAGGGACTCGCCGACCAGACCGGCGGGCCCGCGTTTGCGGCATGCGCGGGGCTCGTGGCCTTCGCACTCGCCAAGGGCAGCGAATCGCTTCGCCCCGAACCCGCATCGGCGCCCGGCGCCGGCATGTTCGGCCGCTTCGGCATGTGGCTGAAGGAGAACCTATGAAGGAACGCTTCTTCCTGCCGCCCCGCAAACCCAACGCCCGTCACGGCCCGCATCCGCGCGCGCCCGACGCGGACACGGTCCAGCAAACCCTTTCACTCGAATTCAGGCATCGGAGGTAACGACAATGGCAATCACTCTCGGGGTCCAGCCCAGCGAACTGAAGCCGCGCATCACCGTCGTGGGTGTGGGCGGCGCCGGCGGCAACGCCGTCAACAACATGATCCGCGCCAAGCTCGAAGGCGTGGAGTTCGTGGTCGCCAACACCGACGCGCAGGCGCTCGGCCAGTCGATCGCCGAACGCAAGATCCAGCTCGGCGCCGGCGTCACGCAGGGACTCGGCGCCGGATCGCGGCCCGACATCGGCCGCGTTGCCGCCGAGGAATCGATGGGCGACCTGCTCGAGCACATCGCAGGCTCGCACATGGTGTTCGTGGCCGCCGGCATGGGTGGCGGTACGGGCACCGGAGCGGCGCCGGTCATCGCGCGCGCCTGCCGCGAGCACGGCATCCTGACCGTCGGCGTCGTCACCAAGCCCTTCCACTTCGAGGGCCAGAACCGCATGCGGCTTGCCGAGGCGGGCATCGAGGAACTGCAGCAGACGGTCGACACGCTCATCATCATCCCGAACCAGAACCTGTTCCGGGTGGCCAACGAGCGCACGACCTTCGCCGACGCCTTCAAGATGGCCGACGACGTACTCTATTCGGGCGTGCGCGGCGTGACCGACCTGATGGTGATGCCGGGCCTCATCAACCTCGACTTCGCGGACATCCGCTCGGTCATGGGCGAGATGGGCAAGGCGATGATGGGCACCGGCGAGGCCGAGGGCGACAACCGCGCCATCGACGCCGCGCAGAAGGCGATCTCGAACCCGCTGCTCGACGACGTGTCGATGAAGGGCGCCAAGGGCGTGCTCATCAACATCACGGGTGGCATGGACATGACGCTGTTCGAGGTCGACGAGGCAGCCAACCGCATCCGCGACGAGGTCGATCCGGACGCCAACATCATCTTCGGCTCGACGTTCGACGAGAGCCTCAACGGCCGCATGCGCGTATCGGTCGTGGCGACGGGCATCGAGGCGGCCGCCATGGCCGCCCCGCTGCCGGACAAGAAGATCGTCTCGATCCGGACCGCACCGGTGCGCCCGGCCCCGGTCGCCACGACGGCCCCGGCCGCCGTGGCCGCCGCCACGGCGATCCCGCCGATGCCGGCGGCCTATCAGCCGACCGTGGCGCAGGCCGCGACCCCGGCCCCGATGGCGGTGGCGCCGATCCAGCAGGGTTCGGCTGCACTGAAGATCGAGCCGGCCCCCGTCGCCGCCCAGGCCGAGCCGCTGCTGCTCGATCAGGTCGTCGAAGAGCCTGCCC
The DNA here is from genome assembly GCA_016794025.1 of Rhodospirillales bacterium. Lineage (GTDB taxonomy): Bacteria > Pseudomonadota > Alphaproteobacteria > CACIAM-22H2 > CACIAM-22H2 > Tagaea. The sequence goes on along the minus strand of JAEUKX010000016.1, from coordinate 8,242 downwards.
CGGCACCGCAGCCCGTCGCGGCGACCCCCGCACCGGTCGAGGCGTTCATCCCGCCCAAGCCGGTCGAGGTTGCAGCCCCGGCGGCCCCGGCGATGCAGACCGTGACGCTTCCCAACCCGTTTGCGGAAGCGGAAATGGTCAATGCCGGCAAGGCCGCACCGGCCGCCAAGCCTGTCCGCCGCCTTTCGCTCTTCGAGCGGATGACGCGCACGGGTGCTGCGCGCACAGCCGAGGCCGAAGCCCGGCCGCAGCCCACGCTGGTTGCGCCGGTCGGCGGAATCATGCCCGCCGCAGCGACCCCGGCCGCCCCGGCGCCCGCACCGGCGCCGGCCGTGGCTGCGGCCCCGGCAGCGACGGCCCCGCAGGCCGCACCCGCCCAGCCGCGTCTGGGCGGACTCGACCCGCAGGACCGCCTCCAGGCCAAGTCGGAAGACGACCTGCTGGAGATCCCGGCCTTCCTGCGCCGGCAGGCCAACTAGCGGCGGAGGTTGTAGGCAAAGTGCCTGCAACAGTTCGCAACAAAAGGTGACTTGAGGCTCCGGGGGGCGTCGTTTACCAACCCTCGGAGCCTCAAGCGTTTTTAGGGATGATTCGGCCCGCCTCGTGCGTTGTCACCCGGATCGGGCCCATCCTCCCCCGGAGTTCTGATTTTGCTCGGCAAGCGTAGTCAAAAGCCCAGGACGGTTGCGCAGCGGACCCTGAAGGGTCCCATCGCCTGCACCGGCACGGGCCTGCATTCCGGCCGCAAGGTCGAGATGCTGCTGCTTCCGGCAGCCCCCAATCACGGCATCGTCTTCCGCCGGCGCGATATCCCCGGCGAAAGCGGCGTGCTGAAGGCCGATTTCCGCAACGTGCGCGACACGCGCATGTGCTCGATGCTCGCCAACGAGGCGGGCACGACGCGCATCGGCACGGTCGAGCACCTCATGGCCGCCCTCTACGGCGCCGAAATCGACAACCTGATCATCGAGCTCGATGCCGACGAAGTGCCCGTCATGGACGGGTCTGCGGCACCGTTCCTTTTCCTGGTGGACTGCGCCGGCACGATCGAGCAGGCCGCGCCCCGCCGGGCCATCGAAGTGCTCGAGACCGTTTCGGTCGAGGACGGCGAAGCGTTCATCGAGGTTGCACCGGGCCGCGGCTTTGCGGCCGAATTCGAGATCGACTTCAAGAATGCCGCCATCGGCCGGCAGGTGATCCGCATGGGCCTCGAGCCCGGTGCCTTCCGGCGCGAGATCGCGCGCGCGCGCACCTTCGGCTTCGAGCACGAGGTCGCCTCGCTGCGGGCGATGGGCCTCGCGCGCGGCGGCTCGCTCGACAATGCCGTTGTCGTCTCGGGCGAGCGCATCCTCAACGAGGACGGGCTTCGCTTCGAGGACGAATTCGTGCGCCACAAGGTTCTCGACCTTGTGGGCGATTTCTACCTCGCCGGCGCCCCGATCCTGGGCGACGTGCGCGCCGCGAAGACTGGCCATCGCCACAACAACGCCCTGCTGCATGCGCTGCTTGCGCGCCCGCAGGCCTGGCGCTGGGCCGAGGTGACGGCAGAGACCTATTCCGATGCCCCGGCCGGCGCCCGGCTGGGTCACGCCTCGGATTGAGGCCAACCCCCTGCCGGGGCTGAAATTCCACCGCCGATCGCCTATATTCGGGTCATGAACGCTCCGCGTGCTGCCCGTCCGATTCGCCTTGCCACGGCGCTTGCCCTCGCGCTGGCCGGGATGGCCCTTGCCGCATGCGGCGGCAAGGACGAGGAGGCGTATGTCGAAAAGCCGGTCGAGGAGCTCTACAACAACGCGGTCAACGCGATGTCGTCGGGCGAATACAAGCGCGCGGCAAAACTCTTCGACGAAGTCGAACGCCAGCATCCCTATTCGGTCTGGGCCACGCGCGCGACGCTGCAGGCGGCCTACGCCCACTACCAGGCCAACAAGTACGACGATGCGATCGTGGCGCTGGACCGCTTCATCCAGCTCAATCCGTCCAACCGCGATGCCCCGTACGCCTACTATCTGAAGGCGCTCTGCAGTTACGAGCAGATCACCGACGTGGCGCGCGATGCCCGCATGACCGAACTGGCCCTGCAGGCGCTGCAGGAAGTCGTGCGCCGGTTCCCCGATTCCGCCTATGCCCGCGATGCGCGCGTGAAGATCGACCTCACCTACGACCACCTCGCCGGCAAGGAGATGGAGGTCGCCCGCTTCTACCAGAAGCGCGGACAGTGGCTGGCCGCGATCAACCGCTTCCGCAATGTCGTCGAGAAATACCAGACGACCAGCCATGTGCCCGAGGCGCTGCATCGCCTCGTGGAAAGCTACATGTCGCTGGGTCTGGTCGACGAGGCGCGCCGCTCGGCCGCCGTACTGGGCCATAACTATCCGGGGAGCACCTGGTACCGAGACTCCTACGCGCTTGTCGGCACGGGCGAACTGCCCAAGGACGACAGCCCCGGCCTCGTCTCGCGGACGCTCAACGCGCTGAACCCCATGAACCTGTTCTGAGGCTCCGGTGGCGGCTTCAGCTTTTAGGAATATTTGACGAGAACAATTTGACAACATTGATCTGGCAAAGCTAGCCTGCAGGACCGTTCCCGTTCGGTTCTGGAGTCCTGCCATGACCCGCCCCGCCCGCGCCCGCCTGACGCTCGTCGAGCCGACTTCTCCCGCACCCGATTCGCCCGCTACACCCGGCACCATGCTGGCCGGTCTCGCCATCCGCGACTTCGTGCTGATCGATCGCCTCGACATCGCGTTCGAGGCGGGCCTGTCGGCCCTGACGGGCGAGACCGGGGCGGGCAAGTCGATCCTTCTCGACGCACTGGGCCTGGCGCTCGGCGGCCGTGCCGAAGCGGGCTTCGTGCGCAAGGGTGCGAGCCAGGCCAGCGTTGCCGCCAGCTTCGACGTTGCTGCGGGCCACCCGGCACTGGCGCGACTTGCAGAACAGGGCCTCGAACCGCCCGAGGCGGGGGCCCCGCTCATCCTGCGCCGCGTCCTGTCGTCGGACGGGCGCAGCCGCGCCTTTGCCAACGATCAGGCCTGCTCGGTGGCGCTGCTGCGCGAGATCGGCGAGACGCTCGTGGAGGTCCACGGCCAGTTCGACACGCATGGCCTGTTCGATGCCGCCACACATATCGGCCTGCTCGACGCGTGGGCGGGGCTGGCGCGCGCGGCGGCAAAGCTTTCCGACCTGCATGCCGACTGGCGCCGGCGCGCGCGCGCGCTCGACGAGGCGAACGAGGCCGTCGCCCGCGCGCGGGCGGAAGAAGAATATCTGCGCCATGCGCTGGGCGAACTCGACGAGCTCGACCCCAAGCCCGGCGAGGAGGCGCAGCTCTCCGAACGCCGCGCGATCCTGCAGGGCCGCGAGAAGCTGGCCGCGGCACTCGCTGAAGCCGGCGGCGAGATGGAACAGGGCAAGGGTGTCGACGGTGCGCTTCGCGCCGCCCAGCGCGCGCTCGAGCGTGTTGCCGCGCATGCGGGTGGCCGCTTCGACAAGGCGATCACCGCACTCGACCGCGCGGCGAGCGAGGCCATGGACGCGGCGGCCGAGATCGAGGCGGCGGGCGACGCGCTTTCCGAGGGTGGCAGCGACTTGGAGGGAACGGAGGAACGGCTCTTCGCGCTCCGCGGGCTTGCCCGCAAGCATCGCACCGACGTCGAAGGGCTCGTCGCGCTGCGCGCGGAGATTTCCGAGAAACTGTCCGCGCTCGACGACGGCGAGACCGGCCTCAAGCGCAAGGCGCAGGAAGCCGCCGCAGCCAAGTCCGCCTATCTGGAGACCGCGCGCACGCTGTCGGCCGAGCGCAACGCCGCTGCCGCGAAGCTGGACAAGGCCGTGGCGCGCGAACTGCCGCCGCTGAAACTTGAAAAGGCGAAATTCCGCACGCGCATCGCGGCCCTTCCCGAGACCGACTGGACCGCGAACGGCCTTGATGCCGTGGCTTTCGAGGTGTCGACCAATCCCGGCAGCGAGCCCGGCCCGCTCGCCAAGATTGCCTCGGGCGGCGAGCTTGCGCGCTTCATGCTGGCCCTAAAGGTCGTGCTCGCCAAGGCCGACGCGCGCCGCGGCCTGTCGCCCGCACTTGTGTTCGACGAAGTCGACGCCGGTATCGGCGGGGCCGTCGCGGCCGCCGTGGGCGAACGGCTGGCGCGGCTGGCGTCCGACGCGCAGGTGCTGGTCGTCACGCACAGCCCGCAGGTGGCTGCACGGGCCAACGCCCACCTGCGCGTGGCCAAGACCGCCACCGCCAAGGCCGCTGCCACGCGTATCGAAACGCTGGACGCGAAGGCGCGGCGGGAGGAAATTGCACGCATGCTTTCCGGTGCCACCATCACCGACGCCGCGCGCGCCGCCGCCGACGCGCTTCTCGCCAGCCCTGCCGCATGAGCGCCAAGAAGAAGCCCGCAAAGAAATCCGATTTCTCCGCGATCCCGGCCGAAGATCTCTCCGTCGCGCAGGCCGCGGCCGAGCTCGAACGGCTGTCGCGCGAGATCACCAAGCACGACCTCGCCTACCACGCCAAGGATGCGCCACTCGTCTCCGATGCGGCATATGACGCGCTGAAGCGCCGGAACGATGCCATCGAAGGGCGGTTTCCCCTGCTGCGCCGGGCTGATTCGCCCTCGGGCAAGGTGGGTGCGCCGGTTGCCGCGGGCTTCGGCAAAGTCCGGCACGAAGTGCCGATGCTATCCCTCGACAATGCTTTCGAGGCGTCCGACGTGCACGAGTTCGGCCAGCGCATCAGGCGTTTCCTCGACATGGAGACGGGCGAGATCGCCTTCTCGGCCGAACCCAAGATCGACGGGCTTTCAATTTCACTTCTCTACGAGGGTGGCGCGTTCGTGCGCGGCGCCACGCGCGGCGACGGCGAGGAGGGCGAGGACGTCACCGCCAACCTCAAGACCATCGCGGAAATTCCCAAGAAGCTGGCTGACACGCCGCCCACGCGCATCGAGGTGCGTGGCGAGATCTACATGACGCGCGCCGATTTTCTTGCGATGAACAAGGCGCAGGAGGCCGGGGGCGAGAAGGTCTTCGCCAATCCCCGCAACGCCGCGGCAGGCTCGCTGCGCCAGCTCGACTGGACAATCACCGCCAGACGCCCCTTGCGCTTCTTCGCCTATGCGCTCGGCGTCTATGAAGGGCCGGCGATCGAGACGCAGTCAGACCTCCTCGCGCGGCTCCGCCGCTGGGGTTTCGTCGTCAATCCGCGCGCGCGGCGCTGCAAGGACATCGACGCGCTGCTTGCCTACTACGCCGAAATCGGGCGCGAGCGGGCGGATCTGCCCTATGACATCGATGGCGTCGTCTACAAGGTCGACCGTTTCGACTTGCAGAAGCGGCTCGGCTTTGTCGCGCGCAGCCCGCGCTGGGCGACCGCGCACAAATTTCCGGCCGAGCAGGCCCGCACGCGGCTCGAAAAGATCGACATCCAGGTGGGTCGCACGGGCGCGCTGACACCCGTGGCGTGGCTCGAACCCGTCAATGTCGGCGGCGTGATGGTCGCCCGCGCCACGCTGCACAACGAGGACGAGATCGCGCGCAAGGACGTGCGCGTGGGCGATACTGTCATTGTCCAGCGCGCAGGCGACGTCATTCCGCAGGTCGTGGCGAGCGTGCCCGACAAGCGCCCGCCGAACGCGAAGCCCTTCCGGTTCCCCACCCGCTGCCCGATCTGCGATTCGATCGCCGTCCGGCCCGAGGGCGAAGCGATCCGTCGCTGCACCGGCGGTCTTACCTGCCCGGCGCAGGCCGTCGAACGCCTGCGGCATTTCGTGTCGCGCGGCGCCCTCGACATCGAGGGGCTGGGCGAAAAGAACATCGAGGAGCTTTTCGGTCTCGGCTGGGTGAAGAAGCCGGGCGATCTGTTCCGCCTCGACCGCCATCGCGCGGAGCTGGAGAAGCGCGAGGGCTGGGGCGAGAAATCGGTCGAACGCCTGCTCGCGGCCATCGAGGCGCGGCGAAAGCCCGCCCTCGACCGGCTCATCTTCGGTCTCGGAATCCGGCAGGTGGGCGAGGCGACCGCGCGCCTGCTCGCGGTCCATTACGGTTCGTTCAAGGCCTGGCGCACGGCGATGGAAAGGGCGCAGGCCGAACTGGCCGCTTTCGAAGGCGAGAAGCGAAAGCCCGAGCTGGTCGGCGATGCGTGGAAGGAACTCGTCGCCATCGACCAGATCGGCGATTCGATGGCCGTCGACATCGCGGGCTTCTTTGCCGAGAAGCATAATCGCGAGGCACTCGACGATCTGGCTAAGGAAGTCGACGTCGCGGATTTCGCGAAGCCGAAGAACGTCAACGCGGCGATCGCGGGAAAGACGATCGTCTTCACGGGCTCGCTCGAGACGATGAGCCGCGACGAGGCGAAGGCCGGCGCCCTGGCGCTGGGCGCCAAAGTCGCCGGATCCGTCTCCAAGAAGACCGATCTCGTCGTGGCGGGACCGGGTGCAGGCTCCAAGCTTGCCGACGCGCAGAAGTTCGGCATCGAAGTCATCGACGAGGCTGCGTGGCGCAGCCTCGCCGGGCTCGATTCCTGACGGCCGCGCCGCGGCCGGTCGTCAGAAGGTCAGCGGCCGAACGCGCAGGACCTGCGGCAGCGCGCGAACCTTGGCCAGCACCGCGTCGCCGATGGGCTGGTCGACCGCGATGAGGCAGATCGCCTCGCCGCCACGCGTCTGGCGGCCGAGATTGAACGACGCGATGTTGATGCCCGCATCGCCGAACAGCCGGCCGATCGACCCGATGAAGCCGGGCTTGTCCTGGTTTCGCACATAGACCATGTGCGGCATGAACTCGGCTTCCAGCGGAACCTCCGCGATCTCGACGATGCGCGGCTTGGCGTTGCCGAAGAGCGAGCCCGCGATCTTGCGCACGTTGCCTTCCGAGACGACCGTCACGCGGATGAGCGTGGGATAGTCCGACGCGCGGTCGTGGCGCGTCTCGGTGACCGCGATGCCGCGCTCGCGCGCGACCGCCGGGGCCGAAACCGTGTTGACGCTTTCGATCTGCGCGCCGAGGAAGCCCGCGATGACGCAGGCCGTCAGCGGCTTTGTGTTGAGGGCGGCAACGGCCCCCTCGTATTCGATCGAGAGCGACTTCACGTTCTCGTCCTGCAGCTGGCCCATGTAGGATCCGAGATTGGTCGCAAGCTGCATGTAGGGCTTGAGCTTCGGCGCATCCTCGGCCGAGACCGAGGGCATGTTGACGGCGTTGGTGACAGCCCCCGTCAGCAGGAAGTCCGACATCTGCTCGGCCACCTGCAGCGCCACGTTCTCCTGCGCCTCGCTGGTGGAGGCGCCGAGGTGGGGCGTGCAGATCACGTCGTCGCGCCCGAAGAGCGGGTTCTCCTTCGCGGGTTCCGTCAGGAACACGTCGAGCGCCGCACCCGCCACATGGCCCGACTGGAGGGCCGCCAGCAGGTCGGCCTCGACGACCAGCCCGCCGCGCGCGCAGTTGACGATGCGCACACCCTTCTTGGTCTTGGCGAGCGCCTTGGCGTCGAGGATGTTCTTGGTCTGCTCGGTGAGCGGCGTGTGCAGCGTGATGAAGTCGGCGCGCGCCAGTAGCGTGTCGAGATCGGCCTTCTCGACGCCCAGCGCCTGCGCACGCTCGGCAGACAGGAACGGGTCGAACGCGACGACCTTCATCTTGAGGCCGAGTGCCCGATCCGCGACGATCGAACCGATGTTGCCCGCACCGATCAGGCCGAGCGTCTTGCCGGCGACTTCCACGCCCATGAAGCGGTTCTTCTCCCACTTGCCGGCCTGCGTCGACTTGTCGGCGGCGGGAAGCTGGCGGGCGAGTGCCATCATCATCGCGATCGCGTGCTCGGCGGTGGTGATCGAGTTGCCGAACGGCGTGTTCATCACGACGATGCCGCGCGCGGTCGCAGCCGGCACGTCGACATTGTCCACGCCGATGCCCGCACGCCCGATCACCTTGAGGTGCGTGGCCGCCGCCAGCAGGTCGGCGTTCGCCTTGGTCGCCGAGCGGATGGCGAGCCCGTCGTAGCGGCCGATGACCGCCTTGAGCTCGTCCGGCTTCAGGCCGGTGATCACGTCCACCTCGACGCCGCGGGCGCGGAAGATCGCCGCCGCCTGCGGGCTCATGCTGTCGGAAATCAGGACTGTCGGCATCGGGGGTCTCTCAGCCAAGGCAATGGATTGAACGCAGGACGCTGCCGCTCCCGCGGCGCGGGCTCCCGCCACCGGCGCAAGCAGCGGCGGGGCGCGGATCGGGGCTCAGG
>JAEUKX010000014.1 GCA_016794025.1 Rhodospirillales bacterium | reverse complement strand
CGGCCGCGACTTCATGGGGGCGGCCAACGCGCCGCTGGCCGGCCGGCGCGTCGCCTACGTGTCGGATATCGCGCGCATCGGCGTCGAACCCGAGATCGACCGGATCTGCCGGGAAGCCGCCTACCAGCTCGGCACGTGGGGCGCCAAGGTCGAGGAGATCGAGCTCGACCTGTCGTTCGCGCGCGAGGCGTTCCTGCAGCTGCGCGGGCAGTGGATGGTGCACACGCATCTCGACCGGCTGCACCTCGTCGACCGGTTCAACCCCAATCTCTCGGGCAACATCCGCAAGGGCCTTGCGCAGGGACCCGTCGACATCGCCAAGGGCGAACATGCGCGCGCCAAGCTCGTGCAGCGCTGGGCCGACATCTTCGAGAAGTACGAGGCCGTGTGCTGCCCGTGCGCGCCTGTCTCGCCCTTCCCGGTCGAGCAGAACTATCCCGAGACGATCGACGGCCGGAAGATGTCGAGCTACATCGACTGGGTCGCGCCGACATTCCTCGTCACGATGGCGGCACTGCCCGCGATCTCGGTGCCGTGCGGCCTGACCGACGCGAAGCTGCCCGTGGGCCTGCAGATCGTGGCGCCCCGCCACGGCGAGGAGCTGACGCTGGCGCTGGCCCGCGGGGTCGAGCGCATGCGCCCGATCGGGAATGCGCCGTCACACGGCTGAACGGGCGAGCACCCAGCGCGCGTAGGCGGCCTGGAGCGCAAGCGGGACGAGGATTGCCGCACCGGCGCGCGTGTCGAGGAATAGCGCGGCGATCCCCTGGACCGCCGTCATGGCGGCGAGCAGGGCGGCCACGCGGCCATGCGCGAAGCCCGACCGGTTGAGCTTCTGGTAGAGATGCGTGCGGTGCGCGGCGAACACGTTCTCGCCCGCGGCAAGGCGACGCGTCGCGGTGAAGATCGTGTCGAAAAGGAAATGCATCAGCAGCACGGGCACGAGCCAGACCAGGCGCCCGTCCTGCGAGGCGCCTGCCGCGAACACGCCGAGCCCGGCAAACGCGAAACCGAGGAACTGCGAGCCGACATCGCCCATGAAGACGCGCGCGGGCGGCAGGTTCAGCGCAAGGAAGCCCGCGCACGCCGCCGCAAGCACGAAGGAAAGTGCCGCCAGCTCCAGTAGCCCCGCCGCCGCAAGGGCGATGCCCGCGAAGAAGGCCGCGATCGCGCCCGTCGATCCGGCCAGCGCGTCGAGCCCGTCCATGAAGTTGTAGGCATTGGTGAGGCCCACGAACCACAGGAAGGTCAGCGCCGGACCGAACGCGCCCAGCTCCACGGGCCCGTAGCCCGGCACGTAGAGCCGCTCGATGATCGCCCCGCCTGCGATCGCAAGGAAAGCGGCGAGGAACTGGGCGCCGAATTTGACGGCCGCACCCTGCGCGCGCGCATCGTCGGCAAGCCCGGCTGCCGCGGCGATCGATGCACCGATGGCGACGGAGCCGATGGCCGGAAGCCCGCCGGCCACGAGCGCGCCGCCGGCAAGCGTCCCCGCGGCAAGCCCGATGCCGCCGCCGCGCGGCGTGGGCAGGACATGCGAGGAACGTTCGTTGGGCCGGTCGACCAGCACGCGCCAGCGCGCCATGATGCCCGCCCCGGCAAAGCCGGCGAGGACGGCGACAAGAAGGGCCGGCGCGATTGCGGAAAAATCCATGCTCCTTGCTAGCCCGCCGGGGCATGGCCGATCAACAGGGCCGGCAATGCGGCTTGCGCGGGCGGCGGGCGGCTGCCTAGTCTCGGCCCGTGTCCGCCGGAACGCCGCTTGCAAAGCCGGGGGCCGGATGACGGGACGCCCGGGGGAGCCGCATGGACAGGGAAAGACTGATCGTCTACGGCATGCCGGTGGCCACGGTCGTCGGGCTGTTCGTGCTGTGGGAGGCCGTGTGCGCGGCTTTCGACGTGCCGGTATTCATCCTGCCGCGACCCTCCGTCGTGCTCGAGACGCTCGTGCGGCTGTGGGGCCCGATCTGGCAGAACGCCTGGTTCACGCTGCGCATGACGCTTGCCGGGTTCGCGCTGGCGGTCGTCGTGGGGCTGTTCACGGGCGTCGCGATCGGGGCCTCGCGCGTCGTCTATGCCGGGCTCTATCCCGTGCTGATCGGCTTCAACTCGGTGCCCAAGGTCGCCGTCGTGCCGGTCCTCGTCGTGTGGTTCGGCATCGGCGCCGTGCCGGCGATCCTGACGGCTTTCATGATCGCCTTCCTGCCCATCGCCGTGAACGTGGCGACCGGGCTTGCGACCATCGAGCCGGAGATGCGCGACGTGCTGCGCTCGCTCGGCGCGCGCAAGCTGCAGATCCTCTGGAAGGTCGGCATCCCGCGCTCGCTGCCCTATTTCTTCGCCTCGCTGAAGGTCGCGATCACGCTCGCGTTCGTGGGCTCCGTGGTCGCGGAGACCGTGGCCTCGAACGAGGGCATCGGCGCGCTGATGCTGGCGGCCTCCGCGCGGTTCGACGTGCCGCTCGTCTTCGCGGGCCTGATCGTGATCGCGCTGATGGGTGTCGTGATGTACGGCATCACGGTTGCCATGGAGAGCCGTTTCACCGGCTGGGCCACGCGCGGCCAGCACTGAAGCGGGCCAGCACCGGAGCGGGCTTGCGCGCAAGCGCCGTTTCGTCGTAATCGCCAAGCGCGCCAACAGTCAAAACCAAGCAGCAGAGGTACGCCCGCCATGTCGATCAAGCGCATCAAAGCCGGCCCCCGCATGAGCCAGGCCGTCGTCCACGGTTCGACCGTCTATACGGCCGGCCAGGTCGCCGCCGACCCGGTCCCGGATGTCAAGAAGCAGACCCAGCAGATCCTCGACCAGATCGACGCGCTGCTGAAGGAAGCGGGCACCGACAAGACCAAGCTCGTCGCCGCCAACATCTGGCTGTCCGACGTGCGCACCTTCGCCGACATGAACTCGGTATGGGATGCCTGGGTGTCGCCGGGCAACACGCCCGCACGCGCGACCGTCGAAGCCAAGCTCGCCGGTCCCCAGTACCTCGTCGAGATCGCGGTCATCGCCTCGCTGTGACCGGCCACCGGGGCGGCTGTCTCAGAAGCAGCCGCTCCGAAGTCCGGGGAAGTCGATCGCGCCCACCGCCGCGGCGAGCCCGCCATGGTCGTCGGCGAGCGGCAGCAGGACCTGCTCGCAGTGCCGGTAGTCGTCATTGAAGCGGAACTGCGTCTCGGCGTAGGCGTACTGCGGCGTCTTCTCGTGGAGGATGTCGCGCAGCAGCCGATAGGTCGTTGACTTCGAGAAGCGCGGGATCTCCGCGTCGGTGCAGCGACAGCCCGTGAATTCGCGGCCATAGGCGCCGACGAGATAAGTGCCCAGCACGCGCACGCGGCATTCCTCCGGCCGCGATGCCGTCTCGATCAGGAACAGCCGTGGCCAGACGGGTCCGGAAAGCTCGAGCGGATCGAAACGCCGACGCTGCGGCAGCCGGCCGCCGTCGGCCATGCGCGCCCAGTATTCGTAGAGCTCCAGCAGGTGCGGACAACGGATGCGGCCGCGGATGTCCGCAGTTCTCGTGAAGGGCAGGTCCAGTGCAAGCATGACGGAGATTCCTGCGCCCACGCAGGGTCCGCAGCATTGACCTGCGTCAAACTTCGACCGCTTCCCGCATTGATTTCAATGACATCAGTTGGACTACGACTGAAACAGCAATCGCGTGCGGATGCTTGCTGTTCAGGGACTTGTCGCCAATCGGGCATACCAGTGCGCGCGGATCGACCTGCCGCGCGACAAGCCGGGCCTCGAAACGTGCGCGCTTGCTGTGCGACCCGATGAGCCCGACATAGGCAAGATCGCCGCGCCGCAGCAGCCGTTCGACCAGCGCGAAATCGAGATCGTGGCTGTGCGTCATCACAAGTGCCATTGCACCGGGCGGCACGTCGACCGCCGCATCGGCGACGTGCGGTTCGTGCAGCGCACGCGTGTTCGCCGGAAGTACGGCAGGAAGTGCGTCGGCGCGCGGGTCGACGAGCGTCACGCGGGCCGGCAGCCCCGCGAGATGATGGACCAGCGCCTTGCCGACATGGCCGGCACCGAAGATCCACACATGCCAGGGTTCGGCAAGGAACGGCTCGACCAGCAGCGTCACGGCGCCGCCGCAGCACTGGCCAAGGGATGGGCCCAGCGCGAAGCGCTCGAGCCGGGGAAGTGCTTCACGCGCGGCGAGCATTTTGCGCGCGGTCTCGACCGCCTTCAGTTCCAGATGGCCGCCGCCGATCGAGCCGGTCTGGCCGGTCTCGTGGACGAGCATCTTGGTTCCGCCCGCGCGCGGGGTCGATCCCTCGCACGTCACGAGCGTGACCAGTGCGCAAGGATCGCCGGCATCGCGGCAGCGCGCGAGTGCGGCAAGCCAGTCGTCGTTCTGCGGGAAGCCGTTCATCGTGCGGCCTCGATCGCCATGAGCACGCGCTCGGGCGTTGCGGGCGCGTCGATCTGCGCGCCCTTGCCGGGTACGGCCGCCTCGACAGCATCCTGGAGCGCGAGGAAGACCGACGTCGCGAGCATCAGCGGCGGCTCGCCCACGGCCTTCGAGCGGTAGATGGCGTCCTCGCGGTTCTCGCCGCCGGTCCACAGGCGCGCGCGGAAGTCGCGCGGCAGGTCGCGTGCGACGGGGATCTTGTAGGTCGACGGGGCGTGCGTGGTCAGGCGGCCGCCGGCGTCGAAGACGATCTCCTCGCTGGTCAGCCAGCCCAGTCCCTGCACGAAGGCACCCTCGACCTGCCCGAGGTCGATGGCAGGATTGAGAGAGCGGCCGACGTCATGCAGCAGCTCGACGCGGTCGATCGCGTATTCGCCGGTGAGCGTGTCGATCGTCGCCTCGGCATAGGCCGCCCCGTAGGCGAAATAGTAGAAGGGCCGGCCCCAGGCGCGCGCGCGGTCGAAATGGACCTTGGGCGTGCTGTAGAAGCCCGTGGCCGAAAGCTGGACACGCGCGGCATAGGCCTTCTGCACGGCATCCCGGAACGGCAGGCGCTGCGCGCCGATGCGCACCTCGCCGGCGGCGAACCCGACCTCGTCGACGCTCGTGCGGTATTCGCCCGCGAGGAAATCGGCGATGCGCGCCTTGATCGCGCGGGCGGCCGCCTGAGCGGCCTTGCCGTTCATGTCCGATCCGGCGGAGGCGGCGGTGGCCGACGTGTTGGGGACCCTGGCGGTGTTCGTCGCCGCGATGCGCACCGTCGCGTCGGGCACGCCGAACTCGCCCGCGACGATCTGGCGGACCTTGGTGTGCAGGCCCTGGCCCATCTCGGTGCCCGCATGGTTGAGCGCGATCGAACCGTCCGTGTAGACGTGGACGAGCGCGCCGGCCTGGTTGAACTGGATGGCCGTGAACGACACGCCGAACATCACGGGCGTCAGCGCCATGCCCTTTTTCAGGATCGGGCTTGCCGCGTTGAAGGCGTCGATCGCGCGGCGACGCTGCTCGTAGCCGACATCCGCGGCAAGCTCGGACACGATGCGGTCGGCGACGAAGTCGGTCGTGCGCTGGCCGTAGTGCGTCTCGTCGCGAGGCGACGCCCCGAAGAAATTGAGCCGCCGCACGTCGAGCGGGTCGCGCCCGACCGCGCGGGCCACCCGGTCGATCACGTGTTCGGCCGCAAGCACCCCTTGCGGTCCGCCGAAGCCGCGGAAGGCGGTGTTCGACTGCGTGTGCGTCTTGCAGGCGTGGCCGACCGCGCGCATGTCGGGCACGTGGTAGGCGTTGGCCGCATGGAACAGCGCACGCTCGACGATCGAGGTCGACAGGTCCGCCACATGCCCGGCGCGCGCGGCGAACGCGATGTCGAGGGCAAGCAGGCGGCCGGCCTCGTCGAAGCCCACGTCGTAGCGCACGAGGAAATCGTGCCGCTTGCCGGTGATCATGAAATCGTCGTCGCGGTCGAGCCGGTACTTGACCGGCCGCCCGGCGTGGCGCGCCAGCACGGCGGCGATGCAGGCGATGATGGCGGGCTGCGTCTCCTTTCCGCCGAAGCCGCCGCCCATGCGGCGCACCTCGCATGTCACGGCGCTGGCGGGCAGGTCGAGCGCGCGCGCGACCATCTTCTGCACCTCGGTCGGATGCTGGGTGGAGGACCAGACGGCCATGCCGTCGGCCTCCTGCGGCACGGCGAGCGCGATGTGGCCTTCGAGATAAAAGTGATCCTGCGCGCCGTTGCGGAACGTTCCCTTGAGGCGGCGGGGCGCGCGGGCGAGGGCGGCGGGCGCATCGCCGCGCTGCATGACGTAGGGCTTCGCGACGAACGAGCCCTTCGCGAGCGCGTCCTCGATCGTCAGGATCGCGGGCAGGTCCTCGTAGACGATCCGCACGAGCCTCCCCGCCGCGCGCGCCTGGGCGACGCTTTCGGCCGCGATGGCGACGACCGGCTGGCCGATATACTCGACCACGTTTTCGGCAAGGAAGGGCTCGCCCTTGAAGATCGGGCCGACATCGTTGCGGCCCGGCACGTCGCCCGCCGCGATGACGGCCGCCACGCCCGGTGCCGCGCGCGCGGCCGAAAGATCGATCGACACGATGCGCGCATGCGCCTTCGGGCTGGGCACGCACCAGGCGGCAAGCGTGCCCTCGGGTACCGGCAGGTCGTCGATATAGAGCGCCGTTCCCGCGACATGCAGCGCCGCGCTGTCGTGCGCGACCGGTTCGCCGGGACCGCTCCCGGTCCGTGCGCGCGCGTCATCCATAGTGCACGGCCCGCGTCGCCGCGCGGCCCTCGGTTTCGTGCCAGAAGCGCAGCAGCAGGTTAGAGGCGACCTTCGTTCGATAGGCGGCGGATGCGCGCATGTCGCCGATGGGCGAGAAATCGCGGCGGAGTACCGCCGCCGCCGCCTCGGCCGTCGCCAGCGTCCAGGGCCGGCCTTCGAGGGCCGCCTCGCACGCCGCGGCCCGCTTCGGGATCGCGGCCATGCCGCCGAAGGCCACGCGCGCATTCGAGACGCGCCCGTTCTCGACCGTCAGCGCGAAGACGCCGCACACGGCGGAGATGTCGTCGTCGTGCCGTTTGGAGACCTTGTAGGCGCGCAGGCGCCGTCCCTTGGCCGGCAGCGGGATGCGCACGCGCGCGACCGCCTCGCCCGGCGCCAGCGCCGTCTTCCTGTAGTCGAGGAAGAAATCGGCCAGCTGCAGCCGGCGCATGCCGGCCGCCCCGAACAGGTCGATCTCGGCATCGAGCGCCAGCAGGACGGGCGGGGAGTCGCCGATGGGCGAAGCGTTGGCGACATTGCCGCCGATCGTGCCCGCATTGCGCACCGGCGGGCCCGCGAAGCGCGCGAAAAGCTCGTCGAGTGCGGGCCAATCGGCCAGAAGCGCGGGGACAGTCTCGCGCCATGTCGCGGCGGCGCCGATCTCGAGATGCGTGTTCGTGCGCACGATGGCGCGCAGTTCGGCCACGCGGCCCAGGTAGATGATCTTGCCGATCGTGCGGTGGGCCTTGGTCACTTCGAGCCCCAGATCGGTGCCGCCCGACAGGAGGCGCGCGTCGGGATGCGCCTGGAGCAATGCGGCCAGCTCCGCGAGATTGAGAGGCGCGAAGAACCGGTCCCGGTAGGCAAGCCCCGTCTTGCGCCGGAGGCCCTCGAGGGCTGCGACGGCTTTCGCCTCGGCCGCGTCGGTCTCGCGCACACGGGGGGAGGCGAGCATCCGCTCGGCCGCCTCGAGGATCGGCCGGTAGCCCGTGCAGCGGCACAGATTGCCCGCCAGCGCTCGGTCGAGCGTCTCGCGCGCCGGCGGCCCGCCGTCCGGATATGTGCGGTAGAGCTGGTAGAGGCTCATCACGAAGCCCGGCGTGCAGAATCCGCATTGCGAGGCATGTGCGTCGACCATCGCCTGCTGCACGGGATGGAGCGTGTCGCCGCGCTTCAGGTCCTCGACCGTCAGGAGCTGCGTGCCGTCGAGCGTGGCGACGAACTGGATGCAGGAATTGACGGTGCGGCAGGCAAGGCCGCCCGCGCCGTCGGGCTCGGTCAGTACGACCGTGCACGCGCCGCAGTCGCCCTCGGCACAGCCTTCCTTCGTACCGGTGCGTCCGGCCGACGCGCGCAGCCATTCCAGCACCGTCGTCGTCGGATCGACGTCGGACAGTGCCACGGGCTGATCGCCCAGGAGGAATCGGATCGTGTCGACCAAGCCTTCGGCTCCGCTGCCGCGTGACGCGAATTCGTGCGAGAATCCCACCGTTATGCCGCCCGATGCAAGACCGCTCGACCGACCGCCGAAGGAAGCGCTGCGCGCCCATGCGCTGGCGCTGGGCTTCGATGCCGTGGGTTTTGCGCCGGCGGCCGCCTCCGAGGCCGCCAAGGCCGGGCTTGCCGCTTTTCTTGCGGCCGGCATGCAGGGCGACATGGGCTGGATGGCCACCCATGCCGACCGGCGGGCCGATCCGCGCACGCTGTGGCCCGAAGCGCGCAGCGTGATCGTGCTGGCCGCCAATTACGGGCCCGATCACGACCCGCGCGAGGCGCTCGGCCGGCCGGCGGCGGGCAATATCTCGGTCTACGCGCGCAACCGCGACTATCACGACACGATCAAGAAGCGGCTCAAGGCGCTGGGCCGCTGGATGTGCGCGACCTTCGGCGGCGACTGCAAGGTGTTCGTCGACACGGCCCCCGTCATGGAGAAGCCGCTGGCGCAGGCGGCGGGCCTCGGCTGGCAGGGCAAGCACACGAACCTCGTCTCGCGCGACTTCGGGTCGTGGCTGTTCCTGGGTGCGGTGTTCACCACGCTCGACCTTTCGCCCGACGCGGCGGGCGAGGATCACTGCGGGGCGTGCCGGGCCTGCCTCGATGCCTGCCCGACGGCGGCGTTTCCGGCCCCCTACCGGCTCGATGCGCGGCGCTGCATCTCGTACCTGACGATCGAGCACAAGGGGCATATCGGGCGCGAGTTCCGCGCCGCGATGGGCAACCGTATCTATGGCTGCGACGACTGCCTTGCGGCCTGCCCGTGGAACAAGTTTGCCAGCGCCACGCGCGAGGCGGATTTCGCGCCGCGCGCCGACCTGACGGCGCCGGCTCTGGCCGAACTGGCCGGGCTCGACGATGCCGCGTTCCGGGTGCGGTTCGCGGGCTCGCCCGTCAAGCGGATCGGGCGCGACCGGTTCGTGCGCAATGTGCTTGTCGCCGTGGGCAATTCCGGGTCGGCGGAACTGGCCGGCGTGGCGCGGGGGCTTGCCGGCGATGCCTCGCCGCTGGTGCGCGCGATGGCGGCCTGGGCGCTCTCCCGCCTGCTGCCGGCGGACGAATTCGCGGCCCTTGCGCGCGAGCGCGCGACCTGCGAGACCGACGCCGCCGTTGCCGCGGAGTGGAGCCCACCGACTTGAAACTTTCCGATTTCGATTTCGACTTGCCGGAAGCGCTGATTGCCCAGGCTCCGGTCGAGCCCCGCGACGGCGCGCGGCTGCTGCATGTGGCGGACGGGCTTGCTGACCGGCACGTGCGCGACCTGCCGGCGCTGCTGCGGCGCGGCGATCTCGTCGTCTACAACGACACGCGCGTGCTGAAGGCACGGCTGACGGGCATGCGCGGGGCGGCAAAGGTGGAACTTACGCTGCACAAGCGCGCGGGCGACGACACGTGGCACGCCTTCGCGAAAGGCTCAAAGCGCCTGAAGGTCGGCGACCGGATCGAGTTCGCAGCCGATTTCGCGGCCGACCTCGTCGAGAAGGGCGAGGGCGGGGACGTGACGCTGCGTTTCTCCGCCGGCGGGTCCGCGCTGTTCGCGGCCATCGACCGGCATGGCGCCATGCCGCTGCCGCCCTATATCAAGCGCGCCGCGCCCGACGCGGCCGACGAGACGCGCTACCAGACGGTCTGGGCCGCGCGCGAAGGGGCGGTCGCCGCGTCGACCGCGGGGCTGCATTTCTCGCCCGAACTGGTCGCCGCGCTCGATGCGGCGGGCGTGGAACGTGCGGCGTTGACGTTGCATATCGGGGCGGGCACGTTCCTGCCCGTGAAGACCGAGAATGTCGAAGAGCACGTCATGCATGCCGAATGGGGCGAAATTTCCGAGGCGACGGCCGCGAGGGTCAATGCGGCGAAGGCCGAAGGCCGGCGCATCGTCGCGGTCGGCACGACCGCGCTGCGCGTCCTCGAGACGGTCGCGGCCGGCTCGGGCCGCGTGCGCGCGTGGGCGGACGAGACCCGGCTCTTCTGCCTGCCGGGCTTCCGTTTCCGCGTGGTCGATGCGCTGATGACGAATTTCCACCTGCCGAAATCGACGCTGTTCATGCTCGTGTGCGCCTTCGCGGGCACCGAGCGGATGAAGGCGGCCTACGCGCACGCGATCGCGAAGGGCTACCGCTTCTTCAGCTACGGCGACGCCAGCCTGCTCGAGCGCGCGGCATGAGCGGCTTCGGATTCACGCTGCTGGCGCAGGACGGCCGCGCGCGGCGCGGCCGCGTGACGACCGGGCGCGGCACGATCGAGACGCCGGCCTTCATGCCCGTGGGCACGGCTGCCACCGTCAAGGCGATGCTGCCGGAATCGGTCGCCGCGACGGGGGCCGAGATCCTGCTGTGCAACACCTACCACCTGATGCTGCGCCCCGGCGCCGAGCGCGTGGCGAAACTTGGCGGCCTGCATCCGCTGATGAACTGGCCCAGGCCGATCCTGACGGACTCCGGCGGCTTCCAGGTCTTCTCGCTGTCCAAGCTGCGCAAGCTCGACGAGAACGGGGTCACGTTCCAGTCGCATCTCGACGGTTCCAGCCACGCGCTGTCGCCGGAGCGCTCGATCGAGATCCAGCATCTGCTCGATGCCGACATCACGATGGCCTTCGACGAGTGCACGCCGTGGCCCGCCACGCACGAGGAGGCCGCGAAGTCCATGCGCCTTTCCATGCGCTGGGCACAGCGCAGCCGCGAGGCGTTCGTCGAGCGGCCGGGCTACGCGATCTTCGGCATCGTGCAGGGCTCGACCTTCGCCGATCTCCGCGAGGAGAGCGCCAGGGCGCTCGCCGCCATCGGGTTCCACGGCTACGCGATCGGCGGACTTGCCGTCGGCGAGCCCAAGGCCGAGCGCGAGACGACGCTGGCGGCGGTCGAGCCGCATCTGCCGCCCGATCGGCCGCGCTACATGATGGGCGTGGGCAAGCCGCAGGACATCGTCGCGGCCGTCTCGCTGGGCGTGGACATGTTCGACTGCGTGATGCCCACGCGCTCGGGCCGCACCGGGCAGGCCTTCACCTGCACGGGCACGCTGAACATGCGCAATGCCAGGCATGCCGAGGATCCCGCGCCGGTCGATCCCGAATGCGGGTGCCCGTGCTGCCGCAACTACAGCCGCGCCTATCTCCACCATCTCATCCGCTCGGAAGAGATACTGGGGCCCATGCTGCTGACATGGCACAATCTTGCCTATTATCAGGACCTGATGCGGGGCCTGCGCGCCGCGATCGTCGAGGAGAGGCTCGCCGCCTTCCGCGCCGAGTTCGAGCGCCGCCAGGGCCTTGCGGCCGAAGGAGACGCCGATGCCTAGGAACATCTATGCGGGGCTGAAGCAGCTCGGCCGCGAATCGCGCATTCCCGCCACGCCCGAAAAGGCGGTGCTGGAACGCGTGCCCAATCCGCATGCGGGCACCGACTATGTCGTGCGCTTCGCCGCCCCCGAATTCACGTCGATCTGCCCGATCACCGGCCAGCCGGATTTCGCGCATCTGGTCATCGACTATGTGCCGCGCCGCTTCCTCGTGGAATCGAAGGCGCTGAAGCTCTACCTGCAGAGCTTCCGCAACCATGGCGCCTTCCACGAAGCCTGCACGATCGACATCGCCAAGAAGCTCGTGTCGCTGCTGCGGCCGAAGTTCCTGCGCATCGGCGCCTACTGGTACCCGCGCGGCGGCATGCCCATCGACGTCTTCTGGCAGACCGGTCGTCTGCCCAAGGGGCTTTGGCTGCCCGAGCAGGGCGTGCCCGGCTATCGCGGCCGCGGCTAGGGCTGGCTGCGCGCGCGCGCGGGCAGGATCGGTCCCGGCGGGTTCAGGTCGATCACCTCGACGGGCACCATCATCCGCTGGCCGTCGCGGTGCACTTCAAGCGTCGCGCGGTTGCCGACGCCCGTGCGCCCGAACGCGACGGCGAGATCGGGCACGTTGCGCACGCGCATGCCGTCGATGGCCGCGATCACGTCGCCCAGCCGGCGCGATTCCGGGTCGAGCGGCTTGAGGCCGGCGCGCGCCGCGGGCGTGTTGGGTGCCACCTGCAGCACCACGACCCCGTCGGCGCCGAGCTTCTCGGCCTCGTCCTCGCCCGCAATGACAACGCCGATGCCCGGCCGCGGCACGCGCCCGTCGCGGATGAGCGCCGGCACGATGCGCGCGACGGTGTCGACCGGCACGGAAAAGCCGATGCCGGCCGACGTGCCGCTGCGCGACAGGATCGCGGTGTTGACGCCGATCAGGCGGCCGCGCGCGTCAAGCAGCGGGCCGCCGGAATTGCCGGGATTGATGGCCGCATCGGTCTGGATGACGCCCGCCACCTCGCGGCCGGCCACTGTGGGCAGCTTGCGGTCGAGCGCCGAGATGATTCCCTGCGAGAGCGACCGGTCGAGCCCGAAGGGATTGCCGATCGCGAAGACGAGCTGACCGACCCTGAGCCCGGCCGAGGTTCCGCGCGCGATGGGCACGAGCGGCCGGTCGGCGACCTCGAGGCGGATGACGGCCAGATCGGCCTCCGGTGCCATGCCGATGACGCGTGCGGGCAGGCGCTTCATGCCGTCGAACGACACGGCGAGGACACGGCCCTCGGCCATGGTCTCGAGCACGTGGGCGTTCGTCACGATATGGCCGCTGGTGTCCCAGACGATGCCCGAGCCCGCCGCATCGCCCGGCCGCGGGCGCTCGCTCGTCAGAGCCTGCGGGCCCTCGCGGCGCAGCGAGATCGAGACGACCGAGGGCGACGCGCGCTCGAACAGGCCGACGATCTCGCGCTCGAGACCTTCCAGCGCCTGCGCGCCGGCGGGCGCGGGGAGGCTCACGAGAAGGCCCGCTGCAAGGCCTGCGGCGAGGATGTGAAGTCGCATCGTCCGGAAATGATAAGCGAGCGCGGGGAACTTTGACAGGCCCCGGCGGGATATGCACTGATGGCGCCAAGGCCCTCAAGACGGCCCGGACGTCACATCCATCGGGAGGCAAACGAAAATGGCATCCTTCACGCGACGCAGCGCGCTCGGCGCGACGGCCGCAACCGCGATCCTGGCGCTGAGCTGGGCCGGCGCGCAGGCGCAGCAGGCACCCATCAAGGTGGGCGCGATCCTTGCGGTCACCGGCCCGGCCTCGTTCCTGGGCGATCCCGCCGCCAAGACGCTGAAGCTCTATGTCGAGCAGACGAACAAGGCCGGCGGCGTCGTCGGCCGGCAGCTCGAGCTCAAGCTCTACGACACCGGCGGCGATCCCCGCCAGGCCGTGACCTTCACCCGCCGCCTGATCGAGGACGACAAGGTGGACTTCATCATCGGCGCGTCGACGACCGGCGAGACGATGGCGATGATCGAGCTTGTCGAAGAGGCGAAAATTCCGCTCATCAGCCTTGCGGGCGCCAGCCCCATCGTCGAGCCGGTCAAGCGCTGGGTCTTCAAGACCCCGCACTCCGACCGCATGGCCGTCGAGAAGATGTACGGCGACATGCGGCGCGACAACATGACGAAGGCCGCCATCCTCGGCGGCTCGGGCGGCTTCGACCAGTCGTGCCGGGCGGAGGCGAAGAAGTTCGCCGCCAGCTACAACATCCAGATCGTCGCCGACGAGACCTACGCGGCGACCGACACCGACATGACCCCGCAGCTCACGCGCATCCGCAACACGCCGGGGGTGCAGGCGATAATCGGCTGCGGCTTCGGTTCGCCCACCGTGGTGACCGCGCGCAACTACAAGCAGCTCGGCATGCAGAACGTGCGCTTCTACTTCAACCACGGCGTTGCCTCGCAGCAGTTCATCGACCAGAGCCAGGGTGCGGCGGAGGGCATGCGCATGCCCGTCGCGGCCCTGCTCGTGGGCCCGCAGCTTGCCGAAAGCGATCCGCAGAAGAAGGTGACGATGGCCTACACGGCCGCCTACAAGGCGGCCTACAACAACGAGGCCGTGTCGGGCTTCGGCGGCCATGCCTACGACGCCTTCATGATGGCGGTCGAGGCGATCAAGCGCGCGGGATCGATGGACAAGGCCAAGGTCCGCGACCAGATCGAGCTCACGAAGAACTTCGTGGGCGCCGACGGCATCTTCAACATGTCGCCGGGCGACCACATGGGCCTCGACATCCGCTCGTTCAAGATGGTCGAAGTCCGCAACGGCACCTGGAAGCTCCTCTACTAGGGCCGGACGCGCTACGATCCGCCCGCCCCGGTCCTGCCGGGGCGGGCGGTGCATTTCCGGGGGTCCGCGGTTGGACGAGTTCCTGCAGTTCCTGTTCTCCGGCCTGACGCGCGGTTCGATCTACGCGATCGTCGGGATCGGCTTCGCGATCGTCTATAACGCCAGCCACGTCATCAACTTCGCGCAAGGCGAGTTCGTGATGATCGGCGGCATGGCCGCCGTCGCGATCACCACGAAGCTGGGGCTGCCGCTTGCCGCGGCGATCCCGCTTTCCGTGGCGCTGGCGGCACTCGTGGGCGTGGCGCTGGAGAAGTTCGCCATCGAACCCGCGCGCGGCGCCTCGGTCGTGGCGATCATCATCATCACCATCGGCGCGTCGATCTTCATCCGCGGCGGGGTCGAGGTCCTGGTCGGCAAGCGCGACCATTCGCTGCCCGCCTTCTCGGGCGACGAGCCCATCCGCATCGCGGGCGCCACGTTGCAGCCGCAGAGCCTGTGGGTCGTCGGGGCCCTCGTGGTCATCGTCCTTGGCCTGCGGTGGTTCTTCGGCGCGACGCGCACGGGCAAGGCGATGCTCGCCACCTCGCACAACCGGCTTGCCGCCCAGCTTGTCGGCATCGAGGTGCGCCACGTACTGCTGGCAAGCTTCGCGTTGGCCGCGGCCCTTGGCGCGCTTGCGGGCATCCTGACGGCCCCCATCACGCTCACGCGCTACGACATCGGCATCATGCTGGGGCTCAAGGGCTTCTGTGCGGCGATCCTCGGCGGGCTCGGCAGCCCCTATGGCGCCGTCGCGGGCGGGCTCGCACTTGGCATGGCCGAGGCGATGACGGGCGGGTACGTCTCTTCCGGCTACCAGGATGCGGTCGCCTTCGCGATCATCCTTTGCGTGCTGTTCGTGCGCCCGCAGGGCCTGTTCGGCCGCGCGGGCACGGAGCGCGTGTGACGATGGCCGATTTCGCGAAGCGGCATTCGGGCGTGCTGCTGCTGGCGCTGTTCGTGGCGCTGCTGCCGCTCGCACTTCCCAACCGATTCTATTTCGACGTGGCGACGAAGGTCTGGCTCAACGCCATCGTGTGCGTGGGCCTCAACCTGCTGGTGGGCTATGCGGGGCAGATCAGCCTCGGCCATGCCGGGTTCTTCGCGCTGGGCGCCTATGCCTCGGCCATCCTCACGCGGCGCTTCGAGCTGAACGCGTTCGTGGCGATGGGGCTGGGCGCGGCAGGCACGGGGCTGCTGGCCTTTGCGGTCGCGCGGCCGATCCTGCGCCTCAAGGGGCACTACCTCGCGATGGCGACGCTCGGGCTCGGGATCATTATCTTCATTGTCATCAACCGCGAGATCTGGCTGACCGGCGGGCCCGACGGCACGCGCGTACCCGCACTGGCGCTGGGCGAGTGGCGGCTCACGCGCATCGAGGACTGGTACTGGGCCGCCGGCGCCATCCTCGTGGCCGCAGTGGCGCTGGCGCAGAACCTGATCGGCTCGGGCGTGGGCCGCGCGCTGCGCGCGCTCAACGGCTCGGAAGTCGCCGCCTCGACGCTCGGCATCGATACGGCCCGCTACAAGGCGATGGCATTCGTCGTCTCGGCGGTGTTCGCCTCGCTCGCGGGCTCGCTGTTCGCGCATGTCGAGCGGTTCGTCACGCCTGCCGAGGCGGGCTTCCTGCGCTCGATCGAGTTCGTGACGATGGTGGTGCTGGGCGGCATGGCGTCGAACTTCGGCGCGGTCGTCGGGGCTGCCCTGCTGACGATGCTCCCCCAGCTCGTCGCCGACTTCCAGGATTACAAGCACCTCGTCTTCGGCGCCGTGCTGATGGCGACGATGATCTTCCTGCCCAAGGGGCTCGTGCCCAGCCTGACCGACCTTGTGCGGCGGAGGCTCGGCCGATGAGCCTGCTGCGCGTGGAGAACCTGTCGCGGAGCTTCGGCGGCGTGAAGGCCGTGGCCGATGTCTCCTTCGCCGTCGAGGCCGGCACGGTCCATTCGCTCATCGGGCCGAACGGGGCGGGGAAGACGACGCTCTTCAACCTCGTCACCGGCGTCTATGCGCCCAGCTCGGGCCGCATTTTCCTGGGCGATACCGACGTGACCGGCCTGCCGACGGCCGCGCGGGCCGCACTGGGCGTGCAGCGCACGTTCCAGAACCTCCAGATCTTCTTCAACATGAGTGCGGTCGAGAACGTGATGGCCGGTCGCCACCTGCATGTCTCGACGGGGCTCGTCGCCTCGCTGCTCGGGCTGCCGGGGATCGGCCGCGAGACCGCCGCGGCGCGCCGGCGTGCCGAGGAGCTGCTCGATCATGTCGGTCTCGCCGAATGGCGCAAGGCCGATGCGGACGCGATGCCCTACGGCGCGCTCAAGCGGCTGGAGATCGCGCGCGCACTTGCGGCCGAGCCGAAGCTCCTGCTGCTCGACGAACCTGCGGCCGGGCTCAACCCGGCCGAGACGCACGAGATCGACCGCCTGATCCGCCGGATTGCGGCCTCGGGCATCACGGTCGTGCTGGTCGAGCACGACATGAAGCTCGTCATGAATGTGTCGGACCATATCCTCGTGCTCGACTATGGCCGCAAGCTTGCGGAGGGTACTGCAGCCGAGGTGCGCGCGAATCCCGACGTCATCAAGGCCTATCTGGGCGAAGCGGCGGCGACGGGAGGGCGCGGGGTATGAAGGCGGGCCCGCCCGACATGCTGCTCGAGGTTCACGGCCTCGTCACGCGCTATGGCCGGATCGAGGCCTTGAAGGGCGTCGATCTTGCCGTGGCCGAAGGCGAGCTTCTGGCGCTGGTCGGCGGCAACGGGGCCGGCAAGACGACGCTTCTGCGCACGATCTCGGGCGTGCAGCCGGCGGCATCGGGCCGCATCCGGTTTGCGGGCGAGGACATCTCGCGCCTGCCGGCGGCGCGCCGCGTGCGGCTGGGCATCGCGCAGGTGCCGGAAGGCCGTCAGGTCTTCGGGCCGATGAGCGTGGCGGACAATCTCGTTCTCGGCGGCCATACGCGCACCAAGGCCGAGATCGCCGAAGGGATCGAGCGCGCCTACACGATGTTCCCGATCCTCGCCGAGCGGCGCCTGCAGGCCGCGGGCACGCTCTCCGGCGGGCAGCAGCAGATGCTGGCGATCGCGCGCGCGCTGATGGCGCGCCCGCGCCTGCTGCTGCTCGACGAACCCTCGATGGGCCTTGCGCCGCTGCTGGTGCAGGAGATCTTCGAGACCGTGAAGCGCCTCAAGTCGCAGGGTGTCACGATCTTCCTCGTCGAGCAGAACGCGGCGGCGGCGCTTGCCATCGCCGATCGCGGCTACGTCATCGAGACGGGCCGCATCACCATGCAGGACAGCGGCCCCGCGTTGCTCGCCGACGAGCGCGTGAAGGCCGCCTATCTGGGAATCTGAGGAGAACGCCGCCATGGCCAAGGCCTTCGCATCGACCGCCGATCTCGAGGAGAAGAAGGAGACCTTCGTGCGGCTCGCCGACGGCGCCTACTGCCTGACGGCGGAGGGCGACCCGAACTCCGGCGTCGTCGTGGGCGACGATTGCTGCATGGTGATCGACGCGCGGGCCACCCCGGTGATGGCGAAGGAACTCATGCGCCATATCCGCAAGGTGACCGACAAGCCCGTGAAGTACGTCGTGCTCACGCACTATCACGCGGTGCGCGTGCTGGGCGCATCGGGCTACGGGGCCGAGCACGTCATCGCCTCGCGCCCGACTTTCGAGATGATCAGGGAGCGCGGCCGGCAGGACTGGAAATCGGAGGTGGGCCGATTCCCGCGGCTCTTCCGCGCAGCCGAGACGGTGCCGGGCCTGACCTGGCCCACGATCGTGTTCGACAGGTCGATGACGCTGTTCCTCGGCAAGAAGGAAGTGCAGATCCTCCAGCCCGGCGGCGGCGGGCACACGCGCGGGGACAGCGTGGTGTGGCTGCCGAAGGAGAAGGTGCTGTTCTCCGGAGATCTGGTGGAAGAGGGCGCCACGCCCTATTGCGGCGACGCGCAGCTTGCCGAATGGCCCGCCACGCTCGATGCCCTTCTGGCGCTCAAGCCGCAGAAGCTGGTGCCCGGCCGCGGCGAGGCGATGCTGACGGCGGCGGCGTCTCGCCGCGCGATCGAGGGCACGCGCGCGTTCGTGAAGGAGCTTCTGGCCCACGCCAGGAAGGGCGTTAAGGCGAAGAAGGACCTGCGCATGGTCTATGCCGAGACCTACCGCGCGATGGCGCCCAAATACGGCAAGTGGGTCATTTTTGACCACTGCATGCCCTTCTGCGTTTCCCGCGCCTACGACGAGGCCAAGGGCCTCGCCCATCCGCGCATCTGGACCGCCGCGCGCGACAAGGAAATGTGGAAGGCGCTGCAGGGGTAAGTCTCAATTGGTCGCGTTAGGCGCGTCGACCTTTGTGTACAATTCCGCAAGCGTCCCAAAGCTTTTGGAAGAGCGGTTCCAAAAAATCGTATGCATCCTTTGTGGAACGGCCAGTGTAAATACCGTCAATATCAATTTGGCTCTGAATTGACGGGCTTGAAAGAACAGGCAGGCCCTGTGAACCATAGGCCAATTGGACACCTTTTATGCCGTCAAATCCGGCTTGCACCCAAAATCCAGATGAGTCTGGAATCCTTTTAAACAAGTATGAAGCGTATTGATTTAGAGATTCGGGGAGGAAATTTTGTATCGCCTCGCCGGGAATCGATACTGGGAAATCAGAAATTCGATTCTCAATTCCCAATCGCGCGCTCCAAATTTCGCCATCAGGCGTCAGCAATAGGAAGCATTGTGCGTCGCGACGATCATCAGTATTAAACCAATAGCTGAATGCTCCTATTGCCGAACGGCCAAATGAGCCATTTGAAAAATTGTGATGGCCAACTGGATGCAGACCGTTATTGCGTACCGCGTAGAGTGTCTCAACGTGAGATTGCTTGGTTTGCGGGCGCAATGGAGCAATTCGAACGAACGTAACGGAACCAGTCGCTGGTCGAACGGGTTTGTTCGTATCGATATCTTGGCAGAAGTCTGTTGCGCGGCCAAACGGCAGACTAATTCCAAATTCGGCCGGTAATCGTGCAAATTCGCTTGCTACGTTGGATGTAGTTACCTTTTTAAGCGCGCTCTCTTCTTTAATGATGTCGCGGATTGCGACCTTCAGTGCGCCCTTCAACTGACCTGCTTCGGTTTTAATTTCTTCTTTTGAGGCGTCAGGCGAAAGGTTAAAGGAAACCCCGCCCCCTTTGTGCCTCAGATCAAATGGGAGATCTTCAAAATTTCCATAGTGCCGATTGAAAATCATGATCAATTTTCTGTCACTCAAACATTTGAGCGCATAGCCAAGCTCGATCGCAACATTTGGGTTGATCTGCTTTTTCTCTCGAATCGATTTTCCAACTGAGGTGACGTCCGCAATAACTATCGTTGAAACCTCGATTTTTGCGAGGATGGTTGGGAAAATGTCAGGCGATCCAGGAATGCCCTGCTTGTCTTGGTCAACATGTAACTCGTCTGGCCGTTCACATTCCTCGACGGTCAATTCGTTTCTTAAATCCTTGATGGCGCTGTCCAGCGCGTCACGTATGAAGCGCTTTCCGATGACTGCGGGTGTATCCAACTGCCAAGACCAAAACATCTTCATGCCAACCTCAATTTACAATTGAATGAATGAAATTCTGCAGCAAAGAAGGGTTCCACAGCAATAGTGCATGCTTTAGTGGTCAATGCCGCCTTGTCAGTGCGGCCGGGTCCGGCGCGCGGCCGGCATGGCGATAGGCGGCAAGAAGCGCCTCCTCGAACAGGTCGCGCTGCGCGCGGCTGCCGCCCAGCCGCTCGTGCTCGGGCAGCATCGCGCCGAACGCGTCGATGGCGCCCGACCAGTCCGCGCGCGCGAAGGCAAGAAAGCCCGTCGCCGCGCGCTCGACGACCGGCTGGGCCGGCCCGCGCGTGCCCTTGGCCCGCGCTTCCAGTTCCGTGCCGTCGCCAGCCATCGCGGCGGCAAGCGCCACGTGCACGTCGACGAAGGCTAGGCCGGGGCGCGGGAACTCCTTGCGCGCATAGTCGAGGACCTTCGCCCATGCCCCTTCGGGCGGCTTCGATCCCATCAGCTCCGCCCGGAACAGGAACGCCGCGGCGTCGGTCAGCACGTTGAGCGACGGGCCCCAGATCGAGCCGGGAGCCACGTTGGCGGCGTAGAGCTTCCAGGCCTCGTCCGTGTCGCCCGCGACGAGCGCCCAGAGCGCGCGGTGCCAGTTGATGTGGCAGTGCATCAGGCCTTCGCGCGGGTAGGCGACGATGAAATCGGCCAGCCGCCGACGGCCCTCGGCCACCTCGCCCGCCTCGTAATGGACATGCGCGAGGATGTGCATGGCATGTGCGTCGCGCGGGTTCGTCGCCAGCGCCTTCGTCACCTTCTCGCGCCCGCTTTCGACCGAGCCGGTCTCGACATGCGCGAAGGCCTGCATGGCAAGGAACCACCAGTCGTCGCCGTATTGCGGGGCAAGCCCGTCGAGCAGGGCGCGCAGGCTCGCGGCGCGGTGCGCAAGCCCGCTGAAGCCGTAGAGACCGAACACGCCCGTGCAGGGCGACAGCGCCACGGCATCGCGCGGCCATTCGCGCAGGTGCGCGCGGATGGCGTCGAGCGCCAGCGTCCCCTGGCCGTCGATGACGAGACCCATGCAGTTGACGTGGCTGGCCTCGCGCCCCTTGAGCTTCGGGGCCAGTTCGCGCGCGCGCGTGATCGCGGCCTTGGCGCCGGCGCGGTTGCCGAACACCTGATGCGTACGCGCCAGTGCGGCATGCGCCAGCGCGAAATCGGGGTCGAGGCCGATGGCGCGCCCGAACGCCTCGGCAGCGCCGACATCGGCGGCGAAAAGCGCATCCACGCCGGCCACGTAGGCCGCCGCCGCCTGATCGCCGGTCGAGAGGCCCAGGCCGTAGCGGTCGTGCGTCATGTGCTTGATTCTCCTTGCAGGGCCGGAGGCCCGGCGGCGGGTGCGACAATTCGCGCATCCTCGCCGCTCGCGCAGGCCGGGTCAAGCGCGTGAAATTAGATTAATCTAATATTATATCGTCGCCGCAATTGTTGTGGAGGTCCCCATGCCCAAGTTCACCGATCCCGCCTGGTCGCCCTATGTCGCGGGAATCCTCATCGGGCTCCTGCAGATCCCGGCGTTCCTGTTCCTCGGCACCGCGCTCGGCGCGTCGTCGTCCTACGTCACGGTGATGTCGCACATTCTCGGCGTCGCCGATCCGGAGGTGCTGCAGATCGACTACGCCGCCAAACATCTCGCCGGCGCCAAGAACTGGTGGCAGGTGGCGATGATGGCGGGCGTGGTCGCCGGTGCGTGGCTCTCCGCACGGGCCTCGGGCCTGCGCCGCGATGCGCCGAGCCCGGTCTGGGCGCGCGCGCTCGGCACGGCTTCGCCGGCCGCGCGCTTTTCGGTCGCCTTCCTGGGCGGCTTCCTGATGCTGCTGGGTGCCCGCATCGCCGACGGATGCACGTCCGGGCACGGCATCTCGGGCATGGCGCAGCTTGCCGTCGGGTCGACCATCGCGGTCGGCGCGATGTTCGCGGGCGGGATCGCCACCGCTTTCGCACTGCGCCGCTTCTGAATCCAGCCAAGAGGAGTACGAGACATGAGCGTTTTCGCCGCCGTCCTTCTGGGTCTCGCGATGGGTGCGGCCTTCGGCATCGCCCTCGAGAAGTCGCGCGTCTTCGAGCCGGGCGTCATCCTCGGCCAGATGCGGCTTGCCAACTTCACGATGCTGAAGGTGTTCCTGACCGCCGTGATCACCGGCCTTGTCGTGCTGTCGGTGCTGCATGGTGCGGGCCTCGTCAAGCTTGCCCCGAAGGCCACGCTGTTCACGGCCGACATCGTCGGCGGGCTGCTGCTGGGCGCAGGCATCGCGCTGGCGGGTGCGTGCCCCGGCACGGTCTTCGCGCAGCTCGGGGCGGGATATCGCGACGCGCGCTACACGTTCCTTGGAGCGCTGGCGGGTGCCGCGACGTTCATCTATCTCGAACCGGCGCTTGCGCCCTATATCTCGAAGGGCGGGCCGGGCAAGCTCATGTTCCACACCCTGTTCGACCTGCCCTACGTGCCGGTGGCGCTGGGCTTCGCGGCCGTCCTCGTCGCGGGCCTGCTGGCGCTCGAGCGCTGGCGGCCGTGGCGCGCGGATCTCGGCACCGGCTACGACGGCGTGGGCGGCTCAGACGCGGCCTTCCACCCAGTCGTCGATGAGGCGCCGGGCGATCGAATCGGCGCGCGGTAGGCGGAACTTCTCGGGATCGTGGGTCATGCGCAGGAAATCGCGCGTGACCCACATCGCGTCGACCAGTTCTTCCGGATCGACGGTGAGCTCGGTCGTCAGCGCCTCGCCGTAGAAGCCCAGCATGATCGAGGCCGGGAAGGGCCACGGCTGCGATGAGTGGTAGCGCACCGCGCCCACGCGCACGCCCGTCTCCTCGAACACCTCGCGCCGCACGCAGTCCTCGAGGCTCTCGCCCGGTTCGACGAAGCCCGCAAGTGTTGAATACATCGCGACATGGAAACGGCCCGACCGGCCGAGCAGACAGCGGTCGCCGCTGACGATCAACATGATCGTGGCGGGGTCGCTGCGCGGGAAATGCTCGGCGGCACAGCCGGCATTCGTGCATTTGAGGACATGGCCGCCCGTGGCCGGCTCGGTCGGCGCGCCGCAGACGCCGCAGAAGCGGTGCCGGGCATGCCACCAGGCGAGCCCGCGCGCATAGGCGAGCAGCCCGCCTTCGGCCCGCGGCATCAATGCGCCCACGCCGCGCAGGTCGACGAAACTTGCGCCCGCAGCAGCCTCGAACGCGCCGGGCAGGTCGGCCTCCTCGATCGCGCTGACGTCGAGCGCGAAATAGGGCGTGCCGTCCCAGTCGCCCAGAAAGATCCGCGGACCCGGCAGATGGACGGTCTGCGCCGCCGCGAGGAAGACGGCTGACGGGCTGTCGCCGCCGGCCACAAGGCTGCGCGTGCGCCAGACGGCGATGACGCGCGCGGCCGGGTCGGCGAGCCGTGCTGCAAGATATCCGGCATCGCGCCGGCGGTCGGATTGCCGGTCGAGCGGCAGGCGGGCGTAGAAATTGGGGGTTTCCATCGGGCTCCAGATATAGCGCGTCGGCCGGCCGTCAGTCGCGCTCCGCGTGCGGGATGTTCAGCAGCGTCCCGCAGTGCCGGCAGTGGATCGCGTCCGCCTCGTGGCGGGAGAGCCCGCAGCCGGTGCAGCGCCAGGTGACGCGCGGCGGCCGAAGCAGGAGCTGGATAAGCCGCACGAACAGCGAGACGCCGAAGATCATGATCAGCACGGAAAGGATGCGCCCCGACGCACCGACCAGCGTGATGTCGCCGAACCCGGTGGTGGTCAGTGTCGTGACGGTGAAGTAGAGCGCGTCGGCGAAGTTCGTGATGTGCGGATTGCGGCCGACCTGCAGCTCGTAGACGACCGCCGTCATGATGAACAGGAACACGACGAGATTGACGATGGCCTGCACGGCTTCGTGATTGCGCCGGAAGAGCGCGAAGTCCCGGCGCAGGGCCTGCTCGATCTTGTAGGTGCGCAGCAGGCGGAGCGCGCGAACGGCGCGCAGGAACGCGAAATTCTCGCCCGCCAGCGGCGCCAGCAGCGAGACCACCACGATCACATCGGCGATGCCCGCCGGGTGGAGCAGGTCGCGCACCGGCCGCCGCGCGATCGCGAAGCGTGCCGCGAAATCGGCCAGCACGACGACGCCGAAAGCGATATCGAGCAGCTCGATGAGACGTGTGCCGTGGAAGAAGGAGGAGACGATGATGAAAACGATCATCAAGGCGTCGAACGCCATCATCGCGCAGCGGAACCGGACGGAAGCCGGGCCCTCGCCGTTGTAGAGGCCGTCGATGCGCCGGCCGGCCGCGGTCTCGCGAAAGGCGGTCATGACGGCGGTCCGCCGGCCCGGGCCCGCGGAATCGCGGTCGACGGCCACCTCTGCTTGGTCGCAATCTCCATGATCCCGGATATTAGCGGATATTCCCGCGATCACAATGCGTTGCGGGGTGTCGTCCGGCCGAGCCGGCGGCCGGTCGACGGGTCTGGCGGCGGGCGGGCGCGTCGGCTATATACGGAGCGGGAGGTTGGCGGCGGACGAGCGCCTCGCCAACCCGGTCAGGTCCGGAAGGAAGCAGCCGTAACGAGTCTCCGCCCGGGTCGACGTCCAGCCTCCCACCCCTCCCTTTGCCACAAACCCGCGACCGCATGGCCGAACCCGAGTCCGCCCCCTATCAGGTCCTGGCTCGGAAATACCGGCCGACGCGCCTTTCCGACCTTGTCGGGCAGGAAGCGCTGGTGCGCACGCTGGCCAGCGCCATCGAATCGGGCCGCATCGCGCATGCCTTCATGCTCACGGGCGTGCGCGGCGTCGGCAAGACGACGACCGCGCGCATCGTGGCCCGCGCGCTCAACTGCGTTGGCACCGACGGCAAGGGCGGCCCCACGATCGACCCCTGCGGCGTGTGCGAGCACTGCCGGGCGATCGCCGAGGACAAGCATCTCGACGTCGTCGAGATCGACGCGGCGTCGAACAACGGCGTGGACGACGTGCGCGAGCTGATCGAGGCGGTGCGCTACCGCCCGGTGTCGGCGCGCTACAAGATCTACATCGTGGACGAAGTCCACATGCTGTCGAAGAACGCCTGGAACGCGCTGCTGAAGACGCTCGAGGAGCCGCCCGCGCACGCCAAGTTCCTGTTCGCCACGACCGAGATCCGCAAGGTGCCGGTGACGGTCCTTTCGCGCTGCCAGCGCTTCGACCTGCGCCGCTTCGACCAGCCCACGCTCGCCCGCCATCTTGCGGGCATCGCGGAGAAGGAGAAGCGGAAGATATCGGCCGGTGCCGCCGCATTGCTGGCGCGCGCGGCCGACGGTTCGGCACGCGACGGGCTGTCGCTGCTCGACCGGGCGCTCGCGGCCCATGACGGCGAGGTGAGCGAGGACCAGGTCCGCACGCTTCTGGGCCTCGTCGACCGCGCGCAGGTCTTCGACCTGTTCGAGGAGATCCTCAAGGGCGAGGCGGCGCCGGCGCTGGCGCGTGCGGGCGAGATGTACGCCAACGGTGCCGAACCGAAAGTCGTCGTCGAGGACCTGCTCGAGGTCACGAACCTTCTCACGCGCCTCAAGGTGGCGCCGGCCCTCGTCGACGACGCCGGGCTGCCGGAGACCGAGCGCACGCGCGGGCGCGGCATGGCCGAAAAGCTGGGCGTGCCGGTGCTTGCGCGCACGTGGCAGATCCTCCTCAAGGGCCTTGTCGAGGTCCAGCATGCGCCGCAGCCGCTGGCGGCGCTCGAGATGCTCATCGTACGGCTGGCCTATGCCGCGAACCTGCCGGCGCCGGGCGATCTCGTCGACCGTCTTTCAAGGACCGAAGCAGCGGGCGGTCCGGCTCCGCGCGGCGGAAATGGCGGCGGAGGCGGCCCGCGCGCGATCGCCGGCGGACGCGCGGCGACGGCCGTGCAGGCGGTGGCGCAACCGGCCGCGGCCCCGCAGCCGGCAGGCCCGATCCCGCAGACCTACGCCGAACTCGTGGCGCTGGTGCAGGAGAAGCGCGAGGGCCTGCTCTACGGCCAGCTCTTCGGCGCGGTCCGTCCGGTCTCCTTCGAGCCGGGCCGGATCGAGATCGCGTATCCGAATGCGCCGCGCAACCTGACCCTGCCCAACGATCTGGCCGTGAAGCTGCGCGAATGGACGGGCATGACGTGGCTCGTCTCGCTCTCCAGCGACAAGCCGGGCGATCCGACGCTGGCCGAGCAGGCGACGAACGCGCGCGAGGCGAAGAAGCGTGCGGCCGCCGAGCATCCGCTTGTCGCCGCGGTACTGGAGGCATTCCCCGGGGCCACGATCGAGGCCGTGCGCGGTGCGGAGAACGCGGCCGCGGCCGCGCCCGAATTCGTTCCCGCACCCGTCGATTCCGACGAGGCGCCCCCCGACGCCGAGGAGACCTGGATCATCCCCGACAGTTTCGAACCGGAGTACGAGCAATGAAGAATCTCGGCGCGCTGATGAAGCAGGCGCAGCAGATGCAGGCGAAGATGGCCGAGATGCAGGACAGGCTCGCGGCGATGGAAGTCGTCGGTCGGGCCGGCGGCGGCATGGTCGAGGCGACGATGACCGGCAAGGGCGAGGTGAAGCGCGTCAAGATCGACAAGTCGCTCGTCAGTCCGGACGAGGTCGAGGTGCTCGAGGACCTGGTCGTGGCCGCCCTCAACGACGCGCGTGCGAAGGCGGACGCCGAATCCGCGGAGCAGATGAAGGCGATGACCGGCGGGCTCAACCTGCCGCCGGGCATGAAGCTGCCGTTCTGAGGCGATGAACGGTCCCGAGATCGATCAGCTCGTCAAGCTCCTGGCGAAACTGCCGGGGCTGGGCCCGCGTTCGGCCCGGCGGGCGGCTCTGCAACTCCTGAAGCGGAAGGACCAGCTCCTGCGGCCGCTTGCCGAGGCGCTGGCGAATGCCGCCGACCATGTCGTGTCGTGCCATGTGTGCGGCAATCTCGACACGCGCGATCCATGCTCGGTGTGTGCCGACGAGCGCCGCGACCGCGGCCTCGTGTGCGTGGTGGAGGAGGTGGCCGACCTGTGGGCGATCGAGCGCACGGCCGGGTTCAAGGGGCTCTATCATGTCGTCGGCGGCACGCTTTCCGCGCTCGACGGGCGCGGGCCGCAGGATCTCAACGTCGCCTCGCTCGTGGAACGTTGCGCTTCGGGCGGCGTGCGCGAGGTCGTGCTGGCGCTCAACGCGACGGTGGAAGGCCAGACGACGGCCCACTACATCGCCGACCGGTTGCGGGAATCGCCCGTCCAGGTGACACGGCTTGCCCATGGCGTGCCGGTCGGCGGCGAGCTCGACTATCTGGACGACGGCACGCTCGTTGCCGCACTGCGCGCGCGCCGCGCCGTCGGCCCCTAGCCGCGAATCGCCGTCCCGGTGTAGCGTCGGGACATGGATATTCTCATCGTTCTGGTTGCGCTCGCGGCGGCGGCCGTGGGGGCTGGCGCCGTCTTCCTCCTGCGCCGCGGACCGGCCGCGGGCGGCGATGCGGCTGCGGACATCTTCCGGGAAAAGCTCGTCGAGGCCGGGGCTGTCGAACGCGACCTGCGCGAGCGGCTGCAGGCGGAATCGAACCGGGCGACGCAGCTTGCCACGCAGCTCGAGGCAGAGCGCGCGCAGAGTGCCGAGAAGCTGAAGCTGCTGACCGACGCGCGCGCCCAGCTCACCGACCACTTCAAGGCGCTGACCGCCGATGCGCTCGCCGCCGAGCGCCAGCGCCAGAAGGAAGAGCAGGAGCTCCGCGAGGCGGCGATCAAGGGGCTTGTGGCGCCGCTCACCGAGACGCTGACGAAGTTCGATCGGCGCGTGGAGGAGATGGGCAAGGAACGCGCCGAGAAGGACGGCGCGTTCGTGCGGCAGATCGCCGATCTGGGCCGCGAGACGCGCGCCCTTGTCCACGCGCTGAAGACGCCGCACGTGAAGGGCCGGTGGGGCGAACGCACGCTGCGCCGCACGGTCGAGCTGGCGGGCATGCAGGAATACTGCGATTTCGTCGAACAGGCGCAGGCCGAGGGCGAGACGAAGCTGCGTCCCGATCTGGTCGTGCGCATGCCCGCAGGCCGCGTGGTCGTCGTCGACGCGAAGGCGCCCACGCTTGCCTTCCTCGCGGCGGTCGAGGCCGGCGACGAGGACCAGCGCCAGCGGCATCTGGCCGACCACGCGCGCCAGGTGCGCGAACATTTCCGCCGGCTTTCGCAGAAGGCCTACTGGGACCAGTTCCCCGACGCGCCGGAATTCGTCGTGATGTTCGTGCCGGGCGAATCGTTCTTCTCGGCCGCCGTGCAGGCCGACGCCTCGCTGCTCGACGATGCGGCCAACGACCGCGTGCTGATCGCCACGCCCACGACGCTCGTCTCGCTCCTGTGGGCGGTCGAGCGCGGCTGGCGCCAGGAGAAGCTGGCCGAGAACGCGCGCGCGATTTCCGATCAGGGGCGCGAGCTCTTCAAGCGCATGAGCGACATGGCGAACCATCTCGGCAGCGTGGGCGACGGCCTGAAGAAGGCCGTCGAGGCGTACAACAAGTCGATCGGTTCGCTCGAATCCCGCGTGTTCCCGGCCGCCCGTAGGCTCAAGGAGCTTGGTGCGGGGCCCGAGGACGCCGAGTTCAGGGAAATTCCGTCGGTCGAGGCGGCACCCCGGCCGATCACCAAGCCGGAGCTGCTCGGCCCCGGCGACATCAAGCACTAGTCCGCGCGCCAGCTCATCTCGAGCTGCAGACGCCGCCCGAAATGGGGCGCGCGACCGTGCCATGCGTTCGGACGGCAGCGGAAGGCCGCCAGCGCGCCGCCCAGCGGCGGGATCTCGGTGACGAAATCCTCGATCGAGGCCTGACTGCGGGTGAAGCGCACGCCGGCCGCATCGCCCTCGCCGTCGTCGGTCGGGATGTTCGGATAGAACAGCACCGAGACGACGTTGGGCGGCGGGTTGACGTGGATGGGCCACGGGCCGCGGCAGCGGTCGGTCAGACAGAAGACCGTGCGGCGGTAACGCAGATCGAGCTGGAACTTGATCTCGACCGCCTCACGGAACTCGTCGGCTTCGAACTGCTCGATGAGCGCCCGGATGGGGTGAGTCTGCGCGATCTGTTCGAGCGGCACGCCGCCCGACCGGCCGAGATCCGGCCAGTTCCGCCAGATCCATTCGAGCGAAGCCTGGCCCACGAAACGCGGAACGACGACATGCTCGAACGGCTCGCGGATCAACGGCGTGGAAAGGAGTGCGTTGATGTCGAAGCGAACCGGCGAGGCCGTCTCTGTCTGCATGGTCCGGCTTATACACGCCGGAAATGTTCACGCAAATCTATACAATCGTAAGGTAATACAAGTGTGTGTCTACCCGAACGGATTGAGCTTCTTCAGGAATGCCGAGACCTTGTGCCGGCCCTCCTCGCGCTCCTTGGTCGCCTGATCGACCATCCAGTTGAGCTGCAGCACGTGGCGCGGCCCCTCGTAGGAGTGGTGCCCGTGCCACGCGTTGCGCGTGCAGCGGAACATCAGCACCGTGCCGTCGACGGGCGGGATCTCCTCGACATAGTCTTCGAGCGTGTCGGGACCGCGCAGGATGCGCAGCTTGCCGCCGTTGTCCTGCCACCCGCCCGTGCGACGGTTCAGGTAGAACAGCACCGTCACGACTTTCGTCACCGAATCGGTATGGATCTGGCCGTCGCGCGCGCGGCAGCGGTCGCGGAAGGTGATCATCGTGGGCAGGCCCGACAGGTCGATCTCGAGCTTGGCCTCGACCGCCTTGCGGAACTCGGGCCCCTGGATCGTCTCGACAAGCGCCTTCGAGGCCGGCTTCAGCGTCACCGAGGAGACGGGAAAGGCGCCGGGCTTGCCGATCTGCGGCCAGTCGCGGTCGATGCGCTCGACTTCGCCCGATGGCACGAAGCTGGGAATGACCGAGTAGGGGAAGGGCTCGCGCCGCAGCGAAGCGCCGGCGAGGGCGGCATAGTCGAATGCGATCGTGTCGGGCCTTGCGAGCGTCTCGGTCATGGCGGACTCATCTGGTCGGAAGGAAGCGGTCAGTCGAGCTTGAAGCCGATGGAACGGATATAAGCCCCGAAATCGGCCCTTTCCAACGTGGCGTACTGCCGCGCCTTGTCTTCCGACCAGCCATATTCGGCCGCCGTGCCGAAGCGGACGGTATCGCGCTGTTTCGAGAAGGGTTTTGTCCGGTTCCGGCGCGCGTCGTAGGCGGCAATCGCCGCGTCGAGGTCGCCTTCGTCGTAGCGGTCGCGGTGCACGCGCAGCGCCGTCGGCAGGCGCGGCGAGATCGCGCCTTCGCCGGCCGGCCAGCCCACACACAGCCCCGCTACCGGGAACACCCGGTCGGGAAGGGCGAGAAGTCTCGAGACATCCGCGGCCCGGTTCCGGATGGCGGAGACCGGGCAGGTTCCGAGGCCGGCGGCCTCGGCCGCCGTCACGAACGCACCGAGCACGATGGCGGCATCGACGGCCGCATTGAAGAAAGCGTCGAGATGGTCGTTGGCGAACGCGTGGCCGCGCAGTTCATGGATGCGCACCTGCCGCCGGTTGTTCGCGCAGATGACGAGAAAGACCGGCGCCGCCGCGACCCACGGGTTCTCGCCGCACCATTCGTCCAGCAGGGCACGTTTGGCCGGATCGGCGACGATCACGATATCGGCCTGCTGCAGGTCGCTTTTCGTGGGCGCGCTGAGCGCCACCGCGCACAGCATGCCGACAAGCGCCGCGTCCACCGGCCGGTCAGCGAATTGGCGGATCGAGCGGTGGGCGGCCATTCCGGCCAGTGCGGGAAGCCCCTGGGTGGCCGGGACCGGGAAGCTCTCGCCGAATCGCCCGGCGAGACTTTCGGCAATCTGCGCCTTCATGTCGGTCATCCGCGCAGACTATCACCGATCTTCCCCGGCCTGCAGAAATCGTTGTTTTCCATTGCCTTGAACGGCGCAAAGGGGTTTTGTTGCAATTCGGCGGACGGCTTGTTTCACTCCCGCGCCGCTGTCAGGGACCCCACGATGATCGCCAATTCACTGCTGAGCGCGCCCCTCAAGGTCGTCAACATGGGGCTCGAGAGTTTCGCGCGCGATCTCGCGGCGGCCGGGGTTCCGGTGATCGACATGGACTGGCAGCCGCCGGCGCGCGGCGACGCAGGCCGGGCTGCCCTGCTCGCCCGGCTCGATCGCCTGCCGCGCATCGAGGCGGCGAATGCCGCCGCACTCGAACGCTTCCTCAAGGCCGACCCCGTGCTCGTCGATGTCCGGCCGGCGGGCGAGGTTCTCCCCGGCCTCGGCGACCGGATGATCCTCCATGCCGGACCGCCGATCGAATGGGCGCAGATGTGCGGGCCGCTGCGCGGCGCCATCCAGGGCGCGATCGTGCTGGAGGGTTGGGCGGCCGATCTCGAAGCCGCGGAGAAGCTTGCCGCATCGGGCGCGATCCGCTTCGAGCCCAATCACCATTTCGGGGCCGTCGGGCCGATGACGGGCATGATCACGCGCTCGATGCCGGTGATGGTGGTCGAGAACCGCGCCTTCGGGAACCGCGCCCACTGCACCCTCAACGAAGGGCTCGGCAAGGTCATGCGCTTCGGCGGCAACGACGCCGAGGTGCTGACGCGCCTGCGCTGGCTTGCAAGCGACCTTGCGCCGGCGCTTGGCGCGGCGCTCAAGCTCTCGGGCGGACTGCCGCTCAAGGGGCTCGTCGCGCGGGGCCTCGCGATGGGCGACGAGATGCATCAGCGCAATGTCGCGTGCTCGAGCCTGTTCGTGCGCACGATGGCGCCGTGGCTCGCGCGCGCCGTGGCCGATCCGGCGAAGCTTTCGGGCGTGTTCGAATTCATCGGTGCCAACGACCAGTTCTTCCTCAACGTCGCCATGGCGATGGGAAAGTCCATCGCCGACCCGGCGCGCGGGCTTGCCGATTCGACCATCGTGACGGCGATGTGCCGAAACGGCACCGATTTCGGCATCCGCGTGGCGGCGACGGGCGACCGCTGGTTCGTGGCGCCGGTCGAACAGCCCACGGGCCTCTACTTCCCCGGCTACACCGCCGCGGACGCCAATCCCGATATCGGCGACAGCACGATCGTCGAAACCGTGGGGCTCGGCGGCTTCGCGATGGCGGCTTCGCCCGCCGTCGCGGGCTTCGTGGGGGCCGGCACGGCGGCGGACGCGCTCGATTACACGCGCGCGATGTACGACATCACCGTGGGCCGCAACCCGGACTGGACGATCCCCGGCCTCGATTTCGCCGGCGTGCCGGTCTGCATCGATGTCCGCAAAGTCGTCGAGACCGGTATCGCGCCGACGATCAACACGGGCATCGCCCACCGCAAGCCCGGCATCGGCCAGGTCGGTGCGGGCACCGTGCGGGCGCCGCTGCGCTGCTTCGAGGATGCGCTTGTAGCCGTCGCCGCAACGATGGGGCTTGCCTGATGTCGGTCGTCGCCAACCGCATCCGCAAGGACTTCTATCTCGACTCCGTCGCGCTCATGCGCCTGTCGCAGGCGATCTCGGCAATGCCGGGCGTGCTGTCGGCGGCGCTGATGATCGGCACGCCGTCCAACGTGCGCATCATGGACGATGCAGGCCTCCTCGATGCGGCTGGCCGCTCGGCCGGGCCGAACGACCTGATCCTTGCCGTCAAGGCGGGCGACATGGCGTCGGCCGAGGCCGCGTTCGCCGAGGCGGACGAGATGCTTGCGCGGCCGGCGGCCGCCAAGCGCGGCGGTGCCGAACGGCGCCCCCGTACGCTCGATGCGGCACTTGCAGGGCTGGGCGCGGCGAACCTCGCCCTCATCTCGGTGCCCGGCGCCTTCGCGGCGGCCGAGGCGCGCAAGGCGCTGGCGCGCGGTCTCAACGCGATGATCTTCTCCGACAATGTCAGCTACGAGGACGAGCGCGCGCTGAAGCTCGAGGCGCGCGAACGCGGACTCCTTGTCATGGGGCCGGACTGCGGCACGGCGCTTGTCGGCGGAACGCCGCTGGCCTTCGCCAATCAGGTGCCAAGCGGCGACATCGGCATCATCGCGGCCGCGGGAACGGGCCTGCAGGAAGTCGCCTGCCTGATCGCGCGCGGCGGCGGCGGCGTGTCGCATGGCATTGGCACCGGCGGGCGCGATCTTTCCGAGAAGATCGGCGGCCTGACGGCGCTGGCGGCCCTCGACGCGCTCGATGCCGACGCCGCCACGCGCCATATCGTGCTCGTTTCCAAGCCGCCGGCCCGGTCGGTGGCCGAGACGGTCCTTGCGCGGGTCGCGCGCAGCCCGAAATCCTTCACGGTCTGCTTCCTCGGCGCGGACGATGCGGCGATGCCGCCCAATGCGCGCTTTGCGCCCACGCTTGCCGCCGCCGCGGCCGACGCGCTGGGCGGTCGCGGCGCCGATGCGGGCTACGACATTGCCGCGCGCGCGACCGAGGCGCGCGAACAGTTGGCACCGGCGCGGCGCTGGGTGCGTGGCGTCTATAGCGGTGGCACGCTCTGTGCCGAGGCCCAGCTCGTCATGCGGCGGGCGGGCGAGCCCTTCTGGTCGAACGTGCCGGTCGCCGGCGCGCTCGACGCGCGGCCCGCCTCCGGGCACAGCTTCGTGGACTACGGCGCCGACGAATACACGCTAGGCCGCCCGCACCCGATGATCGATCCAACCGTGCGCGATGCCGCGATGGCACAGGCGCTCGAGGACTCGGGTACCGCCGTCGTGCTGATCGACATCGTCATCGGCAACGGCGCGCATGCCGATCCCGCCGGGGCCGCCGCGCGCGTGGTTGGCGGTGCGGGCAGCAGCCGGCCTGCGGTCGTCGCCTGCGTCGTGGGAACCGATCTCGATCCTCAGCACCGCGCTGGCCAGGTCCGCAAGCTCGAGCAGGCGGGCATCCTGGTGGCCCCTTCCAACGCGCGTGCGGCCGAGCTGGCGCTGGCAATCTCACGCCTGCGCTAGAACGGCAAGCGCGCCGGCAAGCGCGTCCCATCCCGAGCTGTGGCCGATCGCGTCGATCGCGGCGAGATCGGGTTCGCTGCCCGATGCGATGGCGGCGATTGCCGTGTGCAGGGCGGCATGGCCTTCCCCGCGCAGCGCCGCCCGCAGGTGCGCCCATGCGATTTCGCCCGTGGCGGCCGGCGCGCGTACGGCAAGCCACGCGGCGAGCCGGTCGGCCTGCGCGCCGCGGCCGGTCGCGCGCAGCGCGATGCCAGCCCCGCCAAGCGCATCGTCGCCGGCCGGCGTAAGGCCCGGTCCAAGGCCGATCAGCGCGCCGAGCGCCTCGGGCGGCTCGCCTTCCTTCCATTCGCGCAGCGCGCAGAGCGGCCCGACCGCGGCCGCAAGAAACGGATCGGCGGGCTGCCAGGCGGCACCGAGGATCGCGGGCAGGGCCGCCGCGAGGCCGCGCGGGCCGGATGCCGCAACGGCGGCAATGCGACTGCGCAGGCCCTCGCGGCGCAGCGGCGCCAAAGGGGCCGCCCGCCAGGGCATGGCGTGCGCGCGATCGATATCGGCGCCACGAAGGCGCGTGCCGGTGCCCGGCAGGGCAGGCAGCGCTGCAGCGAGCGCATTGAGCGGCCCGCTGCCAACCGCACGCGTGCCCACGCAGCAGATCCGCCCGGCCGCATCGCGCAGGTAGAAGCTGCGTGCGAAAGCGGCGATCACGTCGAACGGTCCATCGCCGGCAAGCAGGGCCTCGGCATCGCGGCCGGTTTCGACAAGCTCGATTCGCTCCATTGCGGGCATTCTAGTTCGATTGCGCCCGGCGTCGCGATTTGCCAGACTCCGCGCCAAGTTTTCCGGATGGGGTGATCGATGAGTCATTTCGGCAAGGCGCAGATGCCGCGTCGCGTAGAGGATGCGCGACTTCTCAAGGGTGCAGGCCGCTATCTCGACGATTTTGTGCTTCCGCGCCAGACCTATGCCTGCTTCGTGCGCAGCCCGCATGGCCACGCCGACATCCGTTCGATCGACGTCGCCGCGGCATCCGCGATGCCGGGCGTCCTTGGCGTGTTCACGGGCGAGGATCTCGCCAAGGCGGGCGTGGGCAACGTGCCCTGCATGGCGCCGCTCAAGAACCGCGACGGCAGCCCCGTGAAGACCCCCGACCGGCCGGCGCTTGCGCGCGGCCGCGTGCGCTTTGCGGGCGAGGCCGTCGTCCTCGTCGTCGCCGACACGCCCGAGAACGCGCGCGACGCGGCCGAGGCGGTCGCCATCGATTATGCCCCGCTGCCCGCGGCCGCCGACATCCCGGCCGCCATCAAGCCCGGCGCCCCGCAGATCTGGGACCACGCGAAGGGCAATATCGCCTTCGACTGGACGCTGGGCGACGAGGCGAAGACGAAGGCGCTCTTCGCCAAGGCGGCGCATGTCGTCGAGATGGACATCGTCAACAACCGCCTCGTGCCAAATTCGATGGAGCCGCGCGGTGCCATTGCGGACTATGCGCGTGGCGAGGACAAGCTGACGCTCTACTGCAGCACGCAGGGCGGGTTCGGCATGCGCAAGGTGCTGGCCGGCGAGATCTTCAAGATCCCGGAATCGCGGCTTCGCGTGGTCACCGGCGATGTCGGCGGCGGCTTCGGAATGAAGATCTTCGTCTTCCCCGAATACGTCGCCTGCCTGCATGCCGCACGCGTGCTCGAGCGTCCGGTGCGCTGGATCTCCGACCGCAGCGAGGCGTTCCTTGCCGATACCCACGGCCGCGACAATCTTGCCAAGGCCCGCGTGGCCGTCGACGCCAACGGCAAGATGACGGCATTGCACGTGTCGACCTACGCCAATCTCGGCGCCTACTGCTCGCAGTATTCGACGTTCGTGGCGACGATGGCCGGCAACACGATGCTCGTTGGCGTGTACGCCTTCGAGGCCGCGATCGCCGAAGTGAAGGGCGTCTATTCGAATTCGGCGCCCGTCGATGCCTATCGCGGCGCCGGCCGGCCGGAGGCGAACTATGTCGTCGAGCGGCTGATCGACGCGGTCGGGAAGAAGCTGGGGCTGAGCCCCGACGAGATCCGCCGGCGCAACTTCATCCCGCC
The DNA here is from genome assembly GCA_016794025.1 of Rhodospirillales bacterium. Classification (GTDB taxonomy): domain Bacteria; phylum Pseudomonadota; class Alphaproteobacteria; order CACIAM-22H2; family CACIAM-22H2; genus Tagaea. The sequence goes on along the minus strand of JAEUKX010000014.1, from coordinate 118,830 downwards.
GTCGGCGATGCCCTACAAGACGGCCCTCGGCAATACCTACGACAGCGGCGAATACGCGCGGAACATGGATGACGCCATCGCGCGTGCCGACGTGAAGGGCTTCGAGGCCCGCCGTGCGGAATCGAAGAAGAACGGGCGGCTGCGCGGGCTCGGTCTTGCCATGTACACCGAAGTGTGCGGCGGCGGCGGCGACGAGACGGCGAATATCCAGTTCGATCCCTCGGGCGGCGCTATCGTCAAGGTCGGCAACCAGTCCAATGGACAGGGGCACGAAACGGCCTATGCGCAGCTCGTGGCGGAACGGCTCGGCATTCCGATGGACAAGGTACGCGTCGTCCAGGGCGATACCGATGTCGCGATCTACAACGGCGGCACCGGCGGCAGCCGTGCGCTTGCGGTCACGGGATCGGCCGTCACGCTGGCGGTCGCCGACGTCGTCGCGCAGGGCCGCAAGCTCGCGGCGCACCTGATGGAGGCCGCGGAGGCCGACATCGAGTTCACCGACGGCCGCTTCAAGGTGGCGGGCACGGACAAGGCCATGACCGTCCAGCAGATGGCCTATGCCGCGCACAACAAGGCGAAGCTTCCGGCCGACAGGCCGCTGGGGCTGGAGGGCAACGGCACTTTCCTTCCCAAGGCCGCGACCTTCCCCAACGGCTGCCACATCGCCGAGATCGAGATCGATCCCGACACGGGCACGGTCTCGATCCCGCGCTACACGATCGTCGACGATTTCGGCAACGTCATGAATCCGCTACTGGTCGAAGGCCAGGTCCATGGCGGCACGATCCAGGGAATCGGCCAGGCGCTCTATGAAGGCTGCGTCTACGACCCGGAATCCGGCCAGCTCCTGTCAGGCTCGTTCATGGACTACTGCATGCCGCGCGCAGACCAGATGCCGTCGATCGATTTCTCGTACAACGAGGTTCCCTGCCGCAACAACCCGCTGGGCGTGAAGGGTGCGGGCGAGGCCGGGTCGATCGGCGCGCCGCCGGCGATCATCCATGCCGTGCTCGATGCGCTGAAGCCCTACGGCGTCCAGCATATCGACATGCCGGCGACCCCGCAGAAGATCTGGCGCCTGATCCACAAGCAGGCTTGAGCATCGTGGCGGCGCCGGGCGTGCTCGACGTGGCGCCCGAGGTCGCGGCGGCCCTGGCCGCGGGCCGCCCTGTGGTCGCGCTGGAATCGACCATCGTCGCCCATGGCATGCCGTGGCCGCGCAACCTCGAGACCGCGCGGATGCTCGAGGCCGAGGTGCGCGCCGGCGGAGCCGTGCCGGCGACGATCGCGATCCTCGACGGACGGCTGCGTGTGGGGCTCGATCCGTCGGCGCTCGAAAGGCTTGCGAAGGACGGCACGGTTGCCAAGGCGTCGCGCCGCGACATCGCGGCGCTGGTCGCCAGCGGCGGGAGCGGGGCCACCACCGTTTCCGCGACGATGGCGATTGCCGCGATGGCGGGGATCGCGGTGTTCGCGACCGGCGGCATCGGTGGCGTACATCGCGGCGTTGAGTCGACGATGGATGTTTCGGCGGACCTCTACGAGTTCGCGCGCACGCCTGTCGCGGTCGTGTGCGCCGGCGCGAAATCGATCCTCGACATTCCAAGGACGCTGGAGCTTCTCGAAAGCCTCGGCGTTCCCGTCATCGGCTACCGGACGGACGAGTTTCCCGCCTTCTACGCGCGGACCAGTGGCCGCAAGGTCGACCGACGCTGCGAAACGGCCGGGGAAATTGCGGCCCTGCTTGCGGCCCAGCGGCGGCTTGGATTCGGCGGCGTGCTCGTCGCCAACCCGATTCCGGCGGAGCATGCGCTCGACGCCGCCTCGATCGAGGCAACCATCGCCGAAGCGATGCTCGAAGCCGACCGTCGCGGTATCCGCGGCGCCGATATCACGCCGTTCCTGCTCGCGCGGCTGAACGACCTGACGAAGGGGGCAAGCCTTGCGGCCAATATCGCTCTGGTCCGTTCGAATGCGGCCTTGGCCGCCGAGATATCGGCGGCCCTCTAGTCGGGATCGAATTTCGCCGAGCGGCCGGCCTTGATCGCCGAGCGGGCGGCCTTGGACGCGAGCCGGCGCCGTTTGGAGCCCTTCGTAGGCTTTGTCGCCGTGCGGTGTTTGGGACGATGGAGCGCCTGGCGCAGCAGGGCGGCAAGCTTGTCGAGCGCGTCCTTGCGGTTCATGTCCTGCGTGCGGTGGCGTGACGCATCGATCAGCAGCAGGCCGGCTCCCGAGACGCGCCGCCCGGCAACGATCCGCAACCGGTCGAGAATGGCAGGATCGATCCGCAGGCGGCCCAGATCGACGCGCAGTTCGACGGCGGTCGAGACCTTGTTCACGTTCTGGCCGCCTGGTCCGCTGGCGCGCACGAATCGCCAGTCGAGGTCGCGGTCGTCGAGGTCGAGTTCGGGTATGACGCGGGGCATGGGGAGGCCCAGACTCGCCCGGCTTGCGCGGCCGGGCAAGCGGGTTTAGGAGTGCCGCCATGTCCGGCGTTTCGTTCGTCTGTACCGTCTACAACAAGGAAAAGTTCCTGCCTGCGGTGATCGATTCGATCTGGCGGCAGGTGCCGGACCGCCCGCGCGAGTTCATATTCGTGGACGACGGCAGCCGGGACCGTTCGGTGGCGGTCGTGCGCGAGATGACGAAGGATTGGCCGAACTGCCGCATCGTCGAGCAGGCCAATGGTGGCCCCTCCTCGTCAACGAATACCGGCATCGGCATGGCCACGCAGACCTGGCTGAAACTCGTTGGCTCCGACGACGTGCTCGCCCCCTACGCCACGCGCCGGCTGGTCGGGATCGCCGAGCGCACCGGGGCGGGCGGCGTGTTCGCGAAGATCGGATTCTATCGCGATCAGGCCGAGATCCGCTTCGACGAGGCGGCAGCCGACGCGACCGACCCGGTCGTGCCCGCCGATCCGGTCGGCGAGGTGATCCGGTACGGCGTTTCGGGAACCTCGCCCACGATCTTCCGCACGGCGACCGTGCGCGAGGCCGGCGGTTGCGATCCCGACGTGTTCGTGGAGGATTTCGCGCTGGCGCTGCGCGTGGCGCGGCTCTCGCCCATCGCGCGTTTCGACCATGTCGTGACGTGGGGCCCCGCCGCGGACGAGACGCGCATCATGGTCGGGCAGGGCCATCAGGCGCATCATGATTTTGCGCTCGCACTGGTTCACTTCCTGCGTGCGCATCCTGACATGGCGCGCCGATACGGCCATCTGGCGTTCCGACGGGCGGCCGGGCGCGCGTGGAAATACGCGCGCCGCGCGGCCGGTCTCGGCTGGGAGTCGCGCTATCCGTGGCTCAACCTGCGTGCCTATCTCGGTGCGCCGTTCGATCCGGCGGCGTCCATCGCGCGCACGATGGACGTCTATGCGCTGGGCGAGGGACCGCGCGCCAAGCCGATCATCCGGGTCGGAGCCGAAAAGCGATGAAGCCGCGTTCGCGCCGTGCGCCGGGCTTCATTGCCGCCGCCGTCTCGGTCGTCTTCCTCAACCAGCTGTTCTCGTCGGGCGACTTCGTCGAACAGAAGCTGCAGGCGCTTCCGTCCGCCGTCTCGATCGAACTGGCGGTGCTTGTCCTGCTGTTCGGGCTGTTTGCGCGCGAGACGCGTCCGCCGGCGCTGGGGTTCTGGCTGCTTGCGCTCGCGAGCGTCATGGTTTTCGTCCTGCGCGCGTTCTCGATCGGCGTGCCGTGGTTTTTCGGGCGCGATCTCAATGTCGCCGTCGACGCGCGCTTCGTCCCGTTCTTCGTCAAGCTGCTCTACGACGCCACACCGGCGTTCCAGTTCGCGCTTCTCGTGGCGGCAGTGTTGCTGGCGCTGATTGCGGTGCTGACCATCGTGCGGGCGGCCTATGCCGTGATCTGGCGGTCGGTCGTGCTGCAGGGCCGGGCCGGCCTTGCGTTGGGTTTCGCTGTCGTTGTGGCCGGCTGGTGGGCGATGCCCACCGCACCGTCCTCGCCCGACCCGCGGCCGTTCGCTTCGCTTGATGCCGGGCGCGCGGTCTTTGCGGCGGTCGACTCGGTGCTGCGTGCGGAGGGGATCCGCGGCGCTTTCCGCCAGCAGGTCGCGACGGCCCAGGCCGCCCTGCCGGCGCGAAGCGACTTCGCCCCGCTTGGCGGGCGAAGCGTGTTCCTGATCTTCGTCGAATCCTACGGGGCGATCACGGCGCGCGATCCGGCCTTCGCGGCGGTGCTTGATCCGCTGCGCAAGCGCCTCGACGATCGTCTGCAGGCGGCCGGGTTCGCGCGCGCGACCGGGCTGTTGCGCTCGCCGATCACCGGCGGCGGGTCGTGGATGGCGCATGGCACGGTCATATCGGGTGTGCGCATCGCCGCGCAGGACGCCTACGAAGTGATGCTTGTTTCCGGCGCACGCACGCTTGCCCACCGCATGAAGGAGGCGGGCTATCGCACCTATGCGCTGATGCCGAGAATCGACCAGCCATGGCCGGAAGGCCGTCTTCTGGGCTTCGAGGATATACGGCTGCAGCCCGATCTCGGCTATGCGGGCCCCCGGTTTGCGTGGGAGTCGCTGCCTGACCAGTGGGTGCTCGATCATTTCGCGCGCAGCGATTTCGCGCCGCGCGGCATGTTCGCGAAGATCATCCTGTCGTCCAGTCACACACCGTTCGATCACGTGCCGGCTTGGGTCGAGGACTGGTCGAAGCTGCCGACGAACCATGCCTATGACGGCCTGCCGGCGCGCGAATTCCCGGTCCGTGCGGGCCAGGTCTTCGAGCAGGACGAGGGCTATGTCGCCGCGACAGCCTATTCGCTCGAGTCCGCGATACGCTTCGCGACGGACCGCACGCAGGGCGATCCGCTCTTCATCGTGCTGGGCGACCACCAGCCGCCGCTGACGACCGCGCGGCGCACGGGCGATTTCTCCTCGATCGTCCATGTCTTCTCCCGCAATGCCGCCCTCGTCGATGCCTTCGTGAAGCGCGGTTACCTTCCCGGCATGCAGCCGCCGCCGGGCCGCGCCGAAAAGGGGATGGAGACGTTCCTCGCCGATTTCCTGGCGGATTTCGGCGGCGCTCCGTGACACGCCTCGACGGGTTCACGCGCACGGCCGTCGTGTGCGGGGCCCTGCTGGTTGTCGCGCAATCGGTCGTGCCGGTACCGCAGTCGGGCACTCTTGCATCGTTCGCGGCCTTCTTCGCGCTCTGGGGCCTGACCCGGCTGGGCCTGGCCGACCATCCGCATGCCGAATTCGGTGCCGCCAACGTCCTGACCTTCCTGCGCGCGACGTTCACGTGCCTTCTTGTGGCCATTGCATTCCGCGACGGGCTCGACGCGCATGGCCGCTGGATCGCGGCGAGCGCCGGCGCGATCGTCCTGGCGCTCGACGGGGTCGACGGGTGGCTTGCGCGCCGACTCGGGCTTGCCTCGCCGTTCGGCGCCCGGTTCGACATGGAGACCGATTCGGCCTTCATGCTGGCGCTGGCGATCCTCGCTGCCCGCTTCGGCGATGCCGGGGCATGGACGCTCCTGCTCGGCCTTCCGCGCTACGTGTTCGTCGCCGCGGCCTGGTTCTGGCCGTTCCTTGGGGCGCCCCTGCCGCACAGCGAGCGGCGACGGATCGTCTGCGTTATCCAGGGGGGTGCGCTTCTGGCGGCGCTTGCGCCTGTCGACATTTCGGCACCGGCTGCGGCGGCCGGCCTTGCACTGCTCCTCTGGTCTTTCGCCGTCGATATCCTCTGGCTCCAGCGCCATGCCGCTGACCGGGCGGTACGCGCACCGGGTAGCGCGTTCGCGGCAGGTATCGGCCTGATGCGTTCGCTTCTCGTCTACTACGGCATTCCAGGTCGCGCCGCGCGGCTCGATCGCTTCTATGGCCAGTTCGTGCCGCGCGACGGTCTGGCGTTCGACGTCGGCGCGCATGTCGGCAACCGCGTGGCGAGCTGGCGGCGGCTGGGCGCGCGCGTCGTCGCCGTCGAACCGCAGCCGCTCTTTGCGGACCTCCTGCGGCGCCTATTCATCGACGATCCGGCCGTGCGGATCGAAGAGGCCGTGCTCGACGCCGAACCGGGGGAGACGGACCTTCACATGAGCGACCGGCACCCGACGCTTGCCACGGCGAGCGCGGCGTTCATGCACGACGTGCGCGAGGCCCGCTCGTTCGACGCCGTGCGCTGGAACCGGACCGTCCGCGTGCGCGCGACGACCCTCGACGCCCTGATCGCGCGCGAGGGCATGCCCGATTTCGTGAAGATCGATGTCGAAGGCGCCGAACCGCGCGTACTCGCTGGCCTGTCGCAGGCGGTGCCTGCTTTGTCGTTCGAATACGTGCCGGCGGCCCGGTCGGCGGCGATTGCCTGCGTCGACCGGCTCGCTTCACTTGGACCTTACCGGTTCAACCGGTCCACGGGGGAGAGCCATCGCCTCGATCTCGACGAATGGATCGATGCGGCCGCAATGCGCACCTGGCTCGGCGGGCTTCCCGCCGACGCTAGGTCGGGCGACGTTTACGCGGTACTGCCAGAACGTCGCGGTGCCCGACCACTAGCGTGAGCTGCCGCATTGCCGCCTGCCTCAGCCGAAGCGCGAGCCAGTCATCGACGGCAAGGCCGGGTCTCTGCTGCTTGGCCGCGCTGGCAATGCCTTCAATCGTCGCCGCCACCAGTGCAGGGTCCGTCGTCCGCCAGTCACTTTCCGCGGTCCGCACTCGATAACCTGCGCGCGCCGCCAGCCGCGCGAAGACGAACGGCGCCGTGCCGCCCGCCGCGGGACCGAGCCCCTTGACGCGCTGCTGATGGGCCGCGAAGGCGGCGAGGATCGCGCCGTCGCGGCGATCCGGCGGTTCAAGGACATGCCGGCCGTCGACGGCAAGCTGCATCAGCAGCGGACGGCCGCGCGCATGACGGACGAGCCGCGCGATCCAGGCCGGACTGGCAAGATCGATGAGCGCGGTCGAAACGAAGGCATCGGCCTGCGGAAGCCGCCCGCCGAGCGGTCGGCGCAGCTTGCGGGCGCGGGGCGCGCGCGACAGCAGCTGCGCATCGCCATCGACCAGCGTCCAGCGGACGCCCTTGGGCAACAGCGGGGAGATCCAGCGCAGCAGAGACCCCGTGCCGGCCCCGAGATCCGCCAATGAATCTCCAGGCCGCAACGCTGCCGCGAAACGCCGGGCAAGGTCGATGCTGCGCGCCGAAGCGTCGGCCGGCGCGCGCAGGGCGAGCCACTCGGCGGAAAAGCCGCTCATGCGGCGAATCCGGCGACAGCCGACCAGAGCCGGGCGGCCTGCCGCGGCCAGTCCGGAAACTGCAGACGCCACGCGTTCGCCGCATAGCGCCGGTGCGCCGGCCCGAGCAGCCGTATCAGCGCACGTGCCAGCGCCGCCGGATTGCCGGGTTGCACGAGGATGCCCGCGCGCCGCGGGACGACGAGCGGCACGGCGCCCGCCCGCGCACCCGCCACGGGCAGCCCATGCGCAAGTGCCTCGGCGAATGCCATGCCGTAGCCTTCATGGCGCGAGGCAAGCGCGAAGATCGAGGCGCGCCGGTAGGTGTCGGCCAGATCGGCCGGTTCGCGTTCGCCGGCAAGCCGCACGCGGTGGCCGAGCCGAAGCCCGCGGATATCGGCACGCACGCACGCCGCGCAGGCTTGGTCGCGGTCGGCCGATCCGACGAAGACCGCGCGCCAATGCCGGTCGCGGATACGTGCCAGGGCGCGCAGCAGCGTGCGATGGTCCTTGCGCGGCGTGAGCGTGGCAACCGTGAGGATCGTGGGCGTTCCGCGGCGCCTGTACGACGGGCGTGCGGGTTCCGTACCCGGATCGACCGCGGCAAGCCGCCTGCCCGCGAGGCCCATGGCCCGCAGGTCGCCAAGCGTGGCAAGGCTCGTCGCAACGATGCCGGCGAAGCTGGCGAGCATTCGGGCCTCGCTCGCGAGAAGTGCGCCGGCCCGCTCGGGCGAGAGCCCGGTCTCAAGGCCCAGCGGATGATGGACGAGGGCGACCGCGTTGCGGATCGGCAGGAGCCCCTCGAAGGCCGGCAGCGCAAGGCCGTCGATCAGCAGGGTTTCATCGGCCTTCCGGGCGGCCAGGCATGCGGCGGCAGCGGCGCGCGCACGTGCGTCGACCTCCGGGAACTGCCCGTCGAGTTCGCGGTGTCCGGCGTCGAGGCCCATCGCGCGCCATGCGGCCAGCATTCGTGCCGCATATCTGTAGCCGCCGGTCGCCTGATCGATGCGGCCGGGCACGATCAGGCGGAGCTTCACGGCAGTTCGGCTTCGTATGCCGCCCATGCAACAGGGGACTCGCGCAGCGTGACCTTCATGGATGCGAACGCCGACGCGGTTCCGGCACCCAGCGCCGCGCCGGCAACGCGCCCCTTGAGCAGTTCGAAGATAAGCCCGGCGAGAAATTCCGTCGTCGTGTTGGCGCCCTTCAGCGGTTCGACCTCGTCGAGATTGCGGTAGTCGATCTCGTCGAGAGACTTGCGCAGCGTTGTGCGCATCAGTCCGATGTCGACGATGAGCCCGTCGGCATCGAGATGCCTGCGGCGGATCTCCCACTCGACCACGTAGGTGGCGCCGTGCATGCGCTGTGCGGGCCCGAAGATATCGCCCTTGAACGAGTGCGCGATCATGATGTGGTCCTGGACGGTGAGGCTGTACATCGCTTCCGTTTCTATCCGTAGGAGACGAGGGGAAGGGCTGATGCTTCGTCCGGACCGAGAAGCCCGGCATAGCGCGACGCAAGCCCGTCGAAGGGGACGGGCGTTCCGAGATCGGCCCGCAGGCCTGGGTCGGCGAGAAGGGAAAGGGCGAGCGCCAGCCGCTGCGCGTGACTGCAGGTCGCCCGCCGCGCGGGGCTGACGGCGCCGACCTGCGAGGCGGCGAGCGTCAGGCGGCGCGAATGGAACGCGCCACCCAATGGCGCCGCCACCGCGCGCGTGCCGTACCAGGATAGCTCGACGACCGTGGCCTCGAAGCCGGCAAGCGCGATCGCGTGCTCAAGCCCGGCCTGCGTCCCGGAGCAGTGGAAGACAAGATTGCATTCGCCGCCGTCGCCGGGCGGGAAGCCCGCGCGCCGGCGGGCGGCTTCGGACGGATCGATGCCGAACATGCTCACGCCGGGCGTACGCGCGGCCAGTCGCGCGATGCACAGGCCGACCGCGCCCAAGCCGACGACGGCGATCCGGTCGCCGATGCGCGGCGGGTGATCCCAGAGCGCGTTCACCGCCGTTTCCATGTGCGCGGCAAGCGGGGCCGCCGCGTCGGGCACGGCGTCCGGGATCGGGATCGCCGCCGCGGCGGGCACGTCGAAAAGATCCTGATGCGGATGGAGCGCGAAGATGCGTGTACCGGCCGCGTGCCCGTCGCCGGCCACGACGGTCCCCACCGCGCAGTAGCCGTATTTGACCGGAAAGGGGAAGTCCCCGCCCTGGAACGGGGCGCGCATGCGCGCGCGCTCGCCTTCCGGCACGTCGCCTGCGAAGACGAGCCGCTCGGTTCCGCGGCTGATGCCGGTCAGGCGCGTGCGCACGCGGACGTGGCCGGGTGCAAGCGGACCAAGCCCCGCCTCCCGCACTTCGCAGTGCCCCGGTCCGGTCACCCAGAGGGCGCGCGCGCGGTCAGTCGCCAAGGCGGCACTCGAACAGCGTGTCGGCCCCGAGCGCAAAGCGCCGCGTGGGCGGGCGCAGCGCGTCGGCAAGCGTCTCGATCGGCGGCAGCGCGATAGACGGCCGGCCCGATCCGATCACCAGCGGGGCGATGGCGAGTTGCAGTCGATCGACCCTGCGCGAGGCCATGAAGTGCGAGACCGTGCGGCCGCCGCCCTCGACAAGCGCCAGACGCACGCCCCGCGAATAGAGCGTGTCGAGAAGTGCGCCGATGTCCATCGCGTTGTCCTTGCGCGCGACCGTGACCGCCTCGGCGCCTGCCGGCACCGCCGCCTCGCGGCAGCGGGCCAGCAGCGTCGGCGCGCGTCCGTCGGCAAAGACCTTTCGCTCGGCCGGAGCGCGTGCATCCGGATCGACGACGACGCGCAGGCGCGTGCGCCCCTCGCACCGGCGAACGGTGAGCTGCGGGTCGTCGAGCGCGACGGTGCCGGCCCCCACGATCACCGCGTCGGCCAGTGCCCGCATGCGGTGAAGATGGAGGAGGGCCGCCTCGCAGTTGACATAGTGGGAATGGCCCGAAAGCGTGGCGATCCGGCCGTCGAGGCTCTGCCCCAGCAACGCGACGACCATCGTGCGACGCGCCTGCGCGCGCGCGGCCACGATCGGCATGAAGATCTCGAGCAGCGCCTGCGCGTCGGCGGTCTGCCGGCCGGTGCATTGCCAGCCCCCGTCGGCCGCAAGAACCAGCGGTCCGGCGCGCCCGGCCGGCGCGTCGGTGTCGCGCAGTGCCAGCACATGCCGCCACGCATCCGTATCGTCGAGCGTGCGCGGCGCGGCGCGGATCGTGATCGGGGTCGGAACGGTGCCATCCTGCATGGGACGCTCAGGCTACCACAGGGGCTTGCCGGCGCCCCACCGCACCAGCCGGCCGGCGACGGGCACCCAGGCGATGCCGGCAAGGATGTAGAAAACGAGGTCGGCCGCCCAATGGTCCGGCAGCATGCCGCCCAGCGTCGCCGCCGCAAGGACGTAGCCTGCAAGGAACACGACGATGGCCAGAAGTCCGAGGGCGGAACGCGCGCTTGGCATCGCCGATATAAATGTTACGAATGCCCGAAATGTCCAGCCCGAACGGTTCCCTTTCGCAATATTACGACCGCCTGTCGCGGTATGGCGCGCTTGCAAGGCTGATCGGCCGCGACGGCGGTTACGGGCGGGCAACCGTCCATCGCCTGCTTCGGTCCACCGATGCGGCGACGGATCCCGCCGATGTCATACATTCGAGGATCGCGGCGCTCTCCAGCCGGCCGCCCGGCCGCCTGCTCGATGCCGGTTGCGGGCTTGGCGGGACCAGCTTCTATTTCGCGCAGCGCTTCGAGACGGTATGCGACGGCGTCACCCTGTCGCCGGCGCAAGCCGATGCCGCCAGCCAAGCCGCCGCGGCGCGCGGCCTTGCCGACCGCTGCCGCTTCCGTGTCGCAAGCTACGATGCGCCGACGGAAGCGCGATACGACCTGATCGTGGCGATCGAATCGCTCGCGCATTCCGCTGATCCAGCCGCGAGCCTTGCCAACCTTGCGAAGGCGCGGGCGCCGGGCGGGCGGGTGGTCGTCGTCGACGATGTCCGGTCCGTCGACGCCGATCCGGCGGATGTCGCAGCCTTTGTCGCCGGCTGGCAGGCGCCCGGTTTCCGCACGCGCGCCGATTGGGTTCTCGCCTTCGAAGCCGCCGGCCTGCGCCTCGACGCCGAGCACGACCTGACTCCGCTTGTCCCGCAGCGCGGCGCGCTTGCGCGCGAAGCGCTGCTGCTGGCGAACCGCGCGGCAGCCCTTCTTCCGTTCGCGGCGTGGCGCGGCGTGCTGGCTTCGCACCGAGGCGGTCTCGCGCTCGAGCGGCTCTATGCGGCGGGCGGCGCCACCTACCGCCTCCTTGCCGGCGTATAGTGCGGCGATGCCGATTCGCGAAACCGGCCGGAAGGCGGAAAACGCCGAGACCGTCGCCATCCAGGCGTTGGGCTGGATCGCGGCGGACGAGGACAGGCTTGCGCGGTTCATGGCGCTGGCGGGACTGTCCGTCACCGAACTGCGGGTGCGTGCGGCCGAACCGGAGTTCCTCGGCGGAGTCCTCGATTTCATCCTCGAAAGCGAGCCGCTGCTCATCGAGTTCGCGTCCGTCGCCGGGCTCAAGCCGGACGCGATCGTGCGCCTGCGCCGGGAACTGCCGGGCGCGCCCGTCTGGGAATGAACGCGCCGCTTCCCATCGACGCCGTTCTGGATGAGCTGCGCGCGGCGCTGCGGGCGAGGCCGAACGCGGTCCTCGAGGCGCCGCCGGGTGCGGGCAAGACGACGAAGGTGCCGCTGGCGCTTCTCGACGAGCCGTGGGCGAAAGGCGGAAAGATCCTGATCCTCGAGCCGCGCCGCATCGCGGCCCGCGCGGCGGCACGGCGGATGGCGCAGCTGCGCGGCGAACCCGTGGGCCAGACGGTCGGCTACCGCGTTCGGCTCGACACGCGCGTGGGGCCGACGACACGCATCGAAGCCGTGACGGACGGCATCTTCTCGCGTCGCATCCAGCACGATCCTGCACTGGAGGGCGTCGCGGCCGTGTTGTTCGACGAATTTCACGAGCGCGGTCTGGAAAGCGACCTTGGCCTTGCGCTGGCGCTCGACGCGCAGGCGAACCTGCGCCCGGACCTGCGGATCCTCGTCATGTCGGCCACGCTCGACGGTCTTTCGGTCGCCAGGCTGCTTGGCGATTGCGCCGTCGTGGCGTCGGACGGGCGTGCGTTTCCCGTGGCGCTGGAGTGGCAGCAGCGGCCCGAACTGCGCGAGGTCGTCGATGCGACGGCGCGCACGGTGAGACGGGCGCTTGCTGCGGGTCCGGGCGACGCGCTGGTGTTCCTGCCGGGCGTTGCGGAAATCCGTCGCGTCGCCGAACGGCTCGGCGATCTCGGTCCTGGCGCCGATGTGATGCCGCTCTACGGCGATCTGCCGGCCGAAGTGCAGGACCGCGCGATCCGCCCCAGCGTGCCGGGCCGGCGCAAGATCGTGCTTGCGACGTCGATCGCGGAAACCTCGCTGACGATCGACGGCGTGTCGATTGTCGTGGACAGCGGCCTGAAGCGCGTGCCGCGCTTTGATCCGCGCAGCGGCATGTCGCGGCTGGAGACCGTCCGGGTCAGCCAGGCGTCGGCCGAGCAGCGGCGCGGCCGCGCCGGCCGATTGGGGCCCGGCACATGCTGGCGGCTGTGGGGCGAGGCCGAGCACCGGCAGCTTTTGCTCTACGACCGGCCCGAGATCGTCGACGCCGACCTGGCCCCGCTGGCACTGGAACTCGCGGCATGGGGCATTGCGGACCCGGCCGCGTTGTCGCTGCTTGATCCCCCGCCCGCCGCGGCATTCGCCCAGGCGCGTGCGCTCTTGGCCGAACTCGGCGCACTCGACGCGGAAAGCCGCATTACCGCGCATGGCCGGGCGATGGCCGAACTGGCGGCGCATCCGCGACTTGCCCACATGATGCTGGCGGCCCGGGAAGACGGTCATGGCGCGCTTGCCGCCGAGATCGCGGCCCTTGTCGAGGAACGAGACATCCTGCGCGGTTGCCGCGAGGCGGACATGCGCATCCGCCTTGAGATTCTTCGTGGCGAAAGCGCCGGGCCGTTGCCTGACGGCGCCAGCGTCGACCGCGGCGCCATCGCGCGCGTGCGCGAGGCCGCGCGCGTCTGGCGAAGGCGGCTTGATGCGGCCGGTCGCGAGGAGGGACTGGCCGCTGCCGGGGCGGTTCTCGCGCAAGCCTATCCGGACCGAATTGGCCGTCGCCGGGGCGGAACGGCGGGAGGATTCCTGCTTTCGAACGGCCGCGGTGCCGTCTTCGCGGGACCCGATCCGCTCGGTGCGCAGGAGTGGATCGCGGTCGCCGAGCTCGACGGTGGCACGCGCGAGGCCCGCGTCTTTTCCGCCCTGCCGCTCACGCGTGCGGAGATCGAGGCATCGTTCGCCGCACGGATCGTGCGCGAGCGGCGCGTGGAATGGGACGCGCGCAACGAGGCGGTGCTTGCCGTCGAACGTCGGCGGCTCGGCGCGATCGTGCTCGACGAGCGGCCGGCCACGGACCTGTCCGACGACGAGCGCGTGATGGCGATGGTCGAAGGCGTCCGCGCGATGGGGCTTGCGTGCCTGCCCTGGACGAGGTCGAGCGAGGGCCTGCGCGCGCGTGTCGCGTTCCTTCGGCGTGTGGAGGGCGATGCATGGCCCGACTGGTCGGAGGCCGCACTCGTCGACGGGCTCGCACGCTGGCTTGGGCCATATCTGGGCAAGGCGAGCCGGCGCAGCCATCTTGCGGCGCTCGACCTGGACGACGTCCTGCTCGCCGGCCTGCCGTGGGAGCAGCGCCGGGAGCTCGACAGTCATGCCCCCACGCATGTCGAGGTTCCCAGCGGCAGCCGGATTGCGGTCGACTATTCGACCGATCCGCCGGTCCTTGCCGTCCGCCTGCAGGAAATGTTTGGCTGTCGCGACACGCCGGTGCTTGCTGGCGGGCGCGTCCGGGTGGTGCTGCATCTGCTGAGTCCGGCCCGGCGGCCGGTGCAGGTCACGCAGGACCTCGCGGGGTTCTGGGCTGGGACCTACCGAGACGTGAAGCGCGACCTCAAGGGGCAGTATCCCAAGCATGTCTGGCCCGACGATCCGCTGGCAGCAGCGCCCACGGCGCGTGCGAAGCCGCGGGGCACCTGATGCTTGCGGAGATACTTCTCTACCGGTTGACGCGCGCCGAGCCATGGGCGCACGCGCTGGGTCTGCGTGAAGGTGCGGTTCGGCTGTGGTCGCGCCATGCGCGCTGCCGGAAAATCTGGGCACCCCATCTGGAGAAGACCCGACGCTTCGTCGCGCAAGCCGCCGAGGCGGTACCGGGGCGCGGCACGGCGCTCGTCCTCGGCTCGGGTCTGCTTGCCGACGTCCCGCTCGAGGCATTGCGCGCCAGATTCGCACGCGTCGTGCTCGTCGACGCCGTCCACCTTCCCATCGTGCGCTGGCGGCTGCGGCGCGCGACCGGGGTCGAATTCGCGGTCGCCGACCTGACGGGGACGGCCGCAGGGCTCGCCCGCGGCGATGCGCCGCCGGAGCCAGGTTCACGCTTCGGGCTTGACGATGCGACGGTCGACTTCGTCGTATCGCTCAACCTCGTCTCGCAGCTGCCGCTGGCGCCGTTCGATTGGCTTGTCGATCGGTTGGGCTGGGCGGAAGAAGCGGCTGCGGCTTATGCCCGGCGGGTTGTCGACGCGCACTTTGCACATCTGGCGCAGTTCCGGGCGCCGGTCTGCGTGATCGGCGACGCCGCGCGGTCTTTCGTGGACCGGGCAGGCCGCACGGCCGAGACAGAGGACGCGCTTTGGGGCCACCGCCCGCCTGCGGCAGACGCCGAGTGGAGCTGGGACGTCGCGCCGCTCGGCGAGCACGATCGCAATTTTGCGATCCGCAACCAAGTTTTCGCCATTCGAGAGCTGCGCGCGAACCCGCTGATCGTGTAGCCTTGTCGTCTCAGTGCGGTTCGGGCGGTCGGATTCGCCCGCGGACAGGGGATTTCGGGATGTTCGGTCGGGTTGCGGTGGCGGCGGCTTTGATCGCAGCAGGGGCGACATGCGCCTCGGCGCAGGATCTCAAGGCGGGGCTCGACGCGGTCAAGCGCGGGCAATGGGCAGGCGCCCTTCGCGAACTGGCGCCTCTGGCCGAGAACGGAAACTCGGCTGCGCAGTATGCGCTTGGCACAATGTACGCGAACGGCGACGGCGTCGAACCGGACATCGCGCGGGCGGAAAAGCTGTTGCGTCAGGCCGCCCAAGGCGGCGAGTGGCGCGCGCGCGCGCATCTGGAATTCATGCGCGTGACCGGACAACTGCAACCGACCGGCACCGCAAACGCGATGGCGGCAGCGGCCGCACCGGTTGCCGGTGCTGCCGGCGATTCATGGCGGGTGCAGCTCGCGACGGTTCCCACGGCCGATTCCGCGCAACGCGAGTTTCGCCGCCTCGCGCGCCAGTACGGCGAGATCCTCGCGGGCACGGAACTTGTCGCGCCGAGCTTTGCGATGCCCGACGGCACGTCCGTCGTCCGGGTCCAGGCCGGCCCGCTCAACGAAGTACGCGCACGCGACATCTGCGCCAAACTGCGCGAGATCAACGCGGGTTGCCGGATCATCCGGCCGGAAGGCTGAACGGCCTTCAGGCGCCGGTCGACGTGGGCTCGCCCCGCCGGAACAGCTCCGGATTCATGAGCGCCGCGAACGAAAAAGTCCGCTGAATCGAGGCATTGTCGACGCGCCGCAGGCGCGCGTGCGGGATCTTGTTGGGATCCTGAAAGACAAGCTCGATCTCCCAGCTCGTCGCCTCGCGGCCGATCGAGATGAGCCTGTCGCCGATTTTGAAGCCGTCGTTCTTGTTTCGAAACATGGATGCCGGTTGCCAGTGGTGAATTCCCGTACGGATGAATCTAATCGTTCGGTTGGGCAGCGTAAAGACCGGTGGAATTTATTGCAAATTGCGAACAATTCGATGCTGGCGTTCTGATCAATTGCATTTTGCGAATTGACAAATTGAAACCGAAATGGGCCGCCGTTTCGCCCGACTCGTGATGCTAGAATCGATCATCGAGTCGCGGACATCCCGGCCGCACCCCGGTTCACGGCAAGCGTCATGGAAAATCGGCGTGTATTTGCGCGCGGTCTGATCGCGATTCTGGGGGCCCTGCCGATGCTCACGTTTCTGCAAGGCCTGCTGCGCGCCAACGAGGACCCGTTCCGTTGGGCCGTCTACTACGGCGCCGATGCGCCCGATGATGCGTTCGCCGGATACCGCCTCGTCGTCTTCGATTCCGACCGCCATCCCGACATCGAGCCGGTCGTCGCCCGACGCGGTCAGGCTCTGGGTTACCTGAGCATCGGCGAGGTACATCGCACGCGCAGCTACTTCACCGAGGTCGAGCGCGAGGGACTCCTCGTCTACGAAAACCCGAACTGGCCCGGCGCATTCGCGGTGGATGTGCGAGATCCGCGCTGGCGCCGCCGGGTGGTCGACGAACTCGTGCCCTCGATCCTTGCGCGCGGCTTTCAGGGCGTGTTCCTCGATACGGCCGATACAGCGATCGATCTCGAGCGCCGCGACCGGACGAAGTTCGCCGGCTCGACGCTGGCGACGATCGAACTCGTCAAGGCGATCCGCAACCGCAACCCGGGCATGCCCATCATCCTCAATCGCGGCTACGAAATCCTGCCTGCGGTCGAGACTGCCATCGACATGGTGCTGGCCGAATCGCTCGTCACGGACTGGGACTTCCAAGGCAAGGCGCCCCGCATGGCGCCGCCCGGCCTGCATGCCTCGCAGGTCGAACTGCTGTCGGCCGCGCGCAAGCGCCGACCGGCGCTTCGCGTGCTCGCGCTTGAATACTGGACGCCCGAGGACACCGCCACGATCCGCTCGATCTACGGGAAAGTGCGCGCGCTCGGCTTTGCGCCCTACGTCGCCACGGTGGCGCTCGACCGTGTCGTGCCGGAGCCGCAGTGAGGGCGACCGCGGCGCTTCTCCTGCTGCTGGCCGGCATCGCTACCGGCATGTCCGCCCATGCGCAGGAATTGCCGCGCAAGGTCCTCATCCTGTGGGATTCCAGCGTGACGACGCGCTGGCGGGAAACTTTCGCCCATCTGATGCTTGAAATGCCGCTCAACCGCCTCGGCTATGTCGTCGAGCCGGTCGACGTCGCAAAGCCGATGCCGCCCGTTTCAGTGCTCGACGGCGCACGCGCGATCGTGGCGTGGCTCGAGGCCGATACCGTTCCCGACGCACGTGCGGCCTTCGCATTCATCGATGCGGCATCCGCGCGCGGCCTGCGCTTCGTGCAGATCGGCGATCCGGCGTACCTTCGCGGCCGCGACGGCCGCACGAACGTGGCGCTTGCCGAAGCGAACCGTGTTTTCTCGCGCGCCGGTTTCCGGCTGGCCGAGGATTTCGTCCGTCTCACCTTCGACGTCGAGGTGCTGAACAAGGAGCCGGCCCTCGTCGAGTACGAACGCCCGCTCGATCGTCTGCTGCCGCCGTTCCCGGTCTGGCGGCCGGCCGACAGCCGCACCCGCTCGCTCCTGGTCCTTCGCCGGCGCGGCCAGCCCGACACCGAAAGCCACGTGATCATGATCGGGCCGGGCGGGGGCCTGGCGAGCTTCGGCTATTCGCATTTCTACGAACCCGAACTGCGGCGGCGGCAGTGGCGCATCGATCCCTTCGCGTTCCTGGCCGAGGCGCTGGGCGCGGGCGGCGGGCCGGTGCCGGACGTCACGACCATCGCGGGGCGACGGATCTTCTTCAGCCAGATCGACGGGGACGGCTGGCGCAACGTGACCGAGATCGAGCCATGGAAGCGCCGGCGCAAGCTCTCCTCCGAGGTGATTCTCGACGAGGTGCTTCGCGCCTATCCCGATCTGCCGGTGACGGTGGCACCGGTCGTTGCCGATCTCCATCCCGACTGGTGCGGCAGCGACGAGACACGCTCGATCGCGCGGCGGATGTTCGCGCTGCCGAATGTCGAGGCAGGCAGCCACACCTGGACGCACCCCCTCGACTGGGGATTCTTCGACGCGCCGGATGTGGAGGCCAAGGAACGGCCCTTCCTGCGCCGTTATCCGGGATGCCGGTCGGAACCGTCCCGCATCGCTGCGCTCATCGACCGGATCAAGCGCAAATTCACGGACCTTCGCGACGAGCCCGACAGCGGCGAGGAGTTCGACGGCCAGTACGGCACGATCGGCAGCTACAACACGCCGCGATCGTTCGCGAAGCGGCCGTTCTCGATCCACGCCGAGATCGACGAGGCGGCCGCGTATCTCACGACGCTGGCGCCGCCCGGCAGGGGCGTGCCGATCGTCCAATGGTCGGGCAACACGCTGCCGTTCGAGGCCGTGCTTGCCGCGACGCGCAAGGCGGGACTGCGCAACATCAACGGCGGCGACACGCGCTACGACAGCGAATACGATTCGGTCTCCTATGTCGCTCCGATCGGTCGGCGCGTGGGCGCCGAACGGCAGATCTACGCCGCGGGATCCAACGAGAACACGTACACCGACCTGTGGAGCGACCGCTATTTCGGCTTCCGGTCCTTGCGCGAAACCTTCGAGCGCACCGGCGCGCCGCGCCGTCTCGTGCCGGTCGATCTCTACTACCATATCTATTCCGGCGAAAAGGAACCCGCACTCAAGGCGCTGATCGGGAATGTCGAGTGGGCGCGCAGCCACGAGTTGGCACCGATCCGTACCTCGCAGTACGCCGCCATTGCCGAAGGGTTCTACTCCGCGCGCATCGTCCGCGAAGGCGCCGGCACATGGCGCATCCTGGACCGCGGCGCCCTGCAGACCATCCGCTTCGATCCGCCGCTGGACACGGATTCCGTCGATCTCGAGCGTTCTTCCGGCGTGATCGGATTCCGGAACGATGCCGGCGCGCTCTATGTGGCGCTCGATCCGGCCGTGGCGGAAGCGGTCGTGACGCTTGGCGGCCGCGCGCCCGCCGGTCGTCCATCGCTCCGCGATTCGCGCTGGCCGGTGCGCGGGCTTCAGTTCACGGCCGACGGTTTCACGTTCGAAACGGCGGGCTTTGGCCCCGGCGAGATGCGCTGGCGCGCGGTCCCGGATGCGGACTATGTCGTGACGCCTGCCGGCGGCGAACCGGTCGCGGCAAAGGCCGGAAGGGACGGGACGCTGCAGTTCGTCCTGCCGCCGGTCGACGGCGAGAGCGTGCATGTCTCCGTGAATGGTCCCGTCCGGTGAGCGCGCTGCACGCACGCACAGGCGGACAGTTCGCACTTGCCGCAGCACTCGTCGGTTCGAGCCTCTTCGCGAGCCTTCTGATCGTGCCGAATACGCGCGAACGGGCGGCCATGCATCTGCGCGACCGCGAATTCGGCCAGGCGCGCGCCGCCTTCGAGCGACGGCTGGCGGAAGACGGACCTCTGCTGGAAATCGTCGTTCCGCTTGCGCGACTCTACGCTCAGGAAGGCGAACTTGCGCGCGCGATCGAGATTCTAGAGACCCTAATCGGGCAGGATCGGCTCGCGCAGGCGGAAGCGGCGAGCGCACGGCGGCTGCTCGCGGTCTATCTGCGCTGGGCGGGACGCGAGGAAGCGCGCCGCGCAAACCTCGCCGAGATCGTTCGTCTCGATCCGAAGCCGGACGAACTGCGGGAGCTTTCGGCACTCTACAATTTTGCCGGCGAGACCGAGGCACAGACGGGTGTTCTCGAACGTCTCGTGGCGCTGCCCGAGGCGCAGGTCGACGACTTTGCCGATCTTGCGGAGTTGCAGGCGCGGCGCCGCCAGTTCGACGAGGCTGAACGCACGCTGTCCGCGCTCGCCCGACGGCTGCCCGATCGCGTCGATGCATCGATACTCGATCTCTGGCTCAGCGTTTCGCTTGAGGCCAAGGATGTGCCCGGTGCCGTCGCGCACGCGCGTGGCCATCTGGACCTTCATACGGGCCCGGCCGATATCGCGGCGGTCGTTGGCGCATTCGGCGGGCGGGGACTCGCCAAGGCGGGGCTCGAGGCGCTGTCGCCGGTCGAATCGCGGATCGGCGAGGATCCGGCGACGAATGTCGCGATCATGCGGCTTGCGATAGATGCCGGCGATCGAGCGCTTTCCGGCCGCCTGTTCGACCTGCAGACGGCGCGTGGAACCGCCGGATTCACTGCTGCGGTCCTCGGCGACCTTGTCGAGATCGGCATCGAAAGCGGGCGTGCAGAGACTGCCTTCGCGCTTGCACGTTCGCTCGATCTCGCAGCTCTCACCGCACCCCAGATCGAGGCGCTTGCCGGTCAGGCGCTCGACCGGCGCCAGTTCGACTTCCTGCGTGCCATCGCCGAAGGTGCCGGTCAGGCGCGTCTGGCCGAACGGCCGCTGCTGGCGGCGCGCGTCTATTCCGCGCTCGACGAACCGGAGAAGGCGGTTGGACTGGCACGCATTGCCCTGGGAAGGCCCGGTGTGGGGCTCGACGATTCCCTGACGCTCGTCCAGATCTTCGTGGCCGCGGGCGCACGCAGCGATGCGCTGGATCTCCTGCTGCGTCTGGCCAACGACCCGGCGTTGCCGGACGCGGCCGTGGGCGATCTGGCCCAGCTCTATCTTCTCGCGGGGCGTGCGGCCGATGGCGTGCCGGTCTTCGAACGTCTGCGCCGGCAGCGACCGACTTCCCTTGCGGCGGCAACAGGCTGGGCACTGGTCATGGCGCAGGCGGGCAGGGGGGATGCCGTCGCCCGATGGCTGGAAACGGAAGCGCCGGCTTCGCTTCCCGGCAATGTCCTCACCGATCTTTTCTTCATTGGCGGTGACGCGAAGTCGCCCGCGCTCCAGCTCGTGGCGGCGCGACGCCTGCGCGCCCTCGAAGGGCCGACACCCGTTGCCCGCCTGCGTCTTGCGCAGGCTGCACTTGCCGCGGGCCGGGCTGCGGAGGCGCTGGCCGAGGCGCGCGCGCTGCGCCCGGTCATGGCCAATGACGAGGTCGAGGCGCTCTATCGCACGGCGCTCGCCGACGTGGCGAAGCGGGACGAGCGGGCGCGCGGCGAACTGCGCGAGTATTGGCGCAGTCGACTGGTCGACGAATCGCTCGTGGCCGCGGCGCGCGACGAAGCGCTCTATGCACTCGTCGACGCGAAATCCTGGGATGACGTGCTGCCCGAGCTTGTGCGTCGCGCGCGGGCCAATCCGGCGGAGTGGCTGGGCGCGCTGGTCACCGCAGCTGCGGATGCCAGGCGGATCGAAGCCGCGGTTCCCGTCCTTCTTGACGTCGCGCGCCGCGACGATCTTCCCCCGGCGATCCGCCGCGAGGCGACCTATGCCCTGCTGGAGCGCACGCCGCCGGCAGTCCATCTGCCGGCCTTGCGGCGGGCGGCGGCTGATTTCGGCGGCGAATGGAACGATGCACTCGAGGCTGCGCTCGAGCGTGCGGGGCGCCGCGACGAGCTTGTGGCGTTGCTCGTGCGGCGGAGCGTTGATCCGAAGACGGGTGACGAGGCGCGTCGTCAGCTTGCATTCCGACTGCTCGACCTCGGCGAGAAGATGCGGGCACTCGACATTTTCGAGCGGCTTGCAGCGGGCCGCCCGACCGCGAACCCCGATGTCCGGCAGGTCCTGTTCCTGATGGGGCCCCGACCGGACGCGCGGCAGCTCGACTGGATCGAGGCGCAGGCGCGCGCGATGCCGACGCCGGCCGACCGGCTTGGCTGGGCACGTGTCCTTTTGGATTCCGGCGCACCGCAGCGTGCCGCGCATGTCCTGGCTGCAGATGCCGCGACGCCGGGCCGTGCGGGTGGTCCGGCAACGGTGGCAGCCGCGGAGGCTCATCTGCTGGCCGGTAGCGCCGACGACAGGATCGCTTTCGGTCGACTTGTCGAGTCGCGGATTGCGCGCGAAGGCGACCCGGATATGGCCCTGAAGCTCGGTGAGCTCGCGTCAGCCGGCAATCGGCCCGACCTCGCGAGACTGGCGTACGCGCGGCTGCTGCTTCTCGATCCGGCGCGCCGCGAGGCGCAGCGGCAGGTGGGTTTTGCCGCCTTTTCCGACGGAGATTTCGAACGCGCCCGCAGCCTTCTCCAGCGGTATCTGGCGGGCGCGCCGGCTGCTGGCCCATCCGACTGGGAGGCCCATTACTATCTGGGCGAATCGCTCTATCGTCTCAAGGACCGTCTAGCCGCCCGGACCGAGCACGAGCGCGCACTGGCGGCAATCGAAGGCCTGAGGCCGCCGCCGTTCGCGGCGCGTGCCGTGCAGGCGTATCTGTATCACCGGCTTGGCCGGTCGGAGGAGGCTGTGACGCTGTACGAGCGTCTCCTGCGCGAACAGCCGCGCAACCGCGATCTGCGGGCCGACTATGCGGGTGTGCTGCTCGAGCTGGGCCGCACGGCGCCGGCCCGGCGCGTCCTGGAGCCGAACGGCTGATGCGCTGGGTCGCTGCAATCCTTGTGGCTGTGCTGCTTTGTCCCGCTGCTGTTCGTGCGCAGACAGCCGGGCCGGCTGCACTCGATCTGACATGGAGCACCGACGGCCCGTTGGCGAACGTGCGGGTCGTTCCGCGGCGGCAGGGCGAAATTCGCATCGATGTCCGCGGACGCGAAGTGCTCCTGCGGTTCGGCGGGCCGATATCCGAGCCGGATTTCGATGTCCTGCGCCGGGAACTTCCGCGGTTCGTCGAGTCCGTCGGCGCGGGATTCGATACGCTCCTGCTCGTAGCCGCACCCGGCACGACGCTTGCCGCGCAACGCGACGGCGCGGGTGTCGTCGTGGCGATCCGGATTGGCGAGGATGCGCGAGTGCCCGACGACCCGGACGACGCGATCGTGACCGAGCGGGCCGAGCGGCGGCTGGAGCGTCTGCGCGCAGCGCTCGAATCGCAGACCGGGCAGGTTGCCGTTGCGCGCGGCAGGCTTTCCGCACTCGCGGCGGCGGACCCCGCGGATGGCGAGACGCTCGCCCAGCTCGGCGGGCTCGAGCAGCAGATCGGCCGCAATCGTCGTGCCGCCGAACTTATGGATCGTGCCGTGGCTGCCGATCCTTCGAATGCCGATTTCCTTGCCGCGCGTGCTGCCCTCGCGCGCGACCGGGCTGCCTTCGTGCGAGTGGAGCCGGAGTATCGACGCACGAGCGCCGGTGAGAAGCGCTACCAGCTCGGCCTCATGGCCGAGGTTCCGGTGACGCCGGCCTGGCGCCTGACGGCGTCGTTCGACCAAGCCTATGTCGACAGCCCGTCCGTGCGCCGGCCGGCGGGTGCGGTCGACCGGTTCATCGGCATGCGGCAGCGGGGGGCGGTCGGTCTTGCGCACGAAGGCGAGGCCGGTACCCGCACGCACATCCAGCTCTTTGCCAATCCGCGTGCGCCTGGTGCCGGCATCGTACGCGAATATCTTTTCGACGAATCGCGGCTGTTCGCCGGAATCGAGATTGCCCGGCCGTACTGGGACTTCACGGAAAGCCTCGTGGCCGACGGCACGCGCGACAGAGCATATGTCCAGTACGCACAGCCGTGGCTTTTCGGACTGTCCGCGCGCGCGCGCCTTGCGGCCAACCGCTACGGCATGCCGGGTCTTGCGGACGCGGCACGATCGGCCTCGGCCGACGGCGAGCTTCGCCTGCCGCTCGACGGGGTCGCGCGCGGTGCAAGCATCGCCTACGTCTTCGAGGGCGAGTATCCTTGGCGGATATCGTCGCGTGACGACCCCTCGAACGTCGGAACGCAGTTCAGGCCCGTGCCGCTCCGCTACCGGGAGGTCCATGGCCTTCTGGCCGGGTATTCGCTCGACTGGCAGCGGACGTTCGGCACCGCTCTGCCGCTCGTCGCGGACCTGTCGGCCGGACCGGCCTACGACCGCTATGGTGGCCGCGGCGGCCCGTTGGTCGGTGCCAGCCTTTCCTGGATCGACGATGGCGCCTTCTCGGGCGGGCTTTCGACCGGCTACGGGCGCGGCGTGGGTCGCGATGCGAGCGAGTATGTTTCCTTCGGGGGCTTCGCGCGATGGCGGATGTGAAGCCCGGCCAGACGCCGCGCCGGCGCGCGGTCGACCGCATTGCGATGCCGGCCGTCGCCGAGGCGCCGAAGCTGCTTGGCGTGCGCCGATCGGCAATCGTCGAGATTACCGCCTTCCTGCTGACGGCGCTGCTCGTCGACTTCGTGTTCCTGGATTTCGGCCGCTTCACGACCGTCTCGCCGCACCCGTTCTGGATCGTCGTGCTGCTATGCGCCGTTCAGTATGGGACGACCGAAGCGCTCGTCGCGGCGGCCGCCTCGAGCGCCGCGCTTCTGATCGGCAACCTGCCGCCGCAGCGGTTCGACCAGGACCTCTACGGATGGCTGCTCGATGCGACGCTGTTGCCGCTGCTCTGGACCGTGGCCGCGGTCGTGTTCGGCGAGATGCAAGGCAGGGTCCGGCGCGAGCGCGACGCGCTGCGCGAAGAGGTGCTGCAGTCGCGAAAGCGCGAAGAAGTCATCGCGGCAGCCTATCGACGGCTGGATGCGCGGCGCGAAAGTCTCGAGTCACGTGTCGCAGGACAGTTGCGCACCGTCTTCGCGATCTACAATGCCGCGAAGGGCATCGAGCGGATGGCGACGCACGAGGTGCAGGCGGGGGTCGCCGATCTGGTGCGCACGGTCATGAGTCCGCGACGTTTCTCGCTGTTCCTGCTGAACGGCGATGTGCTTGAACTCGCGACGAACGAAGGCTGGGAAGCGGCCGAAACCGTCTTCGCGCGGTCGTTCGACGGCCAGTCTGCGCTGTTTCAGGCCGTCATCGGCTCGCACCGAACGCTTGTCGCTGCGGTGGCGGAGGACGAACGCATTCTGGCCGGCGAGGGGTTGCTTGCCGGCCCACTGCTCAATGTCGACAGTGGCGAGGTCGTCGGCATGCTCAAGATCGAGGAGATGGGTTTCCTCGATCTCAGCGTGACGTCGATCGAGAATTTCCGTTTGCTGTGCGAGTGGATCGGCACGGCGTATTCCCATGCCCGGCGCTTCGAATCCGCCATGCATGGGATCGATGCGGGAACCGCGCGGTGAGCGAGGTCCGCGCCGACGATCGCCGCCGCGGCCGGCGCGATCGCGAACATGCGGAGATGCTGGCCTCGCTGGCACGGGTGGCCGGGCACGCCCCCGTCGCCGAAACCTTCGCCGTTGCCGCGTGCTTGGCGGCGGCAACTGGCTGGGCGTGGTGGGATACGGCGACGGGCGGGGAAGACCCGGCCGCCGTCGTCGGCGTACATGGTGCGGCGGTGGTTCTTGGCGGATTTTGGATCTGGACCGTGTCTCGCCGCGCCCTCGACCTGCGGCTGCCCTGGCTCGCTGTGGGAGCCGCCGTGACGGCCGGGCCTTTCGGGGCCGCCGGCGCGATGCTGTGTGCGGCACTGTTCGCGCTGTTCCGGCGCCACACGACCAGCTTCGAAGAATGGTATGCCGCCCTGTTCCCGGATCAGCAGATCGAAGGTGCAAGGGCCCTATTCCAGCAAATCGTCACGGACGGCAGTGACGACGAGACCGCCGCGCGCTCGGTCGCATCGTTCACGGACATACTTGCCTTCGGTACGTTCGATCAGAAGCAGGCGCTGATCGCGCTGATCGCCACGTACTTCAAGCCGGCCTTCGCGCCGGCCCTGAAGAGCGCGCTCGGTCATCCCGAGCCGGCGATCCGCGTTCAGGCCGCGACGGCCGTGGCGCAGATCGAGCAACGCTTCCTGCGCCGGTCGATCGACCTTGAATCGGAGCTTGTCCGGCGACCTCGCGACATGCCGCTCGTTTTCGCCGCCGCCCGCCACTACGACGACTACGCCTTCACCGGCCTGCTCGACAATGACCGGCAGGCGGAGAACCGGCACCGGGCGCTCAAACTCTATTTTTCCGCTCTCGAACTTGCGCCCGAGAACGGCGATGTCGAACTTGCGATCGGCCGTCTGCTTGTGCGGATGGGGGAATACCGGACGGCCGCCGATCTTCTGGCGACCTCGGCGGGTGCAGGCCGGCTGAAGCCGGCCGGCGCGATCTGGTATCTCGAATGCCTTTTCCGTATCGGCGCGTTTGTCCAGCTTCGCGAAGCGGCGGCGCGTATCGTTCCGCTGCTGGATGGGGACGAGAACGCCGATCCGCGGCTGCGCGAAGCGGCTCGGCTCTGGGTGCCGGCCTGACGCATGACGGATTTCCAGCCCAACTCGGATTTCACGCGGCTGGACGCGCCATCAGCAGACGTTTGCCTGCTGCTCGAGGGTACCTATCCGTACGTCTCGGGAGGCGTGTCGACCTGGGTCAACGACCTGATCCGGGCGCAGCCCCATCTGAAGTTCCATTGTGTGGCACTGCTCGCCGATCGACGTGACCGCGCCTTCAAGTATCCCATCGCCGACAATGTCGTTGGCCTGACGCACGTGTTTCTTCAGCAACCGGAGCCAGGTCCACGTTCGGCGCGGCGATTGAAGAGGCTTTTCCGCGAGATCGAGGGGGCGCTTCTCTCGATCGAATCGCGCGGATCGATCGAGGATCTCGAGCGGATACTTGCCGTGCTGGGGCCGCGGCGGCGCGAACTTGGCGCGGAAACGCTGCTCAATTCGCCGGCAGCCTGGAACACGCTCGTGCGGATGTACGAACAAAGCGTGCCTGACTGCTCGTTTCTCGACTATTTCTGGACCTGGCGGGCCCAGCTCGGAGGCCTCTTTTCCTGCGTCCTGAGCGATCTGCCCAAGGCGCGTGTCTTCCACACGATCTCGACGGGCTACGCCGGGCTTATGGCCGCGCGCGCGGCGATCGAGACGGGCCGGCCGTGCTTCGTGACCGAGCATGGCATCTACACGAACGAGCGGCGGATCGAAATCACGATGGCGGACTGGCTGTCGTCGAACCGTCCGCGGGCGCTGGCAGTCGAGCGCGAACGGCGCGATCTCAAGGATCTGTGGATCGACACGTTCGTGTCCTATTCGCGCTGCCTCTACTCGATGGCCCGATCCATCATCACGCTCTACGAGGGCAATCAGGCCATGCAGCGCCGCGACGGTGCACCGCCCGATCGCCTGCGCGTCATTCCCAACGGCATCGACTTCGACGGCTATGCCGCCATACCGCGCCAGGACGAGGGCCGGCCGCCGACAGTCGCGCTGATCGGTCGCGTGGTGCCGATCAAGGACATCAAGACATTCATACGCGCGATCGCAGTTGCCAAGCGCGAGGTTCCCGACCTGCAGGCCTTCGTCCTGGGACCCGAGGACGAGGATCCGGCCTATGCCGCGGAGTGCAAGGATCTGGTGCGCCTGCTGGGGCTCGATGGAACGCTCAGGTTCATGGGCCGCCAGAAGCTGAGCGATTGGCTTGGCCGCATTGACGCCCTCGCGCTGACATCCGTCTCCGAGGCCCAGCCGCTCGTGATTCTCGAGGGCGGTGCTGCCGGAGTTCCCACGGTGGCGACCGACGTCGGCGCCTGCCGCGAGATGCTGGAAGGACGGTCGGACGAAAGGCCGCGGCTGGGCCCCGGCGGCGAGGTGACGGGTCTCGCCGACCCTGCCGCGACGGGACGTGCGCTGGCGCGGCTGCTTGTCGACAAGGAATGGCATCGTCGGTGTGCGGCGGCGATCAAGCGACGGGTGGAACTCCTCTACAACAAGCGGACGATCGACGGCATCTACCGCGAGATCTACGAAACGTACCGCGACATGCCGGATGCCCGGCGTGGCGGGACGGAGGCGGCCTGATGGCAGGCATCGGCTTCTCCTTGCGCGAACTTGCACGTTCGGACGACGTGATGGGCTCGCTGCGTGCCTTCATGCACGCGACGCTCGTTGCATCGGGCCCCTGGCTTGTAACAATCCTTGCGCTCGGCGCGCTCTCGGTCGTTGCCGAGGATGCGGCGCGCAATGCGGACGTGTCGCTTTTCCGGCTGATCGTCATCTACAATTTCGGCTTCTCGCTCGTCTGCGCGGGCCCGATTTCGATCGTCGTCACGCGCTACCTTGCCGACCGGATCTACCTTCGCGATGCAAGCGAAGGACCCGGCATGTTGCTGGGCTCGACCGCGCTGATGCTCGCTACGCAGGCGCCCATCGCGATCACGTTCTACGGCTTCTTCGTCGACGCGCCATTCGCCGTCCGGCTTGTGGCGGTCGCGGGATATCTGCTGACCGGCGCGCTCTGGGTTGCCGCCGTGTTCCTGTCGACCCTCAAGGACTTCCGCACGATCACGTGGAGCTTCTTCCTCGGCATGGCCGCCGGTCTTGTCCTGGGGGCGGCACTCTCCGACATGGGGGCATTCGGGCTCCTGTCCGGTTTCACCGGCGGCATCGCCATTGTGCTGTTCGCGCTCATCGCGCGGATATTCGCGGAATATCCGTATCCGGTGCTGCGGCCGTTCGCATTTGTCGCGTATTTCCGCCGGTACTGGGACCTCGCGGCGATGTCGTTCTGCTACAATGCGGCGATCTGGATCGACAAATGGATCATGTGGCTTTCGCCACAGCGGCAGATCGAGGCCGGCGCGCTCGTGTCGTATCCGGAATACGACAGCGCGATGTTCCTTGCCTACCTCACGATCCTGCCGGCGATGGCGATGTTCGTCCTGATCGTGGAGACGTCCTTCTTCGAGAAGTACCTCGCCTTTTTCCGGGAGGTGCAGAAACACGGAACGTTCGCGCGCCTGCGCGCCGCGCAGATCGAGCTGATGGATACCGTGGGCGAGGGGTTCCGTGTTCTCGTCGTGCTCCAGGGGGCGATCAGCTATCTCGCGATCCTGCTTGCCCCGGCAATCTTCGAAAGCCTGGGACTGGGTTTCGGGCAGATCGCGATGTTCCGCTTCGGCGTTCTGGGCGCGCTCTTCCATGCACTGTTGCTGTTCGTGCTCATCGTGTTCTCGTATTTCGATCTGCGGCGGCTCGCCCTCAAGATCGTCGTCCTGTTTCTTGTCCTCAATGCCGCTTTCTCGGCAGGCACCCTCTGGGCCGGTTTCTCCTGGTACGGGTATGGATATTTTCTCTCTGCCGTGACCGCATTTTTTCTTGCTTATGTGATCATGCTGCGCAAGATGGCCTCTCTTCCGTATCTGGTATTCGTCGAGATCAATCCATCGGTCCGGCGCGACTGACCTGAGAGGGACCTGTGCCGGCGTATCTTGTGACTGGGGGAGCGGGATTCATCGGCTCCCACCTCGTGGATTCATTGCTCGCCGACGGCCACAAGGTCCGTGTCCTTGACGATCTGTCGACGGGAAAGCGCGAAAATCTTGGCCTGCGTGCGGAACTCGTCGTGGGCGATGTCGGCGATCCGGTGGGGGTTGCCGCCGCCGCGAAGGACTGCGACGGCATTTTCCATCTTGCCGCGATCGCTTCGGTTCAGCGTGGCAACGAAGACTGGGCGGGAACCCACCATACGAACCTGACGGCGGCAATCCATGTCCTCGATGCGGCCCGCCATGCACGCAAGGGCGGAGCGGTACCGGTCGTCTATGCCTCGTCGGCAGCGATCTATGGCGACAATCCGGACCTGCCGCTGGCGGAGACCGCGCGACCGCAGCCGTTGTCCGCCTATGGCGCCGACAAGCTCGGCTGTGAACTGCACGCGCGGGTCGGTGGCGTCGTGCACGGCATTCCGACGGCGGGCTTCCGCTTCTTCAATGTGTACGGGCCGCGTCAGGACCCCAAGAGCCCCTACTCGGGTGTCATCTCGATCTTTGCGGAACGCGCTCGCGCGAAGACGGCCTGCCGCATCCAGGGCGATGGCGCGCAGGCGCGCGACTTCGTCTATGTCGCGGACGTTGTTGCTGCTCTTCGCCTTGGACTCTCCGCGGCGTCGGTATCGGCGCCCGTCTTCAATGTCGGAACCGGTATTGCCACACGCATCGTCGATCTTGCGCGCACGCTCCAGCGGCTTGCCGGTTCGCCCGCGGATCCCGAATTCACCGAAGCGCGCGCGGGCGATATTCGCCTGTCGCTCAGCGAACCGGCGCGTCTCAGGGCGCTTGGCTGGCGCCCGTCAGTCGCGCTCGAAGAAGGTCTTCGCCGTACGCTCGATTCCCTGGGCTAGAACGACGACCAGCAGAGCTCGTGCTTGTTGTGGAAGAGGTGGCGTAACCGCGCGCCCGGGATTGCCGCGAAGCGCCGCGCCGTTTCATGATCGGTCGCACCCTGGAACTTGATCGTGCACACCATGCGACGGGCAAGACCACTCGCCCGCCAGCGTTCGACAAGCTCAAACAGCCGCTCCGGATAGCAGATCACGTCGCTGAACAGCCAATCCACGGGGCCGATATCGGCCGGCGCGAGCGAAAAAGCGCTGGCCTGTCGCCACTCGACGCCCGGCATCGCGGCCACGCTCCGATCCAGCGGCGCCTTGTCGATGGCGAGAACCGTGGCGCCGAGTCCGGCGAGGACCCAGGTCCATCCGCCGGGCGAGGCGCCGAGATCGACGCATCGCTCGCCGGGTCGGGGCATCTCGCCGCAAAGCGTCAGGGCTTCCCAGAGCTTGAGATAGGCCCGGCTCGGCGGCCCCGACTTGTCTTCCACGAAGCGGCATTCGCCGTTGGGGAAGGGGCTTGAACAGGCTGCACTTGCCAGCATTGTCTGCGGATCGAGGAGCATCCACGAGCCGAGCGGTGCCGAGGGCGGGAGGGTTCCGAACACGAGCGGCTTGGCGGACACTTTCGGCAGTTCGCCAACGATCAACGCGGCGCGCCGATGATGTGCGTGGTCATAGAGCGCCCAGTTGCGCTGGATGGCGCGCAGCGCCTTCGCGGCCTGCCCGATCGAGGGG
Source organism: Rhodospirillales bacterium (assembly GCA_016794025.1). Taxonomy (GTDB): domain Bacteria; phylum Pseudomonadota; class Alphaproteobacteria; order CACIAM-22H2; family CACIAM-22H2; genus Tagaea. Next base: position 87,968 of record JAEUKX010000014.1, on the reverse strand, counting down.
GCGGGGATGCGCACGGGCTCGAGCCACACGTTCTGTGCCCATGCTGCCGGGCGCGGGGGGCCGGGCGCGATCAGCAGGCGGCCGTGCGCCTCGATCACGTCGCCCAGTTCCTCGCGCAGAGGTTCGGCAAAGCCTTCGGCGGCAAGATAGGCGGTGGTGACGTCCAGAGGCCCGGCTCCTATTTCCTCGATGCCAGACGCCCGTCCTGCTGCACCGGCAGAGCGGCGATCTCGCGGACAAGCTTGTTCACCATCGCATAGGCGAAGCTTTCGAAATCGTCCACTGCGATGACGAAGGCACCGGGGCCGCAGATCACGTTTTCGCGGTAGAACTCGTCGACAGGCGGCTGGGGCTGGCTGCGGAAGTTCGCCTGCGGATCATTGAGGATAACGAGCCCGTTGATCCCGATCCCGCGTGCCAAGGCGTCGTCGCGTGCGGCGGACGCCGGCCGGCCGGAGTTGTTGACGCCGTCCCCGGAAACATCGATCACGCGCCGCCGCCCTTCGAACTCGGTGCCGAACAGCCGCACGGAATAATCGATCGCTCCGGAGATCGATGTCCACCCCCAGAACGAGCGCGGTTCGACAAGCAGCCGATCCGCGAACGATTCCGCCGATGCGACGTCCGAGATCACGGTCCAGGGCACCACAAGCCGCTGGAAGTCGGCGCCGGCCCATTCGACGAATGCGACCGCGATCCGCCCGGTCGGCGTGCCATGGATTGCCGCCAGCACGTTGGGGTGCGTGAGTGCCCGGACATATCCCTGCCGCTGCAGCTCGTACTCCCTGTCGTCGATCGAGCGCGACACGTCGACGGCCAGGACAAGCTCGAGGTCGACAGGCTCGGCACAGTCGGCCGGCCGCGGACAAAATGCCGCGGCAATCAGCGAAACGGCCAGTACGCCGATGCGCAGCAACACCCCGGCCTCCGTGGCAAACGACTGGCCCGACTATAGGATCAGGACGCGACGCTTGCCAGCCTCGGCGCGACGGGTGAAAGTTGTGCGTGAGCATGTTGCAGCGCCATCCGGGGGCGGTCGCGTGGCTGCCCGTGGCGATCACCGCGACGGTTCTGGCGCAGAGCGTCGTGGGTCATGCGCCCTTGCGGCCGCTTGTCCTTGCGCTGATCGTCGTCTGGCTCGTTTTCGTCTTCGCGCGTACGCGCGCGACCGAACGCGCCTTCCTGGCGGCGGCCTTCGTCTCGGCTGCCGCTGTCTTGGCATCCGGCGGCGAATGGCAGGCCACGCTCGGCGTGGCGCTTGATCGTGGCGCCGAATTTGTCGCCCTGATGGCTTCGCTGGGCCTGCTGCGCGACGCCGCCCGGACGTCGCGCGCCGTCCGCCGCGCCGGGAACTGGCTCATCCAGCAGTCGCCGAGCTGGCGGTTCCTTGCGATCGCGCTGGGCGGTCACGGGTTCGGGATCGCGCTCAACATGGGAGCGGTCACGCTGCTGGCGACACTCATCAAGCGGTCAAACACGCTCGAGGCCGCCGGCGGCGATCCGGAGGTGGTCGCGATCCGCGAGGAACGCATGAACGTGGCCCTCCTGCAGGGGTTCTTCTCGATGCTTGTCTGGTCGCCGATGGCGATCTCGGTGGCATTCACGCTCTCGATGATCCGGTCGGTCAGCTGGTTCGACATCTGCCTGCCCGCCGGAACGATCGCCGCAATGTTCCTTGCCGTTGGCTGGCTTGTCGACCGGATCAAGTGGCCGCCTTCCCGCCGCCGCTCGATCCCGCGAAAAGGCCCGCCGCCGCCGGTCAGCGACGTCCTGCCGATGGCGGGCATCATCGTCGGGCTGGTGGCAAGCGTGCTCGGCGCCAAGGCCCTGCTCGATCTTGGCATGATCGAGTCGATCGCTTGGTTCGCGGGTCTGTTCGCCCTTGTCTGGCTCTATGTCCAGTATGCGCGGGCTGGAACGCTGGCCGCAGTGCCCGCGACCGGACGAAGGCTCAAGGTCAATCTCTACCGGTTCGTTCCCGAGGCGCGCGGCGAGCAGATCGTGCTCGGCTGTGCGAGCTTCCTCGGCGTGACGCTGGCGAGGCTGCTGCAGGATTTCGGAGCCTCTGCGCTGCTCGACGCCTGGCAGCCGTCCGGTTTCATCCTCTCGATGTCGATTGTCCTGTTCGTCATCGTCGGCTCTCAGTTCGGGATCGTGGCGCTCGTGACGAGCGCCATCGCCGGCGGCGCGGTGCTGGGCATGCAGAACATGCCGCTGACGCCGTTCGAACTCGTCGTTTCGCTGCAGGTGGGATGGAGCCTTTCGGCGACACTGTCGCCCTATTCCGGCGGCACCATGCTGATGGCCCGCATCATGGAGCGCGATCCATCCGTGTTCCGGCGCTGGAGCATGCCCTGGGCGATCGTCTGTTTCGTGCTTTTCGGCTTCCTCGCCTGGTGGCGGATCTAGCTGCGCAACGCCCCGGCAGCCCGTTCCCACGCCTCGCTTGACGTCGAATGGAGGAGCGGGCCCACATGCCGGCGTGCATCGTAGGGCGCGCCGTTGTCGAGGAACGCCGAATGGCCGCCCGCCTCGCGAACCGCAAGTGCGCCCGCGGCGTGGTCCCAAGGCAGAGTCCGCGTGAAGCAGGCGGCGCCGAGCTTCCCGCGGGCGAGATCCAGATAGACGGCGCCTGCGCAGCGTTCGTCGATGAAACGGCCGAAATGGCCTGATTCTTCCGCCTTGCGGCGCAGAGCCTTGCCGTACACGGCGACGTCGGCGCCAGGCGCGAGGCGGACCGCCTGGCCGTTGAAACGCGCGCCGCCGCCTCGTTCGGCCACGAGCATGTCGCGCGTCAAAGGTTCGTAGATCCAGCCGGCAACCGGTTCGCCGCCGACCGCAAGCGCGACAATGGAACAAAAGGGGGTACGGCTGCCGGCGAAATTGGCTGTGCCGTCGAGCGGATCGATGATCCACACGGGCGCCGGCTCGCCCAGCCGGTCGAGCACGGCGCGGTCCTTGGCGACCGCTTCTTCGCCGACGACCACGCTGCCGGGCAGCAGCCCGGCCAGGGCGGGTGTGAGGCGGGCCTCGGCGTCGAGATCCGCAGCCGTCACGTAATCGTTTGGGCCCTTGAGCGCGATATCCGCCGAATCGAGGGCACGGAAGCGCGGAAGGATGGCGAGGTCGGCGACCTCTGCCATCAGCCTTGTGACTTTGTCGATATCGACTGCGACGGGCATCTCCCGTCCTGAATTATGCCACGCGCGCCACTAGGACAAGCCCAAACGGGCGAATTCCGCGCGATAGGCGGCAAGGACCTGCGCGTTGAAGCAGACGAAGACGACGTCCTCGACGGTACCGGCCGCCAGCTCGCGATGGACGGTCCTGACGGCAATCGCGGTCGCCCGATCGACCGGAAACCGGTAGACACCGGTCGAGATCGCCGGAAAGGCGATGCTGCGGATGCCGTTGTCGCGGGCGATCGCCATCACGTTGCGATAGCAGCTCCCGAGCAAGGCATCCTCGTTGGCGGTTCCGCCCTGCCAGACGGGGCCGACCGTGTGGATCACGTGCCGTGCGCGCAGTCCGAAGCCTGGCGTCAGGCGCGCCTCGCCGGTCGGGCATCCGCCGATCGTGCGGCAGTGGGCAAGCAGTGCCGGGCCGGCGGCCCGATGGATGGCGCCGTCGACACCGCCGCCGCCGAGCAGCGTCTCGTTCGCGGCATTCACGATGGCGTCGACGTCCGCCTCGACGATATCGCCCGGTTCGACACGGAGCTTTGCGGGCATGGCTATGCCGCGCAACCCCGAGCGAGCGGACAGGCTGTCCCGTCGGTCTCGATCTGGACGGTCGCGTGCGCAATGGCGTGACGTGATCGGAGCTCCTCGGCAAGTCCGGCAAGGAATGCGTCGCCTGGATGCCCGCCGGGCATCACGACATGGACTGACAGGGCGGTTTGCGTCGTGCTCGTCGCCCAGATGTGGAGGTCGTGGAGCCCCGCAACGCCCGGCCGCGCCGCGATCAGGTCGCGTACGGCAGACGCATCGATGGCGGCCGGCACGCCGCCGAGCGTGAGCGCGAGGCTGTCCCGCAGCAGCGACCACGTGCCCCAGACGATCGCCGCAACGATGGCGAGGCTTGCGACCGGATCGATCCACAGCCAGCCGGTCGCCATCGCCAGGGCGGCCGACAGGACCACGCCGGCCGAGATCAGCGCGTCCGCCGCCATGTGCAGGAAAGCGCCGCGGATGTTGAGATCGCCATGCCGGCCCGATGCGAACAGCCAGGCCGTCATCGCGTTGATCACGATGCCGACGGTCGCGACGACCATGACGGTCGGACCCGCGACCGGCTCGGGTGCCTGCAGGCGCAGGACAGACTCCCACGCGATCGCGCCGACAGCGACAAGAAGGGCGATCGCGTTGAACAACGCTGAAAGGATCGAGGCGCCGCGCAGACCGAACGTGAAGCGCTGGCTTGGTGCGCGTCTGGCAAGCGCTGCTGCGGCCCACGCGACCACGAGACCCAGGACATCCGACAGGTTGTGGCCGGCGTCGGCCAGCAGCGCCATGGAATTGGCGGCAAGGCCATAGACGGCTTCCGCGACAACGAAGGCAATGTTGAGCACGATGCCAAGCGCGAAGGCCCGGCCAAAATCGGCCGGCGAATGGGCATGCCCCTCGAGGCCGTGTCCGTGATGGCCATGCCCGTGCTGGCCATGTCCGTGATGGTCGTGTGCCATGGCGACCCTCCGGTTCAGTCGATGCGAAACGGCTTTTGGCGGGCGGTCTTGCCGAACTCGTCGATCAATGCGCGTGCCATTGCGCCGTACGCCGAGATCTCGTCGTTGGGCGTTCCGAGAAGCGTCGCCGTTCCCTGCCAAAGACGTGTCCCGCGCGCATCGTCGAGGCTGAGCGTGAGCGAGAACTGGACCGACCCCGATCCACCGCCTTCCGACCTTCGCCCGGTCACGAGGTTGTCCTCGCCGGTCGAATAGAGATTGAGGCGGATCCGGGCATCGTCGCGGTCGGCCTGGATCGACCCCAGGCCGGGCGGAGGACCGGTCCGGCCGATCTGCTGGATTCCCGTTTCGAAATTGAGCGCGAAAACGCCGGCCCGGCTGTCGACTTTCCGGCCCTTGTGCTCGACGGCCCGTTCGATCGCCTGCTGGATCCGCCGGCTGTCGCGTGTGTCGTCATAGGGACGCACGCGGATGCTGCCTTCCGCCGGAACGTCGCGATAGGCCTGCGCGTTGAGACGGCCGGGCGCCTTGGCGTCGGCAGCACCTTGTGCGCGCGCAGAGCGAAATCCCGGCAGGGTGGCAGCAAACGCGGCGACCTGCGCGATCGCCAGGCGGCGGTCGATGGGTTTCACGGTGCGGCGCCGTCAGCCGGCGCGCCGACGGCCTTCGGCCTTCGGCGGCGCGCAATAGATGGCGTGCAGCGCCGTCATGACCGCGGTCGCCTCGGCACTCGCAAGGCGGTAGAAAATGGTCTGTCCCTCGCGCCGCGTGAGCACGAGCTTGTCGGCCCGCAGCCGCGCCAGATGCTGCGACAGGGCGGACTGCGACAGGTCGAGCACGGACTCGAGCGCCCCGACGGACCGCTCGCCGCCGGCGAGGTGGCACAGGATGGTCAGGCGACGCTCGTTCGCCATAGCCTTCAGCAGCGCCGTCGCCTTGCGCGAGTTTGCCCGCAATTGCTTGGGGTCCATCCCCATCTGTTTGGCGTCCATAACGTTCGTTTAGTACGCCGGGCGCGCGCGCTCAAGAGTATAGGCGGGCGGGGGAGAATTCGTCGGGCGTGACGCCCATGGCCGAAATATCGTCCGGAAGGCCCGTCTGGCGGATAAAGCCCGCGACAATCCGGCCGACGGCCGGGCTGGTCATGATCCCATAGCCGCCGGGCCCGGCGGCCCAGTGGAAGCCCCGAACGTCCGGGTCGGGGCCCAGGACCGGGCATTTGTCGGCGACAAAACAGCGCAGTCCGGCCCAGCGCCGGCGGATCCGCTCGATCCGGAAGCGCGTTGCCGCCTGCACCCGTTCGGCGCACTCCGCCACGTCGATTTCCTCGGGCTGGGCATCGCAGGGCGGGCTTGGCGTTTCGTCGGCCGGCGAAGCGAGCACGAGGCCCGCCTCAGGCTTGAAATAGAACGTCTCGTCGATCTCGCAGGCCATCGGCCATTGGCCGATCTCGGCTGCAGTCTCGGGAACCTCGAAGATGAAGGCTGTACGGCGCTTCGGTACGATTCCGATCGGCCGGGCGCCGGCCAATGCCCCGACCCGATCGGCCCACGCGCCCGCAGCATTTACGATCTGGGTGGCTCGCAGCGTTTGCGAACGCGTACGAAGCGTCCATCGGCCGGCGGCACGTTCCAGCCCTTCGACTTCGGCATCGCAGACGATTGTCCCGCCCGCCGCCTTGAAACCCCGCAGGTAGCCCTGATGGATCGCGTTCACGTCCATGTCCATGGCGGCACGATCGAAGAGTGCCCGTCTAAGCCACGGCGTATCGAGGGGCGGACAGAGTGCGATCGCTTCCGCTCGGGAGATTTCCTCGACAGTTCCCGGAAGTGCGTCGGCCAGCCCCTTCTCGACGGAAGCATCCTTTCCGGCGCCCGCGATGAACAGGGCGCCACGCGGCGAAAGGAGCGGGGAGCTGCTGAATCCCGGCGGCGGGCTTTCGAAGAAGCCGCGACTTGCCACGGTGATCTGCCGGATCACGCGCGGGCCGTAGGCTTCCTCGAACAGGGCCGCGGAACGGCCGGTCGTGTGGTAGCCCGGCCGGGCTTCCATCTCGACCAGTGCGACGCGGTGCGTCGCCGCAAGGGCGTACGCGCAGGAAGCGCCGACGATGCCGGCACCGATTACTGCAACGTCGAAATCCGCCACCGGTGCCGCCTAGTCCGCGGCGTGCGGCTGGGGGTGCGCCGTGCTGTGGGCGCGCTCCTGTTGCGCGAGCGCGTTGGCGATCGTGCCGATGGGCTTGGTGAAACCGGCGAGCAGAAGGTAGAGCGCCGGCACCACGAAGATAGTCATCAGCGTGGCGAAGGACACCCCGCCGATGATCACCCAGCCGATGGCCGAGCGGCTCTCGGCGCCGGCGCCATGCGCGATCGCGAGCGGGACGGCGCCCGCGACTGTCGCAATCGACGTCATCAGGATGGGACGCAGGCGCGCCACGCTGGCTTCGACGACCGCATCCCGGATGGACAACCCTTCGTCACGCAGCTGGTTCGCGAACTCGACGATGAGGATGCCGTTCTTCGCCATCAGGCCGATCAGCAGGATCATGCCGATCTGGCTGTAGACATTGAGCGAGATGCCGGTGAACACCAGTGCCGCCAGGCCGCCGGTCAGTGCCAGCGGCACGGCAAGCATGATGATGAGCGGGTGGATCCAGCTTTCGAACTGGGCTGCAAGGACGAGGAAGACGATCAGCAGCGCCAGACCGAAAGTGAAATAGAGCGACGCGGCGGATTCCTTGAATTCGCGACTCTGCCCCTGATACGAGATCCGGACCTCCGGCGGCAATACCTCCGCCGCAAATTTTTCCATCAAATCAAGCGCTTCACCCATCGTGAAGCCGGGCGCAAGAGAGCCCGTGATCGTGATCGACCGCAGCCGGTCGACGCGGTTCAGCTCCGCCGGGCCGGCCGCTTCCGCCAAAGTGACAAGCGTCGAAAGGGGGATGAGCTGCTGCGTCGTCTGCGAGCGCACGAACACGTTTGCAAGGTCGCGCGGTGTCGCCCGGTCCTCGCCTCGCGCCTGCAGGATGACGTTGTACTCCTCGCCGCGATCGACATAGGTCGACACGTTGCGCGAACCGAACATCGTCTCGAGCGTGCGGCCGATCGACTGGATCGAGACGCCGATATCCGCGGCCCGCGCGCGGTCGATGCGCACGCGAAGCTCCGGCTTGGTTTCGCGATAGTTCGAATCGAGGTTGAGGAAGCGCGGATCCTGCGATGCGCGCTGGAGGAGCAGGTCGCGCCAGCCGCGCAGCGTCTCGTAATCCGAACCGCCGAGGACGAACTGGACAGGCGGCTGGAAGCCGCGCTGGCCAAGCGAGGGCGGGTTGAGCGCAAACGCACGGACACCGGGCAGCGAGGCGATGCGCGGAAAAACCTCGTTGACGATTTGCTGCTGGGTCTTCTGCGGGCCGGCCGGCGGGGCAGCACCGGTTTCCGAGCCGGCATAGCGCTGGCCCCACGGCTTGAGCCGCAGGAAGACGAGACCGGCATTGACCGGCGCCGGACGCTGGAAGCCCGGTGCGATATTCCCCATCACCACCGCGCCGTTGCCGTTCTCGACATAGGGGCGCAGGATCTTCTCGATCTCCATCACCGCTTGGCGGCTGTAATTGTACGAGGCGCCTTCCGGTGCCGTGATCGGCACGATCACCACGCCGCGATCCTCGGTCGGCGTGAATTCCTTCGGCAGCACGCTCCAGAACATGTAGGCGCCGCCCGACACGACGAGGCCGACGGCGATGACAACGATGGGTGCGCCGACCGCGCGCAGCAGCAGCCAGCGGTATCCCGCATTGATCGCCGTGAATACCCGCTCGGTTGCCAGATAGAGCTTTCCTTCCCCTTCGTGGGTCTTCAGCAGCTTGGAGCACATCATCGGCGTCAGCGAGAGCGCGACCAGTCCGGAGAAGATGACCGAAGCGGCCAGCGCGATGCCGAACTCCGTGAACAGGCGGCCGGTATTGCCGTCCATGAACGACAGCGGCACGAACACGGCAATCAGCGTCATCGTCGTGGCGAGAACGGCGAAGGCGATCTGCCGCGCGCCGCGCACGGCCGCGAGCAGGACAGGTTCGCCCTTTTCGATCCGCGCATGAATGTTCTCGAGCACGACGATCGCATCGTCGACGACGATGCCGATCGCGAGAACGAACGCAAGCAGCGTCAGCACGTTCAGCGAATAGCCCAGCGAGGCGATGATCGTGAAGGAACCGATGATCGAGACCGGAATGGCGATCGCAGGGATGATCGTCGCCCGCCAGGAGCGCAGGAACACGAAGATCACGGCGATGACGAGCAGGATGCCGATGCCGAGAGCATGATAGACCTCGTAGATCGACCGCTCGATGAAAACGGATTCGTCGTAGCCGATCAGGACCTCGATCCCCTCGGGGAAGCTTTCCTGCAGCCGCTTCATCTCGGCCTTGGCGTCCCGTGCGACGGACAGCGTGTTTCCCGTCGATTGCCGCACGATGCCGATGCCGATCGACGTCTTGCCGTTCGCCCGGATACCGGAGCGCTCGTCCTCTGCGCCGATTTCGACCTTGGCGACCTCGCCGAGGCGGATGGGATAGCCCTGCTTTGTGGCAACGACGATGTCGCGGAACTGCTCGGGCGTGGAAAGCCGCGAGTCCGTCTTGACGGTCAGTTCCCGCTGGGTCGATTCAATGCGTCCCGACGGCAGTTCGACGTTCTGGCGCAAGATCGACGTCTCGACGTCGTCGACCGTCAGTCCGCGGGCGGCAAGCGCCTGCCGGTCGAGCCACACGCGCATCGAGAAGCGCCGCTCGCCCGAGATGCTCACCTGCGCCACGCCGGGAACGATGCCGAGCCGGTCGACGATGTTCCGCTTCGCGTAGTCCGTCAGTTCGAGCTGCGAATACCGGTCGGAAGCAAGCGTGAACCAGACGATGGCGCGCTGGTCGCCGTCGACCTTCGCAACGACCGGGTCCTCGATTCCGTCCGGCAGTTTCGAGCGGACGCGCGCCACGCGGTCACGCACGTCGGCCGACGCCGCGTCGATGTTCCGGTCGAGCCGGAACTCGATCGTCACGTTCGAACGCTCCTCGCGGCTGTTCGACCGGATCTCCTTCACGCCCTCAATGCCGGCGACCGCGGCCTCGACGATCTCGGTCACGCGCGTCTCGACGACTTGGTTCGATGCGCCCTTGTAGACCGTCGTCACCGACACGATTGGCGGATCGATCGCCGGGTATTCGCGCACCGGCAGGCGGGAGAAAGACGCGATCCCGAGGACCACGATCATCAGGCTGATGACGGTCGCAAAGACGGGGCGCTGGATCGAGACGTCGGACAGGAGCATCTGGGGGCTTTCCTGGCTGGCGATGGGGTTCCGGGTTCAGGCTTCCGGCTTGAAGGGGCGGGCGGTGACCGGGAGGTTGTTGCGCACGCGCTGGAGGCCGCGCACCACGAGCGAATCTGTCACGGCGATCCCCTCCCGGATCTCGACGCGGCCGCGCATACGCATGCCGAGCTTGACCTCGCGGCGGATCGCCTTGCCGTCGACGACGATGTAGAGGAACTGGCGGGCACCCTCGGCCACCAGCGCGTCTTCCGGCACGACGATCGCGTTCTGCCGCGTGGCGACGGCGAGCGCGACGGTGAGGAACATGCCGGGCTTCAGGCTGCCGTCCGAGTTGTCGAACGAGGCATTGAGCTTGACCGCGCGCGTCGTGGGATCGATGCGCGTGTCGATTGCCGTCACCTCGCCGTTGAATTCCCGGCCCTGGAAGGCCGGCGTGATCGCGATGACCGAAAGGCCCGTCTTGAGCTGGCCCAGATACTGTTCGGGAACCGCAAAATCGATCTTGATCGTGCGGACGTCGTCCAGCGTCGTGATCTGCGTGCCCGGCTGGACAAGCGCGCCCAGGCTGACCTGCCGGAGCCCGAGCCTGCCGTCGAACGGGGCGGAAATACGGAATTCGTCGAAACGCGCATCGGCGGCGCGCAGGCGGGATTCGCTCTGCCGGATCCGGCCTTCCGCGGCCCGGAGCATCGTTTCGAGTTGGTCCACCCGCGCTTCGGGCGCGTTACCCGACGCGCGCAACGCGCGCGCGCGCTCGAGCTGCTGGCGGATGTCGTCGGCAGCGGCGCGCGCCTGCGCGATCTCGGCACGCGCACCTTCGGTATCCGCAGCGCGCTCGCGACTTTCCAGTTCGATCAGGACGGTGCCCGCCTTGACGGCCTGCCCCTCCTGGAAATTGATCTTCGCGATATTGCCGGTCTGCTTTGCGGCGATGACGATCGACTCGTTGGCGCGAGCCGTGCCGACGGCCTCGATGCGTTCGATGACCGTATCGGTCTGCGGGGCGGCCACCTCGACGATCGGTGCCGGCGCCGGCGCCCGCGCACCCGCCGTGCCCGGCGCACCCGACTTGAAATAATACCAGCCCCCGAAACCGGCGCCCGCGAGTACCGCAACGATCGCCAACTGTCCGACAACGCGCATTGACACTCTACTCCGGCTACGGCGCCCCGTTTTTCGGGCATTTTCCATGGCTTGCCGCAATGCAACAAGAAAGCCAACATTCTTGTTGCCGGGCGCGTCCCGCCGCCCAGCAGCAGGCGACTTTAGTTTGGCACATTAACCGAAGAAAGCCGTCACAGGTAACAGCCTGTAATACGGCCGGCGGCCTTCCCAAGCGGCGGAGATCATGGGACAAACGGCTTCCGCCCGGAATTTCAACGACAAATCGCGATGGGCCTGACATGTCCGATACGGTCTATCGACGCAGGTTCCCGGCCGGCCGGCTTCTTTTCAACGAAGGGCAGGCGGCGGACGCGGCCTACATCATCGAGTCGGGTGCCGTCGAGATTTTCGTCGAGTTTGCCGGCGAACGGACGCGCCTTGCCGTGCTGGGCCCGGGCGAGATTTTCGGCGAAATGGCCCTTGTCGACGATGCGCCGCGCTCGGCTGCCGCGCGGATCCTCGAGGATTGCGAGGCGATCGTCGTCGAGCGCGGCCAGATCAAGCGCGAGCTTGAGCGGGCGACGCCGCTGATGCAGATCCTGCTGCGAACGCTCATCCACAGGCTGCGTGTCGCGACATCTTCGCTGCCGCCGGGCACAGCACCGATTTCGGCAGACGAGGCGGCGCGGGTCATCGCGCGCATCAAGGGCGAACACGAGGTCCGTCGTGCGATCGATGGCGGCGAACTCGTGCCTTTCCTCCAGCCGATCGTGCGGCTCGACGACGGTGTGACGGTCGGGTTCGAGGCGCTTGTCCGCTGGCGGCATCCGCGCGAGGGTTTGCTCGGCCCCGAAGCTCTGCTGGGTTCGGCCGAGCGTGCCGGTCTCCTCGAAGTCCTCGATCTGATGGTGCTGCGCGAAGCGGCGCGGATGGTCGCGGCCGCGAACCGCCGTCTGGCGCTCGCCGGCCGCCGGCCCGTCTTCCTTTCGGCAAATTTCGGGGCCGCGCATTTCGCGGACGACCGGCTTGCCGACGTCGTCGGGGAAATTCTGGGCGAGGCCGGGTTGCCGCCGGAGCGCCTGAAGGTCGAGATCACCGAGACGACGCTCATCGTCAACCAGAACGCGCGTGCCGCGCTCGACCGTATCAAGGCACTCGGGTGCTCGATCAGTCTCGACGATTTCGGGACTGGCTATTCGGGTCTTTCTTACCTCTCGCAATTCCCCATCGACTACCTGAAGATCGACAAGAGTTTCGTCTGTTCGATGCTCGCGGAACGCAAGACCGGCGAGATCATCCGGTCCGTCGTCCAGCTTGCCGCCCAGATCGAGATCGACACGATCGCCGAAGGTGTCGAGACGCAGCAGCAAGCCGATTTCCTTCGTCAGGCCGGGTGCGTCTATGGCCAGGGTTTCCTCTACGGCGACGCCAAATCGGCCGAACTCGCCTGTGCTTCGCTCTTCGAACGTCCGTGACGGCAGAAACGAAATGACGACGCAGCTCATCACCCATCCGGCGTGCCTCGATCACGATCCCGGCACCTACCATCCCGAGAACCCAAGGCGGATCGAGGCGGTTCTCGCGGCACTCGACGATGCGCGGTTCAAGGGTCTCGAACGCGTGGCCGCCCCCCGCGCGGCGGATGACACGCTGTGTCTTGTCCACCCGCGCGCCCATGTCGAAGGCGTGCTCGGCGCGATACCGCCGATGGGCCGCCATCAGCTCGACGGCGACACGATCGTTTCGCCTGGCTCGGCGGAGGCGGCTCTGCGTGCGGCCGGTGCCGTCGTCGCGGCCGTCGATGCCGTCTGCGAAGGGCGGGCGCAGAACGCGTTTGCGGCGGTTCGCCCGCCCGGTCATCATGCCGAGGCGGCGCAGGCGATGGGGTTCTGTCTTTTCAACAATGTTGCGGTTGGCGCATTGCATGCGCGCGTCCGCCATGGTCTTCGGCGCGTCGCGGTCGTGGATTTCGACGTTCATCACGGCAATGGCACACAGCACATGTTCGAAGCCGACCCGGATCTTTTCTATGGCTCGACGCATGAATGGCCGCTCTATCCGGGAACCGGTGCGGCTTCGGAGCGTGGAAACGGCAACATCGTCAATGCACCGCTTCCCGGCGGCTCGGACGGGGCGGCCTTCCGCAAGGCATTCGAAAGCCGGATCCTGCCGGCACTCGACGCCTTCGCGCCTGAACTGGTCATCGTCTCGGCCGGTTTTGACGCACACGAACTGGACCCGCTGGCCAGCCTCCGGCTCGGTGAGGCGGATTTCGCCTGGGTGACGCGCGCGCTGATGGACGTCGCGCGCCGCCATTCAGGCGGGCGGATCGTCTCTGCGCTGGAGGGGGGCTACGACCTCGAGGCGCTTGCCGCGTCCGCCGCGGCCCATGTCGACGCGCTGATGGCTCCCTAGCGCGAACATAAATATATATTTTCCAATGGTTTGCTGTGACCCCGGTACGCTCTCTGCTACAGTGTCTCTACGACAGTGGCCGGCCGGCACGCAAAGGCGATGGCCGGGGTGACGGCGGGGGTCAATGGCTGACGGCCGAAAGCATATAACGCTCGCGCTGCAGGGCGGCGGGGCTCACGGCGCCTTCACGTGGGGCGTGCTCGACCGGTTGCTCGAGGACGAGCGCCTTGTCGTCGAGGGAATCTCGGGGACGTCGGCAGGCGCCATGAACGGCGCCGTCGTCGTCGCAGGCATGGCGGCAGGCGGAGCCGAAGCCGCGCGCGCGTTGCTTGCGCGGTTCTGGGAACATGTCGCGGAATCCGGGCGCTTCTCGATCTTCCAGCCCTCCGTCTTCGACAGGGTGTTCGGAAATTCCGCCAATCTCGATTTCTCGCCCTTCTATCAGGGCTTCGACATGCTCACGCGGGTGATGTCGCCTTACCAGCTCAATCCGCGCGGCGAAAACCCGCTGAAGAAGGCGCTGGCCGAACTGATCGACTTCGAGCGGGTGCGCGACGGCGACGGCGTGAAGCTCTTCGTCTCCACCACGAACGTGCGCACGGGCAAGATCCGGGTCTTCAGGAATCATGAGCTGACGGCGGAAGTGCTGCTGGCGTCGGCGTGCCTTCCGCACCTTTTCCAGGCCGTCGAGATCGATGGCGACCACTATTGGGATGGCGGTTTCATGGGCAATCCGGCCATGTTCCCGCTGATCTACAATTGCCGGGCGTCCGACATCCTTCTCATCGAGATCAACCCGATCCGGATCGAAGATATTCCCACGACCGCCCGCGGCATCGCGGACCGCATGAACTCGATCAGCTTCAATGCGACGATGATGCGCGAGATGCGGACGATCGCCTTCGTGACGCGGCTTCTGGAGCGCCACCGCCTGACCGGCCGCTCGGGGTTGCGGCGCATGTTCTTCCACATGATCCAAGCCGAGGAGGAAATGGCCGCCTTCGGCGTTTCTTCCAAGTACAATCTCGATTGGGATTTCCTCCAGACGCTGCGCCGTCTCGGCCGCGAGAAGGCGGACCAGTGGCTCAAGGTCAATTTCGACCTGATCGGCCAGGACTCGTCCGTTGACCTCGAGAAGCTGTTCTTCTGATGATCCACACAGATCGCACCGTCATCCCCCATGCTGTCAGCGAGCAGAGCCTCGCGACGCTCGAACCGACCGCCACGGTCGTCGAGGCGGCGCGGATGATGGCCTATCTCCGCATCGGCGCATTGATGATCGTCGAGGGGGAGGCGCTTGTCGGGATATTCTCCGAGCGGGATGCGCTCATGCGCGTCATCGCGAAGGAGAAGGACCCGACGACGACGCCCGTGAGCGAGGTGATGACGCCGAACCCGGTCACGATCGCGCCCGATACGACCGTGCAGCAGGCGCTCGACATCATGGCCGAGCGAGGCTTCCGGCATTTGCCGGTTGTCGAGGAGGAGCGGATCGTCGCGATCGTTTCGATCCGGGACCTTTACAGGTCCGTCAAGGACCAGATGGAAACCGACATCCTGCTGCTTGCCGAGACGCTGCTGCAGGGATGATGCGAGACCGGAGATACGGATGCCCGACAACGCCGTTTACGATTTTGATCTGATTGTCCTGGGCTCCGGGCCGGCTGGACAGCGCGCGGCCATCCAGGCCGCGAAGCTCGGCAAGCGAGTGGCCGTGATCGAGCACAAGGCTGTCGTGGGCGGCGTGTGCATCAATACCGGGACAATCCCTTCCAAGACGCTGCGCGAAGCGGTCATGCACCTTTCCGGCTTTCGCGAGCGGAACGTGTATGGCGCCTCGTATCAGGTGAAGCAGAACATCACGATCGACGACCTGCTCTATCGGACCGCAGCCGTGATCCAGGCCGAGCTCGATATCGTCCGCCACCAGATGCAGCGCAACGGCGTCGAACTCATCACTGCCGATGCCAAATTCACCGGACCGGAGACGATCGGGCTCGTCGGCGTCGATGGACGTGGCGCGCGCGAGGTGCGCGCGCGGCGGATCCTGATCGCGACCGGGACCGTGGCCACGCGCTCGCCCGCGATCCCCTTCGATGGCCAGAACATCATCATAAGCGACGACATACTCGGCCTGAAGCGGCTTCCGAAATCGATCTGCGTCATCGGCGCAGGCGTGATCGGATGCGAGTATGCGACGATGTTCTCCACTTTGGGCGTGCGCGTCACCGTCGTCGACAAGCGCGAACGGCTTCTCGATTTCGTCGACCACGAAATCATCGATACGCTTGTCTACCAGATGCGCAAGAACCGCGTGACGCTGCGCCTCGGCGAAGAGGTCGACGGCCTCGAATATTCCGAGGACGCGGAGAACGGTCCACGCGTGCACGTCAAGCTCAAGTCGGGCAAGGTGATCCATACCGAAAAAGCGCTCTACTCGATCGGGCGGACAGGGGCCACGGAAACGCTCGATCTTTCGGCGACGGGGCTGAAAGCCGACGATCGCGGGCGCATCACGGTCGATGCGCAGTACCGGACGAGCGTGCCGCACATCTTCGCGGCGGGCGACGTGATCGGCTTTCCGTCGCTCGCATCGACCTCGATGGAGCAGGGCCGTGTCGCCTCGTGCCACGCGTTCGGCATCGAGGCGAAGGCCGTGCCCGAACTGTTCCCCTACGGCATCTACACGATCCCGGAGATCTCGACCTGCGGCAAGACCGAGGAGGAACTGACCCAGGAGGGCGTTCCCTACGAGGTCGGCAAGGCCCGCTACCAGGAGATCGCGCGCGGGGCCATCATCGGCGACAAGACGGGTCTCCTGAAGCTGCTCTTCCACGTCGACACGCGAAAGCTCCTTGGCGTCCACATCATCGGCGAGGGGGCAACCGAGCTCATCCATATCGGCCAGGCGGTCCTGGCCTTCGAGGGCACGGTCGACTACTTCGTGCGGACGGTCTTCAACTATCCGACGCTTGCCGAATGCTACAAGACGGCGGCTTTTGACGGCATCAACCGGCTCGGCTGAGCCGCCCCGGCGGGCGCGTTGCGAAGGGCGTTTGGGGGGCATATAACGGCCCCAAACCACCGGAGCCACCATGCCCATGCCGAACGCGCCCTCCATCCCCGCCGAGATCGCCAAGCTTTCCTTCGAGGACGCCCTGCGCGAACTGGAAGAGATCGTGCGCACGCTCGAGCAGGGCAAGGGCAAGCTCGACGATTCCGTAGCCGCCTACGAGCGCGGCGCCGCGCTGAAGCGTCACTGCGAGAGCAAGCTTGCCGAGGCCGCCAGCCGCATCGAGCGCATCCAGATCGCGGGCGGCGAGGTGCGCGCCACGCCGCTCGATCCGGGCTGAGCGGGCGGTCGGGAGCAGGACCGGCATGGGCGACGCAGTCGAAGTTGCACTTTCCGCGAATGCCGCGCGCGTGGAGACCGCGCTCGGGGCATTTTTGCCGGAAGGGGAGGGATACGAGGCCGCCCTTCATGCGGCCATGCGCTACGCCACGCTTGGCGGCGGCAAGCGTATCCGCCCGTTTCTGGTGATGGAATCATCCGGCCTTTTCGGCGTCGACGAGGCCTGTGCCCTGCGCGTGGCGTGCGCCGTCGAGCTTGTCCATTGCTACAGCCTTGTCCATGACGATCTTCCCGCGATGGACGATGACGATCTGCGTCGGGGTCGGCCGACGGTCCATAAGGCCTTCGACGAGGCGACGGCGATACTCGCCGGCGACGCGCTCCTGACCCGAGCATTCGAAGTGCTGGCCCAGCCGCTGACGCACGGGGATGCCGGTGTCCGCGCCGATCTTGTGCTGGCTCTTGCGATGGCCTCCGGCGCAGAAGGCATGTGCGGTGGCCAGATGATGGATCTCGCGGCGGAAGGCGAGAGCCTTGACATCGGCGCGATCACGCGGCTTCAGCGACTGAAGACCGGTGCGCTGATCGGTTTTGCCGCACAATCCGGTGCCATCCTCGGCAAGGCCCCCGCCCACATGCGCCATACGCTCGTCGCGTTCGCGCATGATCTGGGGCTGGCCTTCCAGATCGCGGACGATCTGATCGATGTCGAGGGATCGGCCGAGGTGGCCGGAAAGGCGACGGGCAAGGACGAGGCGCGGGGCAAGGCGACATTCGTTTCGATCCTCGGCGTTGAACGCGCGCGCTCCCAGGCGCGTCTCCTCGCCGATCAGGCGACGCGCCATCTCGACATTTTCGATTCAAAGGCCGACCGGTTGCGCCAGCTGGCGCACTGGGTCGTGCAGCGGCGGAACTGAACGCAGATGGTCGAGATCGGCCACAATTCGGGCGCGAGCCCCAACCTCGATCGTGCGGCGGATCTGGAAGTCCTTCGCCGCATGAGCCCCGAGGAACTGAAACGCGTTGCGGACGAGCTGCGTCGCGAGACGATCGATGCCGTTTCGGGTACCGGCGGCCATCTCGGCGCCGGGCTCGGCGTGGTCGAGCTCACGGTGGCGCTGCACCACGTTTTCCGAACGCCCCACGACCGCCTCGTTTGGGACGTCGGCCACCAGACATATCCGCATAAGATCCTCACCGGACGGCGAGATCGGATCCGGACCCTGCGTCAGGGCGGCGGGTTGTCCGGCTTTACCCGGCGCAGCGAGAGCGAGTTCGACCCGTTTGGCGCGGCACATTCGTCGACGTCCATTTCCGCGGCGCTCGGAATGGCCGTGGCGCGCGACATGAAGGGCGAGAGGCGCAATACCATTGCGGTCATCGGCGACGGCTCGATGTCGGCCGGCATGGCGTACGAGGCCATGAACAATGCCGGCGCGATGCGCACGCGTCTCATCGTGATCCTGAACGACAACGACATGTCGATCGCCTCGGCGACCGGCGCCCTGAGCGCGCACCTGTCGCGCCTGATCTCGTCCAAACCCTATCTGGGCATGCGCAGTCTTGCGCGCGAGGTGGCAAGTCACCTGCCGCGTCCGCTTTTCGAGGCCGCGGAGCGTGCCGAGGAGATGGCGCGCGGGCTTGTCGCGGGCGGCGGGTCGCTTTTCGAGCAGCTGGGCTTCTACTATGTGGGTCCGATCGACGGGCACAATCTCGATCACCTGCTGCCAGTGCTGCGCAATGTGCGCGACGCGCGCGACGACCGGCCGATCCTCGTCCACGTCGTGACCCAGAAGGGACGAGGCCACCCGTTCGGGGCCGAGGCGGCCGACCGGTACCATGCGGTGAACGCGTTCGAGCTCGTCGTGAACAAGGCGGGTCTCCTGCAGGCGAAGCCGAAACCGGCAAAGCCTGCGCCGCCGACCTATACGAAGGTCTTTGCCGAAGCCCTCGTCTCGGCGGCCGAAGCGGATACGAAGATCGTTGCCGTCACCGCTGCGATGCCGTCCGGAACCGGGCTTGATGCTTTCGCCAAGCGGTTTCCCAAGCGCTGCTTCGACGTCGGCATCGCCGAACAGCATGCGGTGACGTTTGCCGCTGGGATGGCGAGCGAAGGCCTGAAGCCGTTCTGCGCCATCTATTCGACCTTCCTCCAGCGCGCCTACGACCAGGTCGTGCACGACGTTGTGCTGCAGAAGCTTCCGGTCCGTTTCGCGATCGACCGCGCCGGCCTTGTCGGCGCCGACGGTGCCACCCACGCCGGCGCCTACGACCTTGCCTATCTCGGCTGCCTTCCCGACATGGTGGTGATGGCGGCCGGCGACGAGGCCGATCTGGCGCGCATGGTCGCGACTGCCGCGGCGCACGACGACGGACCGATCGCGTTCCGCTACCCGCGTGGCGAAGGCTCGGGCGAACGGCTGCCGCCGGCCGGCGAGACCCTTCCGATCGGCCGGGGACGCATCCTTCGCGAAGGCAGTCGCGTCGCCCTCGTCAATCTCGGCGCGCGGCTGGGCGAATGTCGCAAGGCGGCCGACGAACTCGATCGCATGGGGCATTCGACGACACTTGCCGACATGCGCTTCCTGAAGCCGCTCGATACCGATCTTCTGTTCCGTCTCGCGCGCGCACATGAAGCCCTTGTCACGATCGAAGAGGGGTCGACCGGCGGATTCGGGGCGCTTGTCCTGCACGCGTTTGCCCAGGCCGGTCAGTTCGACCGGGGAATGCGTATCCGCACGCTGACGCTGCCCGACCGGATCATCGACCACGACACCCAGTCCCGGCAGTATGCCGAGGCCGGACTCGATGCACCCGCGATCGTGACCGCCGCGCTTGCGGCTCTCGGTCGGGCCGATGATGCCGCCGGTCGGGCAAGGGCTTGAGCCGAAAGCGTCTCGACCAGCTGCTCGTCGAACGCGGCCTTGCCGAAAGCCGGGCCAAGGCGCAGGCGCTCGTGCTCGCGGGGCTCGTCTTCTCCGGTGAAAAACGGCTCGACAAGGCCGGGACCTCGATTGCCGACGACGCTGCCCTCGATGTCCGTGGCCAGCCGCATCCCTGGGTCAGCCGCGGCGGCCTCAAGCTCGCGCATGCGCTCGGGCATTTCGGCATTGACCCGGGCGGCCTTGTCGCCGTCGATGTGGGGGCATCGACAGGCGGCTTCACCGACGTGCTGCTCGCGCACGGGGCAGCGAAGGTCTACGCGGTCGATGTCGGCCATGGGCAGCTTGCCTGGAAGCTGCGCAACGATCCGCGCGTCGTCGTGCTCGAGCGCACGAATGCACGCAATCTCACGGCCGCGGCAATCTCCGATGCGCCGGACATGGTGGTGTGCGATGCCAGCTTCATCGGGCTGGAGACCGTCCTGCCGGCCGTGCTGGGGCTGGCAAGGCAGGGTGCCATTCTGGTGGCACTCATCAAGCCGCAGTTCGAGGTAGGTCCGGCGCGCGTCGGCAAAGGCGGCGTGGTGCGCGATCCGGCTCTGCACGAGGAAGTTTGCATGCGGATTTCCGCATGGCTGGACCGCCAGGGCTGGCAGGTTGCCGGCATCGAGCCCAGCCCGATCCTCGGGCCCGAAGGAAACCGCGAGTTCCTGATCGCCGCCCGCAAGGGCTAGGCGAGCACGCCCACCATTGCGCCCGTGAAGCAGGTCGCAAGCGTGCCGGCGACAAGCGACTTCATGCCGAGTTCAACGATCTCGCGGCGCCTACCGGGGGCCATCGTCGCCATTCCGCCGATCATGATTCCCAGCGATCCGAAATTGGCGAAACCGCACATCGCATAGAGCATTATGAGACGCGAGCGCGGCGAGAGCGCCTCGGCAGGCAGGTCGGCAAGCTGGACATAGCCGATGAACTCGTTGAGCACGGTCTTGACGCCCATCAGGGCGCCGGCAGCCGGCGCCTCGGCCCATGGAATGCCCATAAGCCAGCAGATCGGCGCCATGATCCAGCCCAGCGCCCGTTCGAGAGTCAGCGGTGTGCCGAGGACGTCGGGCAGCTGGGCCAGCGCCATGTTGGCGAGCGCCACAAGGGCGACCAGTACCAGCAGCATCGCAACGATGTTGAGCAGCAGTTCCAGTCCCGCCGCCGTTCCCTTGACGATCGCATCCATGCCGCTCTCGGCGACGGGCTCGAGCGGGCCGAGCTCGCCGGCCGTGCGCCCGTCCGACGGATCGGGAACCATGATGCGGCCGAATAGGATGGCCGCGGGCGCCGACAGCAGCGACGCGGCAAGGATGTGGCCGAACGCGTCCGGAACGACCCGGGCGACGATGGTGGCGTAGAGAACCATGACGGTGCCTGCAATCGACGCCATGCCGCCGACCATCACGACGAAAAGCTCGCCGCGCGAAAGCTTCGAAAGGTAAGGACGGATGAACAGGGGCGCCTCGACCATGCCGACGAATACGTTTGCGGCGGTGGACAGGCCCACCGCACCGCCGACGCCAAGCGTACGTGAGAGGACGGCGGAGATTGCCCGGACGACGGCAGGCAGGACGCCCCAGTGGAACAGCAGCGTCGTGAGTGCGCTCATCACCAGCACGATGGGAAGGGCCTGCAGCGCAAGCACGAAAGCCCCGCCGGGGCTGCGTTCCTCGAACGGCAGCGCGCCACCGCCCAGATAGCCGAATACGAAAGATGTGCCCGCGCGGGTCGCAGCTGCGATTGCCTCGGCGGGTGCGTTGAGCAGGCCGAATGCCTGGGCGACCAGTGGAATCTTCAGGAGCAGGACCGCAAAACCGAAGCTTGCAACAAGACCCGCAGCGGCCTGCCGGAACGAAACGTCGCGCCGGCTCTCAGACAAGGTCAATGCGATCGCCAGCAGGCCAAAAAGCCCCGCCAGAGCCTGGAGGCGATCCATTCAGGCCGCTCCGTCCTGATGCTTGCGGATGGCCGCGTAGATCGCCCGTGCGGGCGTATCGAGTGCCGACCCGATCAGCGAAAAGGAGGGCCGCGGCCCGTGCCGGCGCGTAACCGGATCGCCGAGCCACCGGGAGCCGAGCTTCAGTCTTGCGTAGGTCTCCGCGTCCACGACGATGTCGACCCGACCGCCGCCGATCGCACGCAGTCCCGTTGTCAGGGCCGCCTCTTCGATACGCGACCATTCGATCGGGGCGGCCGCCACGCCCGGGAGCGACAGGCCTGCCCGCTCGATGACGACCTTCGGCGTCTCGTCGCGGAACTGCTGGCCCGCCGAGACGCCGTATACGGCGACGAGCACAAGCAGGAACAGCGGGCCGAGGATGTTTTCGCCCTCCTGCCACGCAAGCCAGACCGACGCCACGGCAAGGCCGAACCCGATCGATCCGGCGAGCAGGTTCAGGCCGGCGGTCCGCTTGTTCCGTCTTACGACCAGCAGCGGGAGTTTCGCATCTCCCATCGCGACCTGAGCAAGGCGGCGGGCTTCGTCCCTGCCGATCGTCGGGCCGGCGCCGGACACCGTCGCGTCAGCCGCACTGCGCGCGATGGCGCAGCATGTGGTCGGCAAGCACGCAGGCCATCATCGCTTCGCCGACGGGCACGGCGCGCAGTCCGACGCAGGGATCGTGACGGCCCTTCGTGACGATCTCGGTATCGTGGCCGTCCAGATCGATCGTGCGGCGCGCTGAAAGGATCGAGCTTGTAGGCTTCACCGCGAAGCGGACGACGACCGGCTGCCCGGACGAAATGCCGCCTAGAATTCCGCCGGCATGATTGGACAGGAACGCCGGCCCGTCGTTGCCCGCGCGCATCTCGTCGGCATTCTCCTCGCCGGTCAACTCGGCCGACGCAAATCCATCCCCGATTTCGACGCCCTTGACCGCATTGATGCCCATCATCGCCGCCGCAAGGTCGGAGTCGAGCTTGCCATAGACAGGCGCGCCCCAGCCCGGTGGAACACCGTCGGCAGTGACCTCGACGACGGCACCGATCGACGATCCTGCCTTGCGCGTGGCGTCAAGGAGGGTTTCCCATTCACGGGCCGCCTCGCGGTCGGGACACCAGAAGGGATTGCGTTCGACTTCCGCCCAGTCCCATCGGTTCCGGTCGATGCGATGCCTGCCGACCTGTACGACCGCACCGCGGATTTTCACGCTATCGCCAAGGACGCGTCGGGCGACGGCGCCCGCCGCGACGCGGCTGGCGGTCTCGCGTGCCGATGAACGCCCGCCGCCGCGATAGTCGCGGATGCCGTACTTGGCCCAGTAAGTGTAGTCGGCGTGTCCGGGCCGGAATGTCCGGGCGATCTCGGAATAGTCCTTCGAGCGCTGGTCCTCGTTGCGGATAAGCAGCGAGACGGGCGTGCCCGTCGTCCTGCCTTCGAAGACGCCCGAAAGGATCTCGACACGGTCGGGCTCGCGGCGCTGGGTGACGAACCTGTTCTGTCCCGGCTTGCGCTTGTCTAGGAAAGACTGGATCCAGGCTTCGTCGAGCGGCAGGCGCGGCGGCACACCGTCGACGACCACGCCGATTGCGGGACCGTGGCTCTCGCCCCACGTCGTGAAGCGGAAGAGCGTCCCGGACGCGTTCGCGCTCATCAGCCCTTGTTCGCGAAGCCGGAGAGCAGCTCGGCGATGTCGCCGGCGGCGTCCGTCGCCATCATGCCGACGACGTGATAGCCGTTGTCGACATGGATCGTTTCGCCGGTGACGCCGGCGCCCAGATCGGAGAGCAGGTACAGCCCCGAGTTGCCGACTTCGTCGATCGTCACGTTGCGGCGCACCGGGGCGTTGAGCTCGTTCCACTTCAGGATATAGCGGAAATCGCCGATGCCCGAGGCGGCGAGCGTCTTGATCGGGCCGGCCGAGATCGCGTTGACGCGGATGTTCTGCGCGCCGAGATCGGCAGCCAGATAGCGCACGGAGGCCTCGAGAGCCGCCTTGGCGACACCCATGACGTTGTAATGGGGCATGACCCTTTCGGCGCCGATGTACGTGAGCGTCAGCAGCGACCCGCCATTGGGCATCATGGCGATCGCGCGCCGGCACACGTCGGTGAACGAGAAGCACGAGATATCCATCGAGTTGAGGAAGTTCTCGCGCGTCGTATCGACGTATTTGCCCTTGAGCTGTTCCTTGTCGGAATAGGCGATGGCGTGGACGACGAAATCGAGCGACCCCCAGTCCCGCGCCAATTCGGCGAAGGCCGCGTCGAGGGAGGCGGCGTTCGTGACATCGGCGGCAACGACCTTTTTCGCACCGATCTGCTCAGCCAGCGGCCGGACGCGCTTCTCGAGCGCTTCACCCTGATACGTGAAGGCCAACTCAGCGCCTTGCGCCGCGACCGCTTTGGCGATGCCCCAGGCGATCGAACGGTCATTGGCGACACCCATCACCAGACCGCGCTTGCCCGCCATCAGCCCGTGAGATTGATTCATCTGCGATAAGTCCGTGTTAGCGTTCGCGAAATTCGCGGGCATCCTACACGAACCGCTTGCGCATTCAACGACGAAGCCCCGCCCCCGCGGGCAGCGGGAGCGGGGCTTGCGCGAATTCCGGCGATTGCGGCCGGTCAGTTCACGATTTTCCAGCTTCCGTCGGCCTGCCGGCATGCCGTGCCATAGGCCTGCTCGGTCTTGCCGCCGACGGTGACTGTCGACTGGTATTCACGGCAAGTATTACCGGAATTGTCTTTTCCCTCGCGCACAGGCGTCACGCTGCCGGAATTGCCCGAGTCGGGGTTCGACCAGGTGATTTGCTGGCCGACAGGCGCCGTTTCGGCCCGCTGGCTGGCGCGCTGCATCTGCGTCTGATCGGCCCGGTCGAGGGATTTCCCGACTTCCCGGCCCAGAAAAGCGCCCGCGAGTGCGCCGACGGCAGTCCCGACGAGCTGGCCGTTGCCTTTGCCGAACTGGGCGCCGGCAACTGCGCCGCCGATTCCGCCCAGCACGGTCCCGAACCCTTCTTTGGTACCTGTGTCCTGGCAGGCGACAAGCGCCAGGGAGAGGCCCGCAACGGACAAAATCTTGAGAGCGCGCATTTTTTGAACCCTCTGCAATCGATTCGCACGGGCGTGCTTCTGAGAACCGCCCGCAACTCGACAACGTGGCAGGTCTTCAGCCTATTCCGTCGGGCACGCGACCCTTGGACTGCTCCTTGCGAAAGTCTATCTAGGCACCATGGACGACGTTGCCAAGCCTATCCCCGAACTCGACCCGACCATCGATCCGTTCACCCGGTTCGGCGAATGGCTTGCCGAGGCCGGAAAGAGCGAGCCCAACGACCCCAATGCGATGGCCGTTGCGAGTGTCGGCGCTGACGGAATGCCGTCGCTTCGGATGGTCCTGCTGAAGGGGTTCGACACGCGCGGTTTCGTCTTCTACACGAACTTCGGCAGCCGAAAGGGGAGCGAGTTGCAGGCGCATCCCAAGGCGGCGCTGCTCTTCCACTGGAAGTCCCTGCGTCGACAGGTCCGCATCCAGGGCCCGGTCGAGACGGTCAGCGATGCCGAGGCGGACGAATATTTCGCATCTCGGCCGCGCGGAAGCCAGATCGGGGCATGGGCGTCTATCCAGTCGCGACCGCTTGCCGGGCGCTTCGAACTCGAGAAGCGCGTGGCCGAGTTCGGTCTCCGGCATGCCATTGGTGCTGTCCCGCGCCCGCCGCACTGGTCGGGCTTCCGAGTTCTGCCGCAGACGATCGAGTTCTGGCATGACCGGCCCTTCCGTCTTCACGAGCGTGTGGTCTACGAGCGGGCTGGCGCCGGCTGGTCGACGCAGCGGCTCTTTCCCTGAGCCCCGCCATGTCGCCTGTTGACATCAAGGTGGATGCCGATACGCGCGGCCGGCTGATGCGGCAGGCCACGTACGCGTCGGTGCTGGTCGCGTGCATACTCATTGCCGCGAAGCTTGTTGCCTGGATCCTGACGGATTCGGTCTCGGTCCTGTCGAGCCTGCTGGACTCGCTGCTCGATGCAGCAGCGTCGCTCGTCAACCTTGTCGCCGTCCGCCACGCGCTTGCTCCGGCCGACGCCGAGCATCGCTTTGGCCATGGCAAGGCGGAGGCCGTTGCCGGTCTTGTCCAGGCGGCCTTCATCGCAGGTTCGGCCGTGCTGCTGTTGTCCGAGGCGGCGCACCGCCTTGCCTCGCCGGTGCCGATCGACAATGGCGCCGTCGGACTTGCGGTCATGGCACTCTCAATGGTGCTCACCTTCGCGCTTGTGGTCTTCCAGAAGCATGTTGTCCGCCGAACCGGGTCGGTCGCCGTCGGGGCGGATCGGTTGCACTACGCTTCCGATTTCCTCCTCAACGGGGGCGTCGCGGTATCGCTCGTCGCGTCGATGTGGTTCGGCATCGAGACGATCGATCCCGTATTCGGACTTGCGATCGGCGCCTGGATCCTGCGCGGTGCGTGGACAATCGGGCGCGACGCGCTCGATCACCTGATGGATCGCGAGTTGCCCGAGGCGACGCGCGCGCAGATCGTCGAAATCGCCCGCGCCCATCCGGATATCCGCAGCGTCCACGACCTGCGCACGCGTGCGAACGGGTCGAGCATCCACGTTCAACTCCATCTTGAAATGGATGGCGCGCTGTCCCTGCTGCGGGCGCATGCGGCTGCCGACGCGGTCGAGGCGGCGATCGAGGCCGCGTTTCCGGGCGCCGACGTCATCGCGCACATGGATCCGTCCGGCGTGGCCGAGCGCGTCCGCACGCCGGCATGACGGCGGGCGATCAGTCGCAGGTCCTGTCGCTGCTCGCCGATCCGGCGACGTTCGGATACCCCGCGGGCGGCGTGCGCCGGATCGATACCCACATCTCCTCCGTCTTTCTTGCCGGTGACCGGGCCTACAAGCTGAAGCGGGCGGTTCAATTTCCATATCTCGACTTCTCGTCCCCGGAGCGTCGGCGGCAGGCCTGCGAAGCGGAATTGGCCGTCAATCGCCGGACCGCACCCGATCTCTATCTGGCAGTGCGACCCATCGTGCGCGTCGGCGAGGCCCTGAAGCTTGGCGAGTCGGGCGAGCAGGGGGTCGATTGGGTCGTCGAAATGCGCCGTTTCCCGGACGAAGGGCTCTGGGATGCGCGTGCCGCTTCCGGGACCATCTCGGCGGGCGACGTGCGTGCGCTTGCCGATCTGATCGCATCCTTTCATGACGCGGCGGAGATCGCTCAGGGTCATGGAACGGTCGACGACCTGCTCTGGACGGTTGAAGGAAACAGGGCTGATCTGGGTCGGCTGTTTCCCGCATCGGCTGTAGAGGCCCTCGACCGCGACACGCGTGCCGAGATATCGCGCCTGGCCGGGCACATCGCCGGACGTGTCGCAGGCGGTTCGGTGCGGCGCTGTCACGGCGACCTGCATCTGCGCAACATCGCAACCGTTGCCGGCAAGCCCCTGCCGTTCGACGCCATCGAGTTCGACGACCGGATATCCTGCATCGACACGCTCTTCGATCTTGCGTTCCTGATCGTCGACTTCATGCGTATTGGCCGCAGGGACTTCGCTTGCCTGACGCTCTCACGCTATCTGGGCCGGCGACCGGACGAGCCGGGGCTTGCCCTGCTGCCGCTCTTCCTCAGTCTGCGTGCCGCCATCAAGGCGAAGACACGGGCAGCCGCCGGTGCGCGCGACGAGGCGAATGCCTGCTTTGCCATGGCAGACGACTTCCTCCATCCGTCGGCCGCCCGGCTAATTGCGGTCGGCGGTCTGTCCGGAACCGGAAAGACGGCGCTTTGCGCCTCCCTTGCCGAAAACCTTGGAGCGGCGCCTGGTGCGCTGGTTCTACGCAGCGACGTCGAGCGCAAGCGATTGGCTGGCGTGCCGCCCGAAATGCCCTTGGCACGGTCGCATTACACGCCCGATGCGAGCCGGGCGGTCTATGCGAGCCTGCACGCCCGGGCGTCGTCGGCGCTTGCAGCCGGGCACAGTGTCGTGGTCGACGCGGTCTATGCGAACCCGGCCGAGAGAGCGGCCGTGGCCGCGGCGGCAAATGGGGTGCGGTTCGACGGCTTGTGGCTGGAGTGTCCGGAAGAAATCCGGCTTGCGCGCGTGGCCGGGCGGTCGGACGATGCGTCGGACGCAGATCGAGATATTGTTCGCGAGCAGAGTGCGCGCGGCTGCACGGTTGGCGAGTGGCAGAATATCGACGCAAGCCGCATGCCGTCGGACACTTTGGATGCCGCGCGCGCATGGCTTCGGTGCGGTTGACCCAAGTCAATGTGGATGCCTGCCAATTGGCATAGCGTTTTTTTGGAAGTTCAATATCTTGTCGGATTGGCGGCCACAGCGGCCGCGACATCGAACGGAGGCTGCGATGAGCTACAAGGTCCTACTCGCCCCGATGGCGGGCGCCCCCTCGGATCTGCGCACCCTTGCTGCTGCCGCGGCGGTCGTTCGCCGCTTCGGTGGCCACGTGGAAGCGCTGCATGCGGCCGGTGATCCCCGCGATTCGATCCCGTTCGTCGGCGAAGGCGCGTCTGGCGCGCTGGTCGAGCAGATCGTCACGGCGGCGGAAAAGGATCTCAAGCGCCGTGCGGAGACTGCGCGCACGAACTACCAGGAATGGATGAAGGGCGCGAATGTCGATGCCACGCTGGTCGAGCCGATCGGCTCCGAGGAGGATGCGATCGCGCGCCACGGCCGCTTTGCGGATCTGATCGTCCTGCCCCGGCCCGCGGACGACGAGGCGATCGCCTCGACCGTGGCTTTTGAAACCGCCCTTCTGGAGACCGGCCGGCCGGTGCTGATCGCGCCGCCTGCAGGCGACATGGATTTCACGCGGCCGGTCGCTTTCGCGTGGAACGGCAGCCGCGAAGCGGCGCGTGCGCTGGGCGCCGGGTTGCCGTTCATGAAAGGCGCGCCGCGCGTCGTGTGCATTGTCGCCGGCAAGAATGTCGCCGAGGACGATACGAAGCCGCTGGAGGCCTACATGGCGCGCCACGGCATCAAGATCGAGCTGGCGCGCGCCGACGTCCCGACGATCCAGGCGGGTCCGCACGTGCTTGCCGAGGCACGCAAGGCCGGATGCGGCCTGCTTGTCATGGGCGCCTATACGCATAGCCGGCTCCGGCAGCTGGTTTTTGGCGGCGTCACGCGCTTCATGCTTCAGAATGCCGACCTGCCGGTACTGATGGCACATTGACGCCGTCATCGCCGGCACGTCGGGGAGGAACGTGCCATGCTGAGCTGGGTGGACTGCCTGTCGCTCTGCGACCTTACGGCCGATGAAGTCCGCGCCATCGCGGAGCATGAGCACATTCCGGATATCGCGGCGATGGAGCTGGGCAACTGGCTCATCGTGACGCCGGACGGCCGCAAGATGATCAAGCGGATGATCCTCGACGATCTCGAGAAGGCCGTCCGGAACGGCAACCATGTCCACGCGGCAAGGCTGAAACTGGCCATGCAGCATTTCTGCAAGACGCATCCGGAAAATCCCGACCGGAAACATTGATCCCTGACGACCGAAGGACGCCGTACTCATGCCGCTCAAGCACATCCGTCTCGAACTCGCCCGCACGAAGGACAAACCCGAAGGCGACTCCGCCTGCGGATATGAATTCGCGGCCCCGCTCGACGCTGCCGGCCATTTCGACGAGAAGGGCTGGAAGCAGGACAAGGCGCTTTGCTCCGTGCGCCGCTTCTGGCGCGGTGCGGACGACGAGCGTGGCCTGCTGATCCACGCGCACGGTCGCTGGGTGTTTTCCTACGCAAAGGGAGACGCCGACGACGAGCCGATATTCAAGTTCGACCGTCATTCGTTCGTGCCGGGCGAGTACGTGACGATCACCGAGCATGACGGGCAGGCCCGGCCGTTCAAGGTCGTTTCGGTCCGCTAGCAGGCCCGCACCGCGCGGGCTAGACTTGCAGCGACATGGATCGCCCCCGGACACTCGTTCTTACCGGCGCGTCGCGTGGCATCGGCCACGCGACCGTCAAGCGCTTCGCGGATCACGGGTGGCGGCTTTACACCTGTTCGCGCGAGGATATCCCGAAGGAATGCCGGGCCGATCCGAACTGGGCCCATCATGTTCCTTGCGACCTATCCGTGCCGGCCGACCGTGCCCGGTTCGTGGACGAGATCAACGAGCGGCTCGACGGCGGTCCCCTTGACGCGTTGGTGAACAATGCCGGGATCAGTCCCAAGACGCCCTACAAGGAGCGGCTGGGCATCCTCCATGGCGAGATCGAGGCGTGGCATCGCGTCTTCGAGCTGAATTTCTACGCACCGCTCGAGCTTGCCCGCGGCTTCGCGGGCGCTTTGACGCGTGCGCGGGGAGCGGTCGTGAACATCACGTCGATCGCGGGCCATAGGGCCCACCCATTTGCAGGATCTGCGTATTCGACGTCGAAGGCGGCGCTGTCGGGCCTGACGCGCGAAATGGCAGTCGAATTTGCCCCGCTGGGCGTGCGCGTCAATGCCGTTGCACCGGGAGAGATCGAGACCGAGATGATCTCGTCGGATTACGAGCCGCTGATCACGCGCATTCCGATGCAGCGGATGGGAACCGCGGCCGAAGTCGCGTCGGTCATTCACCGGCTGTGCGATGTGGATTTCGGCTATGTCACCGGCAGCGAGATATTCGTGACCGGGGGGCAGCAGCTTCTCTAGCCGGCGCGGAGCGTCGAGAGCTTCTCGCGATACCACGCACGCCAGCGCTCGGCCTCGGCGATGTCGTTGGCAAGCCAATCGCCAAGCAGGCCTTCGTGGCTGCGTCGTGCCAGATCAGTCAGTCGCGCGATCTCGGTCTCCGAGGTTTCGACCAGCTGCTCGATCTGCATCACCCTGTCCTCGGGCGGCAGAAGATCGAGGAAGCGCAGCTTGAGGGCCACGACCATCTTCGAAAGGTCGGTCATCGGCGCGCGGACCGGACTCCGGAGAAGATCGACAAGTGCCGCGCGTCCCTGATCGGTCAATCGCAGAACCGTGTCGGCCGTCAGGCTTTGGCCGGGACCGGCGCGCCTGCCGACCGGCTCGATCAGGCCTTCGTAGCGCAGTTGCTCGATCGACAGGCCAAGAACGTCGAGCGACGGTCCCATCAGGCGCGAGACGAATCCTCGGACAGATGCCGACAGCACGCCGAGGCTTGCCTCGCCGCGGGCAAGCTCGCCCAGCGCGGTCAGGCGCACGGCTTCGGCAGGGATGAGGGACTGGTCGCGGAACCGCGGCATCGGTCGCATCGTCACGAATGGTCCCGGAGCCGGTCAAGCGGGAACCGCGACACTTCTGCCAGAAGTTCGGCGAGCCGGCGGGCGGCATGATCGACAACCTTGCGACCGCGCTCGCTGTCGGAATCCGTCGCATCGCCGACGGCTCCGGACGGGTGGATGTCCTGCGTCTGCCAGGCGAGCGCGCTGTTTCCGGTATAGGCGAGAAGTTTGAATTCCTTGGCGAGTTCAAGCTGGCCAGGCCGGAAATTGGCAATCCGGTCGCGACGGACCCTGTCGGGGGCGAGATGAAGCATCATCGATGTCTCGACGCCGCCCGCGTGAATTCCGAACTTCGCTTCCTGCGCGTTCCAGAGGCCTTCCGGAAGGCCGTAGGCCCACCACGACGCGGCAACGGCGGCCATCTTGAGGCGAACGCGCAGGTCGCGCGCGACGATGTCCATGATCTGTGGCTGGCCGCCGTGGCTGTTGAACATCACGAACTTGCGGATTCCGGCCCGATGCACGCATTCGCCGATCTCGGTCCACATCCGGATCAACGTCTCCGCCGAGTAGGACAATGTGCCGGGGAACGCGAGATGCTCGTTTGACTTGCCGACATCCGACTGGGGCAGGATGAAGACCGGAAGATCGGCTGCAAAATGCGCCGTTGCCTCAGCGACAATGCCGCGCGCGAGCGTAGCGTCGACGGCAACCGGCAGGTGCGGGCCGTGCTGCTCGACCGCCGCGACCGGCAGGAGCGCGACCGTGCGCGCTGGGTCGAGCCCGCGGAAATCCTCCGTGGTCATGTCGAGCCACCAGCGCCATGCCTTGTCCATCGATCTGCCGCTCCCGTCCGCTATTGTCCGGTTATATAGTCGAGCCGCCCCGCCAATGCCACAAGCTGCCGGATCCGGACCCATGAAACGCCATCTGCCGCCCGAACTTGCCGCCCCCCTCGCGCGCTACGTCCATGCCGTCGAGATTTCCACGCCAGGACGGATGCTGTTCGCCTCGGGGCAACTGGCGGTCGCCAAGGACGGCGCGGTTCCGTCGGGGATCGATGCCCAGTGCGATCTCATCTTCGCCAATCTCGACGCGATACTCCGCTCCGCGGGCATGGGACGATCGGATGTCGTGCGCGTGAATGCCTTCGTGATCGAGCGCGACGACCTGAAGCCCTACATGGCCGCGCGTGACCGGTGGTTTGCCGGGTACGAGCCCCCGGCGTCGACACTGATGATGGTGGCAGGGTTCACGCGCCCCGAATTCAAGGTCGAAATCGAGATCGTCGCCGCAAGCGAGCAGACAGCCTAAAGCCCGCCCTGCACGTTCGCCTGGCTGGAGAGCGAGGCATCCATGCGCTTCAGCATCTCCTCGATCTGCTCGAACTGCAGCCGGTTCTTGATCGCCGACTGCATGTAGCGCTCGTGGATGTTGACTGTGTGGAGCACGGCCATCGAGCAGTAGCCCAGGATCCAGTAACGGCGGTAGACGCCGGCAAGGAAGTTCCGGAACGGCTTCGGATCGCCGCCATTCAGGAATTTGCCGTGGCAGTCGGTATATTCGCCGAAAATGCCGTTCACGTTTGCGATCAGGTTCCGCAGCTTGCGAACCACGGCCTGCCGGAACATGTCCTGCTGTTCCTTGAAATGCTTGTACTCGCGGATATCGAGCGGCGTGGCGTCCGGGCCGTTGAGCCAGCGCAGGACAGACGCGACCGATTGCAGGTTCTTGTTGAACGTGTGCTCGTAGAACGTGACGCCCTTCCAGCCTTCGAAAATCATCTGGGCTTGATCGCCCGAGATGCCGAAGGCCGACACGAACAGCTTTGCCTCGGGCATCGTGGGGTCCCAGAGCGCCTGGAGGAAGCGCTGCGAACGCTCGTTCACGTCGGCGGCATTCTTGAGGCCAAGCGCGCGCGCGACGATCGGGTTCACCTTCTCGGCGATGAGCCCCTTGATCCCGCTTTCCTCTTCCTCGGAGATCGCGAAATAGGCCGGATGGATCTCGGAGAGGTACTTCTGGAGAGCGCTCTTCAGCAGGAACGGATCAAGCGAGGGAATCGTGTCGATCGTCCGCAGGATCTCCACGTCGCGCTCGAATTCGGCATTGCCCTCCTCGAAGTCGACACCGACATGGTGCTTGAGGAGCTTCACGAAGTCGCGCTGGCGCAGGTAGATGCCGTACCCGCCCGCCGGGATCTCGTTGGCGTCATGCGGCACGTAGATCGCCGTCTCGATCGGCCGGTCGGCCTTCGGGGGTTCGGCGGCCGCTGCGGCCGGGGCGGGTGCCGCCTTCGCAGCAGGCGCCGGCGCGGGCTTTCCGGCCGCCGGTGCTGCAGCAGGCGTGGCCTCCGCGATCTGCTGTTCGAAGTTCGGGTATTTGAAGATGATCGTCTTGTTGAGACTGGGCTGCCTGAACATCTGGCGATCGCCAGCCTGCCCGGCGACCTTGATCAGATTCAGCGCCACCGACGATCCGCCGTGGACGATCTGATCAAGGATCGGGGAGAGGGATTTCTTCTTTTTCTTGGTGTCGTTCAAGACGGACCATTCCGTAGACAAAAATTGTGCGGCGCCCAAAGTATTGGACAGGGTAAAATTGTGCAATGGTGAGATTCCGGGCCCGTTTTTCCGCGCCCGGTGCCCTCAAATGTCGCGCGATCGGTCAGATTGCCGCGATCTGCGCGACGGCGACGCCTGCAAGCATCAAGACCGCTGCAATCGACCAGACAAGGATGAGTTCACGGAATTCGTCCATGAGCCGAGCCTCGCATTTGCCTTGGCGCCCGCGCTGTGACGAGCGTCACAATTGCTTCTTCCAGGAGGCATGCGCGACTCGGGGCGTTTCGGGTAGCCTCGGCTTGGACCCATTCAGCTTCTGGAGCCGGGCGGAACCATGCCGTCATCATTCATGTCCGTGATGCCCGCACTTGTTGCCTTGAAGGCAGGGCCGTTTGCGCTCGATCTGGCCCCCGAAATGGGCGGGGCTGTCGTCGGACTGAGCGCCGACTGGAATGGCGGGGTCGAGCTTCTGCGCAGGACTCCCGAGGCGGCGCTTGCCGCGCGGGACGTCCGGATGGCGGGCAGCTATGCCCTCGTGCCGTATTCGAACCGGATGCGCGAATGCACGCTCAGCTTTGCGGGGCGACGCTACCGGCTGGCGCCGAATTTCGGCGGGCATCCGCATTCGATCCACGGAAACGCGTGGCAGAAACCCTGGCGTGTGGAAGCGGTCGACGCGAGCAGCGCCACGCTGGTGCTGGATCATGACGCGCAGGGTGCCTCTGCCGTCGAATGGCCGTTTGCCTACCGTGCCCGGCAGCGCTTCCTGCTTTCGGCAGACGGTCTCGAGATCGCGCTTGAAATCGCAAATGTCGGGAACGTGGCGATGCCTGCGGGAATGGGCTTGCATCCCTTCTTCCCACGCGGCGCGAATACCCGACTGACCGCACGAACGGTGTCGGTCTGGCGCAACGACGAGGCGATGATGCCGGTCGCGCTCGATCCCGTGCCGCCGGCGTGGAACTTCGAGGAGGGCCGCCTTGTTGCACCGCTCGCCGTCGACAATTGCTTTGCCGGCTGGGATGGCACGGCCGCAATCGATTGGCCCGAGGCGGGCGTGCGGCTTGAAATGACGGCGGATCCGGCGTTTGGCCACCTCGTGGTCTTCGTTCCGCCGGGCAAGTCGCATTTCTGCGTCGAGCCCGTCAGCAACTGCAATGACGGGATGAACCTGATGGCGCGCGGGCGGACGGACACGGGCGTTGCCGTGCTAGCGCCCGGCGAGGTGCTTTCCGGGCGGGT
This sequence comes from Rhodospirillales bacterium, assembly GCA_016794025.1. Classification (GTDB taxonomy): domain Bacteria; phylum Pseudomonadota; class Alphaproteobacteria; order CACIAM-22H2; family CACIAM-22H2; genus Tagaea. The sequence continues at coordinate 53,199 of JAEUKX010000014.1, read as the reverse complement.
CCTGATGGCGTTCTCGCGGACCGGCGGGCCGGCCGCGTGACAGCTCCGGCGATCGGTCCGGTTTTCGACGCGCATCTGCATATCGTGGACCCGCGTTTTCCGCTCGTTGCCAACGAGGGGTATCTGCCGCCCCCGTTTCGGGCGGGAGAGTATCGCGCGGCGGCCGAGCCGCTCGGCATTGTCGGGGGCGCGATTGTTTCCGGCTCGTTCCAGGCATTCGATCAGGATTACCTGCTCGCCGCCCTCGCCGAGCTTGGCCCGGCATATGTCGGCGTGACGCAGGTTCCGGCAAGCATTCTTGACCACGAGATCATGGCGCTCGACGCGGCCGGCGTCCGGGCGGTCCGCTTCAATGTGTACCGGGGCGGATCGGAGTCGTTCTCTGCGATCGGCGGATTTGCGCGGCGTATCCACCGTCTCTGCGGATGGCATGTCGAGCTATATGCCGATCTTGCGCGCCTCCGGCCTTCCGAGGTGGACCTGCTCGCAGGGCTTCCGCAACTCGTCGTCGATCATCTGGGAATCAGCGAGGGCGGGCTTGCACGGGTCGTCGATCTCGCCGCGGCAGGCGCCAAGATCAAGGCGACCGGCTTTGGCCGTGTCCTGCTGGACCCGGAGACGGCAATGGAGCGTATCGCCGCGGCGAACCCGAATTCCCTGATGTTCGGGACGGATATGCCGTCCACACGGGCCCCCCGGCCATTCGAGGCCGCCGACATGACTCTTGTCGCGAGTGTTCTGGGCCGGGAACTGGCGGGAAAGGCCTTCTATGGCAACGCGGTCGCTCTCTATCGGCCGCGCGCGCTAGCTGCGTGAAGGCCAGGCTGCGGCCAGTGTCCCGGCGATCGTAAGCGCAATGCCCGCCAGCACGACGGGCGAGGGGATTTCGCCCAGAATCACGGCCCCGCCGAGAGCGGCAAGAACCGGTACGAAAGCCCCGGAGAGCGCCGCCCGCGCCGCGCCAAGACGCCGGACCGCAAGCGAGAATGTCCACGTACCGGCGAGTCCTGCAACGATGCCTTGCGCGACGAACTGGACGGCGGCGGCTCCGGGCTGGACGTCGGGCAGGCCCGTGCCTGCGACGAACAGCCGTACCGGAATGGCCGCGAGGATCGACGCAAGCGAGATCAGCGCGATCGAATGCCAAGGGTCGAGGCCGCTGCGCCTGAACGCGACGGTATAGATCGACCAGATCGCAGCGGCAGCGAGAAACAGCAGGTCGCCCAGCCAGGTCCCGGCGCCGAAATCGGCAAGCGATGTGCCTGCGATCGCCAGAACGCCACCGAATATGGCAGCGAATCCGGCCACCCGTCGCGGCGACACCGGTTCCCCCAGGAAGACGGCCGCCATGAGTGCCGTGAAAACCGGCATTGTGCCGGGGATCAGCGCGCCCATATGTGCGACCGGCGCGAACTTCGCGCCGATCATTGCGACGAGCCCGAACGGCAGACCCGCGCCCAGCACGATCGGAATGGCCAGCCAGCGAGGTGCCTGTGTGGGCCACAGGCCGCGGCGTGCGAGCAACGGCAGCAGCACGAGCGCGGGCACGCCATAGCGCAGGATTGCGAGATCGAGTGGCGGCAGCACCGCGGTCACGCCAAATCGCGTCGCGACCTGCCAGGCGGCCCCCATTGCGGCCGCACCCATGCCGGCTGCGATCCCGACGGCGAGAGAATTCCGGTCGTTCGGCATGGCGCCACTAATCATATGGTGCGATACGCAACAAGCCGAACTTCTTGTGAGCTACAATTGTAGAGAGAATACCTCAGCGCTCAAAGATGACGCGGGTTCCGTCGCGACGCGAACGGCACCCATACGTGCGTACGCGCACCGGACCTATGCCGGACACGGCCATCGCAAGGCCTTCCGCCTCCAACGTCAGGAGACCGTCGGCCGCCACGGGCGTGGTCGAGGGCAATCCGTAGGCCACGATCTCGTCGAACGGCGCGCGCCGGTCGATCTGGCCGGTATGGGCCACGTCGCGCCCCATGGCAATCACATGGCCCGCCCGGACATAGACTGGAAGCCGATCGAGCGGCACATTCTCGACCCGCAACTGCCGACCCCCTGCCACCGGTTCACCGGTCCAGAAATCATGCCAATCGCCTGCCGGCAGCCAGACGTCGACGGCGCCGCCGGGCTTGACGATCGGAGCCACCAGGATCGACGGGCCGCACATGAATTGCTCCTCGAAGGCGCGCGCCGCGCGGTCGCGCGGAAACGCAAGCGCCATGGCCCGCATGACGGGCAGGCCGGTCCGTGCCGCGATCTCGACGCAGCCCCACAGATAGGGAAGGAGGCGGTAGCGCAGCGCGATCCAGGCGCGCGCGTGACGCGCAACATCGTCGCCAAGCGCCCATGGTTCGCGCACGCCGATCCCGTGGAACCGGTAATGCGAGGAGAAGACGCTGGCTCCGACCCAGCGCAGGTAGAGTTCAGGATCCGGCTGCCTTGAGCCGTAAAATCCGCCGACGTCCGTGGCGTAGAACGGCACGCCGGACATTCCCCAGGACAGCCCGCCGCGGATCGATCCGGCGAGCCCTTCCCAGTCGGTCTGCGGGTCGCCGCCCCATTGGACGGGAAAGCGCTGTGCGCCCGTCCAGCCGTCACGGCCCCAGACGCAGGCATCGGCCTGCCCCTTTGCCGCCGCGGTCGCCTCGTAGACGGCTTCGTTGTAGAGGCGCGGGTAGACATTGTGCAGACGCCTGCCGCGCTCGCCATTGTGCGCCACGACATGGTCGTGGACCTGCTCGCCGAAGTCGGTCTTCATCGTATCGACACCCGCGGCCCACAGGCGGTCGTGCCGTGCCTTCCACCATGCCGTCGCTTCGGGATTCGTGAAGTCGAGGATGCCGGAGGGCGGCAGGGGCGTAAGCACGTTGCCGAAGGGAGACGTGCCGGGCGTCGTGTCCCACTGGTAGACGTGCGGCGTGCCGTCGGGTTCTCGCAGGAAGAAGCCGCGCTTCTCGAGCTCCGCATAGAGCGGATTGTGGACGGAGATCAGCGGGTATTCCCAGCAGCAGATCTTGAAATCGAGGGCCTTGAGCTTGTCGATCGTCGCCTTGGGGTCCGGGTAGCGTTGCGGATCGAAATCGAGCGTGGCCCGCGTCTTCACTTCCATCCAGGCACGGCCGTCAAACGTGATCACGTCGGCCCCGAAGCCGTTCTCGCGGCACTCGCGCGCCGCCGCCAGGATTTCGTCTTCGGTCCGGTAGTAGGCGCGGCTCAGCCAGACCCCGAGCGACCAGAAGGGCGGCAGAGCGGGCTTGCCGGTGATCTCGGCGCACCGTCCGATGACATGTGCCGGGTCGTGGCCGGCGAACAGGAACAGATCGAAACGTTCGTCCTCGCAAAGGATCGCGTAGGACCGGTTCGACCATTGGCCGTACCCGACCGCGTGATGGACGTGCGCGGGCGTATTGACCAGCGCGCCCCAAGTGCCGCCGCCCGATTTCAGTCCCCAGGCGAAGGGGATCGACTTGTAGGAAAGCTCGGTATTGACGCCCAGCGCATCTTCGATGCGGTTCGTGACGAACTGGCCACGCTTGTTGAGCGGACCGAACTTCTCGCCAAGACCATAGACCGGCTCGCCGGAATCGAGCGCGAAGGATGCAACCCAGCCCTCGGGCCCACGGCCGAATGTCGGCAATCGCGTCCAGCCGCGGAAATGCTCGTCCGTGATGGATGCGAGCGGATCGTCGAGCCAGCCGGTACGGCCCAGTCGTATGCGCATTGGCTGCGCTGCGATCTCAAGCCAGTCGGTGTCGTCGCCGAACCGCATGATTCCCGGTGCGACTTCCCGGACCTCCGGTGCGGCAAACCCCCGCGTGTCGACGAGCGCGTAGTCCGGCAGATCCGAGACGCCGAAGGTCAGCCGCCAGTCCCCGCCTCGCCGCGAGACCGCAAGCATGCCGATTTCGGTCTTGAACAGGATCGCGTCGGCATTGTCGCCGGCGCGAGTCAGTGTTTCTGCGCGCGTGAACTTCGTGAAATCGATCTGCACGTAACGCCTCTCAACCCTTGACGCCGCCGGCGGTCAGGCCCGACACGACCCGCTCCTGGAAGATCGCGATCAGGACGCAGACCGGAACGATCGCCACGATAAGCGCAGCCGAGATGATCGGCCACGGGAAAGCGAATTCGCCCTGATAGAGCGTGATTCCGACGGGCAGCGTGCGGCTGGTCACGCGGCTGGACAAGGTCAATGCCAGCAGGAACTCGTCCCAGGCGTTTACGAAAGCCAGGATCGCGGCGGTGAAGACGCCCGGTGCCGCGAGCGGCACGACCACGTGCCACAGCGCGCCGATCCGCGTGCAGCCGTCGATCATTGCCGCATTTTCGAGGTCGTTCGGGATGTCCTGGAAGAAACTTGCCATCACGAGCGTGCAGACCGGCATGGACAGGACGGCATAGGGGAACACGAGGGCCGGGTAGGTGTTCAGCCAGCCCAGCGTCCGCATCGTCTGGAAAAGCGGCACCATCAGCGAAATCAGCGGGAACATCGATACGGCAAGCAGGATCGACAGCACGAGATTGCGGCCGGGAATCCGCAGCCGAACGATGGCGTAGGCCGCAAGTGCCGACACGAACACGCACAGCGCGGTCGACAGGCCGGCGACAACGAGACTGTTCCACAGGAACAGCAGGATCGGCTGATCGACGAAGACCCGCACGTAGTTCGTCAGTGTCGGGTCGTGCGGGACGATCGTAATGGGATGGCGAAGGAGCTCGGCTTCGGTCTTGAACGACGTGAACAGGATCCACAGGGCCGGAAAGAACCCGTTTGCGGCGACAATCGCCGCTGCGATCCAGACCGTCTTCCGGCGGTTTGGTGCGAGTTTCATCTCAGCCCCGTCCGGTATCGCGCCGCGTGTGCCGCAGGTAGATCGATGTGGCGGCGATCGAGATGAGGAACATCAGGGTCGCGAGAGCGGACCCGTAACCCAGGTCGAGGAAGTCGATCGTCGTCTTGTGGATGTACATCGCCATCGTCTCGGTCGCGGTTCCGGGACCGCCATTGGTCATCGCGTAGGGGATGTCGAAGGTCTGGATTGCAGTGATCGTCCGGAAGATGAGTGCCACGACGATGGCCGGCTTGAGCATCGGCAGGGTGATCTCGACGAACTGCTGGAACCGGCTTGCGCCGTCCACTTCGGCTGCTTCGTATAGCGATTTCGGAATGGTCTGCAGGCCCGCCAGCAGGATGAGGGCCATGAATGACGACGACTTCCAGACAATCGCCACGCAGAGCGCGACAAAGGCCAGTCGCGGGTCGGACAGCCATTGCGGCGGCGTCAGGCCGGCCAGTTCGATCAGCCAGTTCACGAATCCCTGCCGGTAGTCGAAGAACCAGCGGAAGATCAGGCCGGCGAAGACAAGCGGGAGAGCCCAAGGGAGCAGGAGTCCAAGGCGAACGGGCCATTTGACGGTGAAGGGCTGGTTGGCAAGGAGCGCAAGACCGAGTCCGACAACGAGCGCGCCGGGAACGGTGACGCCGATGAGGATTGCCGTATTCAGGACGGAGTGGAGAAAGCGGTCGTCCTCGAACAGCGCGAAAGTGAAATTCTCAAGTCCGATGAAGCGGTAGCCAGGCCGCGTCAGGCGAAACGAGTAGAGGGAGTTCGTGAGCAGTTCGGCGATCGGATAGACGACGACCGCGGCAAGCAGCAGGGCCGCGGGTGCCAGCAGCAGGAAGCCCAAACGCCGTTCGTCGCGTTCGAGCTTGCTGAGCTGGTATTTCTTTGTCGCCTTCATGCGCGGAAAGGCGGTTCCCCGCGCACGCGAGCGTGCGCGGGGAACCTCATCCCTCAGCGGTAGACGCGCGCAAGGCGCGTGTTCATGTCCGCGATCGCCTGATCGGCATTGCGGGTGCCGGCCAGGAACGCATTGATGTTCGTGCGGATGATTTCGCTGACCTCGGGATAGTCCGGGCTGACCGGGCGGGAGCGTCCGGTCACGACCACGTTGCGCGCGAACTGGAACCAGGGATTCACCTTCAGGACCTCCGGATCCTGATAGACCTCGGCGAAGACCGGCAGATGCGAGGCGAGGATCGCCTGCATCTTCGAGACTTCCGGCGAGGACAGGAACTTGAGGAGGTTTACCGCCGCCGCCTTGTTCTTCGAGAAGGCCGAAACGGCAATCTGCCAGCCGCCGATGCAGGTGGCCGGCTGGTTGCCGGCAAATCCGGGCAGCGGCACGACATTCGTCTTGCCCTTCACGACGCTGTCGGCGTCGTTCTGGAAGCGGTTCCATGCGTAGCCCCACTGCATGGCAAACAGAAGATTGCCGGACTGAAAGTCGACGCGGATCCGGTCGGTGACAATCTCGGCGAGATTGGCCGGGGTCACGCCGGACGCCTTCAGGTCGGTCCAGAGCTGCAGCGCCTTCTTTCCGGCAGCCGTGCCGACATCGGGCTTGCCCTGTGCGTTCAGGAACTGGCCGCCCGCACCCCACATCGGCACGAGGAACGTGCAGACCGTTCCTTCGATCGGCGCGCCGGCGGTAGAGAAGCCGCGCAGGTTCGGATTGTTTTCGCCCTTGAGGATCGTCTGGGCCGCCGACGCGAGTTCTTCCCATGTCTTCGGCGGCTGCAGCTTGTACTTCTCGAGAAGGTCGGTCCGGAAATAGAGGAACTGGGCGTCCGCGAAATAGGGAAGGGCAATGACTTTCCCGTTGACGATGTTCGCCTCGCGATAGGCGGGCAGATAGCGTGCCATGACCGCGTCGCGCTCGCTGCCGAGATAGCTGTCGAGAGGCTCCGCCCAGCCGGCAGCGGCGAACTGCGCGGGCCGGATCACGTCGATGAGCATGACGTCGATTGCCGCGTCGCGGCTCGTCAGCACCGTATTCAGGTATTGCTGCTGCTGGTCGGAAGTCGCGCCGCCGACCTCGACCGCCACGCGCACGCCCGGCGTACGGCTTTCGTACAGGTCGAGAATCTTGCGCATGACGTCCGGCCGCTGCTGGCCGCCGACGAAGATGCGCAGGTTCGTCTGCTGCGCATCTGCCGGCAGGGCAGCGAAGGCAAGTGGAAGGGCCAGGGCCGCCGCAGCGAATGGGGCGCGATGCTTGGACATGGTCGTTTCTCCCTCGGTTTGATTATTCCCGCCCGGACTACCAGCCCGGGCCGCGGATTGCGTCGCCCGTCTCCGGGGCGAACAGATGGAACTTGTTCATCGCGATTCCGGCGCGTATCGCGGAACCGGTCGCGAGGGCGGCCTCGGGCGCGAACCGGCCGGTGATCTCGCCTGGCCCGATGCGAAGCAGTCCAAGTGTGTCGGAGCCGAGCGGCTCGACGAGTTGGACCTGCGCGGGAACTTCCGCGACGTCGTTGCCTGCCGCCTCCGCGAAAACATGTTCGGGCCGGATGCCGAACTCGAGGCGGCGGCCAGCATGTGCGGCGCAAACCGCCCGCCGCGCGGCGGGCACGGGCAGGCGGATATCGCCGTCGAGGATGATTGTGCCGCCGCCTTCGCCGACCGTGCAGGGCATGAAATTCATCGGCGGGGAGCCTGTAAAGCCCGCAACGAATTTGGCGGCGGGGCGATTGTAGATCTCGTCCGGCGTGCCGACCTGCATGATCCGGCCTGCCGACAGCACCACGATCTTGTCGGCGAGGGTCATCGCCTCGACCTGGTCGTGGGTCACGTAGATGACGGTATTGCGCAGCCGCTTGTGGAGCTTGTTGATCTCGACGCGCATTTCCGAGCGGAGCTGCGCGTCGAGATTCGAGAGCGGTTCGTCGAACAGGAACGCCCTCGGATTGCGCACGATCGCGCGGCCCATGGCCACGCGCTGGCGCTGGCCGCCGGAGAGCTGGCCGGGCTTGCGGTCAAGAAGGTGGTCGATCTGGAGGATCTGGGCGGCATCGCCGACGCTGCGGCGGATTTCGGCATCGGGCCGCTTTCGCAGGCGGAGGCCGAAAGCCATGTTCTCGAATACGGTCTTGTGCGGATAGAGCGCGTAGTCCTGGAAGACCATCGCGATGTCGCGTTCGCGCGGCGGCAGATCGTTGACGCGCACGCCGCCAATGCTGATCTCGCCGTCGGTTATGCCCTCGAGGCCGGCGACCATCCGCAGCAAGGTGGATTTCCCGCATCCCGACGGGCCGACAAAGACGCAGAATTCGCCCGACGCGATGTGAAGATCGACGCCATGAATGACAGGCGTCGTGCCGTAGGCTTTGACCACGTTTTTCAGGACAACGTCGGACACGGCGCCGGCTAGCCTCCCCTACGTGCACCGCTATTCTTGTGGCGGTACTTGGTATCGCTAACATTATATATCCAAAATATGCTGTCAATAGCGAAATATGACTAGCTTTTAAAAATGACAACGCTAACATTCGAGCGCCATAAAACGGGCGTCACGAAAGCATGAACGCCACAAGGGCAAAGCGAGGGCGGAAATGAGCGAGTCGGATTCGCCGCGAAAGTCGCGCGACACGCTGCGAAGCGCGCGCTGGTACCTCGCAAATGACATGCGTGCATTTGCGCACCGTCAGCGCACACAGCAGATGGGATTTCGCCGGAAGGACTTCATGGGGCGGCCGGTCGTGGCGGTCGTCAATACGTGGAGTGAACTGTCCCCCTGCCACATTCATCTTCGCGATCGCGCGGAGGCGGTGAAGCGCGGCGTCTGGGCCGCCGGTGGCATGCCGGTCGAACTGCCGGCCCTTTCGCTGGGCGAGGTCATCGTCAAGCCGACGACGATGATGTACCGCAATATGCTTGCGATGGAGACCGAGGAACTGCTGCGTTCGCATCCGGTCGATGGTGCCGTCCTGCTGGGCGGTTGCGACAAGACGACACCTGCCCTGATCATGGGGGCGTTGTCGATGGATCTGCCGGCGATCTATGTGCCGGCGGGTGCGATGTCGAATGCGCGCTGGCGCGGCCAGAAGGTCGGGGCAGGGACGCATACCCGGAAGTTCTGGGACGAGATGCGCGCCGGGAAGATCACGCCGGAAGACTGGGTCGAGCTCGAAAGCCGGATGACCCGCACGATCGGAACCTGCAACACGATGGGTACGGCCTCGACGATGACGGCGCTGGCCGAGGTCATCGGGCTTACGCTGCCGGGCGCATCGTCGATTCCGGCGAGCGATTCCGGTCATCCGCGGATGTGTCAGGACGCCGGCGAACGCATCGTCGGCATGATCTTCGAGGATCTTCGGCCGTCGCGGATTGTCACGCGCGCGGCGATTTCCAATGCGATTGTGGCCCTGATGGCGATGGGCGGATCAACGAATGCGGTGATTCATCTTGTCGCGATCGCCCGGAGGGCCGGCCTGGATCTCGATCTCGACGCGTTTGACCGCGAGGGCCGGCGTACGCCGGTCCTCGCCAACATCTTCCCCGCCGGCGACAATCTGATGGAGGATTTCTATTTTGCCGGTGGCCTGCCTGCGCTGCTGTCCCGGCTCGTCGACCGGCTCGATCTCGCCTGCCCGACCGTCAACGGCCGGACGCTCGGCGAAAACATCGCCGGCGCGAGGGTCTGGGAGGAGGATGTCATCCGCCCGCTCGGCCGGCCGGTGTCCGCAGGCGCGCCGATCGCGATTCTGCGCGGAAATATCTCGCCCGATGGTGCCGTGATCAAGGCGTCTGCCGCCGATCCCAGGCTTGCGCGCCATCGCGGCCGCGCCGTCGTTTTCCGGGACCATGCGGACATGACCGCGCGCATCGACGACCCGGCGCTGCCGGTCGACGCAGACAGCATCCTTGTCCTCCAGAACGCTGGCCCTGTCGGTGGCCCTGGCATGCCGGAATGGGGCGCGCTGCCCATTCCGAAGAAGTTGCTGGCACAGGGCGTGCGGGACATGGTCCGCATTTCGGACGCACGGATGAGCGGCACGCACTACGGCACTTGCGTCCTCCATGTGGCGCCGGAGTCCCATGTCGGCGGTCCGCTTGCGTTCGTGCGGGACGGCGACTTCATCGAGCTGGATGTCGAGCGGCGGCGGCTGCATCTCGACGTGGATGGCGACGAGATCGCCCGACGTCGGGCAGCGTGGAAGCCACCTGCGCCGCGCTACGCGAGAGGGTACGCATCGCTGGTCGAACGCCATATCGGGCAGGCAAATCTCGGGGCGGATTTCGACTTCCTGACGGCGGGCGCCCCGATCCCGGAACCGGATATCTACTGAAGGCTGCGGAAAGCGTGCTAGGAGCACGGTATGGCGCGGAACCCTCAGGAAGATCCCAAGCCGGCGCGCGCGCGTCGTCGTGCCGGGCGGGCCACGATGTCCGACGTGGCCCGTCTGGCCGGCGTGTCGGCGATCACCGTCAGCCGGCTGCTGCGCGATCCCGCGTCGGTCTCCGGAACGCTTGCCGTTCGCATTCGTGATGCGATCGAGCGCCTTGGCTACGTTCCCAACCTCATGGCCGGCGGCCTCGCAGCCGCGAAGAGCCGGATCGTCGGCGTGGTCGTTCCGTCGATCCGCAACGCCTTTTTCGCGGCAAGCGTGGATGCGCTGTCGGCCCGCTTCGGCGAACGTGGCTATGCGGTCCTCGATTCGAGTTCGGACTACGATCTCAGGCGCGAAGACACGCTGATCGAAGCCATGCTTGCGTGGAATCCCGCGGCACTTGTCCTCACCGGATTCGCGCACGGACCGCGTGCCGCAGCGATCGTCGCGCGAGCCGGCGTGCCGATTGTCGAGATGTGGGATGTCGCCGGACGGCCCTTCGACATGGCCGTGGGTTTCGACCATAACGCCGCCGGACGTAGCGTCGCCCGTCATCTGCTCGCCCGCGGCAGGCGTCGCGTTGCGGTCATCGGCGCGATGCTCGGAAAGGACACGCGTGCATCCGCGCGCTGTGCGGGTGTGCGCGAGGAACTGGAGCGTGCGGGCCGGCCCGCCGTCGCGACGATCGACCTGCCGCGCGCCTCGAATGTGGGGGACGGGGCCTCCGCGTTCGCCGAGGCGCTGGCCGCCCCGGGCGGGATCGACGCCGCCGCATTCTCGAACGACGTGCTGGCGCTGGGCGCTATTTTCGAATGCCAGAAGCGCGGCGTTCGCATACCCGACGATGTCGCCATCGTCGGATTCGGCGACCTCGATTTCGCGGCCCATTGCCGACCGTCGCTCACCACGTTGCGACCGCCGCGCGAGCAGATTGGAAACGAGACGGCGCGCCTCCTGCTCTCCAGGATCGACGGACAGACCCCCGAACGCCCGGTCGTCGACCTTGGATGCGATCTTGTGGTGCGGGAAAGCGCCTGACGCGCGGCGATTGATCGAAGCGGCATCTTCGGCCAACCTCGTCCGTCTGATGGACGCACACGATCAGGCCTCCGAGCTGCTTCCTCCGGCCATGGGCGTATCGGCCGCAATCCGTGCCGGCGCGCACGCTGCCGCCCTTGCGCCTGCACTGGTCCTTGGCGCGTCTTATGTCGGGTTCGGATCCTATGTCGGGTCACATGGGCTCGGCCTCGACTTTGCCCTCTTCAACACGTTCACGGCCTGGGCACTGCCGGGCCAGCTTGCCGCGACCGAATTGTATCTTGCCGGTTCGGGTCTGCTGGCAGTGGCGCTTGCCGTTGCCCTTGCAAACATGCGCCTTGCCCCCATGACGGTTGTCATGATGCCGGTTGTCCATGTTGCCGGGCGCGCGGCATGGCGAAGCTATGCGGCGGCGTTCTTCGTGGCGGTTACGTGCTGGGCCATGACGATGATGACCGCTCCGCGACTGGCGCGGGCCGACCGGCTGTCGTGGTTCATCGGCTGTTCGCTCACGCTCTGGTCGGCCTCGCTCGCAGGCACCGCCGTGGGGTTCTATGCGGCGGAGTACCTGCCACGGCCGCTGACGCTGGCGCTTGTCTTCCTCAATCCGCTCTATTTCATGCTGCTGTTCCTGCAGGATCTCCGCGATCGCGCGCGGCTATACGCGCTTGTGTCGGGTGCGGCGCTCGGGGTGCCGTTCCATCTTCTGACGCCCGAATGGGGTCTTCTCTTTGCGGGCCTCGCCGGTGGCACGGCGGCGGCCGCGCTGGCACGCCGCAGGAGAAGGATCGCCGGATGACGCTGCCCGAGTTCAGCCCTGCCGGCGCGTACATCGCGGCCTGCGTTGCGGCGGCGGCAACCTATTTCTGGCGGGCATTCGGCGTGGCGATCGGTTCGCGGCTGGACCTGAAGGGGCCGGTCTTCGAATGGTTCGCGAGCGTGGCCTATGCCGTGCTCGCCGCGCTTGTCGTGCGTCTTGTCGTCTTCCCGTCCGGCGAACTGGCGCATATTCCGCTGGCGGTGCGGGTCGGGGCGGCGGCGCTGGCGCTCGCCGCCTACGCGCTTGGCCGGCGCAGCATCTTTGCGGGGTGTCTTGTCGGTGCTTGCGTGATCGCGCTTGCGGCGATCTGGCATTAGGCGCGGTATGGTATAGTTCACGCATGCTCAGAACCGCACATGTCGTCGCGTTCGGCGTCGTTCTGGCCGCTACCGCGCTGGCGCAAGCACAGTCGCGCCCGGTGCCGGTTCCCGAATGCCGTGCGGAAGGCTTCGGCCGGGATGTCAGCCAGAAGATGACGGATACGCTCCTCGATATGGGGTTTGTCGGGTTCGAGCAGATGACGGTCGTCGACGGCTGCTACCGCGTCGTCGCGAAGAATCCGTCCGGTGACGTGGTCGTGCTGACATTCGACAGTTATGGCGAACTGATCGGTCTCGGCCTTGGCAGCGGCGGGACGGCTCCCCGCTTTGCGCCGCCGCGTGACGGCATCCAGCCGGTCGATTGAAGCCGGAACCGGCGGCGGCATGGCAAAGGAAGACGAACGCAAGCCCGAAGGTTCGAAGCCGGCCGGATCGACGATGCGCGCCCGGCTCCACGCGTGGTGGGAAGGGTATGAATACGTCGCGCCCCCGAAGCCCGCGGCCGCCCCCGGCGGTCGCCGCGAACCCGAGCCCGAACCGGTGCCGCAGGCGCCGGCCCGCATCGAGGCGGCGGAGCATCCCGATCCGGTCCGTCCGCCGATGGACGGCAAGGTGGTTGTCAAGGAAGCCTGGCCGCCGGAGCGCATCAAGGTGGCCCAGCTCGTGTGGGGCGACGGGTTCACCTTTCCGGGCGGCGAGCGTTTCGCACTTTCTCTGGGCCAGGAGATGGCCCTCTCGAATGGTGCGGTGGCAATGGACCTTGGCTGCGGCCTTGGCGGCGGCACGCGCGCAATGGCACGCGACCTCGACATCTGGATGGAGGGCTACGACCTGTCGCTTGATCTGGCGCGCGCCGGGGATGCCGCATCACGTGCCGCCAACATGGAACGCAAGGCGCCGATCGGGTTGCTCGATGTCGTCGACGGCAGCTTCAAGCCGAAGCGCTACGAAGGGGTAGTCGTGCGGGGGGTCTTCTCGCTCGTCTCCGAAAAGCCGAAGCTTCTGACCCGCATCCGGCACGGGATGAAGCCCGGTGCGCGCCTGATAATCGCCGACTGGGCGGTATCGAATGACGAGGCGATGGGCCCGGCGCTCGAAGCCTACCGGCTCGGCGAGGCGACGGCGCCGCGCCTTTCGACGCTCGAACGCCTTGGCACCCAGCTCGCCGAGGCCGGATTCGAGGTCAAGGCGAGGGACGACATCACCACCGATTTCCGGGCCGTCGTCCTCGAGGGATGGTCGCGGATCGACGCGATCATCGCCCGCGGACAACTTGCGCCGGCAGAGGGCGCGGCCCTGGTCGAGGAAGCGCAGCTCTGGTCGCGCCGCATCGCCGCGATGGCGGGCGGCGAACTTCGGTTCGTGAAGCTCGCCGCCGTGCGCCCCGCCGACTGACCCCGAGCTCAGTCCAGCGGCTGGAGCCCAGCCGTCTTCTGCCGGAGCAGCGATCCGAATCCGGCCGGCATTCCCCCGGTGAACAGGAACTCGATATGGAGCGTGTTGCCCTCGTGGTGCTTCATCTCGAATGGCAGCTCGTCGGCGCAGCCTTCGACCCGCAGCCGGCCCTTTTCGCCCACGCGCATCTGCAAAGCCGTGCGGATCGCCAGACCGCCTTCCGAGATATTCGCCGTGCGGCCGGTCAGCGCCTTGCCCATCGAATCGGCGCCATTGACCGCAAGCTCGACGGCGAAGCGCGGGTGCTGCCGGCGGTTCGTCTTCGCAAGGAACGACGCCACGGCATTGCGCATGTCGTCGGACTGCGTGTCGAGGCCTTCCGCGGCCTTGAGGACCGTCTGGGCCGACTCGCGCACGCTCTCGGTCGACTGAGAGACTGCGGTGATGTTCGATGTCACCATGCTTGTGCCCGATGACGCTTCGGCAACCGAGCGCGCGATCTCCTGCGTCGCGGCATTCTGCTCCTCCACGGCTCCGGCAATCGCCGTCGTCGCCTGATTGACCTGCGCGACCGTCGTGGCGATGCTCCGGATCGCGTCGACCGCGGCTCCGGTCGAATGCGTGATCGCGTCGATCTGGTTGGAAATGTCCTCGGTTGCCTTCGCGGTCTGGTTCGCGAGGTTCTTGACCTCTGAGGCGACAACCGCGAAGCCCTTGCCGGCATCGCCGGCGCGGGCCGCTTCGATCGTGGCATTGAGGGCCAGGAGGTTCGTCTGCTCGGCGATCTTGCGGATGAGCGTTGCGAACTCGCCGATCCGCGCGGTCGCGGCCGCGAGCGAAGTCACGGTCGTATCGACGGCCTTTGCCTCGCCGGCCGCCTTGGTCGCGATGGCGGCCGCTTCTCCGACCCGCGCCGAGATTTCCCGGATCGAGGCGGACAGTTCCTCCGCGGCCGAAGCCACGGTCTGGACGTTCGTCGTCGCCTGTTCGGAAGCGGCGGAGACGGCTATCGAGCGCTGCTGGGTGTCTTCCGCGATCTTGACGAGCGATTCGGCATTCGAGCGCATCGAAACGGCCGACTCCGCGACGGCCTTGACGACGTTGCTGACCTCGTCCTGGAAGCCGATCGCCAGCTTCCGGTTGTCGACGAGCTTTTCCTGCATCGACGTATTCGCCGTATTGATGATCGTCGCCGCCCGCCGGAACGAGCCCAGCATGCCGCGCTCGAGTACGCGCCGGTAGAACTTGCCCTGTCTGGCATGGTCCATCGCCGCGCCCGCCTCGCGCACGAATGCGTCGGTCGCGTCGATGAGCGAGTTGATCGCGTTGGAGATCTCGCCGAGTTCGCCGCCTTCGCGGATGCCGATCAGCCGCGGCTCAAGATCGCCCTTGGCCGTCGCGCGCGCGATGGCGCTGATGCCCAGGATGCAGCGCCTTGCCGCGAGCAGGAAGAACAGCGCAAGCAGGCAGAGGACCAGGCTGGTGCCGGCACCCGCAAGCGCGGGGACATTCGCCCCGGTGGCGACGAACACGAACGTCGCGACGGCCGCAACGGCCGAAAGCGCCGACGCGACGAGCGCCTTAGATAGAGAAGACGAATTCGTCATAGCTGATCCCCTTCGACTTCAGCAGAGCGTTCAGGTGTTCGTAGGCTTTTTCCATGCCGGCCTTCCGGTCGGATTCCCGCTCCTCGATGTCAAGCAGCTGCTTGTAGAGGGCGGAGGCCGCCTGGATCTGCTCCGGCTTCGGCTTCCTGCGGTTCGAGTGATAGCCGACGATCTTGCCCGCTTCGTCGAATGTCGGCGTGACGTGGGCGAAGACCCAGTAGTGGTCGCCGCCGTTCGCCATGTTGACGACGTAGGCGAAGATCTCGTCGCCGGCCTCGATCTTGTTCCACAGCAGCTTGAAGACGCACCGCGGCATCCACGGATGCCGGAGGATGCTGTGGGGCGCTCCGACGATCTCGGATTCCGGGTAACCGGCGATCCGCAGGAACACCTCGTTTCCGTAGGTGATCTTTCCCTTGGTGTCGGTCTTGCTGACGATGACCTCGTCCTCCCCGAACGTTCGCTCCTTGCCGGTGGGCTTGAAGTCGTATTTCGCCATTGCGCCTTCTCCTTCGGTCGCGTCCGGTGTTTCAGCCCGCACGCAGAATGGTCTTGATCTCGTCCCGTTCGACGCCCTGCGCGTGCCGGCGGATGGCGTCGACGGTCGCGAACTGGTCGCGGACGATGGCGACGATCTGCCGATCTATCGCGCCGCGCTCCGCCGATTCCGACAGCATCTCGAGGGCGCGCTGCCCCGATATGCCCTTGCGATAGGGCCGATCCTCGGTCAGCGCCACGAACTGGTCGGCGACGGCGATGACACGCGCCTCGCTCGTGACGCGGGCGCCTGCAAGGCCCATCGGATAACCCGTGCCGTCGAGCCGCTCGTGGTGGCTGCGTGCCCATTCGGCGATTCGATGGAGGCCAGGCACAGTGCCGAGCAGGCATCCCGTGAAATAGGCGTGCCCCCGGACGGTCCCGAACTCGGCCGGCGAAAGGCCCGCAGGCTTCTCGATGATGTCGCTCGGCACGACGATCTTGCCGATGTCGTGGAGCTGTGCCGCAATCTCGATCTGCTGGACCGTCTCGCCGTCGAAGCCGCTCCAGGCCGCAAGGCAGTTGGCGACGGCCGCAACGCCCCAGGAATGGGTTGCGGTGTACGGCGAGCGCGAGTCGACCAGAACCGAATAGAGCCGCCCGAAATCCTGCAGCGCGTCCAGATCGGCCTGTACCGACGACATGTGCGACAGTCTCAGGCGGACCCGCGCATCGATGTCGAAGTCGGCCGCGTCGAGCCAGAACGAATCCGTGTGGCTCAGGCGCTCGAAGGCGTCGGCAATACGCGGATCGAGCTCCGTGCGCGCGAAGGCGAGTGCCTCGTCGCGCAGGCGGGCCGCCTGCGCGAGCACAAAGACGTCCGGCTCGATCGCGTCATCGATCCGGCTCGCAAGATGCAGTGCCTGGGCGATGAGCGCATTGTCGAGGGTGAGGCCAAGCCGCATTTTCAGCGCGCGGAAGCTGTCGCGCGAAGCCGCAACGATCGGCGACAGGTCGCGCGTCAGGGGTGAAATCTCCAGAAACCGCGCGCCGACTTCCGGATTTCGCGTATGCTCTTGCCGTGCGAGCGCGCCGACTCCGTGAAGGAGTGCCGCCATCACGGTCCGCGAAACGTCAGTCGACCGAAGTCCGATCCCGTCGACAAGATTCGCCGCGATCAGGGCGACGCGCTTCTGATGTCTTCCGAGCGAGGAGTCGAGGAGTTCGATGGCGCGCCCGAGAGCCAGGACGAGTTCGACCTTCGGAACGACCAATGGTGGCGGCGACGGCGGAACGAAAAGGGCGGGGTAGGCGCGAATTTCCAAGGGGGGCTCCGTCGTGCTTCTCGCGTCGAACGTAGGGCGTGAAATCCGCATCGAGATCTTAGACGCAAAATTATCTGTGAGGATCCGAAAGCGCGCTGCGCTAGATCAAATTTGGCGACAAAAAATGCTTACAAATCAAAGGCCGAAGTAAATCGGGCTACAAATATAAGGTTAAAAACTTGGTAATAATTTCTATCGCTTAGCGGTGTTTGGACGCCGCCGTGCGGCCTGTCATATGGAATTGACGTGGTTCTGGGGGGCTGGACTGGCCTCGATGGTGCGCGGCATTGGGTCTGTGTACATGACACGGCAGCGTCCCGATGAACTCAAATGTATGCTGTTTCAGACAGTTCCGGACGGGTTGACACGGCTGCGGCCCATCCGTATGGTCGCGCCTCTTTCGGCCGGGGCATCGCCTTGGCCGTCGCGCCATTCGAGACACCGGGACGTCGATCATGAAGGTCGTGAATTCGCTGAAGTCGGCCAAGAAGCGCGACAAGGACTGCAAGATCGTCCGTCGCAAGGGCCGCGTCTACGTCATCAACAAGAAGAACCCCCGTTTCAAGGCCCGTCAGGGCTGAAGCAGGCCGGCCTCGCGGCCGACCGTTCTTCTCATCCGAAAAACCGCGCCGGGCAATCGGCGCGGTTTTTTCTTTGGGCGACCGGCGGGCTCCCCCTAAATTCGTTCATGCAATTCGTGGGGAGCGAAAAGCCATGCTGACGATGCCGGCCCCCGATCAGGCCGTGCTTTCCCGCCGCGAACGGATCGTCGCCGACCTGCGCGCGATCGTTCCGGGCGAGGGTGTCATTGACGCGCTCGAAGAGCGCCGCGCCTTCGAAAGCGACGGGCTCGCGATCTACCGTGCTGTCCCGATGGTCGTGGTGCTGCCATCGACTGTCGAGCAGGTTGCCGCGGTTCTGCGCTACTGCCGCGAAGGCAACATCCGCGTCGTGCCGCGCGGCGCGGGCACGGGGCTTTCGGGCGGCGCCCTTCCGCTCGAGGATGGCGTTCTTCTCGGCATGGCGAAGTTCAACAAGGTGCTCGAGGTCGACTACACGAACCGATGCGCGCGCGTGCAGCCGGGCGTGACGAATCTCGGCATCACGCAGGCCGTGCAGCACGCGGGCTTCTACTATGCGCCCGATCCGTCCTCGCAGATCGCCTGCACGATCGGCGGAAACGTCGCGGAGAACTCGGGCGGCGTCCACTGCCTCAAATACGGCCTTACGACCAACAACGTGCTCGGGGTCGAACTCGTGACGATGGCGGGCGAGGTCGTCCGTCTGGGCGGCAAGCATCTCGATGCCGGCGGCTACGACCTTCTCGGCGTCGTGGTCGGCTCCGAGGGCCTGCTGGGCGTCGTGACCGAGGTGACAGTGCGCCTGCTGCGCCGGCCCGAGACGGCGCGCGCGGTGCTTGTCGGCTTTCCCACGCTCGAGGACGGCGGCAACTGCGTCGCCCAGATCATTGCCGAAGGCATCATCCCCGGCGGCATCGAGATGATGGACAAGCCCGCGATCCATGCCGCCGAAGCTTTCGTGAACGCGGGCTATCCGCTGGATGTGGAAAGCCTGCTGATCGTCGAACTCGACGGTCCCAGGGCGGAAGTCGACGACCTCATCGCCGCGGTGGATCGAATTGCGCGCGAGAACAAGGCGGTCTACAGCCGCATTTCGGAAAGCGAGGACGAGCGGCTGCGCTTCTGGGCAGGGCGCAAGTCGGCCTTTCCGGCCGTGGGGCGCATCAGTCCCGACTATATGTGCATGGATGGCACAATCCCGCGAAAGAAGCTGGCCGAGGTCCTGCGCGGCATTTCCGAAATTGCCGCGCGCCATGGTGTTGGCGTGGCCAACGTGTTCCATGCGGGCGACGGCAACCTGCATCCGCTGATCCTGTTCGACGCCAACAAGGACGGCGACCTGCTGGCTGCGGAGAAATGCGGCGCGGACATCCTTCGCCTTTGCGTGGAAGTGGGCGGCGTGCTGACCGGCGAGCACGGAGTCGGCATCGAAAAGCGCGACCTGATGCCGGCGATGTTCGACGAGGACGATCTCGCGACGCAGATGCGGCTCAAATGCGCCTTTGATCCCGACGCACTCCTCAATCCCGGAAAGGTCTTTCCGCAGCTTCATCGCTGCGCCGAGATGGGCCGGATGCGCGTTCACAAGGGGCAGGTGCCGTTCCCCGACCTGCCGCGGTTCTGAAACGTGAGCGACCTGAAGCCTTCCGACGCCAAACAGCTGCGCGACGTCCTTGCCTGGGCGGCCGCCGAGTCCGTGCCGCTCGAGATCGTTGCTGGCGGCACGAAGTCCGGACTTGGCCGGCCCCAGCGACCGGCACGCAAGCTCGATGTGTCCGGGCTTTCCGGCGGCATCGAGTACGAGCCGGAGGAACTCGTCCTGACATGCGGCGCCGCGACGCCGATGCGGGATATCCTTTTGCTCCTCGAGCAGCGCGCGCAGATGCTCGCGTTCGAGCCGCCCGATTTCGGTGCGCTCTACGGCCTTGCGCCCGGTGGCGGCACGATCGGCGGATCGCTGGCCGCGAATCTGGCTGGACCGCGCCGAATCAAGATGGGGTCGGCACGCGACCATTTTCTCGGTTTCTCCGGCGTGTCGGGCCGCGGGGAGGAATTCAAGGCGGGCGGCCGTGTGGTCAAGAACGTCACGGGCTACGACCTGCCCAAGCTTGTCGCCGGTTCGATGGGCACGCTGGCAGTCGTCGACCGCGTGACGGTCAAGGTGATGCCGGCCGCGTCCAAGACGCGCACCGTCCTCGTGTTTGGCCTCGCGCCCGCGAAGGCCGTCACCGCGATGGCCGACGCGCTCAACAGTCCATGGGAGGTATCGGGTGCGGCTTACCTGCCGGCCATTGCCGCGAAGCGTTCGGGTGTCGACCATGTGGCCGGCGCCGGAACAAGCGTGACGGCGATCCGCGTCGAGGGGACGGCTGTCTCGGTTGCCGCACGCTGCGAGGCGCTGCGCGGCAGCCTGGGTGCGCTTGGGCCGGTCGAGGAGCTGCACTCGATGCGCTCGGTCCTTCTCTGGCGGGAGGTGCGCGATGTGGCCACCCTGCTGCCGGCCGCCGATACGGCCCTATGGCGGGTGTCGGTCGCGCCCACGCAGGGGCCCACGGTTGCCGCCGTGGTGCCGGATGCGGATTGGTTCCTCGACTGGGGTGGCGGGCTCGTCTGGCTGTCCGTTCCCGACATGGGCGATGCGTCCGCCACCGCGATCCGCGCTTCATTCGGCGAAGGCCACGCGACGCTGATGCGTGCATCGGCCGGCACGCGTACGCGCCTGTCGGTGTTCGAGCCACCCGCAGTGGCTGTCGCCGCGCTCAATCGCGGCGTCAAGGCGCAGTTCGACCCGCGCGGCATTCTCAATCCCGGCCGCATGTACGAAGGGATCTGACCGGCTCATGCAGACCACCTTCACGTTGGCCCAGCTTGCCGATCCTGCCGTCCGCGAATCCGAGACGATCCTGCGCAAGTGCGTGCATTGCGGCTTCTGTACGGCGACATGTCCGACTTATGTGCTTCTCGGTGACGAGCTCGACAGTCCGCGCGGGCGGATCTACCTGATCAAGGACATGCTGGAAAAAGGGCGCGCCGCCGACGAGCGGACGGTCCGGCACGTCGATCGCTGCCTGTCGTGCCTGTCGTGCATGACAACCTGCCCGTCGGGCGTGAACTACATGCATCTCGTCGATCATGCACGTGCGCATATCGAGACGACATTCGTGCGACCGTGGCACGAACGGCTGCTGCGGTCGGTCCTAGAATTCGTGCTGCCGAGCCCGGCGCGATTCCGTCTGGCGCTTGTGGGCGCGCTGCTGGCCCGGCCGCTGGCCGGCGTGCTGCCGAAGACGGGGCCGTTCGCGCGGCTGCGGGCGATGCTGCGCATGGCGCCCCGCGCGATCCCGTCGCCCTCGCCGGTCGACCGGCCGCAGATCTTCGCGGCGCAGGGGCCCGTCCGGAAGCGCGTGGCGATCCTCGCCGGCTGTGCGCAGCAGGTGCTGGCGCCGCAGATCAACGAGGCGACGATCCGGCTGCTGACGCGCCTGGGCTGCGAGGTTGCCGTCGCCGAAGGGGCAGGCTGCTGCGGCGCACTCGTCCACCACATGGGCAAGACCGACGCGAGCCACGTCGCAGCGGCGGCGAATATCCGAGCCTGGATGCGCCTGTGGGGCGGAAAGGGGCCCGACACCGTGGTTGTGAATGCATCGGGTTGCGGCACGACCGTGAAGGACTACGGCTTCATGTTCCGCGAGGACGCGGAGCTGAAGGATGCCGCCGCAGAGATTTCGAAGCGCACGCGCGACGTGAGCGAACTCGTTGCGGAGCTTGCGCCGAGCGCGAAGGCGCCCGAGAGGCTCGTCGTCGCTTACCATTCCGCGTGTTCGCTGCAGCACGGCCAGAAGTTGGGCGCTTTGCCGCGCAAGCTGCTTGCTGACGCAGGCTTCGACGTGCGCGATCCCGCCGAGGGTCACCTGTGCTGCGGATCGGCCGGCACCTACAACCTGATGCAGCCGGACATCGCGAACGCCCTGCAGGCCCGCAAGGTCGCGAACCTGAAGGCGACCGGCGCGGCTGCCGTCGCCGCGGGAAATATCGGCTGCATGGCGCAAATCGCGTCGGCGGCCGAATTGCCGGTCGTCCACACGGTCGAACTCATCGACTGGGCGACAGGCGGGCCGAGGCCTGCCGCGCTCGGCTAGGCGAGCAGCCGGGCTTCGACTCGCGCGACCGCACCGGCGAACACGCGCGGATCGTCGGCCGCGCGGGCCAGCACCATCGCCCCCTGAATCGCCGCAATCGCGTCGGCCGCTTCCGTCCTCGCCGGCGCCGGTCCCCGGCCGGCCAGTACAAGGACACGGGCGAGCGCCTCCGACCATTGCTGGAAATGGCGGCGGAGCGCCGGCGCAAACGGTTCGCGCGCACCGCCAAGTGCGAAGAGCGCAAAGGGGCACACGCGCCTGCCGCCGCGGTGGTGCGCGTCGATGGCATGGCACATCTCGCGGATGGAACGGCGCGGGTCGCCGGGATGCCGCAGCGGCCCCAGCACGTTCACTTCGAACCAGCTCTCGATATCCGCCAGGACGGCTTCGGCCATCTCGGCT
This sequence comes from Rhodospirillales bacterium, assembly GCA_016794025.1. Lineage (GTDB taxonomy): Bacteria > Pseudomonadota > Alphaproteobacteria > CACIAM-22H2 > CACIAM-22H2 > Tagaea. Next base: position 30,903 of record JAEUKX010000014.1, on the reverse strand, counting down.
TTCCCGCGCGGGAAGAAGTGGTAGAGGCTGCCTTTGCCCAGTCCGGTCACGCGGCCGATCTCGCCGAGGGTCGATCCCTCGTATCCGTGCGTCCGGAAGACATCGGCAAGCTTGGGCAGGAGGTCGGTGCGCTCGGCGACCTGGCGGGGCATGGCGGCATCCTCAATTGTATGGACCATTCGGTAAAGTCTGTACCGAATGGATAATAAATTCGAGACGGAATCGCCAATCGATTCGCATTGACCGGCGCACGGTGCATGAAAAACATATATAAATCATATGATTATATCGAAAAAACACGGGGTTGACCGGATCGGCCTCCGTCTCTAGACCGCTCGCCGATTTCGACGCCGAGCGATCCGACGGGGGCAAAGATGACCGCGCGCAAACGTTCTGCAACCGCCACGCCGCCAGCCGGTACGACAGCCGCCCTGGCGCTTTCCGACGGCGCCATCTTCTGGGGCAGGGGCATCGGTGCCGCGGCGAAGAAGACCGGAGAGGTGTGCTTCAACACCTCGATCACCGGCTATCAGGAGATCCTCACCGATCCGTCCTATGCCGGGCAGATCATCACCTTCACCTTCCCGCATGTCGGCAATGTCGGCACGAACGAGGAAGACATCGAGACGGTGACGCCGGCCGCGCGCGGCCTCGTGCTGCGCGCCGACATCACCGAGCCGTCGAATTTCCGTGCCACGCGCCATCTCGACGCGTGGTTGAAGGCAAACGGCCTTCCGGGCATCTGCGGCGTCGATACGCGTGCGCTGACCCGGCACATCCGCGACACCGGCGCGCCGAGCGGCACGATCGTCCATGCGCCCGACGGAAAGCTGGACGCCGAGGCGCTGGTTGCCGAAGCGAAGGCATGGCCCGGCCTCGAGGGCATGGACCTCGCCAAGGACGTGACGACTCGCCAGAGCTATTCGTGGGACGAGACGGCCTGGCAGCTCGGAAGGGGATACGGCAAGCTTGCCAAGCCAAGGTTCAACGTCGTTGCGGTCGACTACGGCGCCAAGCGCAACATCCTGCGCTGCCTGGCACAGGCCGGCTGCAAGGTGACGGTCGTGCCGGCCTCGGCCTCGGCCGAGGACATCCTGCGCCACAAGCCGGACGGCGTCTTCCTGTCCAACGGCCCCGGCGATCCGGCGGCGACAGGCATCTACGCGGTCCCGGTCATCAGGGCGCTACTGGAAAAGCGTGTCCCGATCTTCGGCATCTGCCTTGGCCACCAGCTTCTGGCGCTCGCTCTTGGCGCACAGACCAAAAAGCTCCATCTCGGCCATCGCGGCGCCAACCATCCGGTGCAGGACCTCGAGACCGGCAAGGTCGAGATCACGTCGCAGAACCACGGCTTCGCCGTGATTCCCGAGACGCTGCCGAAGACCGCGGTCGTCACCCACATCTCGCTCTTCGACAAGACGAACGAGGGGCTGCGTTGCACCGACCGGCCCGCATTTTCCGTCCAGTATCACCCCGAGGCGAGCCCCGGTCCGCAGGACGCACATTACCTGTTCGAGCGCTTCACCGCGCTGATGGCTAACCCGAAGGCGGCCTGACCCATGCCAAAGCGCACAGACATCAAGTCGATCCTCATCATCGGCGCCGGCCCGATCGTCATCGGACAGGCCTGCGAGTTCGACTATTCGGGAACGCAGGCGTGCCGCGCGCTGCGCCAGGAGGGCTACCGGATCATCCTGGTGAACTCGAATCCGGCGACGATCATGACCGATCCTTCGCTGGCCGACGCGACGTATGTCGAGCCGGTGACACCGGAGATCGTCGAGAAGATCATCGCCAAGGAACGGCCCGATGCGCTGCTTCCCACGATGGGCGGGCAGACGGCGCTCAACGTCGCCATGAAGCTCGCCGACACGGGCGTGCTCGAGAAGTTCGGCGTCGAGCTCATCGGCGCAAACCGCGATGCGATCGACAAGGCGGAGGACCGGCTGCGATTCCGCGATGCGATGGACAAGATCGGCCTCGAGAGCCCCAAGTCCGTGCTGGTCAAGAGCATGGACGAGGCAAAGGAAGCGCTCGCGAAGGTGGGCCTGCCCGCGATCATCCGTCCGAGCTTCACGCTTGCGGGGACGGGCGGCGGCATCGCCTACAACGAGGAGGAATACGAGCAGATCGTGTTCGGCGCGCTGCGGGCGAGCCCGGTTGGCTCCACCCTCGTCGAGGAAAGCGTGCTCGGCTGGAAAGAATTCGAGATGGAGGTCGTCCGCGACCGCAAGGACAACTGCATCATCGTCTGCTCGATCGAGAATGTCGATCCGATGGGCATCCACACGGGCGACAGCGTGACGGTGGCGCCGGCCCTGACGCTGACCGACAAGGAATTCCAGATCATGCGCAACGCGTCGATCGCGACGCTGCGCGAGATCGGCGTCGATACCGGCGGCTCGAACGTGCAGTTCGCCATCGACCCGAAGACGGGCCGCATGGTGGTCATCGAGATGAACCCGCGCGTCTCGCGTTCCTCGGCGTTGGCGTCGAAGGCGACGGGCTTTCCCATCGCCAAGATCGCGGCGAAACTCGCGGTCGGCTACACGCTCGACGAACTCGACAATGACATCACGGGCGTCACGCCTGCCTCCTTCGAGCCGACGATCGATTACGTCGTCGTCAAGATGCCGCGTTTCACGTTCGAGAAGTTCCCCGGCACGCCGGCCCTGCTATCGACATCGATGAAGTCGGTCGGCGAGGCGATGTCGATCGGCCGCTCGTTCCAGGAGGCGCTGCAGAAGGCGCTGCGTTCGATGGAGACGGGCCTCACCGGCCTCGATGAAATCGACATTCCGGACGACGACGCCGGAAAGATCCGCGAGGCGATCGTCGCCGCGCTGGCGAAGCCCACGCCGGACCGCGTCCTCGTGATCGCGCAGGCGCTGCGCTTCGGCTTTGCGGTCGAAGAGATCTGCCGGATTTCCAGCTTCGACCCGTGGTTCGTGCGCCAGATCGAGGACCTCGTCTCGGCAGAGGCCGAAATACGCAAGAAGGGCCTGCCGAAGGATTTCGCCGGCTGGACCCGCGTCAAGCAGATGGGCTTCGGCGACGCCAAGCTCGCGCAGCTTGCCAAGAAGAGCGAGGCCGAAGTCGCCGCCGCACGGCGAGCTGCCGGCGTGGTCCCGGTCTTCAAGCGCATCGACACGTGTGCCGCGGAATTCGCTAGCAAGACGCCGTACCTCTACTCGGCCTACGAGACCCCGTCTTTCGACGGCGTCGAGAGCGAGGACGAAGTCAGCGACCGCGACAAGGTCGTGATCCTTGGCGGCGGGCCGAACCGCATCGGCCAGGGCATCGAGTTCGACTATTGCTGCGTGCATGCCGTCTACGCGCTGCGCGAGGCCGGCTTCGAGACCATCATGGTCAACTGCAACCCCGAGACGGTGTCGACCGACTACGACACGGCCGACCGCCTCTATTTCGAGCCGCTGACGCCCGAGACAGTCATCGAGATCGTCCGCCGCGAGCAGGCGAAGGGCCGCGTGCTTGGCGTCATCTGCCAGTTTGGCGGTCAGACGCCGCTGCGTCTCGCACACGCGCTGGCCGACGCGGGCATCCCGATCCTCGGCACGTCGCCAGACGCGATCGATCTCGCCGAGGATCGCGAGCGGTTCGCCAAGCTGCTGGACAAGCTGAAGCTCGAACAGCCCGCCTCCGGCACCGCGCATTCGGCCAAGGAGGCCGAGGAGGTTGCCGCCAAGATCGGTTACCCGGTGCTGCTGCGTCCGAGCTATGTGCTGGGCGGGCGCGCGATGAAGATCGTGCACTCGGTCGACCAGCTGCGCGGGTTCATCGCCGAGGCGGTGCGCGTGTCGGGCAAGAATCCGGTGCTTGTCGACAGTTACCTGCAGGAAGCGATCGAGGTGGACGTCGATGCGGTCGCCGACGGCGAGGGCGTGCATGTCGCGGGCATCATGGAGCACATCGAAGAGGCCGGTATCCATTCTGGCGACAGCGCCTGTTCGCTGCCGCCCTATTCGCTGCCCAAGAAGATCCTCGACGAGATCGAGAGGCAGACGGTCGAACTTGCCAGGGGCCTTGGCGTCGTCGGGCTCATGAACGTCCAGTATGCGGTCAAGGATGCCCGCGTGTACGTGCTGGAGGTCAATCCGCGCGCCTCGCGTACGGTCCCGTTCGTCGCCAAGGCGACGGGCGTGCCGATCGCAAAGATCGCAGCCCGGATCATGGCGGGCGAGCCGCTCGCCTCGTTCAAGCTCAAGAAGCGCAAGCTCGACCATGTGGCGGTCAAGGAAGCCGTGTTCCCCTTCGCGCGCTTTCCCGGCTCGGACACGATCCTGGGTCCGGAGATGAAATCGACCGGCGAAGTGATGGGCATCGACGCCGATTTCGGCCATGCGTTCGCGAAGGCGCAGCTGGGCGCTTCGCAGAAGCTGCCGGTCAGCGGCTCTGTTTTCATCTCGGTCCGCGATGCCGACAAGAAGGGGATTGTCGGACCGGCGCGAAAGCTCGCGTCGTTCGGGTTCAAGATTCTCGCAACCGGCGGAACGGCGACCTTTCTGGAAAAGAGCGGACTGGAGGTCGTGCGCGTCAACAAGGTGCTGGAGGGGCGGCCGCATATCGTCGATGCGATGAAGTCCGGTCAGGTCCATCTCGTGTTCAACACGACCGAAGGTGCGCAGGCCGTGTCGGACTCCTTCAGCCTCCGGCAGGCCGCGCTAATGGGCGGAATTGCGTACTACACTACCGTATCTGGTGCTCGCGCGGCAGCCGAGGCCATAGCGGCGCTCCGTTCCGGCAGTCTTGAAGTCGCCCCCCTCCAAGCGTACTTTAAAGGGGCCTTCTGACGGCAAACCCCCGAGTATGCGGGACTGCAGGACGGCCGATCCGTTGCGGGTCGCCGAGGCTGGAAGGCATTGCGAAACGGCATTTTCCGCCGGGCCGCAGCCGGGAGAAACGGAGTTCGGGTACGGTCTGAGATGGACAAGATTCCGATGACGCGCGAGGGCTTCGATCGCCTCGAAGCGGAGCTCAAGAACCTGAAGACGGTCGAGCGGCCGGCAGTTATCCGAGCGATCGCCGAGGCACGCGACCACGGGGACCTTTCGGAGAACGCCGAGTATCACGCCGCGCGCGAGCGCCAGTCGTTCATCGAGGGCCGGATCGCCGAACTCGAGGACAAGGTCAGCCGTGGCGAGGTCATCGATGTGGCTTCGCTCACCGGCAAGCAGGTGAAATTCGGTGCGAAGGTCACACTCGCCGACGAGGATACCGACGAGGAAGCGACCTATCAGATCGTCGGCGCGGACGAAGCCGATGTCGAAAAGGGCCGTATTTCGATCACGTCGCCGCTTGCGCGCGCCCTGATCAACAAGCAGGCCGGCGATACCGTCGAAGTCGCCACGCCGCGCGGACACAAGGCATACGAAATCATCAAGGTCCGCTTCAAGTAGTGGCCCGCCACGCCGGGCTGTTACCCGAATTGCGACAATTCGATTGCGCGGCCCGTCGCGCCTGCGACACCATCCCTGCGGCCATCCCGCATCCCGAGGAGGTGTACCCGTGCCCGCCAAATTCGATTTCCGTCGCGGCGTAGCCGCCGGCGCGCTCTTGTTCGTTCTCTTTGCGGCCCCGGCCTTTGCCGCGGATCCCGTACCGGCCGACGACAATCTCAATGCCGTGCTATGGATGCAACGCTCGGTGGAATACAAAGGCGCTGCTGCCAGTGCGTTCGCCCTGGCACGCATGCGGCTCGATCAGGCGCTCGCCGACCGGAGCTGGACCGGCGCGCCGGCCGAGCAGACCCAGCCTTTCGCGGACAAGCCGCCGGCGGTCGTGATCGATGCCGACGAGACGCTCATGGACAATTCCGGCTATCAGGCGTGGATGGTGATTGCAGGCACTTCCTTCAATCCGAAGACCTGGACCCAGTTCGTCAACAGCCAGACATCGCTTGCCATTCCCGGAGCGCTCGATTTCGCGAAATACGCCCAGTCCAAGGGCGTGAAGGTTTTCTACGTCACGAACCGGACGGCCGAAGAGAAGCCGTCGACAGTCAAGAATCTCGAGGCCTTGGGATTTCCGATGGGCGGCAATGTCGACACGGTGCTCGCCTCGCGCGAGAAGCCCGACTGGACCTCCCAGAAGGGCACGCGGCGTGCCTTCATCGCCAAGGATTATCGTGTTCTCCTGAACATCGGCGACAATTTCGGCGATTTCGTCGACGAATACCGTACCTCCGAGGCCGAACGGCTCAAGGTGTTCGAGGCGAACAAGGAGCGCTGGGGGCGCGAATGGATCGTGCTGCCCAACCCCACCTACGGCTCGTTCGAGAGCGCGCCGTTCGGCCACGACTACAAGAAGTCGCCGGACGAACAGCGTGCGGCGAAGCGCGCCGCGCTTCAGCCGTGGAGCGGTCCCAAGCCTTAGCGCGAAAGGCTCTTGATCGGCGACCCGCGCGGGAATATAGAAACCCGCGCGGGGCTAACGGCAGTCGCCCCGCAATTTCCCCAGACGATCCGTCGTCCAAGCACTGCCTTCCGGAAGCCCGAATTGTGGGCTTTTGCGGGAGGATTGCGGACGATGTCGTATTTGAAGACCTTGAAGCCACTCGGTGCCAAGCCCGAATCCTATCCGGGGTTCAGCGAGCGGCTCGTCGCCAGCCACTACGAGAACAACTACGCGGGTGCCGTGCGCCGGCTCGACGCGATCACGGCGCGGCTGGCAGCACTTGATCCCGCGACAGCGCCAGGCTTCGACTGGAACGCGCTCAAGCGCGAGGAGCTGGTTGCCTACAACTCGATGCTGTTGCACGAGATCCATTTCGAAGCGCTCGGACCGGCAATGCCGCCGCCGCCCGATCTTGCGGCGGCGATCGACCGCGACTTCGGGTCCTACGAGGCCTGGCGCGCGCGCTTTGCGGCCTGTGGCCGGGCGCTTGCCGGCGGGTCCGGCTGGGTCGTGCTCGTGCGCGAGATGCGCTCGGGCCGTCTCGCGATCCAGTGGTGTGCCGATCACACGATGGGTTTCGCGGGTGCGGTGCCGCTCGTGGCGCTCGACATGTACGAGCACGCCTACCATCTCGACTACGGCGCCAACGCGACCGCCTATGTCGACGCCTGGCTCGGCGCGATCGACTGGACTGCGGCGGCCGCACGCTGGCGCGGCGCGCCCCCGCCGCAGGTTCCTTACGCGACGTCCATCGCCGAGCTCGGCGATTTCGGCGGCGTGTTCGTCGATGCGCGGCGCGGGCCGACCTATGCCGCGGCGGAGACGGTGCTTCCCGGCGCGTTGCGCGTCGATCCGGCGGCGCCCGACGGCTTTGCGGCGGGCCTTCCGAAGGACCGGGAGATCGTCGTCTACTGCGTCTACGGCTTTTCGTTCAGCCGGGATACTGCGGCTGCCCTTCGCGCGCAGGGCTTTCGCGCGCGTCATCTCGATGTCGGTATTGTCGGCTGGCGCGCGTCCGGCGGAAGCCTCGACGCCAAGGGCAGGGGCAGCGTATGAGTGAGGACCTCAAGAGCAGAGGAAACGCGATGCCCGACGCTTCCGCACCCGCCATTCCGGATCGGCCCGGCTTTGCCACGGCGCTCGCCTACTGGTTCCGGCTGGGGTGCCTGTCGTTTGGCGGCCCGGCCGGGCAGATCGCCATGATGCAGCACGATCTTGTCGATGGCCGGCGATGGATCGGTCAACGTGCCTTTCTGCGAGGACTGTCCTTCGCGACATTGCTGCCGGGCCCCGAAGCAACCCAGCTGGCAATCTATATCGGGTGGCGGTTGCACGGGACGGCCGGAGGGATCGCGGCCGGCGCGCTCTTCGTGCTTCCCGGCATGGCATGCATGCTGGCGCTTTCCTGGCTTGCGGCGGCGCACGGCGAGACCGGGTTTGTCGGCGCGATCTTCGATGGATTGAAGCCCGTCGTCGTCGCCATCGTCGGGCACGCTGTCTGGCGGATCGGGCGCAAGGCCCTGGGCGGCTGGCCGCCTGCGGCTTTGGCTGCCGCTGCGTTCGTCGCCATCCACCTGCTCGGTGTCGGGTTCCCTTGGGTTGTCGTGGCGGCCGCGGGAATCGGCTGGCTTTCCACGCTTGGCGGCCGGGAATCCCCGTTCGCCGGCGGGGCCCACGGCGCAGCCGTCGACGGTGACGAGGTGCCGCATTTCGCCGCACTTCCGCCGAATGCATCGCGCCGGTTTGCCGGGCTGTCGATCGTCTTCGCCGTACTGTGGGCGATCCCGGTCGGTGCCGTTCTCTGGGCGATGGGAACGCGGCCGTTTCTCGATATTGCCGACCTTTTCACGAAGGCCGCCTTTGTCACCTTCGGGGGCGCCTATGCGGTCCTGCCGTATGTTGCCGATGCCGCCGTGCGCGTCTACGCATGGCTGTCGCCCGCGGAAATGCTGAACGGGCTGGCGCTTGCCGAAACCACGCCGGGGCCGCTCATCCTCGTGCTTCAGTATGTCGGCTTCTTCGCCGGCTGGAATACGGCCGCTTCCGATCCGCTATTGCCGGCCGCGATGGGGGCGCTCCTTGCAAGCTACGTCACCTTCCTGCCGAGCTTCTTCTTCATCCTTGCCGCGGCCCCCTATATCGAAGGATTGCACGAGAACCGGGCGGCGTCGGCGGCGCTCGGGGCGATAACGGCGGCGGTCGTCGGCGTCGTTCTCAATCTCGCGGTCTTCCTCGGCACGGCGGTCTTCATGGGATCGTCCGGGAGGATCGATCTTGCGGCTGTCGCCGTCGCCGCCGTGGCGCTTTTTGCTCTGGTCCGCTTTGGCACGGCAATCCATTGGCTCGTGTTCGCGGGGGCGGCCTACGGACTTGCGCGCTGGATCATCGGGCTGTGAGCCGGAAATTCCAGCGCAAGGTCGAAAATTTCGTCTGCGCGAATTGCGGCCGCAGCGTGTCGGGAGACGGCTATACGAACCATTGCCCGCACTGCCTCTGGTCCGCGCATGTCGACGTGAACCCCGGCGATCGTGCCGAGACCTGCGGCGGCCTGATGCGCCCGGTCTCGGTCGAGACGAAGGGCGGAGACTGGTCGCTCGTTCACGCGTGTACGGTCTGCGGCGCGAAGCGCAGATGCCGGACGGTACCGGCGGATTCGCGCGAGGCGCTGCAGTCCGTCGCGCGAAAGGCCGCCGAGGCGGCTAGCGGAAGAAGAAGAACGTGACGATCGCGAAGCAGGGGATCAGGAACGCGCACGACCATGCCATGTAGCCCACGAAGCTCGGCATTTTGACGCCGCCGGCCTCCGCGATCGACTTGACCATGAAGTTGGGCGCATTTCCGATATACGTATTCGCCCCCATGAAGACCGACCCCGCGGAGATGGCAAGCAGCGTCGAGGCAAGCGGGCCCATCATCTCTTGGGCGTCGCCGCTCGCAAGATTGAAGAACACCAGATAGGTCGGCGCATTGTCGAGGAAGCTCGACAGGCCGCCGGACATCCAGAAATACATGGTGTCATTCGGCTTTCCGTCGGGCCCGGTGACAAGCGCCACGACCGACGCGAATGCGCCTCCGGGGCCTGCCCGCAGCATCGCGATGACCGGCACGATCGTCGCGAAGATGCCGAAGAACAGCTTCGCGACCTCCAGGATCGGGCCCCAGGTGAAGTCATTTCCCTCGCGTACGCCGGCCGGCGTGAGTTTCAGCGAGATCGCGGCGAGCGCCAGCAGGATCGCATCGCGGGCCAGACCTTCCAGCGGCATGTGCGTTCCGAGGACGACGATCTCTATGCCGGGCTTCCATACGCCGGACATGAGGACTGCCGCCACGACTCCACCGAGCAGGACCAGGTTGATCTGCCCGTCCAGACGCACGCGCGTATCGGGCGTCGGGTCCGGGCGCGGTGGCAGATGCGTGTCGAACCGGTAAAACCAGACGTCGAGCACGTAGAACGCGCAGAGCAGGATGGCGCAGACGAGCACCATCGGTGCCGCCATGTGTACCGTCGGCCAGAAGAAGTCGACACCCTTGAGGAAGCCGAGGAAGAGCGGCGGATCGCCGAGTGGCGTGAGGCTGCCGCCGACATTCGCGACGAGGAAGATGAAAAACACGACGACATGCGCATTGTGCCGTCGCTCGTCGTTGGCACGGAGAACCGGCCGGATCATCAGCATCGCGGCACCCGTCGTGCCCGTGATGCTGGCGATGAGAGTGCCGATCGCGAGCAGGCGGACATTCATGCCCGGCGAGCCATGGATGTTTCCGCGCACGAGAACGCCGCCGGCAATCGTGAAGAGTGTCCCGATGAGGATCAGGAACGGGAGGTATTCCGCCAGCATGACATGCGCCATCGTCTCGACCACAAGCCCGGCCGGCTGCGTGGCAAGGAAGGGGACGACGAAGGCAATCGCCCACCCGAGCGCGATCTTTCCGTAGTGGTGGTGCCAGAGCGCGGGTGCGGCAAGTGGCAGGATGGCGATCGAGAGAAGGACGCCGACGAACGGAACCGCCCACCATGCCGAAAGCGATGCGCCATCGAGAGCTTCGGCCGCATGTGCGGGGCTGGCAAGGGCAGCCGCCCCGAGCACGAAGGCGACAAGTCCGAATCTGCGACGCAACGTTTCCATGCCCTGCCTTTTCTTGCTTGCTTTCCGTACCGCCGACACTCGCCGGGGTCCGGCGCCCGCGTCAAGTAAAGAAGACCATCGCTTGCAGGACGAGCAGCGGGAGCAGGACGGCCAACGACCATCCCATGTAGCCGAAGAAGGACGGCATTCGCACGCCCTTCGCCTCGGCCATCGCCTTCACCATGAAGTTCGGGGCGTTCCCGATATACGTAAGCGCACCCATGAACACGGCGCCGGCCGATATGGCCAGCAGCGTGCGCGCAAGCGTCGTCATAAGCGTGGCGGCATCGCCGCCTGCAAGATTGAAGAACAGCAGATAGGTGGGCGCGTTGTCGAGAAAGGCCGAAAGCACGCCGGTCGCCCAGAAATAGACCATGTCGTTCGGATGCCCGCCGGCATCGAGAAATCCAACGAGCGACGCAAGCGCGCCATCGCTCCCGGCGCGCACGATCGCGATCGCCGGGATGATCGTGATGAAAATTCCGATGAAGAGCTTGGCGACCTCCGCCATCGGACCCCAGTCGAACCCGTTCGCCTCGCGGATTGCCGGCGGCGTGATCGCGAGCGACAGTGCGGCGACCGCGAGCAGTACGAGCGTCCTCACGACATTCTCGCCGGGAATGACCGTATGGAAAATCTCGATTGTCCAGTCTGCCCGCCAAATGCCGGACACGAGAACCGCGCCGACGACGGCCGCAAGGAGCGCAATGTTGCGCTTGCCCTCGATCGCGAAGGGCTCGGAGGGAGCCGGTGCCTGCGGAGGCTCGCTCACGGCAATGCGCCGGTCGAGCGCATAGAATATCGCTAGCAGCGGAATGGCGAGAAACAGCATCGGCAGCAACATCGCGCGGGTGACCCAGAAGAAATCGACACCCTCGAGAAAGCCGATGAAAAGCGGCGGATCGCCAAGCGGAGTGAGGGCGCCGCCGACGTTTCCGACGAGAATGATGAAGAAGACGAACACGTGCGCGTTCCGGGCGCGCCCGGCGTTTGACCGCAGGAGCGGCTGGATCAGCAGCATGCAGGCACCTGTGGTCCCCATGATGCTTGCCAGCAAGGTGCCAAGCGCAAGCAGGCCGGTATTTCCCGCGGGCGTCCCGCCAAGCGCGCCACGCAGGCGGATGCCGCCGGCGGTCACGTAGAGGGCAAGAAGCAGGACGACGAACGGCACATATTCGACAGTGAATGTATGTATAAACTCGTAGACCGCGATCGCGCTTCCGAACGCCGCGGCGCACGGGACAAGGAACGCCAGCGCACAGGCAAAGGCATACTTACCGTAGTGCCTGTGCCACACGTGCGGCGCTACAAGCGGACCAAGTGCGATCCCCGCCAGAATCGCCGCGAACGGAACCAGCCAAATCGGCCCGATCGCGGCACCATCGATATGGAGTCCGTCTGTTGCCGCGACGGCCGGTTGCAACCCGGCCAGAGCATACAAAAATGCTGCAAACACGACGGCGCGGCTGATTGTATTTCTTGTGGGGGGCATGCAGCGGACGAGTATGGCGGTGGTTTCGGGCATTGCAAGCCGTGCGCAACACGTCTTACCATCGTAAATGGAGGATGGTCCCGGCATGTCGACGCGGCAAATTGACGGTCGCGCGAAAAAGAAAAGTGGGCGTGCCGGCCAGAGAGCGTCGGGCGATGCGAATTTGCTGTCGCCGACCCACGGGACCGCGTTTTTTGTCTATATCGCGGGCGCCGATCCACAGGGCGAGCTCACAGTCGGCGCGACGGGAAACCTTGCCGGACTCGCCCCGCTCTCGATCTACTGGCTCGAGCGGCTCGACGATATCCCGGCGGCGCGTTCGCTCGCCGCGCGCATCGAGACCTGGCCACATGCGTGGAGGATTCAGATGATCGCGCGGACGAACCCGAATTGGCGAAATCTCGCCGAGACGGCCTAGGCCGCTGTCGCGGCACCCTTTTGCGTCGCGATGACGGCCTGGACCACGCGTTGGACGGCCTCGCCTTGGGAAAGACTGATTCCAGCCTCTCCCGATTCGCGCCGGGCAAGGCGGCCCGCCAGCGGCTCGCCGAATCCCGTCAAGGCAATCCGGACGGCCGCACCGGGCAAAAGATCGACATCCCCGATGAACCGGCAGCCGGCACCGGAGATATCGACGATCCGGCCCTCGAAACTGCGGCCGCCTGCTTCCACGCGGGCCGCGATGTCGCACGGCCTGCGCTCGAACATGCGCCGTTCGCCGGCTGTCCGCATCGCCGACAGGAACGACTCGACCTCTTCGCGCAGCTCGCCGGCCTGCTGGGCAAGATTGCCCGATGCGGTCAGCACCTCCTTGGCTGCTGCACCTGTTTCGACGGCGGCCTGCGACACGTCGCCGATGGCGCGCGTCACTTCGCTCGTCATGTTGTTGGCGTCCTGCACGTTGCGGACGATTTCCTGGGTCGACGCACCCTGCTGCTCGACCGCGGCGGCGATCGTCGAGGATATCTGGCTGACGCTGGAAATGATCTGCGAAACCTTGGCCAGAGAATCGCCGGCTTCCCCGGTCGCGGCCTGAACCGCCTTGATCTTTGCGGCGATTTCTTCGGTTGCCCGGCTCGTCTGGTTTGCGAGGCTCTTCACTTCCGAAGCGACGACGGCGAAGCCCTTGCCGGCCTCGCCCGCACGTGCGGCTTCGATTGTCGCGTTGAGCGCCAGCAGATTGGTCTGGCCGGCGATGTCGTTGATCAGTTTCACGACATCCCCGATCTGGTTTGCGGCCTCGATGAGACTTGCAACGATCGAGTCGGTCCGCCCTGTCTCGGCGACGGCGTCCGCGGCGATGCGCGTCGCCTCCTCGACCTGTCGACCGATCTCGCGAACAGTCGCGAGCATCTCCTCCGTAGCGCCGGCGACAGTCGAGAGATTGGTCGAGCTCTGCGTGGCCGACTGGGTCACGTGCTCGGCCTGGCGGCGGGTCGTTTCGGCCGTGTTGGTCATCGTCCGGGCGGATGCCTGCATTTCCTCGGCGGATGTCGAAAGGGTTTGCAGGACGCCCGAGACAGCCGCGTTGAATTCCGTCGTGACGTTCTCGACCGCCTTTGCGCGGCGCTCGCGCGAGGCATGCTCGGCATCGGCTGCTGCCTGAAGGCGACGCTGTTCGTGGCCGGTCTGGACGAAGACGCCAAGAGCCTGGCCGAGCGAGCCGATCTCGTCCTTGCGGTCGGCACCGGCGATCTTGACGTCGAGGTTGCCGCCGGCGACCTCCTTCACGAGGCCGATCATCTCGCCCAGCGGCCTCGATATCGAGCGGGCGAGCGCGAGACTCGCCGCAAAGACGATCCCGCCGAGCACGACGACGATCGCGAGGAATCGTCCGGCATCCTTCATGATCTCGTCGTTGACGTCGTCGATATACACGCCCGATCCGACGATCCATCCCCACGCGTCGAACTCGCGCACGAAGGAGATCTTCTCGACCGGCTTTTCCTTTCCGGGCTTCGGCCAGAGATAGGCGACGAACCCCGATCCGCTGCGCTTGACGGTCTCGACGAAGTTGCGGAACAGGAAATTTCCGTTCGGATCCTTGACCTCTCCGACGTTCTTGCCGTCGAGATCCGGGCGGATCGGATGCATGATGACGTTCGGTACGGAGTCCTGAATCCATACATAGTCGCCATCGCCATAGCGCATCGCCTTGACCGCGGTGAGCGCCGCCGCCTTCGCCGTCTCGACATCCATGCGGCCGGCGCGCGATTGTCCTTCGTAGTAGGCGATGATCGTCGTGGCCGCGTCGACAATCGCAGCACTGCGCCGTCCGGCATCTGAGCGCATCTGGCTGTACTCGACGTAAAGCGAGACGGCCGTCAGGACGACAAGTCCGATCGCGGCGATCGCCGGAATGATCGAAAGCTTTGTCGAGATTTTCATTTGCGGACCCTTCCGTGCGATGCGCTGGTCGGCGAGTGATGCCAATGGTTGTCAGGAAAATAGGAAAGACACATTAATTGTTGGTGAAGCCGAAGCGGGAATACCACACGACGACAACGCTAATGCATTGTAATTAAGCTATATTTCTTAGATGCGACGATTCGTCCAAAGTGCATCAAGAAATTTTCTCAATTCAGGCCCCCATTTCGACCAGTCGGCCCCGGAGGCCTGGTGGCCGAAGATGCTGTCGATTTCGAAATAGCGGGCGTCCACACCTGCGGCGGCCAGAGCCGGCATGACCTCGTCGCGCAGCGCCGGCGGAAACAGCTTGTCGGTCCGCGACAGCACGTAGAGCACGCGCGCGCGGATGCGATTCAACTCGCGCGTCGCGTCGTAGCCTTGCGAGGCCCGCATGAGAGTCAGAAGCGAATTTCCGTCGAACTCGTTCGCCCATTGGGCAGCGCGCCGCTCGATCTCCGCGCGCCGCGCCGACGGGTCCGGAAAGGCGGTCGCCAGTTCCTCCATCGCGCCGTATTTCAGAAGCGTCTCCACACGCAGATCGCGCATCGCTTCGAAGATGCCGCCGTTCTCGTAGTAGTTCCCGCCGTTCCAGTTGGCGTGCGCGGCAAAGCGTTCGACGAGGCGCCCGTCCGCACCGGGATCACGCGGTGCCCGCAGCCCGGAGATGATCGGCGCAATGCCATCGACGAAATCCGGATGGGTCATCCCCCAGACGAAGGCCTGAAATCCGCCATACGATGGACCGACAACCGCGAGCAGGCGCCGGACGCCGATCGATTCCAGCATCGCGCGCTGCGCGTTGACGATGTCGCGGACGTCGAGCGCCGGGAAGTTGGGCCCGTAAGCCCTGCCTGTCCGCGGATCGCGCGAGCGCGGGCAGGTCGACCCGTACGAGGAACCAAGCATGTTCGAACTGACGACGAAATGGCGGTCGGTGTCGATCGCCTTGCCGGGTCCCACCAGAGGTCCCCACGATCCTTCACCCGACGGTCCGTGCGTGTCGGTGAACCGGTGGCTCGACGTGAAGCCATGCGTGACGAGGATCGCGTTGTCGCCACCGGGGGCGAGTCTCCCGTACGCGACATAGGCGATCGTCGCTTCGGGCAGGGTTTCGCCGGAAACGAGGCGGAAATCACGGATCGTATGCTTCCGATCCGGGGCGAATTCCGTACGGCCTTTGTCTGTCACGGGCGCTTTGCCTCGATCGGCACGCCGGGAAGGTTCTTCGTCGTGCGGATGGTGAGTGCCGACTTCACCGTTGCGACATTCGGAGCGGCCGTCAGCTGGCTTGTCAGGAATTTTTCGTAGCTGTCCCAGTCATGCGCCACGACCTTGATGAGGAAATCGGTCTCTCCGGTCAGCATGTGGCATTCGCGGACCATCGGCCATGCGTTGACCAGTTCCTGGAAGGCGCGCAAATCCGCCTCGGCCTGACTCTTCAGGCTGACGCTTGCGAACACCGTCACGCCATAGCCCAGCGCCAGGGGGTCGATATCGGCATGATAGCCCCGGACAATCCGCGCCTCTTCGAGCACGCGGACGCGGCGCAGGCACGGCGGCGCCGAAACGCCGGCCCGCCGGGCGAGTTCGACATTCGTCATTCTTCCGTCGTTCTGGAGGTCGTGCAGGATCTGCCGATCGACGTCGTCTAGCTTGTGGCCGCGCATTTTTCTTTGTTCGTCCCGTCTGGAATTTGAAATATTATTAGCAATTGGCGTGCCGGGTGCCAAGGCGATCGGTTAAAGAAATTGCGCGCGGCCGGTCGCCGGGCCAAAAGACCCCCGAATGACTCCCCGTACAGCCTGGATCATCAGCCCCGGACAGGTGGGCATGAAGGCGCAGTGCCGCGGCCTCGCCGAGGCCCTCGGCCTCGACTATTCGTTCAAGGACGTTCGCTTCCGCTTCCCCTGGACATGGCTGCCCGAGCCGATGCTGGCGGCCGACCCGTTCTCGAAGCTCGTGCATGATGGGCCGAGCCTTGCCGAGCCGTGGCCGGACGTCGCCATCACGCTGGGCTCTCGCTGCGCGCCGATAGGCGTTGCGATGAAGAGGCGGAGTGCGGGTCGCGTCACCGCAATCCATGTGCAGAGCCCCGGCGTTCCGGCGGCGTGGCTCGACGCCGTCGTTGCGCCGTGGCACGACGGCCTCAAGGGGGCCAATGTCATCGAGACGGTGGCGGCGCTGCATCATGTGACGTCGGCCAAGCTTGAAGCGGCGCGCAGCCAATGGGCGTCCGTGTTTTCGGGCCTGAAGCGGCCGCTGGTTGCCGTCATGCTCGGCGGCTCGAACGGCTGGCGCCGGTTCCGCATGACCCGGGCGGCGGTCGCCCGCCTTGCCGCCGATCTCAACCGGCTGTCGCAGTCCGGGTGCGGCATCGCATTGACTCCTTCGCGGCGGACCGACGCGCATGCGGCAGCTTCGCTGCGTGCCGCTGTCACGGCGGTCGGTGGCTATGCATGGGACGGAACGGGCGAGAACCCTTACCTCGGCATGCTTGCATGCGCCGACGCGGTCGTTGTCACGGAAGATTCGGTGTCGATGACGAGCGAAGCCATCTCGACCGGCAAGCCCGTCTTCGTTGCCGAACTCGAGGGACGATCCGGCCGGATCGCTGCGTTCCAGTCCGAGATGCAGCGCCGGGGCTTGACCCGACCCTTCGCAGGGGAATTCGCCGAATGGCGCTACACGCCGCCGGACGACACGGCCCAAGCGGCAGCGGTGCTCCGGTCGCGATTCGGTTGGGGATAAACCCGGAACGTGGCCTTCCCCGGCTTGGGTATGCCTGCTAGGTTTGCATCCGACGCATAGCAGGACGAGTCCGATGCCCCAGACCCACCGTACGAAAATGCTGATCATTGGCTCCGGCCCGGCCGGCTATACGGCCGCGATCTATGCGACGCGCGCCAATCTCGCGCCCATCCTCCTGCGCGGCATGCAACCGGGCGGCCAGCTCTCGATCACGACCGATGTCGAAAATTTCCCCGGCTTCGCCGAGCCCATCCAGGGCCCGTGGCTGATGGAGCAGATGTACAAGCAGTGTGAGCATATCGGTTCGCTGATGCTCGAGGATCTGGTCATGAAGATCGACCTCTCGAAGCGGCCGTACGTCGCCATCGGGGATTCGGGCGATACCTATATTGCCGATACGGTCGTCATCTGCACCGGCGCGCAGGCCCGCTGGCTCGGACTGCCTTCCGAGGACAAGTATCGCGGCGCGGGCGTGTCCGCCTGCGCCACGTGCGACGGCTTCTTCTTCCGGGGGAAGAAGGTCGCGGTCGTCGGTGGCGGCAATACGGCGGTCGAAGAGGCGCTGTACCTCACGAACCACGCAACGAAGGTCACGCTGATCCATCGTCGCGATTCCCTGCGTGCCGAGAAGATGATGCAGGCCCGGCTTTTCAAGAACCCGAAGGTCGAGGTCGTCTGGGACAGCGCGGTGGACGAGGTGCTGGGCGCCGGCACGCCGCCTGCGGTCACGGGCCTCAAGCTCAGGAACGTCAAGTCGGGCGCCGTTTCTCAGCTCGCCGTCGATGGCCTGTTCGTCGCGATCGGGCACGTCCCGGCGACGGAGATCTTCAAGGGTCAGATCGACATGGACTCCGAGGGCTATCTGCTCACGAAGCCGGATTCGACCGCAACGAACGTTCCGGGCGTCTATGCGGCCGGTGACGTGAAGGACAAGGTGTTCCGGCAGGCGGTCACGGCGGCCGGGATGGGCTGCATGGCCGCGCTCGAAGCCGAGAAGTTTCTGGCCCACGCGGACGCGGGGCATCAGGCCGCCGCGGAGTAAAACGCCGGCGCCATCGACGGGGACGGGAGAGCCGAAATGTCGGCCATGGACTGGGACAAGCTGCGCATCTTCCATGCGGTCGCCGCCGCTGGCTCGTTCACGCATGCCGGCGAGAAGCTCA
Organism: Rhodospirillales bacterium; assembly: GCA_016794025.1. Lineage (GTDB taxonomy): Bacteria > Pseudomonadota > Alphaproteobacteria > CACIAM-22H2 > CACIAM-22H2 > Tagaea. The sequence goes on along the minus strand of JAEUKX010000014.1, from coordinate 12,550 downwards.
ATCTCAGCCAGTCGGCCGTCAGCCGGCAGATATCGGCGCTCGAGGAATCCGTCCGTGCGCCGCTTTTCCACCGGCATGCCCGCGGTCTCATCCTGACCGAACAGGGCGAGCTGCTGTTCAACACCGTGCGCGACGTGTTCGACAAGCTTGCGCTCGTCGAGGCACAGCTTGCCGAAACGAAGGAACGGCCTTCCGGCCTGCTGCGCGTGACGACGACCGTGGCGTTCGGGTCGGTCTGGCTGGCGCCGAGGCTGCGCGAGTTCACCGAGGCCTATCCGGACGTCCAGATCAGCATGCGGGTCGACGATCGCGAACTCGACCTCGGCATGCGGGAGGCCGATTGCGCGATCCGGATGCATCCGCCAAGGCAGGCCGATCTGATCCAGCGGCACCTGCTGTCGGTCCATGTCCACGTTTTCGCCAATCCGGATTACCTGAAGAAATTCGGGACGCCGAAGACGGCGGGCGATCTGGACAGCCACCGCCTCATCGTCTACGGCGACGATCCCAATCCGCCATTCCCCAACGTGAACTGGCTGCTCGAGGTGGGCACCACCGGCGGTCGGCGGCGCGTGCCGACGCTGATGGTCAACAACGTGTCGGCGATCCTTCGGGCCGTGGAGAACGGAATCGGCATTGCGGCCTTCCCGGACTACATCGCCCAGCAGAGTTCGAAGATCGTCCAGATCCTGCCGGAGCTCGAAGGGCCGACCTACGAGGCCTATTTTGTCTACCCGGAGGAACTGCGCAGCTCCAAGCGTATTGCCGTGTTCCGCGACTATCTCGTTCAAAAGGTGGGCGAAACGCAATTTTAACGGTAAATTCGTAGGTATGCGAACGACTCATGTCTCGCATGCGATTAATGCCATTTTTTAAGGCATTCTTTAGATTATCTAGGTGAGTATTGGTGTCGCGTTGCACAAACGTGCTTTGGCGACGCTGGTCAGCCGAAAGACCTGATTTCGGCGGGTCCGGGCTTCGCAGCCCGGACGGGGTCCCCTCCGGACCCTGCGTCTCCCAGACGTGAAGCCTCCCTGTTCAACTCGCCCGGTGCGCAAGCACCGGGCGTTTTTTTTGTAACGCCGGCCACCGGCCGTGCGAACAACAGGACATGCATCGTCGCAGCGTTCTTGCCGGTCTCGCCATCCTTGTCGCCACACCGGCCTGCGCGGCCCCGTTCAATGCGCGGGGCGGGCTTGCGATCGGAGGATACGATCCGGTCGCCTACTTCAGCGAAAGCCGGGCGCGGCGCGGTTCGACGGCCCACTATGCGGACTGGGATGGTGCGCGGTGGCTGTTCGTCTCGCGCGCGAACCGCGACACGTTTCTTGCCGAACCCGCGCGCTATGCGCCGCGATTCGGCGGCTACTGCGCCTATGGCATGGCGCACGGCTACAAGGCGCCGATCGATCCGGACGCCTGGACGATCGTCGAAGGCGTCCTCTATCTCAACTACAGCAAGTCGGTCCGCACCCAATGGCTGGCCGACCGCGATGCCTTCATCGCGCGTGCGGCAGCCAATTGGCCGACCGTGTCGGCCGAACGCTAGCGCGCCGCTAGGTCGAGCGACCAGTACTGGCCGACGAGATCCTTGCCGAAGCTGTGGTGCGCCTCGCTCCTGACGAGCACGAATCCGGCGCGCTCGTAAAGCCGGCGCGCGTCGACAAGGCAATCGTTCGTCCAGAGAACGACCTTCGCGTAGCCCTTGTCGTGCGCGAAGGCGAGGCATTCATCGAGCATGCGCCGCCCGAGCCCCGCGCCACGTGCCCAGGATTCCAGATAGACGAGGCGGATCTTGGCGACGCTTTCCGACTCCTTCACGAGAAAGATCGAACCGGCGATTTCGCCCCGACGCTCGACGATCCAGCAATGTTCGCGGGCCGGATCGAATTCACGGATGAACTTCGCGGCAATCTCGGCAACCAGCGCTTCGAATTCGCCGTTCCAGCCATATTCCCGCGCATAGAGCCGCGCCTGCGCGGCGGTGATCATGCCCATGTCGCCGATCGCGTGGGGACGAAGGACGAATTCTCCCGCTGACAGTCTTGCCGGCTCCAGCAGGCGCTCCGCAGCCGCAAGCGAGGCGGCCAGCCGGTCGCGGCCGTCCGCATCCAGCGATGCGAGAAGTGCGGCCACCTCCTCGCGCGAGGCGCGATCCAGTGCGGCGAATGCGGCGACCCCGCGCGGTGTCGCAGTCAGGGCATGGCGGCGGGCATCGGCGGCAGCCCTGCGGCGACGGACGAGACCCCGTCGCACGAGACCTTCGAGTGTGCGGCTGAGCTGTCCGGGGTCGAGCCCCAGATCCCGTGCGACTTCGCCGGCCGACGTGCCGGGGCGATTCGCGATTTCATAGAGGACCCGGGCTTCGACGAGCGAGAAGGGGCTCGCGTAGAGCCGGCGGCGCAGGACGCCGATGCGCCGCGTGAAGAACCGCGTGAAATGGCGAACGGCTGCGATGGTCCGGCTGTCGGCGGTGGTCGGGGCTGTCATGGGTCGCGATCGTGAGACTGATACTTGACATAGTCAAATAATTATCGATCTGAATTGCCGGCTTTTGATCCGCATCAATTCCGGCAGGTCTGCGGGATGGCATAGAGGCGCGTCCGCGCGGACGCCTTCAAGCCGCTGACTGTCCAAAGGAATCCGAGCCAATGCCCACCCGATCCGACTGGATTGCCGACCTCATCGCCCGCGCGGATCTGCGCACGCAGCCCTATCGGCATTGGCTGTTGAAAGATGCCCTGCCTGGCCCGATGGCGGCGGCGCTATCGACGCTGCCGGTCCCCGTCGCGCATGTCGACGATACGAAAGGGCGACGGGAGACGAACAACTCGACGCGCGTGTTCTTCTCGCCGGACTTCCGCCGCGAACATCCGATCACCGAGGGCTTCGCGGCGGCGCTCCAGGCGCCCGCAAATGTTGCCGCGCTTGCGCGAGCAACCGGTGCCCCCCTCGCCGGAAGCTATCTGCGCATCGAATATTGCCAAGACACGGACGGGTTCTGGCTCGAGCCGCACACCGACATCGGCGCAAAGCTCTATACGATGCTGTTCTATCTCTCGGATGTGCCGCAGGCGCAGGACTGGGGCACGGACGTCTACGAGACGCCCGAAAGGCATCTCGGCGCCGCGTCGGGCGCATTCAACAACGGCCTGATCTTCGTGCCGGGCACCGATACGTGGCACGGTTTCAGGCGCCGGAAAATCGACGGTGTGCGCAAATCGATTATCGTGAACTATGTGAAGGACGAGTGGCGCGCCCGCCACGAACTCGCCTTCCCCGAAAGCCCGGTCGCCTACGGCTAGAAGCCGAACATGTGGTCGAGGCTGAAGCGGCCGTCCGGAGCGCTGAGCCCGTGATAGCCGAACAGCCGGCACGTGCGGTCGCGGATGAGGACATAGCCGCCGTTTCCGGCGCCTGACAGATCGTTGGCCGAGAAGATCTCGCTCGCCCGCCACAGGCGCGAGCCCGAACAGGGAATGGCGATCTTCGCCTCCGCGATCTTCTGGCCGCGCGAATCATGCAGTTCGAGCGCTGTGTCGGATGCCGCATGCCAGGGCGTCGAGGCCGGGTAGATCAGATGGCACATCGCGTCGACGCCGTCGTTGCCCAGTCGCAGGAACAGGCGCGTCGTCAGGCCGGGCGGCCGGCCGATATAGGATTGCGGTTCGTTCTTGAAAACGAGCGCCGTATTGAAGATGTGACTGCCGAAGCTTGTGTCGGCGCCATGTGCGAAGCCGCCGCGGCGGCGATACCGGAAGAGCGCGTGGATCCAGCCGTCGCCACCGCCCCCGTCCCGGAAATCGTAGCTGAGTTCCATGTGCCCGTAGCCGGACGGCAGGTCCAGCCCGTCCGCGGTCACGCAAAGTTCGTGCGTGCGCGGCAGGTTGCCGAGGAATCGTTCGCCGGCCGGAGTCCCGGCCGCGTCGTAAAACCGCGCAACGAGCGGCAGGGTCGCCTGGCCGCGCGCCATCGGCGTGGGCAGTGCCACGCTCTGGTATTCCGACAGCGGCAGGATCGGCGCGGAGAGGATAAAGCCTTTGCCGAACCGTGGACCCAGCGTCGCGATATCCGGATCGGCCGCAAGGTCGCTTCGCTCGACATTTGCGTGCGCGACGTGCCGCTTGCCGCCGCGTTCGACCTCGTAGCGCGGTCGAACCACGTACTTGCCGGCGTCCATCTCGATCTGTTTGGGCCAGACGACATTGGGCAGAAGTTCTCCCATCTCGACCGCGCGCATGCCGAAGGCCGGAATCTCGGCCTTCATCGGAACCCATGCTTCGGTCCCCATCGGCGCAAACCGCACGCCGTCGGCCGGGATCGCGCAGGAATGGCAGTTCTGGACCCAGACCCGAACCTTCTCGCCGGAGTCAGGCGCCGGGATGCCGGCATAGAAATCTGACGGCCAGGGGTTGGCGTCGTGCGTGCAGGTCAACTCGCTGTCGCTCCAGAAATCGAGCGCGTACTTGAGGACGTCGTGGCCGCTGACGTCGATCATGTGGACGAAGAGCTGTCCCTCGAAAGCACCGAGGCCGAAGCGTGCGGCGACATCGCGACTGTCGACGGTGAACCCGCAGACGCCTTCGGCGAGCGCCTCGTCCCAGCTCGCAAGCGCTTCGCCGCCGGCCGAAAAGAGCCGGAACCAGGCGCGCACGTTTCTGGCGCCGTAACCTGCCCAATAGTTCGCGCTCACCATGCGCGTATGCCGGTCCGGTCCTTCGCAGAAGAGCACGAGGTTGGTCACGAAATTGTAGGTCGACAGATAGCGCTTCTTGTCGGTCAGCATCGCCTCGGGAATGCGCATCGCATCGAGCGTGATGACTTCAGCGCCGTCCGGAAGCCAGTGCCGCACCTGCGCGACGAGGGGATCGGCATCGAACGCCGTCACGAACACGCAGGTGGCCCTGCTCGCGGCAATCGAAGAGACAGGCTCGACTGACCATTCGCCGACGCGCCGGCCGAGGTGCCGGGCGTCACGTCCGTAGAGTCCGGCGAACCGGACGCCGGAAAAGTCCTGAAGGGCTGTCAGCGTCGCGAATGCGCCGAAAGGATCGTAGACGGCGACCCGGCCAGCCGATCGCAGACGCGTCGCAAGCGCCCTCGCGGGTTCGCATGCCAGAGGATGGCCGACCGCACGGAAGAGGGCGTCGCCGCCGGTGCGGTTGTCGAAAGTGTCGATCGGAAGCGCGCGGCGGCGGCTCTGCGCGCCGGCAGGAACGGAGTCGGGCATCCCCGTCTTTTACGCGGGGGCCGCGCGCACGGGAAGCCCGTTCAGGCCCAGAGGCGCTCGCTCTGGAGATTCGTGTAGAGACCGGCCACGAAGTCGCCATAGCCGTTGAAAATCTGCGTGGGAACCCGCTTTCCGCCGGTCCCGATCACTTCCTCGTTCGCCTGGCTCCAGCGGGGATGCGGCACCTTCGGGTTCACGTTCGCCCAGAAGCCGTACTCGTTTGCCGCCATCGTCTCCCAGAACGTCTTGGGCCGCTTGTCGGTGAAGGTGAAGCGCACGAGCGACTTGCCCGCCTTGAAGCCGTATTTCCACGGTGCCATCACCCGCAGCGGCGCGCCGTGCTGGCCGGGCAGGGGATGGCCGTAGATGCCGGTCACGAGGAAGGCGAGTTCGTTGCGCGCCTCCTCGATGGTCAAACCTTCGATGTAAGGCCAGGGATAACCGCGCGAACGCTGGTTGCCCGCCACGTCCGGGTTCATGAAGGTCTGCATTTCGACGTACTTTGCGCCCGACGTGGGCTTGCACCAGTCGACGAACGCCGCCATCGGGAAACCGGTCCAGGGCAGCACCATCGACCACCCTTCGACGCACCGCATCCGATAGACTCGTTCCTCGAAAGTCATTGCCTTGAACAGATCGTCGATATCGACGGTACGCGGACTTTCAACCATGCCGTCGATCTTGATCTGCCACGGCCGGACCGGCAGCGCCTTTGCGGCCTGCGCAACCGATTTCGAATATCCGAACTCGTAATAGTTGTTGTAGTTGGAGCCGAAGCGCTCCTCCGTGATGTCGCGGTCGACCCGGTAGCGCATGTTGCGCATGGCCGGATAGAGCCCGGCCGAAGGGTCGGGCGATTGCGCGCCCGCCGGCCCGACGAACGACGCCGCGGCAAGGCCCGCTCCGGCGGCAAGCAGATGCCGCCGGCTATAGACGCTCTCGGGGGTGACATCGCGCTCGGGAATTTCCCAGCCGCGGATGCGCTTGATCAGCATGGTATCGTGCTCCTAGATCGCGCCGTTGCGCCGTTTCTTGCGCAAGGCATCGAAACTGGCGCGAACCTGCGCCATGTGGGGATTGAACGAAAGCGCGCGGCCGAACGCGTCGAGTGCGGTCTCGTCGTCGTCCTTTGCCGCCGCGATGAGACCCAGTCCCGCCAAGGCGCCGAAATGCCGCGGCTCGAGCTCCACGGTCTTCTCGGCATCCTTGCGCGAGTCCTCGAACCGGCCGAGCTGGTAAAGGATCGTGGCGCGCCGGTTCCAGCCTTCGGCGAAATCGGGCTTCAGATGGATGATCGCGTCGAACAGCGCGAAGGCGCCGAAGAGGTCGCCGCGCTGCTGCGCGTCGAGGGCAAGCTGCATCATCGAGCCCGCCGCCGGCTCGCCCGGCTCCACCCAGATCTGCCAGATGGCGGCCTCCGTGCGCTGCGCCTCGGCCGGATCGCGCGTGTTCTGGAGCTTGTCGAACAGGGCGTCGAGCTTGCCGGCCGCGGTCGCAGGACGCGGTGCCTCGCGGACGGGTGCATCGGCCGACGGCTGGGCACGAACGCCCGCCGCCGGGCCAGCCGCCAAGCCGGCCGCCAATGAGGCCGCAATGGCAATCCTCGCGATGCTGCGTGCGGGGCGGACCATGGACATCAGCATGCGACCGATCAGAGCGCCTGTAAAGGTGTGGCCGCTTTACAATTCGACGGGCGCCGGGCCAAGGTTACGGTCCTTCAACGACATTTGCCGCCCGATTCGAGATGAGCATCCACGAGCATTTCGCCCGCGACTATGCGGGCGCGCGCGAGAAATTCATGGAGGCGACCCGGCCTCATGCCGGGCGGTCGAGAGCCGTGCAGAACCCCCTGCGCGGGCCGCGTGGCGAGCGCCTCTTCTGCGATGCCGTCTGGGTCGGGCCCGCGGACGCGGAACGCGTCCTGGTGACGGTTTCCGCGACCCATGGCGTCGAGGGTTTCTGCGGGTCCGGCTGCCAGACGGCGTGGTTTGCGACGGGCGCGTTCCGAGAGCTTCCGCCCGGCGTGGCGCAGCTTCACCTTCATGCCGTCAACCCGCATGGCTTCGCGTGGCTGCGGCGCGTCAACGAGGACAACGTCGATCTGAACCGCAATTTCGTGACGCATATCGGGCCCTATCCCGAGAACCCCGGTTACGAGAAGCTGGCGGCGGCGCTTGCTCCCGCGGAATGGACCAAGGCAGCGCAGACGGCCTCCAGGACAGTCATGGACGATTACGCGAAGCGGTTCGGTCCAGCCGCGTTCCAGACCGCGGTTTCGGGTGGCCAGTACACGCATCCGGAAGGCATCTTCTTCGGCGGCCACGCGCCGACATGGTCACATCGGGTCATTTCGGGCCTGTTCCGCGACCTGCTGTCGCGCGCCAAGCACGTGGCGATCGTCGATTTCCACACCGGGCTCGGTCCGCGCGGTTACGGCGAGATCATCTTCGCGTTGCCGGACAAGCATCCGGGGTTTGCGCGGGCACTCGACTGGTACGGGGCAGACCTCACCTCGACCGAGATGGGCACGTCCACGTCGGCCCCTCTCGTGGGCACCAACGGGGACGGCTTCGTGCGCTTCCTGCCCAACGCCCAACTCACGGCCGTCGCCCTCGAGTACGGAACCCTGCCGCTCGACGACGTGCTCGACGCTGTGCGTGCCGACAACTGGCTGCATCTCTACGGCGATCTGGCGAGCGACGATTCGCGCCGGATCAAGACCCAGATGCGTGACGCCTTTGCGCCCAACGATCCGGCATGGCGCCAGTCCGTCTGGACCCGTGCCGAGGAAGTGCTGCGCAAGACCGCTTTCGGTCTCGCGCGTTCCTGATAGTTCCGGACCGGAGGTCTGCCCATGTCGCTGCGCGAGAAATTCAACGAGACGCTGAAGGAAGCCATGAAGGCCCGCGATACCTTGCGCGTCGAGACGGTGCGCATGGCAATCGCCGAGATGAAGAAGCGCGACATCGAGGCGCGAACGACCGGCAACAGTGCGGGAATCGGCGATGCCGAGATCCAGTCCATGCTGCAGAAGATGGTGGCCTCGCGCCGGGATTCGATCGCCCTCTACGAAAAGGGCGGGCGCCCCGAACTTGCCGCGAAGGAGCAGGCCGAGATTGCGGTGATCGAGGGTTTCCTGCCCAAGCAGATGTCGGCTGACGAGGTCGAGGCCGCCGCCAAGGCCGAGATCGCTGCCGCCGGGGCCGCTTCGATCCGCGACATGGGAAAGGTCATGGGCGCGATGAAGGCCAAGTACACAGGCCAGATGGATATGGCGGCGGCGTCGGCCGCGGTGAAGAGGCTACTCGGAGGCTAGGGTGCTGACGCTCTATTACACGCCCGACACCTGCGCCCTTGCGACCCATGCGGCGTTGGAGGAGGCGGGGGCGGCCTACGCGCTGAAGCACGTGGATTTCGCCAGAGGCGAGCAGCGCGGTCCCGACTATCTCAAGATCAATCCCAAGGCGCGGGTGCCCGCGCTGGCGACCCCGCAGGGCATTCTTACCGAAACGCCGGCGATGCTTGTCTATGTCGCCCAGCTCTTCCCGGCGGCAAACCTCGCTCCGATCGGCGATCCGTTTGCGTTCGCGCAGGTCCAGTCGTTCAACAGCTTCCTGTGTTCCACGTTGCACGTTGCCCATGCGCACCGCATGCGTGGCCATCGCTGGGTCGATCCGACCGACACGGCCGCCATCGCGGCCATGCAGCGCCGGGTTCCCCAGTCGGTCGGCGAAGGCTGGGCGCTGGTCGAGGCGCATCTGCTCAAGGGGCCATGGGTGATGGGCGAGACCTATACGATCTGCGATCCGTATCTCTTCACCCTTGCGCAGTGGATGGAGGCCGACGGCGTTGACCCGGCCCGTTTCCCGAAGGTCCGTGACCATCGTCAGCGTGCGGCGTTGCGCCCGGCGATCCGCCGCGCGCTGGCTGCGGAAGGCACCGGCCTGCCCGCGCCTTGACCCGCCTTGGGGCGGAGCCTAATTTCCCCGGCTCCCCCGGGGCCGACAAGCGGCCTGTGAGTTATGGGGATAAGTTGTTGGCTTTCATGAGGGAATCGGCGCGCCCGGCATGGCATTTCCGCCTTCCTTTCTCGAAGAACTCCGGAGCCGGCTGACGCTGTCATCCGTCATCGGCCGGCGCGTGAAACTCACGCGCGCCGGGCGCGAGTACAAGGCCTGCTGCCCGTTCCACAACGAGAAGAGCCCCAGCTTCTACGTCAACGACGACAAGAACTTCTTCCATTGCTTCGGCTGTGGCGCGCACGGCGACGTCATCGGCTTCACGATGAAGATCGACAATCTCGGCTTCCTCGAAACGGTCGAGAAACTCGCGGGCGAGGCCGGGCTTGAAGTTCCCCGGCTCTCTGCGCAAGCGCGTCAGCAGGCCGAGCGCGCCAAGACGCTGGCGGATGCCGTCGAGGCAGCGTGCAAATGGTTCGAGGCGAAGCTGCGGCAGCCCGAGGGGCGCGCGGCGCTTGCCTATCTCCGCGGCCGCGGACTGGACGACGAGACGATTGGCCGCTTCCGTCTGGGCTTTGCACCCGACGGCCGTGCCCATCTGCAGGCGGCACTCAAGGCCGAAGGCCATGAGATCGGCCAGCTTGTCGAAGCAGGGCTGGTGGGCCGGCCCGACGACGGGCGCGAGCCATTCGACTTCTTCCGCAACCGCGTGATTTTCCCGATCACCGACAGGCGCGGACGCGTGATCGCGTTCGGCGGCCGGGTGATGGACGATTCCAAGCCGAAGTACCTCAATAGCCGTGACACGCCGCTCTTCCACAAGCGCGAGAATCTCTATGCGCTCGACAAGGCGCGCGTGGCTGTTGGCGAACGCAAGGCCCAGGCGATCGTGTCCGAAGGCTACATGGACGTGATCGCGCTCCATCAGGCCGGATATGCCGGTGCGGTCGCCCCGCTCGGCACGGCCCTGACGGAAGGGCAGATCCAGGCGCTGTGGAAAATCCACCCGGAGCCCGTGGTCTGCCTTGATGGCGACGCTGCCGGGCAGCGCGCGGCCCTGAAGGCCGCCGATGTGGCGCTGCCGCTGCTGAAGCCGGGCTATGCGCTCCGGTTCGCGACCCTGCCCGCTGGCGAGGACCCGGACAGCCTCATCAAACGGGACGGGGCCGCGGCCATGCAGTCCGTCCTCGGCCAGTCACGCAGCCTTGCCGACGTCCTCTGGGCGTCGGAAACCGACGGCCGGACCTTCGACAGCCCCGACCGGCGCGCGGCGCTGGAAGGGAAGTTGCGCGAGCATCTGGCGCGCATTGCCGATCCGACCGTCCGGCGCGCCTACGAGGGCGAGTGGATCTACACGCGCCTACGGGCCTTGGGCAGGCCCTCCTATGCCCCCCGCGCCCGGCAGGCGGCTGCGCGCCCCTGGCCGCAGCGGCCGGGGGCGGGGCCGGTCCTTGGCACGTTCCGGGCGCCGGGCGACGTGGGCTTGCTGCGAATCCGGCAGGAGCAAGTCCTGCTGGCGACGGCCATTGCCCATCCGGGCCTGCTGATGGCCGAGGCGGAGGCGCTGGCCCATGCCGACCTGACCGACCGCCGGCTGGCACTTGTGCGGACGGCATTGGTGGATTGCGCCCACGCGGCAGCCGGCGGCGAGACTCTGCTTGACACCGGGAGCCTGATTGCCCACTTATCCCGCGTGGGATTGGCCGAGGAAGCGGACCTGCTGACAAAGCCAACCCTTTACGAACACGGGGCTTTTGCCGACCCGACCGCTTCGGACGAAGCGGCGCGGGTGGGCTTTGGCCACCTTTTGGCGCTTCTGTCCCGCCGCCGGATGGAAGATGAACTGCGCGAAAGCCAGCAGGCGCTGGCCCGCGAGGCGACGGCGGAGAACCTGGCCCGTGTCGAGGGCCAGGCGGCCCATCTGCGGGCCCAGGTTGCCGAACTGGCGCCTGAGGACGACGGGTAGGACACCAGGGCAGGGACGCGCGCCCTTCGATCAGCGCGTCGAGCCGTCGATCAGAATTTTTCTCGTCCGCGAGGCATAAAAGATGACGTCCAAGGTCAAGCCCGTCCCCGCCGCCGCCCCGCGCGAGGAAGCCCCCGACGGACCCCTGATGGACGCCACCGCTGCCGCCGTGAAGAAGATGATCGCGCGCGGTCGCGAGCGCGGCTACGTCACGTACGACGAGATCAACGCTGTCCTGCCCCCCGATCAGGTTTCCTCCGAGCAGATCGAGGACACGCTCGCCCTGTTGAGCGAGCAGGGCGTCAACGTCGTCGAAAGCGAGGAAGGCGAGGACGAGGAAGGCGCCGCCAACGGCGCGGAAGCCTCGCCCGAGGCTGCAGCGCCCAAGGCGCCGGTGCCCGCGCGCGTGGGCGCCGACGATTCCGAGGAAGAGGAAGAAGAGGGCAAGCGCGGCAACATCGATGCCGATTCGATCGGCCGTACCGACGATCCGGTGCGCATGTATCTGCGCGAGATGGGCTCGATCGAGCTTCTGTCGCGCGAAGGCGAAATCGCCATCGCCAAGCGGATCGAGGCCGGCCGGGAGAAGATGATCTCGGCGCTCTGCGAGAGCCCGCTCACCATGCGCGCGGTCGTTCACTGGCGCGACGCGCTGGTGGAAGGAAAGATGCTGCTGCGCGACGTGATCGATCTCGACGCGACGAACGGCGGCGGGCCCGGCGGAAATGGCGCCATGCCCAGCCCCGAGGCGGCCGAGGCCGAACCCGAGGAGGCCGAGGCCGAAGCGACGGAAGGCGCCGAAGGGGCGGAAGGTCAGCCGGCCGCGGAGAACGACGGGCAGGAAGAGAACGTCTCGCTCTCGGCGCTCGAACAGCAGCTCAAGCCCGAGGTGCTCGAGCGCCTCGAGAAGCTGGCCGGTGTCTACAAGCGGCTCTATCGCATGCAGGAAAAGCGCATGGAAGCGCTTCTGGCCGGCAAGCAGTTCAGCCCCGTCTCGGAAAAGCACTATCAGAAGCTCAAGCAGGACCTGATCGAGCAGCTCGGCGAGGTGCATCTCAACAACACCCGCATCGAGCAGCTGATGGGTCAGCTCTACGACCTGAACCGCAAGCTCATCACGGCGGAGGGCCGTCTGCTGCGCTATGCCGAGGAATGCGGCGTCAAGCGCGACGAGTTCCTGTCGAAATATTCCGGCAAGGAAGTCGATCCGCGCTGGTTCGGCCGCGTCAGCCGGCTCGCCGGCAAGGGCTGGAAGAAGTTCACGACCAAGTACAAGAACGAGATCCAGCAGCTCCGCAAGGACGTCTCGGAAATTTCCGAGCGTTCGGGCCTGCCGACGGGCGAGTTCAAGAAGACGGTCAGCCAGGTCCAGCAGGGCGAGCGCGAGGCCGCGCG
>JAEUKX010000004.1 GCA_016794025.1 Rhodospirillales bacterium | reverse complement strand
GATCCGGAAGCGGAGGCCGCCGTTTCCATTTCAGCAAGGAGGAACGCGCACAATGACGATCGAGAAGGGACAGACCATTCCCGCCGCCCGGATGCGGATCATGACGTCCGAAGGGCCGAAGGACCTCACCACCGACGACCTCTTCAAGGGCAAGAAGGTCGCGATCTTCGGCCTGCCGGGTGCGTTCACGCCGACCTGCTCGGCCAAGCATCTTCCGGGCTTCGTCGAGAAGGCGGATGCCTTCAAGGCCAAGGGCGTCGACACGATCGCCTGCGTCTCGGTCAACGACGCGTTCGTGATGGACGCCTGGGGCAAGTCGCAGAACGTGGGCGACAAGGTGAAGATGGTCGCCGACGGCAACGGCGCGCTCGCCAAGGCGATGGGCATCGAGATGGACGGCACGGCCAACGTCATGGGCACGCGCATGCGGCGCTTTTCCGCCTATGTCGTCGACGGAAAGATCGAGTCGTTCAATCTCGAGAAGCCGGGTGCCTTCGAGGTCTCGGACGCCGGCACGCTGCTGAAGCAGCTCGGCTGACGGCCGGCCGGGTCGACGATCGGCACGGCAGGCCGGGCATGGGCCGCAAGCGCACGCCCGGCCGCAGCCGCGCCGAACGTCTGCTCGAACTCGTCCAGGCGTTTCGCCGCCGTCGCCGGCCCGTGAGCGCCGCCGTTCTTGCCGCCGAACTGGGCGTGAGTGCACGCAGCCTCTATCGCGATGTCGCCGTGCTTCGCGCGCAGGGGGCGGCGATCGAAGGCGAAGCCGGTATCGGTTACGTGATGAAGCCGGGCTTCCTGCTGCCGCCGCTGATGTTCGCGGCCGAGGAGATCGAGGCGCTGGCGCTTGGCGCCGCCTGGGTGGCCGAACGTGCCGATCCGGGGCTGGCCGCATCCGCGCGCGAAGCGCTGGCACGCATTTCGGGCGTGCTGCCGGCGGGCTTGCGCGAAACGCTGGAGGCGACCGCCCTGCTCGTGGGCCCCGGCGAAAAGCCGGCGCCGGACACGGTCGATCTTGCCGTCGTACGCCAGGCGATCCGGGCCGAGCGGCGCCTTTCCATCGTCTATCGGACAGGCGGGGGCGCGCCCGAGCGGCGCACGATCTGGCCATTCGGCATGGGGTTCTTCGAGCGCGCGCGCGTCGTCATGGCGTGGTGCGAGACACGGCGCGACTTCCGCCATTTCCGCACCGACCGGATCTCCGAATGCGCCGGGCTGCCGGGCCGCTATCCGCGCCGGCGCGGCGCGCTGATGAAGGAATGGCGCGGCCGGCAGGGGATCGGGGAGGTTTAGGCGGATGCTGACATAATCTGTCAGCAGGGGGGCGTAGAAGGCTTGCATCGCAACGATGCAACGGAGTGCCTGCCATGAACGCCCGACCCGCCCTTGTCCTTCTCTATGTCGAAAACGTCCAGCGCAGTGCGGCGTTCTACCGCGAGCTGCTGGGAGTGGCGCCGGTCGAGGAGTCGCCGGGTTTTGCGATGCTGCCGCTGGCCGGCGGCCTGATGCTGGGGCTGTGGGGCCGCGCGGGCGTCGTCCCGGCACCGGGCCCCGCGGGCGGCGGGGAGATCGATTTCAGCGTCGCCGATGCCGCCGCCGTCGACGCCACGCACGCCCGATGGGAGAAGGCCGGCCGCCGGATCGCGCAGGCGCCGACCGACATGGATTTCGGTCGCACGTTCGTCGCCCTCGATCCGGACGGGCACCGGCTGCGCGTGCTGGCAGCCCCCGCAGCCTAGGCGGGAGGTCTCAGACCCCGGCGAGCAGCGCCACGCCGGCCAGCGCCACCGCGGCGCCGCCGAAGCGCACGGCCGCGACGCGGCCGGTCAGCAGCGCGCCGACGGCAAGGCCGGCCGCGTGGAGCAGGCCCGTCGCCAGCACGAAGCCGGCCGTGTAGGACGCCGCACCGACGCCCGCCGGCAGTTCGCCGCCGTGTGCATGGCCGTGGAAGATCGCGAAGAAGCCCACGAGGGCAGCGGCGACGGCGACCGGCGGCGCCACGCCTGCGGCAACGGCCAGACCCAGGGCCAGCACCGAAAGGGCAATCCCGGTCTCGACGAAAGGAAGTTCCACGCCTTCGAAGCCGAGCATGCCGCCCGCGACCATCATGCCCACGAATGCGGCAGGCACGGCCCAGCGCGCAGCGCCGCCAAGGCGGAAGGCAAACAGGCCGACCGCGAACATCGCCAGAAGGTGATCGGGACCGGAGAAGGGATGCGCGAAGCCGTGCGCCAGTCCGGACGTATCGCCGATACCCGTGTGGGCGGACGCGGCCGCTGGGGCCAGCAGGATCGCGGCGGCAAGGGCGGTACGAAGGCGCATCGGGTCGTCTCCTTTGAACTTCGAGTCGGGAGCGATCCTAGCGAAACCCGTGCCGAAGGGAACCCCCTAGCTCGGTGCGCGGACCTGTTCGATGCCCGCGCGCGCCAGCGCGTCGGCGCGCTCGTTGCCCGGATTGCCGGCATGGCCCTTCACCCAGCGCCATTCGATCTGGTGGTCGGCCGCCGCCGCGAGCAGCGCCTGCCACAGGTCGACATTCTTGACGGGCTGCTTGTCGGCGGTCTTCCAGCCGTTGCGCTTCCAGCCATGAACCCATTTCGTGATTCCGTCGCGCACATAGACGCTGTCGGTCCACACGCGCACGCGGACGCCGCGCTTGAGCGCCTTCAGGCCCTCGATGGCGGCCATCAGCTCCATGCGGTTGTTGGTCGTCTGCGCCTCGCCGCCGGAGAGCTCCTTCTCGCTTTCCCGCCAGCGCAGCAGGACGCCCCAGCCGCCGGGGCCGGGATTGCCGCTGCATGCCCCGTCGGTGAAAAGCTCGACCGTGTCCGGATCGGGCGCTGGCGTCGCGTCGTTCACTTCGGTCCCAGCCGGAAGGTCGCATCGATCCCGACGCGCACGGTGGCAAGCCCCGCCTCGGCCACCGGCGGAGCTGCCTCCGCACCCGCGGCCATCGCGCGCATCGCCACGGGCCGTGGCGGCGGCGAGCCCACGCCGGCCTCGCCCACGCGGATCTCGGCGATCCCGGTCACGCGCAGGCCCAGCGCCTGCGCCGCACGGTCGGCCCGCGCCCGCACGCGCGCGATCGCCTCGGCGGTCAGTTCGTCCTCGATCGCGCGCTGGGCTTCCGGCGTCAGGTCGAAGCGCAGGCCCGCCATGGCAAGGCCCTGCTCCTGCAGCGCGCCGGCAAGGGCCAGCACCGCGGCGGCGTCCTTGCCGGTCAGCGCAAGCCCGGCCTGCCCGCGCCAGCGGCGGGGCTGGTTGGCCGGCCGCTCTTCCCAGGTCGAATAGCCCGTCGTTTCGACGCGCACACCCGCGACCGCGCGCGCGCGCGCGACGGCGGCCTCCATGCGCCGGTTCACGTCGGCCTGGACGGCGGCGGGGGTGGCCGCCGTCGCCTCGACGCGCAGCGATGCGGTGAGCCTGTCCTGCGGCACGTCGCGTTCGGCCGTCTGCTGCAGGGCCAGTCTGGGCGCCTCGTCCTGCGCGAAGACGGGCGTGGTCGCCAGCAGGGCGGGTGCAAGCAGTGCGGCGGCGATGATGCGGTTCATCCGGTCCTCTCGATTCCATACGACGCCAGTCCGGCGGCCGCGCGATGGAAGCGCAGCTTTCTGGCATATTCGAGGGGATCCTTTGGCTTCACGAAGGCGCCGGGCGGGTGGTTGAGCCAGTCGAACAGGCGCGTGAGCAGGAAGCGCAGCGCCGAGCCGCGCGCGAAGACGGGAAGTGCGTCGTATTCCGCGGCCGAAAGGGGGCGCTTTCGCGCGTAGCCGCCGACGAGCCGGCGCGCCTTGGTCGCGTTGAGCGCGCCGTCGGGCTCGAAGCACCACGCGTTGAGGCAGATCGCGAGATCGTAGGCGAGGAAGTCGTTGCACGCGAAATAGAAGTCGATCATCCCGCTGAACGTCTCGCCAAGGAAGAAGACGTTGTCCGGGAACAGGTCGGCATGGATCACGCCCTGCGGCAGGGCGGTCGGCCAGTTCGCGTCGAGGAACGAAAGCTCGGCCGCGAGTTCGGCGGCGAGACCCTTCTCCACCTCGTCGGCGCGCGCCGCGCACGCCTCGTAGAGCGGCCGCCAGCCTTTCGGCCCCAGCGCGTTTTCCCGGCGCAGCGCGAAACCTTCGCCCGCCAGATGCAGGGCCGCCAGCGCCTCGCCCACGGGCGCGCAGTGCGCCAGCGCCACACGCCGCGGCCATACACCCTGAAGGAAGCTGACGATCGCCGCCGGCCGACCGCAGAGTTCGCCCAGCATCGTGCCGTCGCGCCGGCGGATCGGCGTCGGGCAGGCGAGCCCGCGTGCGGCAAGGTGCTGCATGAGGCCAAGGAAGAAAGGCAGGTCGTCCTTCTTCACGCGCTTCTCGTAGAGCGTGAGGATGTAGCGGCCGCGGTCGGTATCGAGCAGGAAGTTCGAGTTCTCCACGCCCTCCGCGATGCCGCGATAGCCGGCCAGCGCGCCGATGTCGTAGGCGGCGAGGAAAGCCTGCAGCGCGTCGTCGTCGACGTCGGTATAGACGGCCATGGCGGCTAGCCTTCCAGCGCGCGCGGCAGGTTGAAATGGACGTCCTCGCGCGCGGTCACCACTTCCTCGATCGTGACGTCGTAGTAGGCGCGTGCGGCCTCGATCGTTTCCTGCACCAGCACTTCGGGCGCCGAGGCGCCTGCCGTGATGCCCAGCCGCCGCATCGGCGCCAGCGAAGCCCAGTCGATCTCGGCCGCGCGCTGGACGAGCTGGGCCCTGGCGCAGCCGGCGCGCTTGGCGACCTCGACCAGCCGCTTGGAATTGGACGATTTGGGCGAACCCAGCACCAGCACGGCGTCCGCGCGCGCGGCCAGCGCCTTGACGGCCGCCTGCCGGTTGGTCGTGGCATAGCAGATGTCGTCGGAACGGGGCGGGCGGATCCGGGGAAAACGGCGCATCAGCACGGCCACGATCCCGGCCGTGTCGTCGACCGAAAGCGTCGTCTGCGTCGAGAAGGCAAGCTCGCGGCCCGCCGGCAGTTCGACCGTCTCGGCCTGGTCCACGTCCTCGACCAGCGTGATGGCGCCATCGGGCAGCTGGCCCATCGTGCCCACGACCTCGGGATGGCCGGCATGGCCGATGAGCACGAGATGCCGGCCCGCCTTGTGGTGATGTTCGGCCGCCGAGTGGACCTTGCTGACGAGCGGGCAGGTCGCGTCGAGGTAGAGCATGTTGCGCCGGCGCGCCTCGGCCGGGACCGATTTCGGCACGCCATGCGCGGAGAAGACGATCGGCCGGTCGGCCGGGGCCTTGTCGACCTCGTCGACGAAGATGGCGCCCTTCGCCTCGAGCGACTCCACGACGAAACGGTTGTGCACGATCTCGTGGCGCACATAGACCGGCGCGCCGAACTTCTCGAGCGCGCGTTCGACAATGAGGATCGCGCGCTCGACGCCCGCGCAGAAACCGCGGGGACCCGCGAGAAGGACGGTCAGCGGCGCTTGTGCGGGCATGGGGGTTTCTCTAATGTCGGCTGCGTTAGTTACACCGGAGTCGCGGCCCGGCGCCAGCCCCGCCCGACACCCGCGCAAAGCGATCCCGAGGTTTCCGCCGATGTCCACGCCCGCCGTTCCGCAGAAGGCCCCGTACCCGGTCGAAGTCCAGGCGGGCAAGTCTTACTGGTGGTGCGCCTGCGGCCTTTCCAAGAAGCAGCCGTTCTGCGACGGCAGCCATTCCGGCAGCGGCTTCCAGCCGCTGAAATACGACGCGACGGAAACGAAGAAAGTGTTCTTCTGCGGCTGCAAGGCGACCGGCAAGCAGCCGCTGTGCGACGGCGGCCACAAGAACCTTCCGTGAAGCGACTCGTGACTGCGCTGGCGCTTGTCGCCGCGCTCGCCGGTCTTTCGGCCTGTTCCTCGAAGGGCGAAGAAGTCGCGGCACAGTGCCCGCAGGGCGGCATCGTGCCCGACGCCAACACCATCGTGCGTTTCCGCGACGGGCCGGGGCGCGACATCACCGACGTGCTTCTGCAGGCGCAGGTCGTCGACATGCGCATCAACTGCCAGTACGCGAAGGGCCGCAACGCCAAACCGGCCGTGACCATCGACCTGCAGATCGCCTTCGCGGCCGAGCGCGGGCCGGCCGAACGCTCGCGCAAGGCGAGCGCGCCCTATTTCGTCGCGATCGTCGATCCCCAGCGCAACATCGTCGCCAAGGAAACCTTCAGCGCCGACTTCGAATGGACCGACAACCGGCCGCGCACGGGGCGCATCGACCAGTGGGAGCCGTATATCCCGCTCAATTCCAACTTCGACGGGCCCTCCTACCAGATCCTGATCGGCTTCCAGCTAAGCGAGGACCAGCTCGCCTGGAACCGCAAGCAGCGCGGCGCGAAATAGCGGCCACCGAGTCGCGACTTATCCCCAGTTTTGAGTCCGCCAAATCAAGGCCCTGCGCGCTGCACCTTGACCGCGCGCAGGCCCCGGCTATGTTGGCTCTCGCGCGCCGTCATCGGGCGCGCCTCCCGCGCGGGAGAGACCTGCGGTCCGCCGCAGGCGCCGAAGGAGCAACCGCCCCGGAAACTCTCAGGCAAAAGGACCGCGCGGGCGCACGTGCTCTGGAAAGCGGCTTCGCGGCGACGCGGAACCCACCGAAGAGGTAAGCCGGATCGGTTCCGATCCGGCGATTCTTTCAGGTCCAAGGACAGAGGGGGCGCATGCGGCCGGCAGTCGATCGCCGGGCGGACATGCGTCCGGACCGTCCCTGGGAGTACGCGCATTTGGCCGATGCCGACCTGAAAAAGACCGTGCTGCATGCGCTGCATGTCGAACTGGGCGCCAAGATGGTGCCCTTCGGCGGTTACGACATGCCCGTGCAGTATCCGATGGGCATCCTCGGCGAGCACAACCACACGCGCGCCGCGGCAGGCCTGTTCGACGTGTCGCACATGGGGCAAGTCACGCTGCACGGCCCAGATGCAGTGGCCGCGCTCGAAACGCTGGTGCCGGGCGATATTGCCGCACTCGACGTCGGATCGACACGCTATTCGATGTTCACGAACGAGGCGGGCGGCATCCTCGACGACCTGATGATCACCAACCGCGGCGACCGGCTGTTCCTGGTCGTCAACGCGGGCTGCAAGGAGGCCGACATCGCGCACATGCGCGCCAAGATCGGCAGCCGCACGAAGGTCGAATACCATGAGGACCGCGCGCTGCTGGCGCTGCAGGGCCCGCAGGCGGCGACCGTGATGGCGCGGCTGGCGCCCGCGAGCGTGGCGCAGAAATTCATGACCTTCCGCACCGGCGATGTCGCGGGCATCCCGTGCTTCTTCACGCGCTCGGGCTACACGGGCGAGGACGGGTGGGAAATCTCCGTGCCCGCCGACCGCGCGGTGGAACTCGCGCGCGCGATCCTTGCCAATCCCGAGGCGAAGCCCATCGGGCTGGGTGCACGCGACAGCCTGCGGCTGGAAGCGGGCTTGTGCCTCTACGGCCACGACATCGACACGGGCACAACGCCGGTCGAGGCGGGCCTGCAATGGTCGATCTCCAAGCGCCGGCGTGCCGCGGGCGGATTCCCCGGTGCCGCGCGCATCCAGAAGGAACTGGCCGAGGGCCCGGCGCGCAAGCGCGTGGGCATCCTGCCCGAGGGCCGCGCGCCCGCGCGCGAAGGCACCGACATCGTCGATGCATCGGGCGCCAAGGTCGGCACGGTCACCTCGGGCGGCTTCGGGCCCACCGTCAACGGCCCGGTCTGCATGGGCTACGTGCCGGCAGCGCTTGCCCAGCCCGGCACGTCCGTGGGCCTCGTCGTCCGCGGCAAGACCCTGCCGGCCAAGATCGTCGGCATGCCGTTCGCACCGCATCGCTACTTCCGCGGCTGAAGCGCCGCCAACAGACCCAACAGGGAGCCCCAGATGGCCGAACTGCGTTTCACCAAGGACCACGAATGGATCCGCGTCGCCGACGGCGACACGTACGAGGTCGGGATTTCCGACTATGCGCAAGGCCAGCTCGGCGACGTCGTGTTCGTCGAACTGCCCGAAGTGGGCAAGACGATCGCCAAGGGCGGTCAGGCGGCCGTGGTGGAATCGGTCAAGGCGGCGTCCGACATCTACGCGCCCGTCTCGGGCAGCGTGGTGGCGGTCAACGACGCGCTGACGGGCGAGCCGGGCCTGGTCAACACCGACCCGACGGGCAAGGGCTGGTTCTTCAGGATCAAGGCGACCAACGCGGCCGAGATCCAGGAACTGATGGATGAGGCCGCCTACGACGCCTTCGTGAAATCGCAGGGCTGACAGGGATACCCACGCCGATGCGCTATCTGCCGCACACCGATGCCGACCGACGCCAGATGCTGGCGGCGATCGGCGCCAAATCGATCGACGAGCTGTTCGCCGACGTGCCCGCCCACGCCGTGCTGAAGGGGCCCGTCGCGGGCCTTTCCAACACGATGACGGAGCTGGAGGTCGAGCGCGAGATGGGCGCCATGGCGGCGAAGAACCGCCCGGCCGGCTCGATGGCGAGCTTCGTGGGCTGCGGCGCCTATCGCCATCACGTGCCGGCCTCGGTCGATTACATCATCCAGCGCGGCGAGTTCCTGACGAGCTACACGCCCTACCAGCCCGAGATCGCGCAGGGCACGCTGCAGTACCTGTTCGAGTTCCAGACGCAGGTCGCCCTGCTGACGGGCATGGAGGTGGCCAACGCCTCGATGTACGACGCGGCGACCGCCTGCGTGGAAGCCGTGATGATGGCCAACCGCGTCACGCGGCGCGGCCGCGCGGTGCTGTCGGGCGCGCTGCATCCGCACTATCGCGAGACGGTCGAGACGCACGGCCGCTTCTCGGGCTTCGCGGTCGACGCGATGGCCCCCTCGCCGGACGGCCTCAAGGGTCTTGCGGAGAAGATCGACGCGAATACCTCGTGCGTCGTCGTGCAGTATCCCAACGTGTTCGGCCGGCTCGAGGATTTCTCGGCGCTTGCCGCCGCGTGCCAGAAGGCGGGCGCGCTGCTCATCTGTGCGGTCCCCGAAATCGTGTCGATGGGGGCCGTCACGCCACCGGGCGCGATGGGCGCCGACATCGTGGTGGGCGAGGGCCAGTCGATCGGCAACGGTCTCAATTTCGGCGGGCCCTATGTGGGGCTGTTCGCCGCCAAGGAAAAGTATGTGCGCCAGATGCCGGGCCGCCTGTGCGGCGAGACGGTCGACGCCGAGGGCCGCCGCGGCTGGGTGCTGACGCTTTCCACGCGCGAGCAGCACATCCGCCGCGAGAAGGCGACCTCGAACATCTGCACGAATTCGGGTCTGTGCGCGCTGGCCTTCACGGTGCACCTGTCGCTGCTGGGCGAGCGGGGCCTCACGGAGCTTGCGGCCCTCAACCACGCGCATGCCGTGCAGCTCTGCGAGAAGCTCGCGAAGGTGAAGGGCGTGACGGTCCTGACCGACGCGTTCTTCAACGAGTTCGCGATCCGGCTGCCGAAGGATGCGGCGGGCGTGGTCGACGCGCTCGTGGACAAGGGTGTGCTCGCCGGCGTGCCGGGTGGCCGCCTGTGGCCGGGCAATGCCGACATGGCGAACGTGCTGATCGTCGCCGCGACCGAAACCAACACGCCGGCGGACATGGAAAAGTTCGCCGCTGCCCTTGCCGAGGTACTTTGAGATGGACAAGAGCCAGGGTCGCACCAGCACCGCCGCCGGCGAAGCCGCACTGCCGCCGGTCGTCACGAAGTCGGGCCACCGCGCGCTCGACCAGTCCGAGCCGCTGATCTTCGAGCAGGGCGTGCCGGGGCGCATCGGCGTCGACGTGGCGCCCGCACCCAAGGTCGCCTCGAAGCTGGGTGCATTCGCGCGCAAGGGCGAGGTGGGCCTGCCGTGCCTGTCCGAGCCGCAGGTCGTGCGCCATTTCACGCGCCTGTCGCAGAAGAACTACGGCATCGACAGCGGCCTTTTCCCGCTGGGCTCGTGCACGATGAAGCACAACCCGCGCCTCAACGAGAAGATGGCCCGTCTGCCCGGCTTCGCGGACATCCATCCGCTGCAGCCGGTGAAGACGGTGCAGGGTGCGCTCGAACTGATCGACCGTCTCGCGCACTGGCTGAAGACGCTGACGGGCATGCCCGCCGTGGCGATGAGCCCGGCCGCCGGCGCCCACGGCGAGCTGTGCGGCATGGTCGCGATCTGGTCGGCGATCGCGGCAAAAGGCGAGAGCGCCACGCGCAAGCGCGTGCTCGTGCCGGAATCCGCGCACGGCACGAACCCCGCGACCGCAGCGCTTCTGGGCTACCAGGTCGACCCGATCCCCGCGACCGCCGATGGCCGAGTTGACCTCGCTGCCTTCGAGAAGAAGCTCGGCCCCGACGTGGCGGCGATCATGCTGACGAACCCGAACACCTGCGGGCTGTTCGAGCGCGACATCCGCAAGATCGCCGACCTGATCCACAAGGCGGGCGGCTATTTCTACTGCGACGGCGCCAACTACAACGCCATCGCGGGCCGCGTGCGGCCGGCCGATCTCGGCGTCGATGCCATGCACATCAACCTGCACAAGACGTTCTCCACGCCGCACGGCGGCGGCGGGCCGGGTTCGGGCCCGGTCGTGCTGTCCGAAGCGCTCGCCGCCTACGCGCCGCTGCCCTATGTCGTCCACGGCAAGGACGGCTTCCGCCTCGTCGAGACGAAGGAAGGGGCGGCACAGCCCTTCGGCCGCCTCAAGGCCTTCAACGGCCAGATGGGCATGTTCGTGCGCGCGATGGCCTACATGCTGAGCCACGGGGCCGACGGCATTCGGCAGGCCTCGGAAGATGCCGTGCTCAATGCCAACTACGTGCAGGCCCGCCTCAAGGACGTCATGACGCCCGCCTTCGGCGGCACCTGCATGCACGAGGCGCTGTTCGACGACCGGTTCCTCGAGGGGACGGGCGTCTCCACGCTCGATTTCGCCAAGGCGATGATCGACGAGGGCTACCACCCGATGACGATGTATTTCCCGCTCGTCGTCCACGGCGCGATGCTGGTCGAGCCGACCGAATCCGAAAGCAGGGAGTCGCTCGACACCTTCATCGACACGCTGCGCCATCTCGCGGCCGAAACGAAGAAGCCCGGCGCCGCGGATTTCTTCCACGCCGCACCGCGACTCGCACCGCGCCGCCGCCTCGACGAGACACGCGCGGCCCGCGCACCGGTCCTGCGCTGGAAGCCGCCGGCGACCAAGCAGGCGGCGGAGTAGACGCTCAAAGGCACGTCATGCCCGGCAAAGCCGGGCATCCACGACTTCGGGTGTCGCCGGCGTCTCCGGCAAAGTCATGGATACCCGGCCTTCGGCCGGGCATGACGACGGGGCGCAGCAAACAAAAAACGCCGCCGGATCGCTCCGGCGGCGTTTTCTTTCGGGCTTCGACGAAGCCTAGTTCAGCCGTGTCGGCAGGGCCTTGATGGCGCCTTCGGCGAGCGCGTCCTGGCGGCCGGCGTCGAGGCGGCCTTCCAGCAGCTTGGCCGTGGCGGCCATCGCGAGGTCGACGGCGGCCGAGCGGACCTCGGCGGTCGCCTGCGCTTCGGCC
>JAEUKX010000099.1 GCA_016794025.1 Rhodospirillales bacterium | reverse complement strand
TGAGGGTTGAGAGCCCTCAATGTTTGACGCGACACTCGGGGTGATTTAACCTTCAGTAGTGATCCACCAATGAGACGGTGACGTTATGCGCGTCCTTGCCGCTGTCGTTTTTTTGCTTATATCGGTGAGCAAGCAAGCGCTGCCTCAGTCAAATCAGTTTACATCGGCGAACCATCTTCTGGCGGCATGTAAGGAATTTGCCACGGGCGACTTATCGAACTCTAGGCGATTGCTTGATGTCGGCAGTTGCTACGGGATCATTTGGACCGTAATTCGAATGGAGCGCGGCCTCGCTGAGATCAACCATGTAAGTCGACGTATTTGCCCGCCGGCCAATGGAAACATAGGTCAGTACATCAGGGTTGTAATAAAGTACGTTGAAGACAGGCCGCAGGATCAGCACTACGAGTTGGCTGATCTCGCGTTTGTTGCTCTCACCGAAGCATTCCCCTGCCCTAGGCCTTAAGACGGTGGGGATTTATAGGGCGCGGTGATATTCGCCCTCTGGTCGACCTCGGGCCTGATAGGCCATTTTCGGAAGACCTACAGATGAACTCATCTAAATTCTTGCGCCGACCGTTCCTAGTCGAGCTTAAGCGCCGCCGTGCCGCTCAGATTCCGAAACGCTTCGATAAAATTCTTTGAAAGGTCTTCAATGGTCGCGAAATCGGCCAAAACTTGCGCATGAAAAAACACGGGCCGCACGCCTTCACTGTGCGAGTGGGTCAAAATGCCACTAAATTTCTCAAGTGCCCGGTGTCTCGCCAAAGTTTCGGCGTAAGCGGCAAGGTTCCCCTCTCGCAGGTTTACTGAGATCAGATGCTCGATCTTCCGATATTTCTCGATATCGGCTGAGCGAATGATAGACGGTGGGAAATATGGCGGAATCCGATGTGCCAGTGCGTGGCGAAAATCTTCGAGATATTCAAACCAAGGATCAAACTCGACTATCTTCGTCCGCAGTTCTCCCGGAAGACTGTTGCGAACCAGAGTGCACCCTTTGCCGAGACCGATATCTCGGCGGCTCAGGTCGCGCCCGTTTGCCTTTTTCAATCCGGTTTCGAGAACCCAAGCCCAGGCTAGGTTCTCCACCGCGCCGAAAGCATTGATAAGGAAGCTATGGAGCCCGATGGTCGCATCCAGTGCCGCTTCGCGCTTAGGCGGGGTCTTTAGTTCAGGCGGAATGGCGTTGAAGACGTTCTCAATCGAGCGAATCATCACTCCGACACGCCTTCCCAAGCCCTGCATGGCGAACTCTTTCGCCCTGTCGCTTTTGAAGCTGAGCGCGACGATCGAGCTAACTAGCTCAACTTGCCGAGCATTGAGCATTTTGAATTCTGCTCGAATCTTCCTAAGCCCATCTCCGGCATATGTCATGCGTGAACCCGATATCGCTTCATTTGCGTCATGCGTTCACTACCGTAGACAGGGTTCTACGTTGCCGGTACTTCGGACATGGAATGGTAGTGGCTCAGTCGGCAGGCGTCAGCGGCATTGATTGGCCCGAATGCCAATTCACGCGAAATCGCCCCTACTGGGTGCATGACAGGTGCACAAGCACCCGCTGATTTTTCGGGTGCACCGGATATCTTGGTAATCCATTGAAAATTATTAGAGAAGTGGTGGGCGCTGTAGGGCTCGAACCTACGACCCGCTGATTAAGAGTCAGCTGCTCTACCAACTGAGCTAAGCGCCCGCCGAATTCGCTGCGGCGAGGGCGGCGATATAGCAAAGCGGTCGGGGCTTGTCGATAGCGATTCTGTCCACAGACGGGGAGTCAGCCGGCGGGGCCCTGGGCGACCCGCGCGGGCCCGCCGGGAGCCCGGTTCTGCTCGATTTTCATCGCCTCGACGAGCAGATCGCGCACGATGGGTGCGGCCACCGTCGACCCGCCGCCCCCATGCTCGACGATGCAGGCGCAGGCGAATCGGGGCGCCTCGAGCGGGCCGTACCCGACGAAGAGGGCGTGGTCGCGCTCGCGCCAGGGAACCTGGTCGATCTTGCGCAGGCCCACGCGGCGCTCTTCCTCGGTGATGCGGCGGACCTGCGAGGTGCCGCTCTTGCCGCCGTAGGCAAAGGCCGGATCTGCGCTGCGCGCCCGGAAGGCCGTGCCGCGCGGATCGTTGACGACCGCCCGCATGCCGCGCAGCACGAGCGCCAGATGCGCCTGCGACACGCCGATGGGCGGTGCCGCGGGAATATTGCGCTCGCCCACGCGCCTTCCGTCGACGAAGTCGCGCGTCAGGTGCGGCACGACCGCATAGCCGCCATTGGCCAGCCGGGCTGTCATGGTGGCCAGCTGGAGCGGCGTGGCCAGCACATAGCCCTGCCCGATCGCCGCGACGAGCGATTCGCCCTGCGCCCATCCCTTGCCCGTACGCGCCATCTTCCACGCGCGCGTGGGGATGAGGCCGCCGCGCTCGCCCGGCAGGTCGAGCGCCAGCGTGTGGCCGAGTCCGAAGCGCTTGGCCATGTCCGCGATGCGGTCGGGCCCGAGGCGGCGGCCCATCTCGTAGAAATAGACGTCGCAGGACTGCATGAGCGCCTCGACCATGTCGACGGGGCCGTGGCCGCCCTTCTTGTAGCAGTGGAACCGGTTGTCCCCGAGATCCATGTGGCCGGGGCAGTTGACGCGCATTTCCGGCTGGACGCCGAGCTCCAGCGCCGCCAGCGCCACCATCATCTTGAAGGTCGAGCCCGGCGAATACTGGCCGGCGACGGCCTTGTTCGTCAGCGGCGCGCGGTGGTTGGCCAGCAGCGCCCGCCACGACGCGCCGGAAATGCCGCGCGCGAACTCGTGCGGGTCGTAGCTGGGATGGGAGGCGAGCGTCAGCACCGCGCCGTTCGAGACGTCCATCAGCACGGCCGCGGCACTTTCCTCCTTCGCCAGCCGGGCCGCGGCGAGCGACTGGAGGTGCGCGTCGATCGTCAGGACGAGATCGATGCCAGGCTCGCCCTCGTTGCGCGACAGCTCGCGGATCGGGCGGCCGAGCGCGTTCACCTCGATCTGGGTGTTGCCGGCGCGCCCGCGCATGGCGAGATCGTAGACCCGCTCGACGCCGTTGCGCCCAACCCGGAAATCGGGGAGCTCGAGCAGCGGATCGCCGGTCAGGTCCTGCTCGGACGGCGGCGCCACGTAGCCGATCATGTGCGCCATCTTGTCGCCGAACGGATAGGCGCGGGTCGAGCCGACATCGATCGTGACGCCGGGCAGGTCCGGCGCGTTGACGGCGATGCGGCTCACGTCGTCCCAGGAGAGGTTCTCCTTGACCGTCACGGGCAGGAACTTTCGCTTGCGCGCCACCTCGCGCAGCACGCGGCGGCGCTCGGTCTCGCTGATCGGCACGATCTCGGAAAGCGCGTCGAGCGTGGCGGCGACCGATCCGGTCTGCTCGGCCACCAGCACGACGCGGTAGTTGAGCTGGTTGTCGGCCAGCACGACGCCCGCCCGGTCGAGGACGCGGCCGCGCGGCGGGGCGAGCAGGCGCAGGTTGATGCGGTTCTCGTCGGCCATCGTGCGGTAGCGTTCCGCCTCGACGACCTGAAGATAGTACATGCGCCCGCCCAATACGCCGATGAGCGCCAGCTTGCCCGCGGCGAGGAGCACGAGGCGCCGCGTGAAGCTGCGCTGGCGGACGGGATCGCGGCTCTGCAGCATCTAGCTGCCCGCCAGGAAGAAGCGCTGCAGCCGGCCGAACACCGCCGTCGCGACCGGATAGAGCGCGATGGTCAGCGCAAGCTGCGTCGCGGCCGGCAGTGCTGCGGGCAGCGCCCCCTTGAGCGCGAAGCCGAACACGAGCGTGACGATCTGCGCCGACACCGCGACGATGGCGAATGCCGCCCAGACGAGCCAGAAGGCCTTGCCGCGGAAGACCTTGTGCTGCGCCACGATGCTGAACTGCACGAGCAGCAACACGAATGCCCCCAGCCCCAGCGGCGCACCGGTCAGCATGTCGTCGAACAGGCCCACGGCGAAGGCGCCCCAGGCCGGGAACAGGTCGGGCCGGTGGACGGTCCAGTAGAAGACCGACATCAGCGCGAAGGACGGCGCCAGCACGGCATATTCGGGCACCGGCATCGGCACCACGGAGAGCAGGACGACGAAGAAGGCGAGCGCCAGCGGCAGCGCGCGTTTGAGGGCGCGGTCGAGCTGGGCAAGGGCCGCGACCACCATGGCGGCGGCCTAGCGCAGGCGCTTGATCTGCGGCGGCGGTGCGGCGAGCGGCAACGTGCCGCCGGTGCCGTAATCCACGACGCGCAGATAGTCGATGCGGTGGAAATCGACGAACGGTTTGACGCGCACGCCGCCCTGCTCGCCCGTCTGCACGACCACGCCCACCGGCAGGCCCGGCGGGAACACGCCGCCATGGCCGGAGGTCACGATGCGGTCGCCCAGCTGCGGACGCGAGCCCGAGGCGAGGAAGACCAGCCGCGGCAGGTCGGTGTTGTCGCCGTCGAGGATCGCGCGGTCGCGCGTCGATTCGATCATCACCGGCACATGGCTGTTGAGGTCGGTCAGCAGCAGCACGCGCGCGGAACGCTCGCCCACCTCGCCCACGCGGCCTGCAAGCCCGTTGGGCGACATCGCCGTGTGGCCCTTGGCCACGCCGTCGCGCAGGCCCGCCGCGATCAGCACCGAGCGCACGAACGCGCCGCCGGCATCTGCCACCACGCGCGCGGTGACGTAGGTGAAGCTTGCTTCCGTCGCGGCGTGCACGGTCTCGCGCAGCGCGCGGTTCTCGGCCTCGAGATTGCGCGCCACCTGCTGCCAGTGCAGCAGCATGGCGTTCTGCGCGCGCAGGCGCGCGTTCTCGGCGTTGACGTCCATCAGGCCGCGCACGTTGTCGGCGATCTGGGCGGCCGTCTGCACGGGCCGCGCGATGCCGTCGAGCACCGGCACGACCGCGTCGGCCACCAGCATGCGCGCGCGCTCGACGAACGGCGCCTCGGCCTTGCCTAGCACCATGAGACCGACCGCACCGCCCAGCAGCCCCAGGAAAGCCGCACGCTGCGCCAGCACCCGCATGGGTGCCGCGATCTTCAGCATGGGGCCGGTGCGCTTCATGGGTCAGGCTCGGTCGGAGCGCCTCAGTACATCGTGATGAGCACGTTGCGCAGCGTCTTCATCTCCTCGAGGCAGCGGCCGGTGCCCAGCGCCACGCAGGAGAGCGGGTCGTCCGCGACCGACACGGGCAGGCCCGTGGCGTGCCGCAGCACGTAGTCGAGATTGCCGAGCAGCGCGCCGCCGCCCGTCAGCACGATGCCCTTGTCGACGATGTCGGCGGCAAGCTCGGGTGCCGTGTGTTCGAGCGCCACCTTGACCGCCTCGATGATGGCGCTCACGGGCTCGGAAAGGCTCTCGGCGATCTGGCGCTCGGAGATGATGAGTTCCTTCGGGACGCCGTTCATCAGGTCGCGGCCCTTGATCTCCATCATGCGGCCCTCGCCCTCGTCGGGCGGGCAGGCCGAGCCGATTTCCTTCTTGATGCGCTCGGACGAGGACTCGCCGACGAGCAGGTTATGGTTGCGGCGGATATAGGCGATGATCGCCTCGTCCATCTTGTCGCCGCCCACGCGCACGGACTTGGAATAGACAATGCCGCCCAGCGACAGCACGGCCACCTCGGTCGTGCCGCCGCCGATGTCGACGACCATCGAGCCCGTGGGCTCGGTCACGGGAAGGCCCGCACCGATCGCGGCGGCCATCGGTTCCTCGATGAGGAACACGCGGCGCGCGCCCGCGCTTTCGGCGGACTCCTGGATCGCGCGGCGTTCGACGGCCGTCGAGCCCGACGGCACGCACACGATCACCTGCGGCGAGGCGAACGAGCGGCGATTGTGCACCTTGCGGATGAAGTGCTTGATCATCTCTTCCGCGACTTCGAAATCGGCGATGACGCCGTCGCGCAGCGGACGGATGGCGGTGATGTTGCCGGGCGTGCGGCCGAGCATGAGCTTGGCTTCGTCGCCAACGGCGAGGACCTGCTTCTTGCCCTTGATCTCGGCGATGGCGACGACCGAGGGCTCGTTGAGCACGATGCCGCGGCCCTTCACGTAGACGAGCGTGTTGGCCGTGCCGAGATCGATCGCCATGTCGGCGGAGAGCATTCCGAGAAGACGGGAAAACATCGAGACCTTGCAAACCTTTCAGAGAGGACGGAGCCGGCGGCGCGACTCCCGTTCAATGCGCGGATATTCCGGCGGAATTAAGCCCAAACGGCACCCCTTGTCGACATGTGTTGACCCCGCCGCCCGACATGCGGCGGGCCGTCCCGTTCCGCGCGCGGCCACCGCCTCGCCCCGGTTCGGCGCGCGCGCCTTGCCGCCCCGGAACAACGGACGACATAGCCGCGCCCGGCAGCCTGTGGATAACCGCCCGGCCCGTCGCCCGAGGAACAGATTACCAGAGCCGCGCGGATCGCGCACCAGAACGGGCGATCGCGCCTGCGATTCAAGGGCTTGAACCGGAGACCGCAAATTTTCCAAACAGGTTACCACGGGCGACGGTAACCTATTTAAGCCTCTGATATAAAAGGCAGGTAACGAGTATCCGAAATCGAGGCGACGGCACAGCAAAGTTTCAGGTCTCCGATCCTTTTATAGGATAATATAGCACTTTCCGGACAACCGCAAGTCCGCGCCGGACACGGGCGCAGGCGATCAGCGGAAGAGGCCGAGCAGGACCGAGGGCTGCTGGTTGGCGATGGCGAGCGACTGGATGCCGAGCTGCTGGCGGACCTGCAGCGCCTGCACCGAGGCCGAAGCCTTGCCGATGTCGGCGTCGACGATCGCGCCGAGACCGGTCGTGGTCGCGTCGACGATCGAGTTCACGAAGCTCGACTGGAGCTTCAGCGTGCGCGTTTCCGCCGCGTTGGCACCCAGCGAGCTGGCGACGGCCTGCGCGAAGGTGTTGAGCGAGGTGAGGGCGAGCGTGGCTGCCGAAGCCGACGTGACCGACGAACCGTTGAAGGTCGTGAAGGCCGCGTTGACCGAGGACTGCGACGTCATCGTCAGCGTCACGGCGTTGGTGTCGGCA
>JAEUKX010000091.1 GCA_016794025.1 Rhodospirillales bacterium | reverse complement strand
GAAGTATACGGGCTGGCACACCGCCTATCCCGACGCCCCCGTGCGCCTGCTGCCCGACACGTGCCGCCCGATCCCCTTCGAGCCCTCGACGCTGCTGTTCCTGGGCGAGTTCGCGCAGAAGGCCGAGGCGGTGTGTCCGCGCGGCACGCTGCGCCGCGTCCTCAAGCGCGCCTCGGACATGGGTTTCTCGGTCATGTCGGCGGCGGAATTCGAGTTCTTCGTGTTCGACGAAAACCCGGAAAGCGTGCGTGCGAAGAACTATTCGGGCCTGAAGCCGATCACGCCGGGCTTCTTCGGCTATTCGATGCTGCGCAATTCCGTGCACGCCGAGCTCTACCACCACATCCTCGACACGATGCGCGCGATGGACATCGCCATCGAGGGCCTGCACACCGAGACCGGTGCCGGCGTGCTCGAGGCGGCCATCGGCGTGGACGAGGCGCTCGCCTCGGCCGACAAGGCGGCGCTGTTCAAGACGTTCACGAAGATCCTCGCCCAGCGGCAGAATCGCATGGCGTGCTTCATGGCGAAGTGGTCGCACGACTGGCCGGGCCAGAGCGGCCACCTGCACGTCTCGTTCAAGGACAAGAAGGGCAAGCCCGTCTTCCACGACCCGAAGAAGCCGCACGGCATCTCCGACACGATGCGCCACTTCATCGGCGGCCAGCAGATGCTGATGCCCGAGCTGCTCGCGATGGTCGCGTGCACGGTCAATTCCTATACGCGCCTCATTCCCGGCTTCTGGGCGCCGACCGCGTCGATGTGGGGGATCGAGAACCGCACGACGTCGCTGCGCGTCATCCCCGGCTCGCCCAAGTCGCAGCGCGTCGAGTACCGGGTCGCGGCGGCCGACATCAATCCCTATATCGCGTTTGCGGCCGCCATCGGCTCGGGCCTGTGGGGCATCGAGAACAGGATCGAGCCGACCAAGCCCGTCGAGGGCAATGCCTACGCGGTCGAGGCGCCCGCCAAGCTGCAGCTCCCCCGCTCGCTGGGCGAGGCGGCCAAGCGGCTGGCGGCCTCGAAGGCGGCCAAGGAACTGTTCGGCGAGGCGTTCGTCGAGCACTACGCCGCCACGCGCGACTGGGAACAGCGCGAATACAACAAAGCCATCACCGACTGGCAGCTGAAGCGCTACTTCGAGATCATCTGAGGACACGCGAATGGCAAGCTTGAAGACGATCAGCCCGGTCGACGGGCGGAAATACTGCACGCGCCCGCTTGCGTCCGCCCCGCAGATCGAGGCCGCACTCGCCGCCGCGCAGAAGGCCAAGGACGGCTGGCGCGCGACGCCGCTGGCCGAACGCATCGCGCTCGTGACGAAGATGGTCGATGCCCTCCTCGCCAACCGCGAGGCGATCGCCGAGGAGCTGACCTGGCAGATGGGCCGCCCGGTTGCCCAGACGCCGGGCGAGATGCGCGGCTTCGAGGAGCGCGCGCGCCACATGCTGGCGATCGCGCCCAAGGCGCTGGCCGACGTGGCGCCGGACGCGAAGGACGGCTTCACGCGCTTCATCCGCCGCGATCCGCTGGGGCTCGTGTTCGTCGTGGCGCCGTGGAACTACCCCTACCTCACCTCGGTCAACGCGATCGTGCCGGCGCTTGCGGCGGGCAACGTGGTGCTGCTCAAGCATTCGCACCAGACCCCGCTGGTGGCCGAGCGCTATGCCGAGGCGGCGAAGGCCGCCGGCCTGCCGGCGGGCGTGTTCCAGATCCTGCACACCGACCATGCCGACGCGGCCCGGATCATCGGCGACGCGCGCACGGACTTCGTGTGCTTCACCGGGTCGGTTGAGGGCGGCAGGGCGGTCCAGCGCGCGATCGGCGGGCGCTTCATCGGCGCCGGGCTCGAGCTTGGCGGCAAGGACCCGGCCTATGTGCGGGCGGACGCGAACCTCGCGCACGCGGTCGAGAACCTCGTCGACGGCGCGTTCTTCAATTCCGGCCAGTCGTGCTGCGGGATCGAGCGCATCTACGTGCACGAAAGCCTTTACGCGAAATTCGTCGAGGGGTTCGTCGAGCTGACGAAGACCTACAAGCTCGGCAATCCGACCGACAAGGCGACCAATCTCGGGCCCATGGTGCGCGCCAGCGCCGCCGAGTTCGTGCGCGGCCAGATCGCCGAGGCGGTGCGCCAGGGCGCGCGCTCGCTGGTCGACCCGAAGCATTTCGCGGCCGACAAGGCGGGCACGCCCTATCTGGCGCCGCACGTGCTGGTCGATGTCGACCACAAGATGCGCGTGATGACCGAGGAGAGCTTCGGCCCCGTCATCGGCATCATGAAGGTCTCGGGCGACGACGAGGCCGTGAAGCTCATGAACGACAGCGAATACGGGCTGACGGCCGCGCTCTGGACGGCCGATGCGGCCGCGGCCGAGAAGATCGGCCAGCGCATCGAGACCGGCACGGTCTTCATGAATCGCTGCGACTATCTCGATCCCGGCCTCGCCTGGACGGGCGTCAAGAACACGGGCCGTGGCGCCACGCTGTCCGCGCTGGGCTACGAACAGCTCACGCGCCCGAAATCCTTCCACCTGCGCACCGCTCTCTAGGAAACGGCACCGCCATGAACGTCAAGGGGAACTGGAACTATCCGACCACCGTCTGGGCCGGCCCCGGCCGCATCGCCGAACTGCCGGCCGCCTGCCAGCGCCTGGGCATGAAGCGGCCGCTGCTGGTGACCGACGCCGGCCTCGCCAACGCGCCGATGGTGAAGCGCGCGCTCGAGCTTTCCGGTGCGGCCCTGTTCGCCAACGTGAAGGGCAATCCCACGGGCAAGAACGTCGACGACGGGCTGGCCGCGCTGCGCGCGGGGCGCCACGACGGCGTGATCGCGTTCGGCGGCGGCTCCGCGCTCGACGCGGCGAAGGCGATCGCCCTCATGGCCGGCCAGAAGCTCCCGCTGTGGGACTTCGAGGACGTGGGCGACAACTTCAAGCGCGTCGATCCCGACGGCATGCTGCCCGTCGTCGCGGTTCCCACCACCGCGGGTACGGGTTCGGAAGTGGGCCGCGCGTCGGTCATCACGAACGAGGCGGACCACGAGAAGAAGATCATCTTCCATCCGAAGATGATGCCCGGCATCGTCATCTCCGACCCCGAGCTGACGGTGGGGCTGCCCGCGCACATCACGGCCGCCACCGGCATCGATGCGTTTGTCCATTGTTTCGAGGCGTATTGCGCACCCGGCTTCCACCCCATGGCCGAGGGGATCGCGCTGGAAGGCATGCGGCTGGTCAAGGACGAGCTGCCCCGCGCGGTCGCCGACGGCAAGAACATCGAGGCGCGCGCACGCATGCTGGCGGCCGCAAGCATGGGGGCCGTCGCCTTCCAGAAGGGTCTGGGCGGCGTGCATGCGCTGGCCCACCCGATCGGCGCCGTCTACGACACGCACCACGGGCTGACCAATGCCGTGCTGCTGCCCTACGTGATGCAGCACAACCGCCCGGCGATCGAAGCCCGCATGCCGCTGCTGGCGCGCGTCCTCGACCTGCCGCGCGCGGACTACGGCGCGGTGCTGGCGTGGGTCCTCGCCTTCCGCAAGGCGCTCGCGATTCCCCATACCCTCAAGGAAATCGGCGTGGATGCCGCCCGCGCGACCGAAATCGGCCGGATGGCGGAACGCGATCCTTCCGCAGGCGGAAATCCCTGCCCGGTCGACGCCGCGGCGCTCGAACGCGTCTTCCGCCGGGCCGTCGCGGGCGACGTTTCCTAGTTCGGTTCCCCCGGCCTTAACGCGGCGTTAGCCCTTTCCGGGCTAGCGTCCGGTCAGTCGCAAGCGGGCACGGCAGGTCATGGCGAAGCAGGATCTTTCGGACGACGATTATTTCGCGATCGAGGACGCGCTCCTCAACAGCGCGCGCGGGCGGGCGTTCCTGCGCATGCGCGACGAGCGCCAGCGCGTCGTCTCGCTCGACGAGGCGCGGCGCATGGCGGCGAGCTTCCGCGAATGGACGCTCGAGCAGATGCGCACGGCAAAGGAAACGCAGAGCCTCGACGTGCTGCGCGCCGAACTGCAGAGCATGGCCGCGCACATCCAGACCGCGAAGACGGAAATCGCGTCGATCTACAACAAGGATCCCAAGGTCCAGCAGGCCGGCAACCGCATCAACGCCGCGACGAGCGAACTTGACCAGATCGTGGCGTCGACCGAGCGCGCGACATCCGACATCCTCAATGCGGCCGAGCGGATCATGGAAGTGGCCGGCGCGCTGCCCGAGGACCAGGCCGCCGTGGGGCAGGTCCTGACCGACCAGGCGACCGAAATCTTCACCGCCTGTTCGTTTCAGGACATTACAGGCCAGCGCATCTCGAAGGTCGTCAGCACGCTGCGGTACATCGATCAGCGGGTGGCGGCGATGGTCGCGATCTGGGGTTCGGAAAATATTTCGGCGGCCTTGGTTCGCAGCGAGGATGCCGACAATCGTAGGGATTCGCATCTCCTGAACGGCCCGTCGATGCCGGGTCAGGGGCGCACGCAGGATGAAATTGACGCGCTGCTTGCCGGTGCCGCGGCGCCGGTTGTAGCACGTCCGGAACCGCCACCCGCGGCAGCGCCGGCCAAGCCCGCCGAGCCGCCGCGCCCGAAGGCCCAGCCCGAGATGGCCAGCGCCGGCGCCACCGCATCCCAGGCCGACATCGACAAGCTGTTCGACTGATCGGCACTGGCCAATCCCTCCCCAACATCGTAAATAGGGCGCATGGAGAGCACCGAGACGCCCGCCGCTCCGACCGCGGAGCCGAAGCCGACTGCGGCCGAAGCTGTTCCGCCGCCCGCCGCGGGCGATGCGAACGTCGAGGAATATGATGCGGAAGGCCAGGATGCGCTCCATATCCTGCCGCTGCGGATCATCCCGCTCGAGACGCCCGGCCTGCGACGGCTGCGCCTGATCAAGAACGTCCGGCTGGATACCGTCGTCGAACTCTACAAGGACCAGGGCCACAAGTCGGCTCAGGTGCCGCTCGACACGCTGCACAGCGTCTTCCAGAGCTACGCCGAGCCGCTGCGGCGCGACATGCCGCTGCTGCAGAGCCTCTCCAGCATCCCCTCCTTCGACGTCTACACGCTGCGCGTGGCGCTGCGCTCGCTCAATCTCAGCATCGACATGAAGAAGGAGCTGCAGCTTTCGGAAGGCAAGCGGCGCGAGCTGACCGAGCACATGAAGGTGTTCACGCACCCGCTGATCCAGCAGATCTACGGGTCCGACGATTTCCAGGTGAACGACGTCTCCGACATCATGAAGCTGATCTCCTCGCCCAACCGCGAGGACGCGCTCAAGAACCTGCGCATGATGTCGCAGAAGCTGAACGTGCCGCTGACCGAGATCCCGCGCTTCCTCGAAGACTACGGCGACACGTTCCTGTCGCTCGCCTATTTCCGCTCGTGCCTCGACCTCGTCGTGCCGCAGGTGCAGGGCTTCCTCGACTGGCTGAAGCCGCTCGAGGAGAACCAGATGATCAAGCAGGACCGCATGTCCAAGCAGATGCTGGACAAGGTCAAGGAATCGCTGTCGGGCGTGATCATCTCGCTGACGGGCCGCTTCGAGGCGTTCAACCGCAAGACGGCCGACTTCTGGAAGGACATCAACGCGGACAGCTTCTCGCGGATGAAGGACCTCGTGTTCTCCAACCACCGCTCGATCGGCGGCGTGCTGTGCGGCCTTTCGGTCAAGATGCAGCTGTGGCGCGACCGCTTCCCCACGGCCAGCGGCGGCCCGAACAAGCGTCTCGAATTCGTGCGCTCGGAAATCGTTCCGGGCATGCAGATCATCGACGAGCTGGAAGCGGCCGCGCGCAAGCGCGGCATCTGAGATCCGGCCCGGAACCCGCGCGAAAGCGCGGTATCGACTATCCCGCTTCAGAGCCCGCGCGTCAGCGCGACCATGGCCGCCGGCCGGCGGCGGAAGGCGATCCGTTTGGCATTCGCGATGACGGGCGTCATGACGCCGGTGAGCGTGCGCAGGGCCGTGGGAAGGGGCGCCGACGGCGTGACCGGGCCGGTCGCCCCCATGAGCGTCTTGAACGCGCCCGGCAGGACGAACTGCCCCGCCAGCGACGTGCCCATCAGCTCGAACTCGCTTCCCCCTGCCAGATCGCGGAACGCCTCGTTCATCCACAGGATCGTGCCGTCGACAGGCTCGACGATCGTCACCGCGACCGGCAGCGCGTCGAGGATTTCGGCAAGGCGTGCATCGCCGTCGTCGGTCTCCGGCACGTCGTCCTCGGGCACGGCGATCGCGAACATCCCGCCGCCCAGCGCCGCAAGCTCGGCCGGCGCGGAAAGCGCCCGGCCGAAGAGGGTGCCGCCGAACGTGGTCTGCGTACCCGGCGCAAGCACGCCGGGCGATGGCGAGCCGGAGAATGCCGGCGCGCCGACGCCGGCCCGGTCAAAATTGACGAAAAACTGGCTATCCGCCCAGACGAGGCGCGCATCCGACGGATCGTCGGACGACGCCCGTACCACCGCGAAACTGTTGGATTTTTCCGCTGTTCCGGGCACCCAGCCGATCCTCTCCGCCGATGCGAAGAGGAAATTTTAGCGCCCCGACCGCGTCAAGCCAAGGACGCTACGCCGCCTCGGCGCCGCCGCTGCGCTTGATGTTGAGCAGCCGGCTGACCTCGAGGACGACAAGCAGCTTGCCCTTGAGGCGGTAGATGCCCCCCGAAACCTCGCGCCAGCGCGGATCGAGCGTGTTGGGATTGCGCTCGTACGTGTCGGCCGAAAGCGAAAGCACCTCGCCGACATTGTCCACCATCAGCGCAT
This sequence comes from Rhodospirillales bacterium, assembly GCA_016794025.1. Taxonomy (GTDB): domain Bacteria; phylum Pseudomonadota; class Alphaproteobacteria; order CACIAM-22H2; family CACIAM-22H2; genus Tagaea. The sequence continues at coordinate 12,865 of JAEUKX010000091.1, read as the reverse complement.
AGAGCTCGCCCTTGAAATCGACGACGACATTCATGCCCGGCTTGTCGGCTTCGCGCTTGGGAAGGCCGAGGCGGCGGCGCACGTCGAAGGCCGTGACGATGCGGCCGCGCAGGTTCAGCGCGCCCGCCACTTCGGCCGGCGCCAGCGGCACGCGCGTGATGCGCTGCGGGCCGAGGACGTCCTGCACGGTCAGCACGGGGATGCCGAACAGCTGGTCGGCCACCATCATGGTGACGAAGTCGTTCGCGATGTCGGCTCCGGCGGCCTTGACGGCGCCGGCCTGATCGGCGGGAACGAGGGCGTTGCTCATCGATGTGTCTCCTGGATCGCTGCCGTCACTGCGCCGCGGCGACGCGCTGGCCGGCGCTCAGCTCGTTCAGCGAGGCGAGAAGGCCCTCGCGGTCGAGCTTCGGGATGAAGTCCGTGAACCCGACGCGGCGGGCGCGTTCGATGTCCTGCGGGTGGGTGTGCGAGGAAAGCGCCAGAACCGGCGTCTCGCGGAAGCGGTCGATGCGACGCAGCGCCTCGGCGAACTCGAACCCGCTCATTCCCGGCATCTCGATGTCGGAAACGACGATGTCGAACTCGCGGCCGGCCTCGCACATCGCCAGCGCCTGCGTGCCGGTGTCGGCGGTCGTCACCTCGTAGCCCGCGACCGACAGGATCGGCTGCAGGAGATTGCGGAAGAACGGGCTGTCGTCGACGAGAAGGAGGCGGCGCGACTGCGACTGCCCGAACGGCTGGTCCGCCTTGCCGAACCAGTCGCCGAAGGCCAGCGACAGGTAATGCGCGGTGTCGATGACGTCGGTCGCCTTGCCCGAAATGATCGCCGATCCGACCATGCCCGGCCGGACATTGTTCATCTCGACGTCCAGGCGCTCCTCGACGATATCCACGATCTCGTCGACGAGCAGGCCCATGTTGCGGTTGCGGTCCGCGAAGACGAGGATCGACTGGCGTCCCTCGTTGCGGATCGAATAGGCCGGATCGATCGTGACGAGCGGCATGAGCTTGCCGCGATACTGCAGAACCGGCTTGCCGTCCGAGAACTCGATCGTGCCGGCGTCCGTCTCCTCGAGACGCGCGATGAGCGACAGCGGAACCGCCTTTGGCGTGGTGCCGCCCGCGCGGAACACCAGCAGCGCGATGCGCTGGCTTTCCGTCTTGGAACGCTCGTCGGCCTGGGCCGCGGCGGCCTGTTCGCTCATGGTGGCGGACTCGCCCGAGGCGGCGGCGATGCCGTTCGGGTCGAGGATCATGATCACCGAGCCGTCGCCCAGGATCGTGTTGCCCGAGAACATCGAGATGTCGCGCAGGATGGGCGCCACGGGCTTGACGACGATTTCCTCGGTGTCGAACACGCGGTCGACCATGATGCCGAAGGTGTAGGTGCCGACCTGCGTGACGACGATGAAGCTTTCCGAGGCGTCCACGCCGCGGTCGTCGCCGAGCCGCAGCATGTCGTGCAGGCTGACGAGCGGAAGCAGGCGGTTGCGCAGGCGCAGGAACGGCGAGTCGTTGACGCGCTCGATCGTCGTCTCCGAGCCCGTCGTGGCGCGCACGAGTTCGAGCACGCTGATCTGCGGGATGGCGAAGCGCTCGCCCGAGCATTCGACGACCAGTGCGGAAACGATGGCGAGCGTCAGCGGGATCTTGATGACGAAGCTCGTACCCTTGCCGCGCTGGAACTTCAGCTCGACCGTGCCGCCGATCTTCTCGATGTTGGTGCGCACGACGTCCATGCCGACGCCGCGCCCGGAAACCGACGTGACCACCGCGGCCGTGGAGAAGCCGGCCTTGAAGATGAACTGCGCCACCTGCTGGTCGTTGAGCGCGGCAGCCTCGGCTTCCGTGCACACGCCGTTCTGGATGGCCTTCTGCTTGATCTTGTCGATGTTGAGACCGCGACCGTCGTCGGCGATCTCGATGATGATGTGGCCGCCTTCGTGGAAGGCGTTGAGATTGACGCGGCCCGTCTCGGGCTTGCCGGCGGCGCGGCGCTCCTCCGGGCGTTCCAGCCCGTGGTCGGCGCAGTTGCGCACGAGGTGCGTCAGCGGGTCCTTGATCAGTTCGAGCACCTGCCGGTCGAGCTCGGTGTCCTGACCGTGCATCTGCAGGTCGATCTTCTTGCCCAGTTCGTGGCTGAGGTCGCGGATGAGGCGCGGCAGCTTCGACCAGGCATTGCCGATCGGCTGCATGCGCGTCTTCATGACGCCTTCCTGCAGTTCCGAGGTGACGTGGTTGAGCCGCTGGAGCGGGCCCGAGAACTCGCTGTCCTTCTGCGAGCGCAGGATCTGGAGGAGCTGGTTGCGCGTCAGGACGAGCTCGGAGACCATCGTCATGAGGTTCTCGAGCACGTCGACATTGACGCGGATCGACGAGGCGGCAACGGCCGATTCCGCGACCTCGCCGCGCGCTTCCTTCACGGGCGGCTTTGCGGCGGCAGGCGCTGGCGCAGGCGGCGCGGCGGCGGCGGCCGGTGCGGGCGTCGGTGCGGGTGCGGGTGCGGGCGCCGCCGGAGTCTTCTGGGCGGCAAGCGCGTCGGCGACGGCGGCCGTCTTGTGCGCGGGCACGGGCACGAAGCCGTGCTCGTCCGGCTCGGGTTCGGCCGGTGCCGGGGCGAGCGCCTGGAGCGGCACGCTTGCCGGTGCTGCCGCCGGTGCCGCGGCGGTCTTGCCGCTGGCGTAGTCGTTGAGGCGCTTGATGAGATCGCCGTCCTCGCCTTCCGGCTCGGCCTCGGTCTGCTCGAGGATCGAAAGCAGGCTCTTGATGCGATCGAGCGATTCGAGGATGAGCGTGACGGCCTGCTCGTTCGGGATCAGCTTCCCGTCGCGGATCTGGTCGAGCAGGTTCTCGCCCGCATGGGCGACCTTCTCGAGCCGCGGCAGCCCCAGGAAGCCGCACGTGCCCTTGATCGTGTGCATGATCCGGAAGATGCTGCCGACGAGACCCGGATCGTTCGGGTTCTGCTCGAGCTTGACGATCTCGGTGTCCAGTGTTCCGAGATTCTCGTTGGTCTCGGTCAGGAAGTCGCGCAGCAGATCGTCCATCGGTCTCTCCGTCCCATGCGCGGGGTCCGCTTGGCGGATTGCCCCGGCGCTTCGTGTCTTTCGAAGTCCTGTTTACCCTACCGGAGTTACCGAAGCGTTTACACCCCGCCGAGTCGCGTCGTTTACGTAATACGTTGATAAACAGGCGAAATATTCGGATCGGCTGCGACAATTTCGCGCACGAACCGGATATGAAGGCGCAAATTGAAGAGCATGTCGGCATAGCCGGTCGGAACTTTCAGGGCACCGGCCTTCGATTGTAGCTCGTCGAGCTCGGCGATCAGCGCCGCCCGCCGGGCCGCATCGGGGCTGTCGCGCAGTTCCGCCTCGATCTGCCGCAGCATCTTGTACTTCGAAAAAATTTTCGCGCGGACCTGCCAGCGGTAGGCCGGCGGCGCGATGCGGAACAGCGGGATCATCAGCGTCACGAACGGGATCAGCATCACGAGGCTGCGCTCGATCAGCACCGCCGCCCAGAACGGCAGGTAGCGGATGAGGAAGCTGGGCCCGCGCTCGATCAGCCGCTCGGCATCCTCCTGCAACGGAAAATCCGCGAAACGCGCCGTCGGGAAGGTTCCGGCGGGCGCGAAGATCTGCCGCGGCCCGTGGATCTCGCGCGCGGCGCGCATCAGCACCTGCACCAGCGCCGGGTGGATGTCCTCGCGCGCGACAAGCTGCGCCACCGGCGCCAGCAGGATCGTGTCGTCGGCCGGGATGTCGCGCGCAAGATCGAGCGCGCCGGACGGCAGCGTGATCGACGACAGGAACGGGAAGAGATGCTTGTACGCCGCGTGCCGCTCGAAGCTGTAGAGCCGGAACCCGCCGCCGGCGAGAAGGTCGACGAGCGCGCCCGGCGCGCTTGCGGAAACGAAGAAGGCCGCGTCGACCGCCCGCGTGCCCAGCGCCTCGAACGCCTCGGTCGTGCCGAGCGGCCGCGCGTCGACATCCTTGGCCACGTCGAGCCCGTTGGCGCGCAGGACCTGCCGGACGAGGACCTGCGTACCCGAACCGTCGCGCCCGATCGCGACGCGCCGGCCGCGCAGGTCGTAGAGCTTGTCGATCGCGATGTCGGTCCGCACGACGAGCCACACCGGCTCGTAGAAGACCGACCCCAGCGCAACGACGCCGGGCGAGCCTTCCTCGGAGCCCACACCACCCTGCATGAGCGCAATGTCGACGCCCGCGGCCGGATCGGTCAGGCGACGGAGATTGTCGACCGCCCCGGCCGTCTCCACGATCTCGACCTTCACGCGGTCGCGCGCGAGGATTTCGGCGTAGCGCTTGGCGAAACCGAGATAGGCGCCGCCCTGCGCGCCGGCCGCGAAGACGATCCGGTTGGGCGGCGGCGGCGCCACGTAGCGCATTGCCACCGCGAAGCCGGCGATCACGAGGACGATGACGATGCCGTAGACCTTGAGGAATTCGCGCATCATCGCTCTCCGTTATCGCGCGTCATGTCGATCTCGAGGGAATGCAGGCCGCGGACCACGAGATTGTCCGACCAGCGCAGGTCCTGGGGGGCTAGCGACATCCGCCCGAGACGTTCGAGCAGCCGCGGGAAGGCCACGCGCGCCTCGAGGCGCGCGAGCGGCGCGCCCACGCAGAAATGGATCCCGTAGCCGAAGGCGAGGTTCTGCGCCGCCTTTCGCGACAGATCGAAGCGGTCGGGATCGGCGAATACCGAGCCGTCGCGGTTGGCCGAGGCGAGCATCAGGAAGACGCGCTCGCCCGGCTCGAAGACGGCGCCCTGCCATTCGGTGCGCTCGCGCGCCACGCGCACCTGCGCAAGGCTCGGCCCGTCCCATCGCAGCATCTCCTCGACGGCCGCCTCCACGAACGCGGGCTCGCGCCGGTGCGCGCGCAGCCGCGCCAGTTCCTCCGGGTGCGTCAGCAGCGCCCACAGCCCGTTGCCCAGAAGATGCGTCGTCGTCTCGTGCCCGGCGAACAGCAGCAGCACGCATGTCGCCACAAGCTCCTCGCGCGACATGCGCGCCTCGCGGTCGGCCGCACCGATCATCCACGATGCGGCGTCCTCGCCGGGGGCGCGCCGGCGCGCCTCGACCAGGTCGCCGAAATACTGCTCCATTTCCCGCGCGGCGGCCTCCGCGCGCGAATACTTGTCGGGCGTGGCGCGCGCGGTCAGCACGAACGCGCCGAGATCGTCGGACCAGCGCTTCAGCAGGTCGACGTCGGCAAGCGGCACGCCGAGCAGGTCGGCGATGACCGTCGCGGGCAGCGGGTAGGCGAATTCGCGGATGAAGTCGATCCGCCCTTCGGACGGGAAGGCGTCGATCAGCGCATCGACGCGCGCGAGGACGAGCGGCGCCAGCCGCTCGATCGCGCGCGGGTTGAATGCCTTGTTCATGAGCGCGCGCAGGCGCGTGTGGTCCGGCGGATCGAGGAAAACCGCCCAGCGCGTGACCGTCGCCTCGAGCCGCTCGACCTGCCGGCGCCGGTCGTCGGCCATGTGCCCGAAGAAGGGCCCCATCCGGTCGGCCGAAAGGCGCGCATCCTTCAGGAGCGCGCGGCAGTCGGCGTAGCGCGTCACCACCCAGCCGCCCAGCGCCGCCGAGCGGAAAACCGGCATGGCGGCGCGGGCGCGCGCAAACGCCGGATAAGGGTCAGCGATGAAGGCCGCGCCCGCAGGGTCCAGATCGAACGGCATGGTCTTGCGAGCCTAACAAATCCGGCCCCGGCGGCTGGCCGCAAAAAGCCGGGAAACCGCCTCCGTTCTGGATGTAACCGAATACCACCTCTTGACTTTTTGCACCGCACAACGCATATCCCTCTCGCGCCGCCCTGTGCGGCCGATGGCTCCCGGCACGCGTGAGCGCGATCGAGACTGGATCGCGACCCGCCGGCAGCCCTTGAACGCCTCGCCCGGACACGCACGGGCGCTCTCAAAAGAACGGATGGCTCCGTATGCGGCTTCGCCTGTCAGGCGTTGCGCCGCACGGCGCCGTTTTGACACGAAGAAAAGAGTTCCAAGTGAACGAAGTGAACAACACCACGCCGGCCGCGAACGGTTTCGACACGCTCGGCCTCGCCGCACCGATCCTGAAGGCGGTCGCCGCCGAGGGCTACACGACCCCCACGCCCATCCAGCTGCAGTCGATCCCCCACGTCATCGCGGGCCGCGACCTGCTGGGCATCGCCCAGACCGGCACCGGCAAGACGGCCGCCTTCGCGCTGCCGATCCTCCACCGCCTCATGGCCGACCAGCAGCGCGCGGGCAAGGGCCATTGCCGCGTTCTCGTCCTTTCGCCGACGCGCGAACTTTCCGGCCAGATCGCCGACAGCTTCCGCGCCTACGGGCGCGAGCTGCCGATCCGCGGCGCCATCGTCTATGGCGGCGTGTCGTTCGGGCCGCAGGCGCGCCAGCTGCAGAGCGGCGTCGACGTCGTCGTGGCCACGCCCGGCCGCCTGCTCGACCATCTGGGCCAGGGCACGCTGCGCCTCGACCGCACCGAGATCTTCGTCCTCGACGAGGCCGACCAGATGCTCGACCTCGGCTTCATGCGCGACATCCGCAAGATCATCGCGCTGCTGCCCGCCAAGCGGCAGAACCTGTTCTTCTCGGCGACGATGCCGCGCGAGATCGGCGCGCTGGCCGACGAGCTGCTGAAGGACCCGGTGCGCGTGGCGGTGACGCCCGTCGCCACGACGGCGACGCGCGTGGACCAGAAGATCGTGTTCTGCGAGGCCGCGCGCAAGCGCCCGGTCCTGGTCGACCTGCTGCGCAACGTCGCCACGGAACGCACGCTCATCTTCGCGCGCACCAAGCGCGGCGCGGACCGCATCGCCGAGCATCTCGAGCGCGCGGGCATCGCCGCCAACGCGATCCACGGCAACAAGAGCCAGAGCCAGCGCGAACGGGCGCTTGGCGCGTTCCGCGCGGGCACGTGCCGCATCCTCGTGGCCACCGACATCGCCGCGCGCGGCATCGACGTGGACGGCGTGGGCCACGTGATCAATTTCGACCTGCCCAACGTGCCGGAAAGCTACGTCCACCGCATCGGCCGCACCGCGCGCGCCGGGGCGGCGGGTACGGCCATCTCGCTGTGCGCGCCCGAAGAGCGCGGCATGCTGCGCGACATCGAGAAGCTGATCCGCCGGCAGATCCCGCGCCTCGAACCGGCCGCCGAGCCGGCCCGCAAGGCCGCCTAGGCGGCGCTTGAGCGTCGGCCGCCGCCGGATCAGACTGTCCGGCGGCGGCCCCCCTCGCGAGATTCCCCGCGACCGGCCCGCCCTGCCTGGAGGACCGGATGCGACCCCTCGACGAAGCGACTGCCGACGCGAACGCCAGACTCCTCGGCGTCGAACCCACGCAAGCCGACCTGAAGCGCATGGTGGCGCTGGCGGGACCGCCGGTCGCCGCCATCGCGCGCACCCACCTGCCCTTCGACAGCGAGCCCTCCCACCTCCAGCGCGCGCTCGCGCACGGGAAGCGGGCATGAGCGCGCTGCCCGCCGACCCCGCACAGGCGACGCTCGTCGAGGCCGCCGAGGCGATCGCGGCGCGCAAGCTCTCCGCGCTCGAACTGACGAAGGCGTGCCTGAAGCGCATCGAGGCCTGGCAGCCCCGGCTCAACGCGTTCATCGCGCTCGAGGCCGACAAGGCGATCGACGCCGCGCGCCGCGCCGACGCGGGCCCCGTCACAGGCCCGCTGCACGGCGTGCCGCTCGCGCACAAGGACATGTATTACCGCGCGGGCCGCATCGCGACCTGCGGCTCGAAGATCCGCCGCGACTGGGTCGCCGGGACGACGGCAACCGCGCTGGCCCGGCTCGACGCCGCCGGCGCGATCGATCTGGGCACGCTCAACCTCGCGGAATTCGCGTTCGGGCCTACGGGCCACAACTACCATTTCGGCCACTGCCGCAATCCCTGGAACTCCGGCCACATCACCGGCGGGTCGTCGTCGGGTGCCGGTGCGTCGATCGCGGCCCGCCTCGTCTTCGGCGCGCTGGGATCTGACACCGGCGGCTCGATCCGCATGCCCGCCTTCTGCAACGGCCTTGCGGGCATCAAGCCGACCTGGGGCCGCGTCAGCCGCCACGGCGCGATGACGCTGTCCTGGACGATGGACACGGTCGGCCCCCTCGCCCGGACCGTGCGCGACTGCGCGCGCCTGTTCGCCGCCATCGCCGGCCCCGACCGCGACGACATCACCGCGGCGGCCGAACCGGTGGCCGACTACGAGGCCGCATGCGCGGCACCGGTCCGCACGCTGCGGCTGGGCGTGGCGAGCGGCTATTTCGACGAGGACCTGCACCCGCGCATCGCGCGGATGATCGAGGACGCCATCGCCGTGTTCCAGCGGCTCGGCGTCGAGATCGTGCGCGTGAAGATGCCCGATCTCGACACGGTCAACGCGGCCGGATCGCTCGTCACCATCGCGGAGGCCGCCTCGGCGCACCGGCCGTGGCTGGAAAGCCGGCTCGACGACTATTCGCCGCAGGTCCGCGCGCGCCTGCTGCCCGGCCTGACGGTTCCCGCCGTGGCCTATCTCGACGCGCAGCGCGTGCGCGCGGCCACGACCGCACGCTTTCAGGCGGAAGTCTTCGGCCGCTGCGATGCCGTACTGGCGCCCGTCTGCGCGGTCCCGGTCCCGACCATCGCGGCCACCGACGTTGCCGACAGCGAGGCCATGCCGGCCACGCTGGGCAAGCTCACGCGGCTGTCGCGGCCCTTCAATGCGATGGGCCTGCCCGCCCTGTCGGTGCCCGCCGGGTTCGACGATGCCGGCCTGCCGCTGGGCCTGCAGCTCGCCGGCCGGCCGTTCGACGAGGCGACGCTGTTTGCCCTCGGGGCGGCCTTCGAGCGCGAGACGCAGTACTACCGTGCGGCCCCCGCCGAAGCGGCCTGAGCCGCGCGGCCAACGATGCTTGCGAGCACGCAGCGCCCGGACCGGGCGGCGATCGTGCACGCCCCTTCAAGGCGCAGCGCATGCGCGGCCGGAACGCGCACCGGCATTGTGTCGAGCGACAACTCGCAGTCGCCGTCGGCCGCGTGGACGAAGTGAAGGCCCGCCCCGGCCGACAGCGGTGCATCGGGCGACACGACGGCAAGCCGCCCCTCGCCATGGCTGCGCCGGACGATGAGATTGACGACGCGCACGGGCCCCGCCTCAAGGAAGGAGTGGATCGGCGCGTCGCCCGCGAACCGGACCGGCCGGAACGCCGCCCGCTCGTCGATCTCGCCCCCGTCGGCAAGCTTCAGGACAAGGCCGTGCCCGCCGACCACGACCTGCCAGCGCTCGAACCCGGCCATCTCCGAGAACGGGCCGGGCACGTCGATCGACGTGAAGCCGAGCCGCCAGAGCATCGAGGCCCAGTCGCCCGCAACGGCACCGGGCCCGTAGGCGGCCGCGATGTCCGTGGTGACGCCGCCGCCGTTCTTCCACGGAAACGAAACATACTCGGCCGGCGAAATCGGGATCGCGCGCATGGCGCCCACAATGCCCCACGGGCGCGGCTCGCGTCGAGCAGTGGACCCTTCCGCCGGGAAATGATTTTCTAGACCCGTCCCATGCGCCTTACCCCGAATTTCCGGATCCTTCCCTGCGGCGACGCCGCGCTGAGCGTGGAATTCGGCGACGAGGTCGACCCCGCGCTCAACGCGCAGGTGCTCGGCCTCGACGCCGCCATCGCCGCGCGGCCGCCCGCCGGCGTGATCGAGACCGTTCCCACCTATCGCGCGCTGTTCGTGCGCTACGACCCCGTGGCGACGGGCTTTGCCGAGCTGGCGCAGGCACTGCGCGAAAGCGCGGCGGCGGCAAAGCCGATGGAAAGCAGCGGCCGCCGCTGGCGCATCCCGGTCGTCTATGGCGGCGAAATGGGGCCCGACCTCGACGCGGTCGCCCGCCGGCACGCCCTGACCACGGAAGAGACAATCCGGCGGCATGCCGCGGCGATCTACCGGATCTACATGATCGGCTTCACGCCGGGCTTTGCCTATCTGGGCGGGCTCGACCCAAGCATCGCCACGCCGCGGCGCGACATGCCGCGCGCGGTGACGCCGGCCGGCGCCATCATGATCGGCGGCGTGCAGGCCTGCGTGCAGTGCCTTGCGGCACCGAGCGGGTGGCACATCCTCGGCCGCACGCCGATGCGCAACTTCCTGCCGGCGCGCGACCCCGTGTTCCTGATGGGCACGGGCGACGAAGTCGTGTTCCAGCCCGTCGCCGCGCGCGAATGGGCCGCACTCGAGAAGGCGGCCGAACGCGGCGAGCCGGTCGCCGAACGGGTGGCCGCATGAGCCGGCTCGTCGTCGAGGAGGCCGGGCCCGCCACTTCGGTCCAGGATTGTGGCCGCATCGGCGTCCTGCGCTTCGGCCTGTCCTCGGCAGGCGCCATGGACCGCCAGGCGCTGGCGGTCGCCAACGTGCTGGTCGGCCAGCCTGCCGACGCGGCGGCAATCGAGATCGGCCCCTTCGGCGCGCGCTTTTCCGCGGCCGACGGCGCCATCCGCCTGGCTCTTTCCGGTGCCGCGCGCGATGCCGCGATCGACGGGCAGCCCGTCGCGGCCGCCCGCAGCTTCGTGCTGCCGGCCGGCGCGAAGCTTGCGCTGCGGCCGGCCCGCAACGGCACGTTCACGTACATGGCCATCGAAGGCGGCATCGCGGGACACAAGGTGTTCGGCAGCCTGTCGGTGCACGCCCGTGCCGGCATCGGCAGCCCGATCGCGCGCCCGCTGGCGGCGGGCGACGAGCTGCCGGTCACGGCGGCAACGCCGCGCGCCGAGACCCGCCTGCCCCTGCCGGCTCCCGACGACGGCCCGATCCGGATCGTGCTCGGGCCGCAGGACGACCATTTCGACCCGGCCGAGATCGCGCGGTTCCTCGACGCGGAATGGCGCATCGCGCCGGCCTCCGACCGGATGGGCTATCGCCTCGCCGGACCGAAGATCACCTGCGCGCGCGGCTACAACATCGTCTCCGACGGCATCGCCAACGGCCATATCCAGATCCCCGGCTCGGGCGAGCCGCTGGTCCTGCTGGCCGACCGGGGCACGACGGGCGGCTATCCGAAGATCGGGGCCATCATCACCGCGGATCTCGGCCGGTTCGCACAGACGCCCGTCGGCAAACCGCTGCGCTTTGCCGCCGTCGATGTCGGCACGGCCCAGACGCTTGCCCGCGCGTGGCAGGCCGGGCTCGACAGCCTGCCCGCGCGCCTCGAGACCCTGTCCGGGCTCTCGCCCTCAAGCGAGGCGCTGCTCGCGCAGAACCTGGCCGGCGGGGCGGTCAGCGCGCTCGATACCGATACGTGGTCGCACAGCTGAAGGAATCCGCACGATGCGCAAAGTCGACCTGAACAGCGATCTGGGCGAGAGCTTCGGCCCGTGGAACATGGGCGACGACGCGGCCATGCTCGACATCGTCACGAGCGCCAATGTCGCCTGCGGCTTCCACGCCGGGGACCCCGACATCATGTTCCGCACGGCCGAGCGCGCACGGGCGCGCGGCGTGGCGATCGGGGCGCATCCGGGTTTCCACGACCTCCAGGGGTTCGGGCGGCGGCAGATCCACGGCCTTGCCGCGCGCGAGATCGAGACGATGGTCGCCTACCAGATCGGCGCGCTGCAGGCCGTCGCCGCGACCGCCGGACACCGCGTCACGCACGTCAAGGCGCATGGCGCCTTGTCGAACATGGCGATGACCGACGAGGGGATCGCCGCCGCCCTCGCGCGTGCCGTGCGGGGGGTCGATCCCTCGCTCGTCTTCGTCGTCATCCCGCTGACGGCGCTTGAACGCGCGGGCGAGGCCGCGAACCTGACGCTGGCGCGCGAGATCTATGCCGACCGCGCCTACGAGGACGACGGCACGCTCGTCTCGCGCCGCAAGCCGGGCGCGGTCCTGCACGATCCCGAGACGGTCGCCGCGCGGGTCCTGCAGATGGTGGAGGAACGCGCCATCGTCAGCGTCGGCGGCCGAAGGCTGCCGCTTGCCATCGATACGGTGTGCATCCACGGCGATTCGCCCGGTGCGGTCGCGATGGCCCGCGCGGTCCGCGCGCGGCTTGAAGGTGCGGGCATCGCCATCGCGCCGTTCGCGGCCTGAAACACGCTTGCGCACGGCCCGCCAGACGCTATTGTGCCGGCCGCGCGGCCGAAGGAGCCCCCGAGGATGCATTCCGATCTTGCCCAGTTCATCGATGGCTGCCGGTCGATCATCGCGCGCGAGACCGACGTGGCCGCCCGCGTCGATGCCATCGCGCCGCTGATGCAGAAGCTTACGCGGCAGGCAGACTCCTTCCTCGAGCCGGCCCACCTGCGCTCCGACCCCGAGCATTACCGCCGCAACGCGATCTATTTCTGCCCGAACGAGACGCTGTCGCTGTTCGCGATCGTCTGGCTGCCGGGCCAGTGGACGCCCGTCCACGACCACGGAAGCTGGGGCGTGGTCGGCGTGGCGCGCGGCAACCTCGAGGAGCGCGCGTACATGTGCCCGACGGGCGAGATCTGCGCCGACGAGGGCATCGTGCTGCGGCGCGGCGGCGTCGTGCTGCTCAATCCCGGTGCCGTCACGAGCTTCGTGCCGAACCCGGACCATATCCACATGACGGGTGTCGATGCCGCGGCCGAGCCCTGCGTCAGCCTCCATCTCTATGGCCGCAACATGAACTCGTTCCACATTTACGACGTGGGCGCCGGGACGCGCCGCCTCATCGACGTGCCGCATCACGCCGTGAACCAGTAGGACGCCGGAAAAAATACGAATGCAGGACTATCGAAATCAATATCCTGTCTAGCTCGCTCTATCTGCTCGATCAATTTCCAGTCTTTATTTTTTGATTGTATTCACTGACGGAT
>JAEUKX010000042.1 GCA_016794025.1 Rhodospirillales bacterium | reverse complement strand
ATTTTCTCCAAATTGCGCCATATTTCCTAAGTCAGCCAGAGTGTAACTCGCTGGAATCAAAAGGATTAAAAGGTATGGTATCGCTCTAGAAAACTGCGATTCCATAACAAGATATTGATTTTATTGATTTTTTTGGCCCGGTAGCGGCGGAGGGATTTGAACCCCCGACCAAGGGATTATGATTCCCCTGCTCTACCACTGAGCTACGCCGCCGAACCGGGGGGTCGTTTAAGGCCCAAACAGGGGGAAGTCAAGCGCCTGCGCCGGGCCTTCCGCCGCCCTTGGCGGAGCCCGCGAACTGGCGGTAGCGCTGGGCGGCGCGCTGGAGGTGCGTGCGCATCGCCGCACGCGCACCTTCGGCATCGCGCGCGAGGATCGAATCGACGATCCGCACGTGCTCGGCGCGGATCCGTCCGAGATAGTCCTCGCGCCGGCCGGCTGTCATGTCCCACACGCGCGGATCGCGCCGCGGGATGACGATCGTGCCGAGAAACCGCAGGAACTCGGCAAAATGCGGGTTGCCCGTGGCGCCGGCGATCGCCATGTGGCACGCGAAGTCCTCGTCGGCGCCCGAATCCCCGCGCGCCAGGGCCGCCTCGAACCGCGCATGCGCGTCCCGGACCCCGCGCAGACCGCCCGCGCTCGCGCGCGCGGCGGCAAGACCGGCCGCCTCCGTCTCAACCGCAAGGCGCAGTTCGAGGACGTCGACGACCGAATCCAGCGAACGCAGCAGTTCGGGATCGAGCTTGAAACTGCGGCGCGACGCCTCGCTTGCGACGAAAGCGCCCGAACCCTGGCGCGTTGTGACAAGGCCACGCGCCTTGAGCGCCGCAACGGCTTCGCGCACGACCGTGCGGCTCACCTGCATGGCGAGGACCATCTCCTGCTCCGTCGGCAGGCGCTGGCCGGGCGCAAGGCGCCCGCTGGAAATCTCCTCGGAAAGCCGCTCAACGATGACGTCCGTCAGCTTGCCGCCATGCGGCACCGGCGCAAGCATCGCCTTGCCGGCGGCGGGACGCGAATTGCGTCTGGACTCCTGTTGTCGGGTCATCGTACAACTTTGTTACCACGGCGGTGCCGCCTTGCGCAATCGCGCGGGCAGCGCCACGCTGCAGCACAGACCCCGAAGCGGGGCGAACGGGCGGCCACAGGCCGCACCAAACGGGAGGAGATATCCGATGAAGCGACGCAAGTTCCTTGCACTCGCCGGCACGACGGCGGCACTCGCCACGACCGGCATGCGCCCGGCCGCGGCGCAGGCGAAGATGGTGATCAAGGCCACCGACGTGCATCCGCTGGGCTATCCCACGGTCGAAGCCGTCGTGCGCATGGGCAAGAAGCTCGAGGCCGCGACGAACGGCCGCCTTTCGATCCAGATGTTCCCCTCGATGCAGCTCGGCGGCGAGAAGGAAATGATCGAGCAGGCCCAGGTCGGCGCCCTTCAGATCGCGCGCATCTCGGTCGGCCCGATGGGCCCGCTGGTGCCCGAGATGAACGTCTTCAACCTGCCCTTCATCTTCCGCGACAACGCGCACATGGAGAAGGTCATCGACGGCGAGATCGGCCAGGAGCTCCTCAAGAAGCTGTCCGACCATCCGACCGCCGGCCTGATTGGCCTGTGCTGGATGAACGCGGGCACGCGCAACGTCTACAACTCGAAGCACCCCATCACCAGCGTCGCGGACCTCAAGGGCCTCAAGATCCGCATGATGGGCAACCCCGTCTTCGTCGACACGATGAACTCGCTCGGCGGCAACGGCGTGGCGATGGGCTTCGACCAGCTCATCAACGCGCTGCAGACCGGCGTCGTCGACGGTGCCGAAAACAACGAGCCCAGCTACGACAGCGGGCAGCACTACCGCTATGCCAAGTACTATTCGATGACGGGGCACCTGATGATCCCCGAAATCCTCGTCTACTCGAAGAAGAGCTGGCAGACGCTCTCGGCCGCCGACCAGCAGCTCATCGCCAAGGTCAGCAAGGAAGCCCAGCTCGAGCAGCGCAAGCTCTGGTACGACGGCGAGAAGGAGGCGATGAAGAAGATGATCGCCGCCGGCGCCATCGTGAACGAGGTCAAGGACAAGACCCAGTTCCAGGCCGCGGTCAAGCCGGTGTGGGACAAGTACGGCGCCCCGCTGAAGCCGCTCATCGACCGCATCCAGGCGGTCAAGTAACAGGGGCTGCGGTCGGCGGCGCGTCTGGGCGCCGCCGACCGCGACTTGCGGAGTACCCGACGTGCGCGAGACCTTCTTCCGGGCGATGGACCACCTGCACCGCGCCTGCATCTTCGTGGCGGGCACCGCCCTTGTCGTCATCACGCTCATCATTCCCTGGGGCGTCTTCACGCGCTACGTGCTGAACAGCGCGTCGTCCTGGCCCGAGCCGCTGGCCATCCTGCTGATGATCTGGCTGTCGTTCCTGTCGGCGATCATCTGCTACCGCGAGCACCTTCATATCGCCGTCGGCATGCTGCCTGCGGCACTTGGCCCCCAGGGCCGGACGCTTCTGGGCATCGTCATCGAAAGCGCGATGCTCGCGGCGAACGTCTTCCTCCTCTGGTACGGGATCCGGCTTGTCGGAACGACCGCGCACCAGTCGATCGCCGAGTTCCCGATCGTTTCGGTCGGCGTCTCGTACATTCCCGTGCCCACCGCCGGTGCGGTCACCTGTCTTTTCATCCTCGAGCGCTTCCTGAAGAGCGACTGGTTCCCGCCGCCGGCGGAGATCGACGCGGCCGAAGCGATTTCCACCGAATAGCGCATAGCGGCGGCATCCCATGGACATGCTCGTACTCCTCGGTTCGTTTGCGGTGCTCTGCCTGATCGGCGTGCCCGTCGCCTACTCGCTCGGGCTTTCGGCCGTCGTCGCGGCACTCTGGATGGACATCCCGCTCGAGGCGATCGCTCTGAAGACGTCCGACGGGATGGACGACTTTCCCCTCCTCGCCATCCCCTTCTTCATCCTTGCCGGCGCCATCATGGCCGAAGGCGGAATGGCCGCGCGCATCGTCGACCTTGCCAAGGTCTTCGTCGGCTTCATCCGCGGCGGCCTCGCGCTCGTCAACATCCTCGCCTCGACGATGTTCGGCTGCATCTCCGGCTCGTCGGTGGCCGACACGGCGTCCATCGGGTCGGTCATGGTCCCGCAGATGATCCGCGCGGGTTATCCGCGGCTCTTTGCCGTCAACGTCACCATCTCGGGCGCGCTCCAGCCGCTGCTGATCCCGCCGTCGCACAACATGGTGATCTATTCGCTGGCTGCCGGCGGATCGATCTCGGTCGCGCACCTTTTCATCGGCGGCATCATCCCGGGCGTGCTTCTCGGCGTCTCGCTGATGGCGCTGTGCCTCTACATCGCCCACCGCGACAATTTCCCCAAGGGCGAGGCCGTGTCGCTGCGCGACGCGCTGCGCATCGCCTACGACGCCGTCTGGGGCCTCATCACCGTCTTCATCATCCTTGGCGGAATCCTGTCGGGCATCTTCACGCCGACGGAGAGCGCGGCGATCGCGTGCGTGTGGGCCTTCCTCGTCACCGTCTTCGTCTACCGCGACTACAAGATGCGCGAACTGCCGCACCTGATCGGCCGGGTCGTGCGGACGGTCGGCATGGTCATGGTCATGATCGGCTTCTCGGTCGCCTTCGCCTACATGATGACGCTGATGCGCATTCCCGCGCAGGCCGCCGACCTGTTCCTGTCGATCGCGGACGACAAGTACACGTTCCTCTTCCTCGTGAACATTCTGCTGCTGGTGCTGGGCACATTCATGGACCTCGCACCCATGCTGCTGATCTGCACGCCGATCTTCCTGCCGATCATCCCGAAATTCGGCATCGATCCCGTGCATTTCGGGATCATCATGATCTTCAACCTCGGCATCGGGCTGCTGACGCCGCCGGTGGGCCCGACGCTGGCCGTCGGCTGCGCCATCGGCAAAGTGTCGATGGAAGCGGTCTCGCGCTCCATCATGGTGTTCTACGTGCCGATGCTGATCGTGCTGGCGCTGGTGACGTACATCCCCGCGCTCACGCTCTGGCTGCCGAACCTGCTGCTGGGCCGCTAGGCGTCGCGCGCGATCCAGCCGCCGCCGAGCACGCGCGAACCGTCATAGAGCACGCAGGCCTGCCCGGCCGCGATCCCGTATTCCGGCTCGTCGAGCACCACCTCGGCACCGGCGCCGATGCGCGCATAGCTCGCGGGCTTCGGCGCCGTGGTCGAGCGGATGCGCGCGGCAGCCTTGCCCTCTGCCGGACTTGCACCCAGCCAGTTGGCTTCGCGCAACCGGACCGTCCGGCCCGCCAGGGACGATTTCGGGCCGACGACGACGCGCGCCCGCGCAGGCTCGACGCGCAGCACGTAAAGCGGCTCGGCCGAGGCTTCGCGCGCGCCGATATTGAGCCCGCGGCGCTGGCCGACCGTGAAGCCGATCGTGCCGTCGTGTCGGCCGAGCACGTTTCCACCCTCATCGACGATTTCACCGGCGACGGCGGCCTCGGGGCGCAATTTCGCCACCAGATCGCGATAGCGCCCGTCGGGCACGAAGCAGATGTCCTGGCTGTCGGGCTTGGCAGCCACGGGCAGCGACAGCCGGGCTGCATGCGCGCGCACGTCGCTTTTGGGCATGGCGCCCAGCGGGAATCGCAGATAGTCGAGCTGCGCCTGCGTGGTCGCGAAAAGGAAATAGCTCTGGTCGCGCGCCGGGTCGACGGCCGCATGCAGCTCCGCCCCGCCATCGGCCGCGATGCGCCGCGCATAGTGCCCGGTCGCCAGTGCCGCAGCTCCCAGATCGCGCGCGACCGCGAGAAGGTCCCGGAACTTGACCGTCCGGTTGCACTGGACGCACGGGATCGGCGTCTCGCCGCGCGCGTAGCCGTCGGCGAAATCGTCGATCACCGACTGGCGGAAGCGGCTCTCGTAGTCGAGCACGTAGTGCGGAATGCCGATCCGGTCGGCCACGTTTCGCGCGTCGTGGATATCCTGGCCCGCACAGCAGGCCCCCTTGCGCGTGGCCGCGGCGCCGTGGTCGTAGAGCTGCAGCGTCACCCCGACGACGTCGTAGCCCGCTTCCTTCAGCAGGGCCGCGGTCACCGAGGAGTCGACGCCGCCCGACATGGCGACGACCACGCGCGCGCCCGCACCAACATCCATGTCGGCGATCGCGCTCACGCGTCGAGCCCCATCTGCCAGAACGCCGCCTCGAGCCGGCAGGCGCGATCGAACGTGCCGGCCAGCTCGGCGAAGCGGCCGGAATTGGCGCGCGTCGCCCAAAGGCGGTCGACCTCGTCGGCCGTCGCACGGGCGGCCTCGCGGAACTCGTCGCCGGCGTACATCTCGATCCACGCGCGATAGGGGTTCGCCCCGACCGCCTGCCCCTTCAGCCGTTCGCCGATCTCGGCATAGCCAAGCGCACACGGCGCAAGCGCCACGACAAGGTCGAGAAGGTCGCCCTGGAGGCCGCGCTCCAGCACGTAGCGCGTATAGGCCATCGTCGCCTCGGCCTCGGGCAGGGCTTCCATGTCGGCCTCGCTCAGGCCCCAGTCCCTGCAGAAAGCGACATGCAGCCCCATCTCGACGTCCAGGATCGCCTTGACGCTGGCATTGGCCGAGCGCATCTCGGCCAGCGTCGAGGATTTCACGGTCGCCAGCGCCCAGGCGCGCGCGTAGTGGATCAGGAACAGGTAGTCCTGTCCGAGATAGCGCCGGAACGCCTTCTCGGGCAGCGTGCCCGCACCAAGACGGCAGACGAATTCGTGGTCGACATAGGCATTCCACGCCGGCCGGCAGGCCTCGCGCAGCCGGTCGAACAGGCCGCCGGGCGCCGCGAGCGGGGCCGTCATCCCCGCTCGTCGAGCCAGGCCATCTGGATCGCCTCGAGGATCTTCTCGTTCGACTTCTGCGGGTCGTCGTCGAAGCCGGGCAGCGCCTGGACCCACTTCCACAGGTCGGTGAAGCGCAGGTTCACGACGTCGGCCTCGGGATGTGCATCCTCGAGTTCGATGGCGATGTCGGCCACGTCGGTCCAGCGCAGCTTCTTCATCGGTCCGCTCAGGCCTTGTCGACCATCATGTTGCGCGTGGCCGCCGGCAGCGAGACCTTGAGGCCGTCAAGCTCGTCGGTCATCGTGATCTGGCAGCCGAGCCGCGAGGTGTGCGTGAGGCCGAAGGCGAGATCGAGCATGTCCTCCTCGTCCTCGGTCGCCTCGGGCAGGCGCTCGTAGTCGTCCTTGTCGACGATGACATGGCACGTCGAGCAGGCGAGCGAACCCTCGCAGGCGCCTTCGAGCGGGATATCGTTGCGGTGCGCGATTTCCAGCACCGACAGCCCGACAGGCGCATCGACTTCCTTCTTCGAGCCGTCCGGGAGCTGGAATGTGATCTTCGGCATTTCGGTCTCTCTCTTCGTCCTTCGTTATTCCTAGCCGCCGATCTCGGCGACGTTGCGGCCCGCAAGCGCCTTGCGGATGCCGCGGTCCATGCGCCTTTCGGCGAAAGTCTTGGTGCGGTGCTCGAGTTCCTCGGCCGCACCCTGGATGGCGTGCCGGTCGCTGCCCGACATCGCGCGCTCGACCGCCTCGACCGACGTCTCGATCGCCGCGACTTCGTCCGCGGAAAGCAGGTCCGCATCGGCGGCAAGGGCGGCCTGCAGCGCATTGACGGCGCGCCTTGCCTCCACGCGCGCCTCGGTCAGCAGGCGGCGCTCCATGTCGTCGGCTGCGTTCTCGATCGAGGCGCGCAGCATCGCAGCCATCTCGTCCTCGGTCAGGCCATAGGACGGCTTCACCTCGACATGCGCCTCGCGGCCCGTCGTGCTCTCCCGCGCCGCGACCGAAAGCAGCCCGTCCGCGTCGACCGAGAACGTCACGCGGATGCGCGCCGCACCGGCCACCATCGGCGGGATCCCGTCGAGCACGAAGCGCGCCAGCGACCGGCACTGGTCGACCATCTCGCGCTCGCCCTGGACGACATGGATCGCCATCGCGTCCTGCCCGTCCTGGTAGGTCGTGAATTCCTGCGCGCGTGCCACGGGGATGGGCGTGTTGCGCTCGACGATCTTCTCGACGATGCCCCCCATCGTCTCGAGACCGAGCGAGAGCGGCAGCACGTCCAGCAGCAGCGTATCCGAGCCCGCCGTCAGCGCCTCGGCCTGCAGGGCGGCCCCCACGGCCACCACTTCATCCGGGTCGATATCCGCAAGCGCCGGGCGGCCGAAGAAGGCGGCCACGCGTTCGCGCACGAGCGGAACGCGCGTCGACCCGCCGACGAGAACGACGCCGCCCAGATCGCCAGCACTCACGCCCGCATCCTCCAGCACGGCGGCGCAGATCCTGATCGTGCGCTCGACGAACGGGGAAATCAGCGCCTCGAGCGCGGTGCGGTCGAGCGAATGGTCGCTGTCGCCGGAATCGAGCATCAGCGTGCCGTCCCAGCTGTCCTGCGTCGATAGGCATTCCTTGGCCAGACGCGCCGCCACCAGCGCCTGCTTGGTTTCCTCGCGCGTGATTTCCCCGCCGCGTTCGGCAAGGAAGCGCGCAGCCACCGCCTGGTCGAAATCGTCGCCGCCCAATGCCGCATCGCCGCCCGTCGCGAGCACCTGGAAGACGCCCTTCTCGAGGCGCAGCAGGGAGAAGTCGAACGTGCCGCCACCCAGATCGTAGACGGCGTAGAGCCCCTCGGACTTGCTGTCGAGACCGTAGGCGAGTGCCGCCGCCGTCGGCTCGGCCACGAGGCGCAACACCTCGAGCCCGGCCAGGCGCGCAGCATCGCGCGTCGCCGTGCGCGCCGCATCGTCGAAATAGGCCGGCACCGTCACCACGGCGCGGTCGACATTCCGGCCCAGCGCAAGCTCGGCCCGTTCCTTGACGGCGCGCAGGATGTCGGCGCTGATCTCGACCGGCGTCAGCAGGCGCCCGCCGATCCTGAGCCGGGCCATGCCGCCTTCGGCCGCCGGGCCCAGCTCGTAGGGAAGCTTTGCGCCCAGCCCTTCGAGTTCGGCGACGCCGCGCCCCATGAGACGCTTGATGGACGAAACGACGATCTCGGGCCGGTCGAGGATCTGGCGGCGCGCGATCTCGCCCACCAGCGGGCCGCCTTCCTCGGGATACGCGACGACGGAGGGAACGAGGCCGGAACCGCGCGCATCGCGCACGACCTCGACCTTCTGCTCGCGCGAGATCGCGACGACGGAATTCGTCGTGCCGAGATCGATGCCGACGGCAAGCCCCTTCTCGTTCTCGTGCGGCAGCGGCGTTTCGCCGGGTTCGTGGATCTGAAGGAGCATCACGCCGTCCCGCCCTGCGCCAGCCTTGCACGGCGGCCGCGCGCCTCCTCGCCCAGCTTGACGAGGTACTTGAGCCGAAGCGTCTCGATCCGTGCTGCCGCAAGGTCGCCGCGCGCGAAAGCGGCCGCGATGGCGGCCGTCGCCGCTTTCGCATCGGCGCGGGCTGCGGCAGCCAGCGCCTCGACGGCCGGGATATCGGTGGCCTCGAAAAGCGCCTCGCGCCGTTCCATCTGCTCGTCGAGCAGGCCGGCATCGTGGATCGTGTGGGCCCCCTCGCCCTCGATCGGCACGCCGGAGATCTTCAGGAGATACGTCGCGCGCGCCAGCGGGTCCTTCAGCGTCTCGTAGGCCTCGTTGAAGGCGACGGCCTGGCTCTGCGAGATCTGCCGCGCCTTTGGCGCCGCCCCGGCGAAACGGTCGGGATGAAGCTGGCGCTGGAAGCCGAAATAGAGCTGCTCGAGCACGGGCACCTTCACGTCGAAGGCGCGTGGCAGGCCCAGGCGCGTGAAATGGTCGAGCGGTGCCGGCGGCTGGACCGCCTTGCAGGTCGCGCAGAAGAGCGAGGCAGGGTCGACCGGGCCCCGGCACGACCAGCACGCCGCCAGCGCCGCCGCCTGGGCGGCGGCCGCATCGGCGGCAGGGGTGCGGGGCATGTCGTTCATCGGTCTGGCGGGGTCTTCAAAACGGTTCGACGGTCGGCCTTCTAGCGCGGGCCGACCGTCGGGGAAAGCGTCAAAAATCGGGGCGAAAGTCAGACGTGGAAGCTCTCGCCGCAGCCGCAACGGCCCTTCTCGTTCGGATTGCGGAAAACAAAGCCCGACTGGAGCTTTTCCTCGACAAAATCCATCTCGGTCCCGAAGACGAACATCGAGGCCTTCGGGTCGATGAAGATCGCGATGCCGGGAACCGGCTCCACGACCTCGTCGGCCGGCCCCTTCGCGTCGGCATATTCCAGCGTATAGGTCAGGCCCGAACAGCCGCGCGTGCGCACACCCACGCGCACGCCCGCCGACGGCTTTCCGCGCTTGTCGAGCAGCGCGCGGACGCGATCCACGGCGGCCGGCGTCACGGTGATCGGCGGCGGTCGCGGGCGCGCGGGGCGCTTGGCGACGACGGGGGCTGCGGTCTGTTCGCTCACGGCTTGCCTCCTTCAGACCCGCTTCTTGCGGTAATCCTCGATCGCGGCCTTGATGGCATCTTCGGCCAGAACGGAACAGTGGATCTTGACCGGCGGAAGCGCCAGATGCTTGGCGATGTCGGTGTTCTTGATCGTGGCCGCCTCGTCGACCGACTTGCCCTTGACCCATTCGGTCACGAGCGAGGACGACGCGATGGCCGAGCCGCAGCCGAAGGTCTTGAACTTCGCGTCCTCGATGATGCCCTCGGCATTCACCTTGATCTGCAGCTTCATCACGTCGCCGCAGGCCGGCGCGCCGACGAGCCCGGTACCGACCGCAGGATCGTTCTTGTCGAGCGCGCCCACGTTGCGGGGGTTCTCGAAGTGGTCGACCAGTTTTTCGCTGTAGGCCATGTTGTCGTCTCCTCGTGTTTCAGCCGGCGAGCGCGTCAGTGCGCGGCCCACTGGATCGATTTGATGTCGATGCCTTCCTGCGCCATTTCCCAGAGCGGGCTCATCGAGCGCAGCTTGGAAACGGCCTCGATGATGCGGTCGGCCGCGTAGTCGACCTCCGCCTCGGTCGTGAAACGGCCAAAGCCGATGCGCAGCGACGTGTGCGCCAGTTCCTCCTCCACGCCCAGCGCCCGCAGCACGTAGCTCGGCTCAAGCGAGGCCGACGTGCAGGCCGAGCCCGAGGAAACACACAGGTCCTTGATCCCCATCATGAGCCCCTCGCCCTCGACATAGGCGAAGGAAAGGTTGAGGTTGCCGGGCAGGCGGTGCGTGTGGTCGCCGTTGAGGAACACCTCCGGCAGGCGCTCGCGGATCGCCGAAAGGAAGCGTTCGCGCAGCTTCGTCAGCCGCGCCGCTTCCGTGGCCATCTCGTTCTTCGCGATCTCGGCCGCCCGGCCGAGGCCCACGCACAGCGGCGTGGGCAGCGTGCCCGAACGCATGCCACGCTCCTGCCCGCCGCCATGGATCAGCGCCTGCAGGCGCACCCGCGGCTTGCGCCGGACATAGAGTGCGCCGATGCCCTTCGGCCCGTAGATCTTGTGGCCCGAGATCGACATCAGGTCGATCTTCATGGCGTCGACGTCGAGCGGGATCTTGCCGTAGGCCTGCGCGCAATCGGTATGGAAGAACGCGCCCTTGGCCCGGCACATGGCGCCGATCTCGGCCAGCGGCTGGATCACGCCGATCTCGTTGTTCGCGCCCATGATCGAGACGAGCACGGTCCGCTCGGTGATCGCCTTGTCGAGCTCGGCGAGGTCCACGAGCCCGTCCTGCCGGACGGGCAGGTACGTGACCTTGAAACCTTCCTGCTCGAGGTGACGGCAGGTGTCGAGCACGCATTTGTGCTCGGTTGCCAGCGTCACGATATGATCGCGCTGGTCCTTGTAGAAATGCGCCACGCCCGCAATGGCAAGGTTGTTCGACTCCGTGGCGCCGGACGTGAACACGATCTCGCGCTCGTCCGCACCGATCAGCTCGGCCACCTGCCGGCGCGCGATCTCCACGGCCTCCTCCGCTTCCCAGCCGTATTCATGGTTCCGGCTGTGCGGATTGCCGAACTTCTCGGTGAAGAAGGGCATCATCGCCTCGAGCACGCGCGGGTCCATCGGCGTCGTCGCCTGATAGTCGAGATAGACCGGCTTCTTCGGCGCATTGGCCCGGTCGGCGGGGGTTTTCATCGCTGCGGCACTCATTTCGTCACTCCAGACCCGGATTTCCTTCAGGCGGCGGCAGCCGGAAGCGGCGCCAGCCGCATCGCGAGAGCGGTCCACGCGCGCGCGAATTCGTCGATCTCGTTCTGCGTCGTCGTCGGCCCGAGCGACACGCGGATCGCCTCGCCGGCGCCCGATCCCGCCCCCATCGCGGCAAGCGTGCGGCTTGCCTTGACCTTGCCCGACGAACACGCGGCCCCGGCCGAAACGGCGAACCCGCCGAGGTCGAGGGCCATCACCTGCGTTTGCGCAGGCACGCCCGGCATGCCGATGCAGCTCGTGTTCGGCAGGCGCGGCGCGCCAGCCGCGTGGATCACACACCCGACATAGGTCTCGCGCAGCGCCGTTTCCAGCCTGTCACGCAGGGCCGGCGACATCGGCGCGGTCACCCGCGCGGCGGCGGCAAAACCGGCGATCCCGGCGACATTCTGCGTCCCGGCCCTGAGGCCCTGCTCCTGTCCGCCGCCCGCCACGAGCGGCTGCAGCACCGCTCCCTTGCGTGCGACCAGCGCGCCCACGCCCTGCGGGCCGCCGATCTTGTGCGCGGACACGGCCATCGTGTCGACGCCGAGTGCGGCGAAGTCGACCGGGATGCGTCCGAACGCCTGCACGCCGTCGCAGTGAACGCGCGCGCCCGCGCCATGCGCCAGGCGCGCGATCTCGGCGACCGGCTGGATGGCGCCTGTCTCGTTGTTGGCGAGCATCACGGCCACGAGCTTCGGCTTGCGCTCCGCCAGCAGACGCTCGAATTCGCGAAGATCGACCGTTCCGTTCGCGTCGACGGGCACCACGCCGGCACCCGCAAGCTTCGTCCAGACACAGTCATGCTCGACGGCCGACATCAGGCATTCGTCCGCGGCGAACCCGTTCAGCGCCAGCGCGTTGGCTTCGGTCCCGCCGCCGGTGAAGACGATGCGTGCTTCCCCGGCACCGGCGGTCTCCGCAATCGCAATCCGCGCGTCCTCGACCAGCTTGCGTGCCGCACGGCCCGCCGCATGGACCGAGGACGGATTGCCGGCCATCCCGAAGGCATGCGCCATTGCCGCGCGGGCGGAGTCCGCCAGCGGCGCGCTTGCATTCCAGTCGAGATAGATCTGGCTCGCCATCGTCGGCGCCTTCTCCTACTCCGCTGCCGCCATGGGGCTCGGATCGACGGGCTCCGGCTCGGTCGGATGCTCGATCACGTGCGAGGTGCCAAGGACGCGGCGCGCGCACACGTCGGCCAGCGTCACGCTCGAAAGATAGAGATGGATCTGGTTGCCCAGTTCCTCCCACAGGTCGTGTGTCAGGCAGCGGCTCTTGTTCGAGCGGCAGCCGGTGGGCGAGCCGGGCGCGCAGCGCGTCGCGCGAATGGGCTCGTCAACGGCCACGATAATGTCGGAGACGCGCGTCTGGTCGACCGCGTGGGCCAGCAGATAGCCGCCGCCGGGGCCGCGCACCGAGCGCACGAGCCCGCCGCGACGCAGCTTGGCGAAAAGCTGCTCGAGGTAGGACAGCGAGATCTCCTGGCGCTCGGCGATGTCCGCGAGTGCCACGGGGGTGCCCTTGCTGGTGCTGGCGAGGTCGACCATCGCCATCACGGCATAGCGGCCCTTGGTGCTGAGCTTCATGATCGCTTCCTTCCGGTCAGTTCGTCCCGCCGCGCGTGCCCGGCGCGGCGAGTTCGGCGGTGCGTGCGTCCAGCTCGTCGCGCTGGGCGGCCACACGGCCTTCAAGTTCGGAGATGCGCGCGCGCAGCGCGCCCATGTCGGCCTCGACGCGCTCCAGCGCGCGCGCGACCGGGTCGGTCACATCGCCCGTGGCGCCGTAGGCGCAGAAATCGTCGTTCTTCGGCCGGTTCACGACGCGCGCGGGAATGCCCACGACCGTGGCACCGGCGGGAACCGCCTCGAGCACCACCGCGTTCGACCCGACGCGGGCGCCCTTGCCGACGGTGAAGGGGCCCAGGATCTTTGCGCCCGCCCCCACGATCACGCCGTCGGCCAGCGTCGGATGCCGCTTGCCGTGGTCAAGCGTCGTGCCGCCGAGCGTCACACCCTGATAGAGAGTCACGTCGTCGCCGATCTCGGCCGTCTCGCCGATGACCACGCCCACGCCATGATCGATGAAGAAGCGCTGGCCGATCGTCGCGCCCGGATGGATCTCGATCCCGGTCAGGAAGCGCGCGAAAAGCGAGATCAGGCGGCCGAAAAGCTTGAATCCGTTGCGCCAGACCGCGTTCGCGATGCGATGCAGCATCACGGCATGGAAGCCGGGATAGCAGAGCACGACCTCGACCAGCGAGCGCGCCGCCGGATCGCGCTTCAGAATGGCCTCTAGGTCGGATCGAATTGCCTTGAAAGTCATCGGTTTAACCGCCTAATGTCTGCCCGACCGAGGAACTGCCCCCGCGCGACGGGCGAAAAGCCCCAGCAGAACGCTAAGGAACTTAGGGTACCCGACCGCGCGGATCAAGTATCTTTTTGTATGTGCACCGTCGACATATTCCGTTTATCCAGTTGTAATAATTGGGTTTTCGGAGGCGCCCGGAGGACGCATGCCTGACGTGGTTATCAACGGGGCCGAGGGTCGGCTGGAAGGCCGATACCTGACCGGGGCGAGCGAGCGGGCGCCGATCGCGCTGCTGCTGCATCCGCATCCGCAGCATGGCGGAACGATGCACAACAAGGTGGTCTATACGCTCAATCAGGCTTTCACGAAGTGCGGTTTCTCCACGCTGCGCTTCAATTTCCGCGGCGTGGGCCGCAGCCAGGGCAGCTATGGCCGCGGCGAGGGCGAACTGCAGGACGCCGCCTCGGCGCTCGACTGGCTGCAGCAGACCAACCCGAACGCGGCAAGCTGCTGGATCGCCGGCTTCTCGTTCGGCGCATGGATCGGCATGCAGCTCCTGATGCGCCGGCCCGAGATCGACCGATTCGTTTCGATCGCACCGCCCGCCAACATCTTCGACTTTTCCTTCCTCGCACCCTGCCCCTCGTCGGGCCTGATCGTGCAGGGCGACCGCGACGAGGTCGTGCCGGAGGACGCCGTCCACAAGCTGTCCGAGAAGCTCGCCAAGCAGCGCGACATCACGGTGGACTATCGCGTGATGAAGGGCGCCAACCACTTCTTCGCCGACCGCCTCGACAAGCTCGAAGCCATGGTCGGCGAATATGCGAGCGTGCCCGTGCCCGTGGCGCCGCCGCCCCCGCCCCCGCCGCCCCAGCCGGTCGCGGTCGACAAGAAGCTGCCTTCGCCGCTGCCGCCCACGCAGGTCTCCGCGCGCACGGCGGCCCGCAACGCCAAGGCGGCTGCACCCAAGCCTGCCGCCAAACCCGCCAGGAAGCCCGCAAAGAAGCCCGCCAAGCGCTGAACCTCGCGGTTTGAAGCGCGCGGGCGGCATGCTATATCGCCGCGCCATGCCGAACTTCAGATCCGACTTCCTGCGCGAGGCGCACGCCCGCGGCTTCGTCCACCAGATCACCGACGAGAGCGGGCTCGACGCCAAGCTCGCATCCGGCACGCCGCAGGTCGCCTATATCGGCTTCGACGCCACCGCGGATTCGCTGCATGCGGGCAGCCTCGTGCAGATCATGCTGCTGCGCCTGTTCCAGCGCACCGGCCACCGCCCGCTCGTGCTGATGGGCGGCGGCACCACGAAGATCGGCGATCCCTCGGGCCGCGACGAGACGCGCAAGCTCCTGTCCGACGAGGACATCGCCGCCAATACCCGCGGCATCCGGCGGATCTTCGACAAGTTCATCGATTTCGGCCCCGGCAAGGCGCTGTCGACCGACAATGCCGAATGGCTGGACACGCTCAAATACATCCCGCTGCTGCGCGACGTGGGCCGCCACTTCTCGGTCAACCGCATGCTGTCGATGGACTCGGTCCGCCTGCGCCTCGAGCGCGACCAGCCGCTGTCGTTCATCGAGTTCAACTACATGGTCCTGCAGAGCTTCGATTTCGTCGAGCTCGCCAAGCGCCACGGCTGCATCATGCAGATGGGCGGCTCGGACCAGTGGGGCAACATCGTGATGGGCGCCGAACTGGGCCGGCGCATGGCCGGGCTCGAGCTGTTCGGCCTGACCACGCCCCTGCTGACGACCGCCTCCGGCGCCAAGATGGGCAAGACCGCCGCGGGCGCGATCTGGCTCAATGCCGACCGGCTGGGGCCTTACGACTATTTCCAGTACTGGCGGAACACCGAGGACGCCGACGTGGTGCGCTTCCTCAAGCTGTTCACCGACCTGCCGCTCGACGAGATCGCGCGGCTGGAGAAGCTTGCGGGCGCGGAAATCAACGAGGCGAAGAAGATCCTCGCCTTCGAGGTGACGAAGCTGTGCCACGGCGAGGCCGCCGCCGCCGAGGCGGCGGAGACCGCACGCCGCACCTTCGAGCAGGGCATGGCCGCCGAAGGCCTGCCGACGTTCGAAGTGCCGGGCAGCGAACTGGCGGGCGGCATCGCCGTCCTCGACCTGTTCGTTCGCGCGAAGCTCGCGGCCTCGAAGGGCGAGGCCCGGCGCCTTGTCCAGGGCAAGGGCGCCCGGCTCAACGACGCGGTGGTGGAAAGCGACGCGATGACGGTGAACAGCGGCCATCTCGCGGCGGACGGCACGATCAAGCTGACGGCCGGAAAGAAGCGCCACGCGCTCGTGCGCGCGGTCTGACCCAACGACCGGTCTAGCGGGCGTTCGAGTTGTCGATGAGCGGCGGCACCGGCTCGGCAGCATCGGACGGCAGCGCCGTGCCGCCGCCCGAGAACACGCCGAACAGCCGCCGCAGGAAGCCCGGCGCCAGTGTCGAAAGCGGATTGACGCTGATCTGCGGATCGCCGGTCGCGCCCTTCGCGCGATAGGTGGCCGCAAAGACGCCAGACCCGCGCTCGCCGACGAGCAGCTGGCCCAGGATCGGGATGTTGCCGAGGATCGAGTTGACGGCGTAGGCCGGCACGAGCGTTCCCTCGAGATCGATCGTGTCCTCGTCGAGATCGAGGACGCCGCGCGCGGTCACGCCCAGCGCCGGGCCGTACATGCGGCCCTCGCGGATCTCGAGGCGCGGATCGGGCCATGCGAAATCGGCGTCGAAGCGCGAGAAGCCGATGCCGTCGCCGCGCAGGCTGTCGAGAATGCCGGTCAGCAGCGCCACCGACAGCAGCCGCGCGAACCCCGGCGCGTTGACGACGCGGAAATTCTCGATCGACATCTTGCCGACCACCGCACCGTCGCTGCGCGCGGGATCGAGCGCACCGGAAATCTCGAAGCGGCCGCCCACGGCGTTCGGCGTGACGTCGAGCGCCTTCAGCAGCGCGCCGGCGTCCTCGGCATGGCCATCGAGGCGCCCGCTGCCGCCTTTCCCGATATCGAGGCGCACCTCGAACGCGCCGCCCTCGGGGAAGGCGGCGCTCCTCGCCGTGCGCGCAGCCAGCGCGGCCGTTTCCCAGCGTCGCGAACCGCGGCGCGCATCGACCATCAGCGCATCGAGCTCGCGCCCCTCGCCCATCACCAGCCGCGCGAGATCGAGCTTCACGGCAAGATCGGGCCGGCCCGGCTCGGGCTTCGACCTGTCGGCAAGCATCGCGCTCGCGTCGAGGAACGCGCCCGCCGCCTCGAACGTCGTCGCGGCACCGGGTGCGGCACGCTTTGCCGCGAACCGGCGCAGGTCCGCGCGGCCCGCGAGTTTCACGCCCGCAAGCTCGGCGGCCACCCATGTGCGGCCGGCCGCGTCGAACTCCACCTTGCCCTGCGCCGACACGCCCTCGCCGGCGAATTCGCGGATATCGATCGTGCGCAGCGTCTCGTTGCGCAGCGCCATGGCAAGGCGCGCGCGCAGCGGCTTGCCGGCGCCGCGCTTCCAGTCGAGCTCGGGCACGGCCAGCGCCACGTCGGCAAGGTCGAGGTCGATCGTCACGTCGCGCCTTCCGTCGCGATAGGACTGCGTGGCGAGATCGACGCCCGCGGTGCCATAGGCATAGGGCGCGAAACCGAAGCCGAGCCGGCGCTGCGCCTCGGGATCCGCCCGCCCGCGCGCGCGCGCGGTTTCGACGATTTCCGCCGTCTGCGCGAACTCGCGCCGGTAGACGATGTCGGCCGGCGCGCCGGCAAGCGTCACCAGCCCGCGCACGTCGAGCCCCTTGTCGTCGACGCGGAAATCGATGGCGCCTTCCTCGACCGGCTCGCCGAGGACGGCGCGCTGCTGGCTGAACTCCGTGACCTTGCCGGATGCCGCGATGCCGATCTGGTCGAGCTTGAGCTTTGCCAGCAGCGGGAAGCGCAGGTCGAGCCGCGCATCGGCGTTGCCGTCGAAGCTTTCCGGCTTCTCCCCGATCCGGCCGAGGAACCCCAGCGGCTTCATGTCGACGATCTTCAGGATGTCGGGAACCGGGCCCTTCACGCGCACCGCTATCGCGGCGTTCTGGTCCTCGCGGTCCAGTTCGGTGATCGCGACCGTCCCCTCCTCCACCCGGATGGCGCCGATGGCGCCGCCCCGCGCGCGGATGTCGAGCCGCTTCGCGTCGATCGTCGCATCGCCCGCCACGCCGCGCACGGCCGGAAGGTCGTCGAGATAGCGCACGCTCACGCCTTCGACCGAGAAATCGAGCCGCAACCGGTCCACCGCCACCTTGCGCCACGTATCGTCCTGGACATGCAGCGCCGCCTCGCCATGCGCCTTGGTGACGCGCCCCTCGGACAGGTTCTCGGAAACCCATTCGCGCGCGTTCTTCGCCGCCGGCAGCGGCCAGAGCCGCGCGACATCCGCCGTGCGCACGCCCTCGAGGTCGGCCCGCAGTTCCACGCGCGGGCGGCCCAGCGCGTCGGTGACGGCCCCGGCGAGCCGCGCCGACGGGCCGCCCAGATCGACGAACAGTTCGTCGAGGTCGATGCGCGACAGGTCGTCGGACAGGCGCGCGCGCAGCGCGAACGTGCGCAGCGCGACAGGCGCGGCAAACAGCGCCGGATCGGCGATGCGCCCGCCGGCGGAATCGACCGTCACGTGGGTTCCTTCCGCGCGCCCGTCGGCCGTAAGGCGGGTCCACAGCTGCATGTCGGCCACCGCCTCGATGCCGGCAAGGGGCGCAAGGCGCGTATCGACCGACGCGAGCCCCGCGATCGAGATCCCGGCCAGCCGCATCTCGATGTCGGTCGCCTCGTTCTGCGGCACGTAGAGCGCGTCGATCTGCGCGGCGACGCGCTGCCCGCCGATATTGATCGGCAGCTCGGCATTGAGCGCCACGCCGCGCTGGTCGCGCCGGAAGAACACGCTGGCGCGCTCCGCCGCCACGCGCAGGCCCGAGCGCGCGTCCTCCACCGAAACGGTGGCGTCGAGGAACGTGGCGCGCGAGAGGAGGCCGAGTGGCCGGTCCGGATCCGTCGGGCCGCTCAGTTCGTCGAGCAGGAAGGCCGCGATGCTGGCCGAGTTCGCCTCGTCCTCGTTCTCGCCGGTGCGCTCGAGCACCGCGATGCGCCCGTCGGCATCGCGCGAGAGGGAGACGCGCAGCCCGTCCACGCGCAGCGCCTCGGGCTGGATCTCGCCCGACAGCAGCCGGCGCGCGCGCAGCGTGATCCAGGCCAGCGGAATGCGCGCGATCTCGCGCCCGTCCGCCGCCGACACGCGCGTGCCCGTGATGCGCAGCTCGATCGTGCGGTTGCGGTCCGACCAGTCGATCCACGTCTCGCCCACGTCCACTGTGAATCCGCCCGGATCGTGCGCGAGGGCCGCTTCGAGCAGCGGCGTGACGAACGGCACCTGGATGGGCCCGACCGAAAGCCGCCACAGCAGGATGCCCGTACCCACGAGCAGCAGGGCCGCGAGCGTGCCGAGGATCTCGAAGAACAGCCGGATCGGGTGGCTCATCGCGCGGCTTGACCCCCGATCGCGCGCGGGGCCAACCTTGCGGACGTCACGGACACCGAAACGGCACGGATTCGCAGCATGGCGGCATTGTACCCCGGATTTGCCCGCGCGGCTTGGCCGCGGGCGCACGATCCGGCGGCAGTCGAACGGGAAACGGAGCGCTGGAACGAGGCGCTGGCCGAGGTGACGCCCAAGCCGCTCGCCCAGTTCGCCGGCAAGCTCGCCTCGGGCAAGGCCGGCGCGGCCGCGCTGGGCGCGGTCTTCGGAAATTCCCCGCACCTGACCGCACTGGTCCTCAACGACCCCGCCTTCGCGGCCCGCCTGTTCGCCGACGGCCCCGACAAGGCCTTCGCCGCGACGCTCGAGGCCGCGCGCAAGGCATTGGGCAAGCCGGTCGAGACGAACGCGCTGATGGACGGCCTGCGCCGCATGAAGAAGCAGGCCGCCCTTGCCATAGCGCTGGCCGACATCGCGGGCCTGTGGGACGTCGCGACGGTGACGCGGGCGATCTCCGATACGGCGGAGACGGCGCTCGACCTCGCCTGCCGCCACCTGCTGCGCGAGGCGCAGCGCCGCGACGGCCTGAAGATTGCCGACGCGAAGGCGCCCGAGAAGGGGTCGGGCCTGGTCGTGCTCGGCATGGGCAAGCTGGGGGCGCGCGAACTCAACTACTCCTCCGACGTCGACATCATCGTTCTCTACGATTTCGAGCGCGTGCACGGCCCCGATCCGGACGAGGTGCAGGCCGTCTTCGTGAAACTCGTGCGCAATCTCGTCAAAATCATGGAGGCGCGCACAAGCGGGGGCTACGTCTTCCGCACCGACCTGCGCCTGCGGCCCGATCCGGCGGCAACGCCCATGGCGCTGTCCACGCTCGCGGCCGAGACCTACTACGAGAGCCTTGGCCTCAACTGGGAGCGCGCGGCCATGATCAAGGCGCGCCCCGTGGCCGGCGACCGCGAGGCGGGCGAACGCTTCCTTGCCGCGCTGCGCCCGTTCGTGTGGCGCCGTCACCTCGATTTCGCGGCGATCGCCGACATCCACGACATCAAGCGCCAGATCCAGGCCCACCGCGGCGGCGGCGAGATCGCGCTGCGCGGCCACAACGTGAAGATCGGCCGTGGCGGCATCCGCGAGATCGAGTTCTACGCCCAGACCCAGCAGATGATCTGGGGCGGCCGCGACCCGGCCCTGCGCGAGGCGGCGACGATCGCGGCACTGAAGGCGCTGGCGGCCGCCGGGCGCGCGAAGGCGGAGGCGGTCGCCGACCTCGAGCCCGCCTACGCCTTCCTGCGGACGGTCGAGCACCGCCTGCAGATGATCGAGGACGAACAGACGCAGACGCTGCCCGAAGACGACGAGGGCTGGGAGCGGCTCGCGGCGTTCATGGGGTTCGCGGACGGCGAGGCGTTCGGGAACCGGCTGCGCGCGACGTTCGAGACGGTCGCCGGCCACTATGCGCGCCTGTTCGAGGAGGCGCCCGCACGCCCCGGCGCGGCCAGCGGCCTTGTCTTCTCGGGCCCCGACGACGATCCGGCGACGCTTGCCGCACTGGAAAAGCTCGGCTTCCGCGAGGGCCCGCGCATCGCGGCTTCCGTGCGCGGCTGGTATTCCGGGCGCTACCGCTGCACGCGCACGCCGCGCGCGCGCACGCTGCTGATCGAACTGGCCCCGCGCATCGCCGAGGCGTTCGCGCGCACCGCCGAACCCGACGCCGGCTTCGTGCGCTTCGACCGCTTCCTCGAGGCGCTGCCCGCGGGCGTGCAGCTCTTCTCGCTCTTCCAGGCCAACCCCGAGCTTGTCGATCTGACGGCCGAGATCATGGGCTCGGCCCCGCATCTGGCCGAGATGGTGGCCACGCGCGTCCATCTGCTCGACGCGGTCCTCAGTCCGGGCTTCTTCGACCCGCCGCCGGGCCCGGCGGCACTGATCGCCGATCTCGCCCGCGCCAACGCGCAGGCGCGCGATTTCCAGGATCGGCTCGACATCGCGCGACGCTGGCGCCACGAACACACGTTCCAGGTATCCGTCCAGCTCCTGCGGCAGGCGATTTCCGCCGCGGCGGCGGGTGCGGCGCTGTCGGACATCGCGGACTGCACGCTGGGAAGCCTGCTCGATTCCACGCGCGCGGAGTTCGCGCGCGCGCACGGTGAACTGCCGGGATCGGAATTCGCGGTGCTGGCGCTGGGCAAGCTTGGCGGACGCGAGCTGACGGTCACCTCGGATCTCGACCTCGTCATGGTCTATTCGGTGCCCGCGAAGCTCGAACATTCCGACGGCGCGCGCCCGCTGCCGCCCTCGCACTACTTCTCAAGGCTGGCGAGCCGCTTCGTGACGGCGCTTTCGGTCGCAACGTCGGAGGGCGCGCTCTACGAGATCGACCTGCGTCTGCGCCCGGAAGGCAACAAGGGTCCGCCCGCCTCGGAAATCGCCGGGTTCGAGGCCTATGTCGCGGGCGATGCGTGGACGTGGGAGCACATGGCGCTTTCCCGCGCGCGCGTGGTCTGCGGCAGCGAGAACGTGGCGCAGCGCGCGATGGCGGCGATCGCAAGCGCCGTCGGACGGAAACGCGATGCCGGCAAGCTTGCCGCCGAGATCGCCGACATGCGCAAGCGAATGGCGGCCGAGCGGGCGGCTGCGAATGTCTGGCAGGTCAAGGACTGGCGCGGCGGGCTCGTCGATGTCGAGTTCCTCGTCCAGCACGCCGTCCTGGGCGCCGCCGCGAAATCCCCCGCCGTCATCCGCCCCAACACCGCCGACGCGATCGCGGCACTTGCGGCGGCGAAGGTGCTGACGGCGCAGGAAGCCGATGTGCTTGCACAGGCGCACGCGCTCTATTCGTGCGTCCAGGCCATGCTGCGCCTGACGGTCGACGATGCGTTCGATCCCGCCGCGGCCCCCGACGCGCTGAAGGCACTGCTTGCGCGCGCGGCCGGCGCCATTGACTTTTCCGCGCTCGAAGCCAAGTTGAACGCGAGCGCCGACGCGGTGCGCGGCCTGCTGGCCCGCCACCTGCCCGGATCGACATGACAGGAAACGAGGAGCCCCCGACCATGGCCGCGAAGAAGAAGCCCGCCCCGAAGAAGGCTGCCCCGAAGAAGGCGGCCCCGAAGGCCAAGGCCGCCCCGAAAGCGAAGGCCGCGCCGGCCGCGATGCGCGGGCCGAAGGTCGGGGCAAAAGCGCCCGCCTTCTCGATGCCCACGGCCGGCGGCGGCACGGTCAGCCTGGCGGCGCTCAAGGGAAAGAACGTGATCGTCTATTTCTACCCGAAGGACGACACGCCGGGCTGCACCAAGGAAGCCTGCGGCTTCAACGAGGCGCTCGCGGCCTTCCGCAAGCTCGATGCCGAGATCGTCGGCATCTCGCGCGACGGCATGAAGAGCCACGACAGGTTCGCCGCCAAGTACGGCCTCAAGTTCCACCTCGCCTCCGACGAGGACGGCAAGGCCTCGGCCGCCTACGACACGTGGATCGAGAAGAGCATGTATGGGCGCAAGTACATGGGCCTCGAGCGCTCGACCTACCTCGTCGACGGCACCGGCACCATCCGCGCGGTGTGGCGCCCGGTCTCGGTCACCGGTCACGTCGAGGAAGTGCTGGCGGCGCTGAAGGCGCTCTGATCTAGAACTCGACCGTGTAGACAGCCTGAGCGCCTGCGCCGCGCGTCAGCGCCTGGCTGTTCGTCGTGCCGAATGCCGGAACCGCAAGCGTGCGCTTCCAGCCGACGCCGAGCGTCAGGTTGTCGAGGACCTTGTAGAGCAGGTTGCCGGCAATCTGCCGGTCCTGCTGGTTGAAGAACGCGCCCGATGTCGCCTCGGCATCGGGCCGGTCGAAGGTCCGCGTCATGCGGCTCGCGACGAGCGTGAAGTCACGCCACGTGACGATTGCGGCCGCCGTCAGGTAGGTGCGCTGCTTGAACTGGTTGACGCCGATCTGCGGGTCGGCGTTGAAGATATTCGAGAAACGGGCCCACTCGACGAACGGCGTAACGACGACATCGAACGGCATCTCGATTTCGTAGCGCGCGCCCGTGACGATGCCCGTGGAGTTGCGGCTGGCGACCGGTCCGAATCCTGCCTGGGGGTCGAAAGGCTGGTTCGATCCGCGGCGCAAAAGCCGATAGCCGGCGCCCAATGTCAGGCCCGAGATCCCCGCCGGGTCCGCAAGTTCATACTGGATCGAGACGGACTGCGGACTGTTCGTGTTGCCCGGCCCGCCATAGGACAACCGGTTGCGGCCGAGGCGCTGCGTCGTCGAAAGCGGGCCCTGCCCCGGCCCGTAAGCCGGACTGTTGAAGGCCGACTGCGAGAGCGCCGTGTTGTCGAAGAAAAACAGCGCCGCGTCGACCCGGTGCCGGCCGGCGGTTCCGCCGTCGAACGCGTATGCGCCGCCGGCGCCGATCGCTTCCTTGAGCTGGTAGTCCTTTGCGAACTCGTTGGCATAGAAGCCCGGCAGGCGGGCATCGTCCCATCCCATGCCGAAGGCGGGGTTGAACTTGCCGGCTGCGGCGCGCCAGCCGTCGCTCTCCCAGTTCGCGAAGAGGTTCTCGAGGTAGAGACCGTGGCCGCCGAATGTGCGGCTTTCGGTCGCGAATTTCACGCGCTCCCAATGCAACTTCGTCTGAACGGAAAATTCGGAATTGAAGATGATCTTCGCCACGCCCTCGACCTCGCCGTAAGCGTCGGTCAGCACGGAGCGCGCGTTCGTCGAACGGTAGAATCGGTCGGCGCCAAGCTTGAACGTCGCCTCGGCATCGACATGCACACCTGTGCCGTGATCGTGCTGGGCAGCGGCGGGCGCCACCGCGAAAAATGCAGCGGCGAGGATCGGGGCGAATGTTCTGGCGTTCATCGGGCTTCCCGCTGGTGTGTTATATTATAACATTACGGTTATTTCGCCATCGCGTCAATTGCCGCGTAACCTGCGACTCGCGCGGAAGTCGTGCCGGATCGAATCCGATCTGGTGCCAATCGCGGGAAACGTTGCCGCAAGAAGCGGGTGGGCCCGGCAGCGCGGCTCCAGCAGGATCGATCCACACTCACCTCACGCTGGAGACGACTCCATGGATTTCCGCATCCTCGGCCTTTCGCCCGAACCCTTCCTCGCCTTCTACGGGCGCCCCGACGCCGAGCTTGCGGCCAAGGGCATCCTGCGCAAGACGGCCGACTCCTTCCCCGGCTATCCCGACCGCGTCGAGCTCGACGACGTTACGCCGGGCGGCTCGGTCCTGCTGCTCAACTACATGCACCAGAACGCCGACACGCCCTATCGCGCCTCGCACGCGATCTATGTGCGCGAAGGCGCCACGGCGGCCTTTGACCGCGTCAACGATGTTCCGCCCGTGATTCGCCGGCGCACGATCTCGCTGCGCGCATTCGATGCCGCCGGCATGATCCGCAACGCCGACCTTTGCGAAGGGACCGCCATCGAGCCCGTGATCGAACGCCTGCTGGCCGATCCGGACGTCGCCTATCTTCACGCGCACTATGCGAAGTTCGGCTGCTACTCGGCGCGCATCGAGCGGGCGTGATCAGGGAATACAGTTGTACTTTTAGTTGTATAAATTCCTCGCGCAGCCTATAATCACATTATCGGTCGTTCCACTACGACCGTGTGCTGTTTGAAACGTGAATCAGCAATTTACCCACGCCGGTCCCGGTCGCCGATTTCAAGTCCTTGAAATCGCGGCCGGACCGGGCGGAAAACATACAATCCGCGCAAAACGCCGATACCTGTTACCTGCCTTGCGGATCAGGCACTTAAACAGGTTACGTAACCTGTTTCAGTTTGCGTGCTACGCGAGGTCTTCGACCTTCGCCACGCCGCCCTTCAGGCGCGAGGCGAGCGAGGCTTCGAGGAAGCGGTCGATGTCGCCGTCGAGCACGCCCTTGGTGTCGGAGGTTTCCGCACCCGTGCGCAGGTCCTTGATCATCTGGTAGGGCTGCAGCACGTAGGAGCGGATCTGGTGGCCCCAGCCGATGTCGCTCTTGGCCTCGTGCTCGGCCAGCGCCGCCGCCTCGCGCTTGCGCAGCTCGGCCTCGTAGAGACGCGCGCGCAGCATCTTCCACGCGCGGTCGCGGTTCTTGTGCTGCGAGCGTTCGGTCTGGCAGGCGACAACCGTGTTGGTCGGGATGTGCGTGAGGCGCACCGCACTCTCGGTCTTGTTGACGTGCTGCCCGCCCGCACCCGACGAGCGGTAGACGTCCACGCGCACGTCGGCCTCGTTGATGTCGATCTGGATGTCGTCCTCGATCGCCGGATAGATCCAGGCCGAGGCGAAGCTCGTCTGGCGGCGGGCGTTGGAGTCGAACGGCGAGATGCGCACGAGGCGGTGCACGCCGGTCTCGGTCTTGAGCCAGCCATACGCGTTCTCGCCCGAGATGCGCATGGTGGCCGACTTGATGCCCGCCTCTTCGCCGGGGCTCTCTTCCAGATACTCGGTCTTGAAGCCGCGCTTCTCGGCCCAGCGCAGGTACATGCGCGCGAGCATCTCGGCCCAGTCCTGCGCCTCGGTGCCGCCCGCACCCGCGTTGATCTGGATGAAGGCATCGTTGGCGTCCGCCTCGCCCGACAGCAGCGCCTCGAGACCGCGCTTCTCGGCCTCCGCCTTCAGCGCGACAAGCTGGTTCTCGGCGTCGGCCAGCACCGCCGCGTCGCCCTCGGCCTCCGCCAGTTCGATGAGGCCCGTGGCGTCGTCGAGCTTGGCGGTCATGTCCTTGACCGCGGCGATGGCCGCGTCGAGCTGCTTGCGCTCGCGAAGGAGTGCTTGCGCCTTCTTCGGGTCGTTCCAGAGAGCCGGGTCCTCGGAAAGGGCGTTGAGCTCGTCCAGCCGCTTCAGCGCGCGGTCCCAGTCAAAGAAACCTCCTCAGCAGTTCCAGCGACTGCTTGATTTCGGCGGCGACGGCGGCGATTTCGGCGCGCATGTTCGGCAAAGGCTCCGGAGCGATTTTCGAGCAACGCCTATACGAAGGACCGGCGCGCTTGGCAAGGCCGCGTTCGGGCGGCCCGCCTCAGGACGTCTTCAGGTCGAAGGTCAGGAGCGTGCCGTCCTCGGCGCCGGCCGCCACACACCAGCCGTCGGACGAGAATGCGACCGCACGCACCGGCTTGCCGTCCTCGACCGGCGCCTCGTGCAGGACCAGTTCGCGCTTGCCGTCGAGATCGCCCAGCCGGACGCCGCCATTCTCGAATCCGCCCACCAGGAAGGGCGAGGCCGGATGGCAGGCGATCCCCGTCATCACGGCCCCGTCGCCGAAGCCGAACTCCAGCGGCGGCTGGCCCTCCGGCCCCTTGCCGGAGAAGTCCCACGCCACGAAGCAGTCGGCCGCATCCGACAGCAGCCAGCGCGAGTCCGCCGTCCACACGAGCTGGCGCACCTTCGTGCGGTAGCCGGCCATCTGCATGTCCTGCCCGCTCGACAGGCGCCAGACATGGATCGCGTTGTCCTGGGTCGTGGTCGCGATGAAGCGGCCGTTGGGCGAATAGCGCACCTGCACGTGGCTGCCCTTCCAGACAAGCGTGCGCGGCCGGTCGCCGGGCTTGGCCACCTGCCAGACCGACACGCCGCCGTAATGCGCCGCCGTCACGCGGCTGCCGTCGGGGCTGAAATCGAGGGCGGCGACTGTGCTGGGATGTGCGGGCGTGGCCACGGGCGCCGCGGCCCCCTTCGCCCACACGCGCAGCTCCTTGCCGACCGCGCACGCGAACGGGCCCGCGGGATGCGCGGCGAGCGCCTCGATCCAGCGGCCCTGCTGCCGGAACAGTTCCTCGGTCTCGCCCGCCGCGGTCGTGCGCACGAGACGGCCGTCATCGCCGCCCGACAGGAACGAGACGCCGTCGGGATGCGGCACGAACGACAGGACCGCGCCGGCATGCGCCTTCACCACCTTCGCATCCTCGCCCGCGACCGAACGCAGGTGGATTTCGCCCGCCCCCGTGGCAGCAGCCAGGGTCTCGCCGTCCTTCGTGAACCCCACGCCGGCGATGTAGGCGCCCAGCGCGTGGGTCCGCACGCGCGGCTGCTTGACCTCGGGCGTGCTCACGCGCGGCAGGCCTCGAATCCGCCGCGCAGCGCCGCCGCGTCGAGATGGCGGCCAATAAACACTATTTTCGATATCCGCTTCTCGCCGTCGCGCCACTTCTGGCCCCAGCTCGAATCCGCAATCATGTGGACCGCCTGGAAGACATAGCGCTGGACCGCGCCCTCGACCGACAGGATGCCCTTCGAGCGCAGGATGTTCTGTCCCTGGTCGCGCAGCGTGTCGGAAATCCATTTCTGGAATTTGTCCGGATCGACATGGCCCTCGACCGTCGCCGAGACCGAGAAGATGTCGTCGGCATGCTTGGGATTGACCGCGCCATGATCGTGATGATCGTGGTCATGGTCATGGTCGTGATCATGGTGATGATGATCATGGCTGTGGTCGTGCGTGGGGTCCGTGCACGTCGCCGCATCGTGATCGTGGTGATGATGGTGGTGGCCGCCTTCCAGGAAGTGCGGGTCGAGTTCGAGGATGCGCTGGAGATCGAAGGCGCCCTTGTCGAGGACCTTGGCGATGTCGACAGCACTCTTCGCGGTGCGGTGGATGGTGGCATAGGGGTTGATCTGGCGGATGCGCGCCTCGACCTTCCTCAGTTCCTCGGGTGTCACGAGGTCGGTCTTGTTGAGCAGGATCACGTCGGCGAAGGCAACCTGATCCTCCGCCTCGCGGCTGTCCTCCAGACGCAGCGGGAAGTGCTTGGCATCGACGAGCGTCACGACCGCGTCGAGCTTGGTCTTGGCGCGCACCTCGTCGTCGGTGAAGAAGGTCTGCGCCACGGGTGCGGGGTCGGCAAGGCCCGTCGTCTCCACGATGATGCCGTCGAGCTTGCCGGCCCGCTTCATCAGTCCGCCGATCGTGCGGATCAGGTCGCCGCGCACGGTGCAGCAGATGCAGCCGTTGTTCATCTCGAAGATCTCTTCGTCGGTGCCCACGACGATCTCGTTGTCGATGCCGACCTCGCCGAACTCGTTGATGATCACGGCGTACTTGCGGCCGTGGTTCTCCGAGAGGATCCGGTTGAGGAGGGTCGTCTTGCCGGCGCCAAGATAGCCGGTGAGGACGGTTACGGGGATCTGCGAGGTCGTCATGATGCGGGCTCCGCTTTCGGTACCGGGCATCATTTAGCGAACGAACGGGGCTGCCGCCACCCCCAACGACTGGACGGCGGCGCCCGACCCCTCTACCAGAAGGGTCATGGAGCCGACTTCTCCCCGCCCCGCGGCCATCGCCGTCGTCCGCCGCGAAGGGCACTTCCTTCTCGTGCGCCGGGGCCAGCCGCCCGATCCGGGCCGCTGGGGTTTTCCCGGCGGCAAGATCGAGCCCGGCGAAACGGCCGCTGCCGCCGCCGTGCGCGAGCTTGCCGAGGAGACAGGGGTCGTCGCCGAGGCGCTGTGCGCCTTCGACTGCGTCGACGTGATCCGCCGTGGGGCCGATGGCGGGCTCCTTTATCACTATGTCCTTGTGGCGGTTGCCTGCCGTTGGGTCTCGGGCGAAGGCGTTGCCGCCGACGACGCGCACGAGGCGAACTGGTTCACGCTCGACGAAATCGCCGCCGGAAAGGCGCCGTTTCTCGAACAAGTCGAACGGGTTGCGCGCGCGGCGCCGCTGCCTTGAACGGCGCGGCAAATCGACCTAAAATAGGCCTATGGAAGTCGGTCTATACGCCCAGACCTTCGGCATCGGCCGCAATCCGTACCTGCAGGCGCAGGTGGCGGCCGCCCAGTCGCAGGCCACGCAGAACCAGCTCTCGACGCAGCCGGCACTTGCAAGCGCCGTCGCGGCGCAGCGCACGGCGCCCGTCCAGCAGACCCAGACGCTTCAGGCCCCGCAGGCGACCGGCCGGACGGAAGCCTCGCGCGAATCGCGCACGTCGAGCGAGCGGGGTGCGTCCACCGACAACGTCGCCAACGCCCTCGAAGCGGAACTCGGGCTGCTCGCAAACCGGCCGCGCGGCAGCCAGGTCGACGTCTACGTTTGATCTCCGGCCTGACCGTCAGCCCGCGTAGCGGCGCAGCGTCTCCACGATCTTTTCGACCGGCATCTCGTGCGAGAAATGCGCGACGTATTTCCCGTCGGGACCCATCAGATAGATCAGCGACGTGTGGTCCATCAGGTACTCCGCCGACCCTTCCGGCGTGACCTTGCGATAGAAGACGCGATAGGCCTTGGCTGCCCTCGCGACCTGCTCGGCACTTCCCGTCAGCCCCACGAGCCGGTCATCGACCGTGCGGACATAGGCGCCGATCTGCTTGACCGTGTCACGCTCGGGATCGATCGTGACGAAGACGGGAAGGAACTTCGCCGCCTTTGGTCCCAGCTCGTCCAGCGCCTGCGAAATGGCGATCAATGCCGTCGGGCAGGCATCGGGGCAATAGGTATAGCCGAAATAGACGATCGCGTATTTGCCGAGGAGGCTCTTCTCGGTCCAGGTCTTGCCGTCCTGATCGACCA
>JAEUKX010000022.1 GCA_016794025.1 Rhodospirillales bacterium | reverse complement strand
GCCTTGATCTCGATGATGCCGTCGTAGATTTCCGGCACTTCCTGCGCGAACAGCTTGGCGGTGAACTGCGGATGCGTGCGCGAAAGGAAGATCTGCGGACCGCGCGCTTCCTGGCGGACATCGTAGATGTACGCGCGAACGCGGTCCTGGACCTTGAAGCTCTCGCGCGGGATCGTCTCGTCGCGACGCAGGATCGCCTCGGCGCGGCCGAGATCGACCGTCACGTTGCCGAACTCGACGCGCTTGACCAGACCGTTGACGATCTCGCCCACGCGATCCTTGTACTCGTCGAACTGGCGCTGGCGCTCGGCCTCGCGCACGCGCTGGACGATGACCTGCTTTGCCGTCTGGGCGGCGATACGGCCGAAATCGATCGGCGGCAGCGGATCGGTCAGGTAGTCGCCCACCTTCGCGTCGGGATTCTTGCGCTGCGCGTCCTCGAGCGACATCTCAGTTGCCTCGTTGGTCACCGGGTCGGCAACCAGGCGGTAGCGCAGGAGCTGCATCTCGCCGTTGTCGCGATCGATGTGCGCGCGGATGTCGTGCTCGAGACCGTACTTCGCGCGGCCGGCCTTCTGGATGGCCTGCTCCATCGCCTCAAGCACCTGCTCGCGCTCGATGCCCTTCTCGCGGGCCACCGCGTCGGCGACCTGAAGCATTTCGATGCGGTTATAGGCGGTCGTGCGTTCCATTGTCGGTCTCTCTCGGTCTCTCGAAATTCCGGTTAGCGGCCGGCAGCGGCCTTTTCCGCCGCCTGTGTCGCCTTGATGAGTTCGTCGGTGAGCAGAAGCTTGGCCCGCGCGATTTCGGCGAGCGGCACTTCAGCCGTCCCTTCCTGCGTCTCGATGCGCACGTTCCCGTCGGTCAGGCCCAGAAGGCGGCCGGAGAAGCGCTTGCGGCCATCGAGCGGCGCGCGCGTCTCGACCTTGGCGGCGTAGCCCGCGAACCGGTCGAAATCCGCCGGGCGGACCAGCGGTCGGTCGATACCGGGCGAGCTGACTTCGAGGACATACTGCGAGGCAATCGGATCCTCGACATCGAGCTTGGCCGAAAGGGCGCGCGAAAGGTTCTCGCAGTCCTCGACGCGCATGGCCTTGCGGTCCTTGCGTTCGGCCATCACCTGCAAGGTGGGCCTGTCGCGGCCGGTCACGACGACGCGCACGAGTTCGTAGCCCAGACCATCGATGGTCGGGCCGACGATTTCCTCGAGTGAGCGCGCGCGTTCCATCCTGTCCTGACCGTCCATCCTCTTGCGATTTCGCGCCTGTTCCGAATTTGCGACCGCCCGCGGCGCAGCCGCCGGGCAATAAAAAAGTGCGCCGAATGGGCGCACTTCCTAATGTTGCCCGAGCCAAACCCCGGGAGATATGACGCGCCGGAATATACGCTTTTCCGCGACCGAATCAAGTCTCGCGGACCAACCATTAACCAATTGGCGCAGAACGCGGAACAGGCGGCAGGGACGGGCGGCCGGTGCCCCTCGGCAGGCAATGCGGCGACCATTGGAAGCCCGTCGGGGCTGGGCTAAGTTCGGTCGGCAACGAACGATTCGCCGGCGCGGCGAAAGATTGGAAGTTCCGCGACATGTTCCCACGCACGGCGACTGCAGCCTTCCGGACAACGGCCCTGGCATTCCTCCTGACGGGCTGTGCGATGCAGGCGGCCGCCCCGCCTCCGCAGGCGGAAGTTCCCGACGGCATCGTGCCGACCGCCTCGGGGAGCTATCTTGCGGCCCTCCACGCCCAGCGCCAGCGCGATGTCGCCGCGACGGCCGAATTCAGCGCACGGGCGCTCGAGTCGGATCCCAACAACCTCGAATTCCAGCTGCGCGCCCATGCGGGCCTTGTCGAGGCCGGCCGCATCGACGAAGCGGCAATGCTTGCGCGCCGCATCCTGCGCGTCAGCCCCGGTTTTGCCCCGGCCCACCTGACCGTTGCCGTGAGCGAGCTTCGCGCGGGCAATGCCGCGGCGGCGCAGGCGCGACTTGCAAGCCTGCCGATCCAGGGCATCAGCCGCATCGTCCATCCGCTCATGCTGGCATGGATCGACATGGCGCTGGACAGGCCGGCAGCGGCGATCATCGCGCTGCGCCCGATCCAGGAGGTGCAGGGGTTCCGGTCGCTGCACGATTATCACGTCGGGCTCGTGAACGAGCTTGCCGGCCGCTTCGACGATGCCGAGGAAGCCTACCGCAAGGCGCTGGAGGGCGACGGCGGCGCGCCGCCGCGTCTCGTCGAGGCGTATGGCGGGTTCCTCGAGCGTCGTGGCCGGAACGCCGATGCGCGCAACCTCTATCTCCGCTTCCGCGCGCAGAACCCCGATTCGCCGATCATCCGCCAGGGCCTGCTGCGCACGGCGCCGGGCGTGCCCACGCGTGTCCCCGCGCCCTCGCCCGCGCCAAATGCGCTCGCCGGCGCCAGCGAGGCGCTGGCAAACCTCGCGGCGGCGTTCCGCCAGGACAACACCATCTCGCTGGCACTGGGATACGG
The DNA here is from genome assembly GCA_016794025.1 of Rhodospirillales bacterium. Classification (GTDB taxonomy): domain Bacteria; phylum Pseudomonadota; class Alphaproteobacteria; order CACIAM-22H2; family CACIAM-22H2; genus Tagaea. Next base: position 21,794 of record JAEUKX010000022.1, on the reverse strand, counting down.
GCGGCTTGCGCTCTATCTCGACGAAAAGGATCCGGCGACCGTCTCGACCGTGGCCGACATCCTCGACCAGCTCGGCCAGCGCAACGAGGCGGGAAAGCTCTATGCCAAGATCGATCCGGCCTCGGTGTACGGGTTTGCCGCACGGCTTCGCCTGGCCGAGAACATGTTCGAGAACGGCGACGTGGAAGGCGCGCTCAGGGGCCTCGACCGGCTGGCGGTCGACCGGCCGGACAGGCTCGAGCCGCTGATCACGATGGGCAACCTGCTGCGCGCGAAGGAACGCTTCGCCGATGCCGCGGCGGCCTATGGCCGGGCGATCGAGCGGATCGGCACGCCCGAACAGCGCCACTGGTCGCTTTTCTACATGCGCGGGATCGCCTTCGAGCGCGCGAAGAACTGGCCGGCGGCCGAGCGCCATTTCAAGCGCGCGCTCGAGCTGCAGCCCGATCAGCCGGACGTCCTGAACTACCTTGCCTATACGTGGGTCGACAGGAACGAGAACATCGTCGAGGCCGAGCGCATGTTGCGCCGCGCGGTCGAGCAGCGGCCGAATTCCGGCCAGATCGTCGATTCGCTCGGCTGGGCCTTCTACCGTCTCGGCCGGTACGCCGAAGCGGTGCCGCTGCTCGAGCGCGCCGCCGAACTCGTGCCGGAGGACGCCGTGATCCTCGACCATCTGGGCGATGCGATGTGGCGCGTCGGGCGCCGCTTCGAGGCGGCGTTCCAGTGGCGGCGTGCGCTGTCCAACAAGCCCGAGCCGGACCTGAAGGCGGAAATCGAGAAGAAGCTGCGCGACGGACTGCGGCCGCCGGTCCAGCCCGCAGCGGTCAAGCGCTGAGCAGCAGGATCGCCACCCCGGCGACGACCAGCGCCACGCCGGCGATTTCGTTGGTCTTTGCGGCCTGCTTGAAAAGGCCCCGCCCGACCGCGAAGGAAAACAGCACCTCGACCAGGCCGAGCGTGCGGACGGCGGCTGCCGTCGCGATCGAGAAGCCCGTGAACCATCCCGCCGACGCGAGCGCGCCCATTGCGCCGGCGAACAGCGAGGGACGCCATGCGCCGAGCACGCGCACGAGCGCGGGCCGGTCGGTCAACGCGAGATACGTGCTCAGCACGACCGCCTGCAGGCCGAGCGCCACGGCGAGCGCCGTGAGCGAAGCCATCCAGAAGACCGGTTCGCCGAGCTTCAGGATGCCGCCACGGTAGAAGACGGCCGACAGCGCGAAGAATCCGCCCGACGCGATTCCCAGCGCGGTCGCGCGCCAGTCGTGGCCACCGGCGCGCCAGGGATTGCCGGACATGGCGACCACGCCCGCGCAGGCGACGGCAATTGCAAAGGCGGCCGTCGGCGTCACGGGTTCGGCCAGCACGATCGTCGCGAAGATCGCCACCTGCAGCGGCTCGGTCTTCGTGTACGCGACGGCGAGCGCGAAGGACTGCGTGCGCATCGCTGCCAGCATGGCCGCAGTCGCGAGGACCTGCGTGAGGGCACCCGCGGCAATCCATCCCAGCGTCACTGCGTCCGGAACAGGCGGCAGCCTGTTCGAAACGACGCAGGCCACGGCAAGGAACATGATCGCGAAGGGGAAGCCGTAGAGGAAGCGCACATGCGTGGCGCCGACTGTGCCGAGCGTTTCGGTTAATTGGCGCTGCATGGCATTGCGTGCCGTCTGCGCGCCCGCAGCAAGGATCGTCGCCGGAATCCAGAGCCAGTACAGCGTTGTCATTCCTTCACCTTACCGACGTATCCGCATGCCGCGCACGCGGTGCATGCAATGCAAACATGCAAAGCGAAAACGACACGGCCGCTTTAACCAAAAATTATGCACGGCGAGTCATTTTCCAGAGCATACGCAGCGCCTCGACAACCCCCACACCCCCCGCAAGAAAACAACCGAAATTAAGGATAAACAAATGAAAAAGTTTATCGACCTTCGGATCTCCGCAAAGATCGCGATCGTCGCCAGTTTCATGGCGCTTGTGAGCCTCGGCATCACGTTGTTCGCGATCGATGCCATGCGGACCTACAACAGCTTCAATGAAGCCACCGTTTCGGCGTCGCGCCGCGCCAACAGCGCGGAACGCGTCAACGGCCTCATCAACGCAGTGGTGATGGATTCCCGCGGCGTCTACATGTCGAAGACGTTCGAGGAATCCGGGAAGTACGGCAAGGGCATCATGGCCTCGCTGAAGCTTCTCCAGGCCGAGATGGACAAGTGGGCAAGTTCGGTGAAGCCGGAGCAGCGCGAGACGTTCGCGCAAGCCCAGGCCGAGACGAAGCGCTTCATCGAATTTCGCTCCGAGCTCGTCCGCCTCGGCAACGAGGTGAGCCCCGCCAAGGCCCGCGAGTTCGGCGACAATGACGCGAACCGGTCGAACCGGCAGGCGCTCAACGCCTTCATCCAGAAGATTGCGGCCGGCGACATGATCGAGATCGGCCATCTCGACCAGGCGCTGCTGCAGTTCTACGAAAGCCGGCTGCCGCTGCTGGTCGGCGGCTCGCTCGCCGCGATCGTCATCGGTCTTGCAATTGCACTGCTCGTCGCCAACCGGCTGATCGCCGGTCCGCTCGTCCGCCTTGGCGAAACGATCGAGAAGCTGGCCGCCGGCGATACTGAAGTCGTTGCCGTCGGCGCCGACCGCAAGGACGAGGTCGGGCGCATCGCGCGCACGCTCGAGGTCTTCAAGGCCGGTCTGATCGCCCAGCGCGAGGCGCAGGACAAGGAGCGCAACGATCTCGCCGCGCGCGAGGCGCGCGCGCGCCACATGATGGACCTGATCAAGACGTTCAATGCGGACGTTACCCAGCGTCTTGGCGCCGTGGGCACCTCGGTCGAGGGACTCAACGAAGCTGCCGGCACGATGACGACAACGGCGGAGGAAACCGCGCGGCAGGCCACCGCCGTCGCCTCGGCCTCCGAAGAGGCGTCGACGAACGTCCAGACCGTCGCCTCGGCGACCGAAGAACTCTCGTCGTCGATCAAGGAGATCTCCGCGCAGATCAGCTCGTCGTCGGGGATCGCGCGCCGCGCGGTCGAGCAGTCGACCCACACCAACGAGAAGGTCAAGGGCCTTGCCGACGCCGCCCAGCGCATCGGCGCCGTCGTCAAGCTCATCAGCGACATCGCGAGCCAGACGAACCTGCTGGCGCTCAACGCCACGATCGAGGCCGCGCGCGCCGGGGAGGCCGGCAAGGGCTTCGCGGTCGTCGCCTCGGAAGTGAAGAACCTCGCCAGCCAGACGGCCAAGGCAACCGAGGAGATCAGCCAGCAGATCGCCTCGATCCAGACCGAGACCGGCGATTCGGTATCGGCGATCGAATCGATCGGCGGCACGATCCGCGAGATCGACCAGATCACCGCCGCGATTGCCGCCGCGATCGAGGAGCAGGCGGCGGCCACGCAGGAGATTTCCCGCAATGTCCAGCAGGCTTCGGCCGGCACCCAGGAAGTCTCCGCCAACATCGCGGGCGTGAACCAGGCGGCCGACCAGAGCGGCCGCGTGGCGAGCGACGTGCGCAACGCCGCGGGATCGCTTTCGTCGGATGCCCGCGCGCTGCGCGAGCGGATCGACTCGTTCCTTGGCGCGGTGGCGGCGGCCTAGCGGCCCCGCCGGAGCACGAACAGGCCCTGCTCGCCGAGCAGGTTGGCAAGCCGCCCCGGAGCGTTCAGGCTCCGCGGGCGGCCTTGCGAATCGAGCACCATCGCCTTCTCGATCGTCACGCCCAGCGTATCGCAGAGCCCGACGAAATCGTCGATGGTGCAAAGGTGGATGTTGGGCGTCTCGTACCAGGCCGCGCTCAGCGTGTCGGTGACCGGCATGCGGCCGCTGACGAGCAGCCTCAGCCGGACGTGCCACACGCCGAAATTCGGGAACGAGACGATCGCGCGCCGCGCGATCCGCACGAGTTCGCCCACGACCGCCTTGGGGTCCCACGTCGCCTGAAGCGTCTGGGAGAGGATCGCATAGTCGAAGCCGCCGGTCGGGTAGTCCTTGAGGTCGGTATCGGCGTTGCCCTGCACCACCGATAGCCCCTGCGCCACGCAGGCGTTCACGCCCGCCTGGCTGATCTCGATCCCGCGCGCGTCGACGCGCTTCTCGTGCGCGAGATAGTCCAGCAGCGCGCCGTCGCCGCAGCCGATGTCGAGCACGCGCGTGCCCGGCTCGATCATCTCGGCGATCGCCTTGAGATCGACGCGGATCGTGGCGCGCGGCCGCATCTGGGCCGCCGCCGGCAGGGAACCGGGATCGGTCATCCGAATTTCAATCCGCGATGTTCGGCCGCACCGTTGAGGAAGCCGCCGATGACGGAATGGAATTCCGGCTCGTCGAGCAGGAACGCGTCGTGGCCCTTGTCCGACACGATCTCGACGAACGAGACGTTCGCCGCCGCCGCGTTGAGCGCATGGACGAGCGCGCGGCTCTCCGATGTCGGGAACAGCCAGTCGGACGTGAAGCTGACGACGCAGAAGCGCGTCTTCGTGCCCGTGAAGGCCTCGGCAAGCGAGCCGCCATGCTCGGCCTGCAGGTCGAAATAGTCCATCGCGCGCGTGATGTAGAGATACGAGTTCGCGTCGAACCGGTCGACGAAGGTCGAGCCCTGGTGGCGCAGATAGCTCTCCACCTGGAAATCGGCGTCGAACCCGTAGGAAAGCTGCGCGCGGTTCTGCAGCCGGCGGCCGAACTTGCGGTGCAGCGCGGTCTCGGAAAGATAGGTGATGTGCGCGGCCATGCGCGCCACCGCGAGGCCGCGATCGGGCGAAACGCCGGCGAGCTGGTAGGCGCCGTTCTGCCAGTCGGGATCGGCCATGATCGCCTGACGGCCAACCTCGTTGAACGCGATGTTCTGCGCCGAGTGGCGATAGGACGTGGCGACCGGCACGGCGGCGAAGACGCGCTCGGGATAGGCGGATACCCATTCGAGTACCTGCATGCCGCCCATCGATCCGCCGATGACGCAGAAAAGCTGCTCGATCCCGAGATGGTCGAGAAGGCGTGCTTGCGCCTTCACCATGTCGCCGATTGTGATGACCGGAAACGCGAGACCCCAAGGTTTGCCGGTCGCGGGATTGATGTCCTTGGGCCCGGTCGAGCCCATGCAGCCGCCCAGAACGTTCGCACAGACGACGAAATAGCGGTTCGTGTCGACGAGCTTGCCGGCGCCCACGAGCGCTTCCCACCAGCCCGGCTTGCCGGTCACCGGATGACGGTCGGCTACGAACTGGTCGCCCGTCAGCGCGTGGCAGACGAGAACGGCGTTCGACCGGTCGGCGTTGAGCGTGCCGTAAGTCTGGTAGGCGACCGTGACCGGACCGAGCTCGACGCCCGAATCGAGGCGCAGGGGTGCCGCCGCCGGGATCTCGAATCGCCTGCCGGGGAAATCCGGGGCCGTCGTGTCGACGGCCGCGATGCGGGGGTTTGCGCTCAAAGGTCCAAGCCGTTCCAGCGGGTCCATGGGAGCCGCGAAGATGGGCCAAGCAAGCGGCCGTTTCAAGCGCAGCCTTGCGCCGTCAGGGCGGTGCGGCGAGGCCCATTGCGCATGCGCGGCACGCTGCGCTATGCCTGCGGGCCCAATGTCCCAGTCGTCCCAATCCAATCCGGCACTTGCCGACCTTCGCCGGCGCATCGACGCGGTCGACGACCGCCTGCTCGACCTGCTGGGCGAACGGGCGCGCCTGATGGACGAAGTCCGCGCGGCAAAATCGTCGGAAGGCAAGGCCGACCCGACGCTCGCGCGGCCCGGGCGCGAACAGGCGATCCTGCGCCGCCTGGTCGCCCGGACGAGGGACCCGCTGCCGCCGGATCTGGTCGTCCGGCTCTGGCGCGACATCATGGCGAGCCTCACCCGGCTTCAGGGGCCGTTCGCCATCGCGGTGCTGAAGACCGAGTCCGACCCGTCGATCATGGCGCTCGCCCGGCAGCACTACGGCCAGTCGACGCCCCTTCTGCCGGCCGGCTCGCCTGCCCAGGTCTTCGCGCGCCTGACCGACGGGCGCGCCCAGCTTGCGCTGCTGCCCACGCCCGAAGACGCACCACAGCAGGACTGGTGGCGCAATCTCGATCCGTCCGACCTGCAGGTGCTGGCACGCCTTCCCGTCGATGCGACCGAGCGCGCACCGGGGGCGCTTGTCGTCGGCCGGCAGCCCTTCGACCGGTCGGACAACGACCGCGGCCTGCTTGTCGTGAGCGCCTCCGACGAGACGAGCCGCGCACGGCTCACGAAGGCGTTCGCCGCCGCCGGTATCGCCCTTTCCGGCGTGATCGCCGAGAGCGAGCGCGGCGATCGGCGCAGTTTTCTCGTGGTGTGCGAAACGTATGTCGCGCCGGATGATGCGCGCCTGTCCGCACTTGCCGATGCGGGCTTCGCAGCGAAGGTGGCCGGCGGCTACGCGTTGCCGCTGGGGCTGGCCGGCGAAAAACCGCGCCGGACCATGCAGACTTCCAGGGGAGCTTCCCGATGACCGTTCCCGCGCCGAAGGACGGCGTTCTTGAAATCCAGCCATATGTCGGCGGCAAGTCGGCGGTGCCCGGCGGCGCGAAGCCGATCAAGCTCTCGTCGAACGAGGGGGCGCTCGGTCCGTCGCCCAAGGCCGTCGAGGCCGCGACGCGGGCCGCCGCCGAAATGCACCGCTATCCCGACGGCAGCGCTGCCGCCCTGCGCGCGGCGATCGGCAAGCGGTTCGCGCTCGATCCGGAACGGATCGTGTGCGGCGCGGGTTCGGACGAACTCATCTCGCTGCTCGTCAAGGCCTACGCCGGCCCCGGCGACGAGGTGCTCTACAGCCAGTACGGCTTCGTGATGTATCCGATCGCCGCGCACGCGGCCGGCGCCACGCCGGTCTGGGCGACGGAGAAAGGCTACCGCACCGACATCGACGCGATGATCGCGAAGGCCGGCCCGAAGACGAAGGTCTGCTTCCTCGCCAACCCGAACAACCCGACGGGCTCCTACGTCACGCTTTCCGAAATGAAGCGGCTGCGCGACGGGCTGCCGCCGCACACGCTGCTGATCGTCGATGCGGCCTATGCCGAATATGTCAGCCGCAACGACTATTCGAACGGGACCGAGCTTGTCGACGCCGGCGCCAATACGGTCATGTTGCGGACATTCTCCAAGCTGTTCGCGATGGGTGGCATGCGTCTGGGCTGGGCATATGCGCCGGCGAATGTCGTCGACGTGCTGAACCGCGTGCGCGGGCCGTTCAACGTCGGTGCGGCCGCGCAGGCGGCCGGCGTTGCGGCGATGGAAGACCTCGCATTCCAGGACAAGTGCCGCGCGCACAATGACCGCCTGCTGCCGTGGTTCTCGGGCGAGGTCGCGCGCCTCGGCCTGAAGGCGCTTCCGTCCGTCGGCAACTTCCTGATGGTCGAGTTCCCTGCCGACGGCGCGCACACGGCCGCGGCGGCAAACGAGTTCCTGATGTCGCGGGCGATCATCCCGCGCGCCGTCGCGAACTACGGTCTTCCCAACCACCTGCGCGTGACGATCGGCACCGAGGACGAGATGCGCAAGGTCGTTGCCGCGCTGGAGGACTTCCTCAAGTGAAACCCGTCGTCGGAACGCTCGCCATCATCGGTTTCGGGCTCATCGGTTCGTCGGTCGCGCGCGCCGTGCGGCGGAGCAATGCGGCCCGCCGGATCGTCGCGTGCGATGCCAGCGCCGCCGCACGCCGGACGATCCGCCGGCTCGGCCTTGCCGACCGGATCGTTTCGAATCCCGCGGATGCCGCGACCGGCGCCGACGTCGTGATCGTGTGCACGCCGATGTCGGCCTTCGCGCGCATCGCGCGCGCGGTCGGCCCGCGCCTGAAGCCGGGCGCGATCCTGACCGACGCGGGGTCCGTCAAGCGCGCCGCGATCGACCATCTGGCCCCGTATGTTCCCGCGCATGCGCATCTGGTGCCCGCGCATCCGATCGCGGGAACCGAGAATTCCGGCCCGGAGTCCGGCTTCGCCGACCTCTTCAAGGGCCGGTGGTGCATCGTCACGCCGATGCCGCGCACGCCCAAGCCCGCCGTCGCGACGGTCGAGGCCCTGTGGCGCCGCATGGGCAGCCATGTGACGCGGATGACGCCGCAGCACCATGACCGCGTGCTGGCGATCGTGAGCCACGTGCCGCACCTGATCGCCTATACGATCGTCAATACGGCAAGCGACCTCGAGTCGACGCTGCGTGCCGAGGTCATCCGCTACTCGGCTTCGGGCTTCCGCGATTTCACGCGCGTGGCCGCCTCGCACCCGATCATGTGGCGCGACATCTTCCTTGCGAACAAGGACGCCGTGCTCGAGATGCTGGGCCGTCTCTACGAGGATATCGCCTTGATGCAGAAGGCGATTCGCCACGACGAAGGGGCGACGCTCCAGCGGCTCTTCACGAAGGCGCGGCGCATCCGCCGCAGCGTCGTCGCGCAAAAGCAGGATTGAGGCGGGAATCGGGCGGTCGTCGGATACCACCGCCACATTCCGGCCGCATTCGTCGTCCAGCACCTAGTTTCCGCGTACGGAAACGAGAGGTGACATGGACGCCACCCGGAACGACGCGTTCTTCCTCGATTTCGACGGAACGCTGATCGACACCGCCCCGACGCCCGACGGCGCCAGGGCCGGCTCGCGCGTGCGCGACGTCCTGCGCCGGCTGATGGCCTCCACGCGGGGCGCCACGATGATCGTCACCGGCCGGCAGATCGCCGTGCTCGACGCCATGCTGCACATCCGGCTGCCCGCCGCGGGCCAGCACGGTGCCGAGATCCGCTTCTTCAATCCGGCGCTCGAGAGCGTCCACGTGGGCGTGGAAGGCTATTCCCGCCTGCTGGCACGCTGCGAGGCGATCCGCGAGCGCCATCCAGGCGCGCTGCTCGAGGACAAGAACCCGACCGTCGCGTTGCATCTGGAAGCCGGCACGCCCGCGTTCCTGTCCATGCTTTCCGACATGCGCGCGCTGGCGGCCGAATGGGAAGGCAGGCTTGCCTGCATCGTGGCGCACAATGTCGTCGAACTCCGCCCCGCGAACGTGAACAAGGGCCGGGTGCTCGACTGCGCCGCGCTGTTCCGCCCGTTCGCCGGAAGGCGGCCGATCTTCATCGGCAACGACATCCCGGATATCGACGGGTTCCGCGCGGCGGCGGCCGGCGGCGGATATGGCGTATCCGTGGGGACGGCGCTCGAGGGTGCGCGCTACCGGATCGACAGTCCGGCGCGCGTCCTCGACGCGCTCGACCGGATCGCGGCGGCGGCATGACCGGCGGTTCGCTTGCCCTCGGCGCGATCGGCAATTCGCAGATCGCCGCCCTCGTCGATGCGCGCGGCCGCATCGTGTGGCTCTGCCATCCGCGCCTCGATTCCGATCCGGTATTCGGCGCGCTGGTCGACGGCGATTCGGACGATGGAACGTGGTTCTTCGAACTGGCGGGGCCCGCGCAGGCCGAGCAGCGTTACCTGCGAAACACCGCGATCCTCGAGACCGTCCTGCGCGGTGCGGACGGCAGCGCGCTGCGCATCGTCGACTACTGCCCGCGCTTCAAGCGGCACGGCCGGATCTTCCGCCCGCCGCTCCTGATCCGGCGGATCGAGCCGTTGGCGGGCGCGCCGCGCGTCCGCATGCATCTGGCCATGCGCAACCTGCGCGACGGCGCCGCACCGGCCGTCCAGCAGGGCAGCCACCATCTGCGCTACACCTTCCCTGCCCACGCCGTCCGCCTGACGACCGATGCGCCGCTTGCCTATGTGCGCGACGCGCGGCCGTTCGTCGTGACGCGGCCCTATTCGTTCGTGTTCGGCGCGGACGAGAGCCTTGCCGAACCGCCCGATGCGCTCGCGGCGAACTGGCTCGAGGAGACGCACGCCTATTGGCTCGAATGGGTGCGCTATCTGTCGCTGCCGTTCGACTGGCAGGGACCGGTGATCCGGGCGGCGATCACGCTGAAGCTCTGCCAGTACGAGGACACGGGCGCACTGGTCGCCGCCCTCACGACGTCGATCCCGGAGGCGCCGGGCAGCGCGCGGAACTGGGACTATCGCCTGTGCTGGCTGCGCGACGCCTTTCACGTCGTCTATGCGTTCAATCTCCTTGGTGCCACGCGCACGATGGAGGAATTCATCGCCTTCGCAACCGACGTCGCCGCCGAAAGCCCGACGGGCGTCCTGAAACCGCTCTACGCGATCACGCGTGCGCTGCCGGAGGAAGAGACGGAGGCCGGCATCGCGCGCGGCTATCGCGGCCACCGGCCGGTGCGGCTTGGCAACGCGGCCATCGATCAGGTCCAGAACGACGTCTACGGCAGCGTGATCGTTGCCGCCGCGCAGATGTTCTTCGACGAGCGCCTGCCGCATCCCGGCGACCGGGCGCTCTACGAGCGTCTGTGCATCCTTGGCCATCACGCGCACGCGGCCGCCTTCACGCCCGATGCCGGAATCTGGGAATATCGTGGCCGCGCCGCGATCCACACGCATTCGGCCGTGATGTGCTGGGCCGGTCTCGACCGGCTGTCGCGCATCGCCGAACGGATCGGCGATGCTTCCGAGGCGAAGAGCTGGCGCGGCGCCGCCGACGAGGTGAAGGCCGGCGTCCTTGACCGTGCATGGGACGACCGCCGGCAGGCGTTCGTCGGCACGCTTGACGGCGGCGAGATGGACGGCAGCGTTCTCGTCATGCCCATCGTCGGCTTCCTGTCCGCGCGCGATCCGCGTTTCGTCTCGACGCTGGCGGCAGTCGGCCGCGAACTCGACAGCGGCGGCTTCATCGCGCGCTATGCGCACGCCGACGATTTCGGCCGGCCCGAGACGGCCTTTCTCGTCTGTTCGCTCTGGTATGCCGAAGCGCTTGCGGCGGCCGGCGAAACCGAGCGCGGCCGCGCCGTATTCGAGCGCGTGCTCGCGCGCGCGAATCATCTCGGCCTCCTGTCCGAGGATCTCGATGCCAAGACGGGCGAACTCTGGGGGAACTTCCCGCAAACCTACTGCATGGCCGGCCTGGTCGGTGCGGCAATGCGCCTCGATCGGGGCTGGAAGGAGGGCCTATGGGACGCCTCGTAGTCGTCTCGAACCGGATTCCCGTGGCTAACGCGCGCGTGGGCGCCACAGGCGGACTGGCGGTGGCGCTCGCCGACGTTCTCGCGCGCCGGGAGGCGCTATGGATCGGGTGGAACGGCGACGTCTCCGAGGAGCCGGACCCGCCGTCGAGCCGACGCATGCGAAGGACCGAGGTCGTGGGCTTCGGCCTCACGCCGGCAATGCATGCGGGATTTTATACGGGGTTCTCGAACGCGGTCCTGTGGCCGCTGTTCCACTACCGGCTGGGCCTGGTCGAGTACCGGCGCGAGGACTACACGACCTACAACGAGGTGAACGAGCGCTTTGCCGCCGTCGTGCGCGAAAGACTGGCGCCGGACGACACGCTCTGGATCCACGACTATCACCTGATCCCGCTTGCCCGGATTCTCCGGCGGCAGGGCGTGACGAACCGGATCGGGTTCTTCCTGCACATTCCCTGGCCGGCGGCCGAGGTCTTCCGCAGCCTGCCGGTCCATCGCGACGTGGCCGAGGCGCTGGCGCACTACGATCTTGTCGGGTTCCAGACGGCCTCGCACACCCACCAGTTCGCGGATTACCTGCGCACGGGCGACGGCCCGACGGTCGATGCGTTCGGGCGGCGTTTCGAGATCGGCGGATTTCCCATCGGGATCGACACGCAGCAGTTCGCCGAGATGGCCGCGCGGGCGGCGGGCGGCGAAGCCGGCGCGCGCCTGGCCGAGAGCACCGGTACACGTACACTGGTCATCGGCGTCGACCGGCTGGACCATTCCAAGGGCCTGCCCAACCGCATTGCGGGTTACGGCAATTTCCTTGCACACAATCCCGGCTGGCATGGAAAGGTCCAGTATCTGCAGATCGCGCCCGTCTCGCGCGGCGAGGTCGCGAACTACCGCGCGCTTCGCCGCGAGCTCGACGGGATGACCGGCCGGCTCAACGGCAAGTACGCCGAATTCGACTGGACGCCGCTGCGCTATCTCAACCGCGGCTATCCGCGAAAGGCGCTCGCGGCATTCTACCGTCAGGCGCGCATCGGGCTGGTGACGCCGCTGCGCGACGGCATGAATCTGGTCGCGAAGGAGTTCGTCGCCGCCCAGCACGCCGCCGATCCCGGCGTCCTCGTCCTGTCGGAGTTTGCCGGGGCGGCCGACGAGCTTTCGGGCGCGTTGAAGGTGAACCCCCACGACGTGGACGCCATCGCCGACGCCATCGCGCAGGGCCTGTCGATGCCGCTCGACGAGCGGATCGCGCGTTGGAAGACCGATCTTGCGACCGTCGAGACCAACACGGCCGGTGCGTGGGCGAACCGCTACCTCGCGGCGCTGGAAGCCGCGCGCATCCCTATCGCCGCCTGAAGCGCAGGATGGTCGCCTTGCGGCCCTCGGCGCGCGCCTTGGCGGCATAGCGCGTCTCGATGGCGTCGGGCGGATAGCAGCGCCAGTCGTCGGCAGTGCGCGCCATCCACTCGAAGGCCGGATGGGTCGGCACGCGCTCGAGCATCCACAGCAGATAGGGCTCGTCGTCGGTCGCCAGACGCAGTTCGCCGCCGGGCGCCAGCAGGCGGGCGGCTTCATCCAGAAAGGGCTTCTGGACCAGGCGGCGCTTGTGGTGCCGCTGTTTGGGCCACGGATCGGGATGAAGGACGAAGAGCTTCTCGAGCGCGCCGTCCGGCAGTGCCGGCAGCAGATCGCGCGCGTCGCCCTGATGGAGGCGGACATTCGCGAGGCCGCGCGCTTCGATATGCTGGAGCGCGGAGACGACGCCGTTGAGGAACGGCTCGGCGCCGATGAAACCGACATCGGGATTGTTGGCGGCCTGATGCGCAAGATGCTCGCCGCCGCCGAAGCCCACCTCGAACCACAGCGCGCGCGGCCGGAAGCCGAACAGCGCCGGCAGGTCGAGCGGCTCTCCCTTTTCCGGCGTGCGAATCGCAAAGCGCGGCAGCGCGCCGGCGACGAGGTTCTTCTGGTTGGGCTTGAGCTTGCGGCCGCGCCGCCGTCCGTAGGAATGGAGAAGGCGCCGGGCTTCGCCCGGCGCCTCGCCAGTTCCGTCCTTCTCGTGCGAAGCGCTCAACGCGCGCCGAACGCCGAGCGCAGGTCCTTCACCAGATCGGTGCGCTCCCACGAGAAGCCGCCGTCCTTCTCGGGCTTGCGGCCGAAATGGCCGTAGCTCGAGGTGCGGCGGTAGATCGGCTTGTTGAGGTTCAGGTGCTCGCGGATGCCGCGCGGCGTCAGGTTCACGAGATCCTGGAGGACCTTCGAGAGCTTGTGCTCGTCGACCTTTCCGGTGCCGTCGGTGTTGACGTAGACCGACAGCGGCTTGGCGACGCCGATGGCGTAGGAAAGCTGGATCGTGCAGCGGTCGGCGAGGCCGGCAGCCACGACGTTCTTGGCGAGATAGCGCGCAACATAGGCCGCCGAACGGTCGACCTTCGTCGGGTCCTTGCCCGAGAACGCGCCGCCGCCGTGCGGGGCGGCACCGCCGTACGTGTCGACGATGATCTTGCGGCCCGTGAGGCCGCAGTCGCCGTCCGGACCGCCGATGATGAACTGGCCCGTCGGGTTCACGTAGAATTCGGCCTTCGGGATCGTCCAGCCCTTCGGCAGGACCTTCTGCACGTAGGGACGCACGATTTCGCGCACGTCGTCCTGGTCGACCTTGGCCGAATGCTGGGTCGACACGACGATGGCCGTCGCCTCGACCGGCTTGCCGTCGACGTAGCGCAGCGTGACCTGGCTCTTCGCGTCGGGCTCGAGATGCTTCTCCTTGCCCGAATGACGCGCCTCGGCCATCAGGCGCAGGATGTTGTGCGAGTACTGGAGCGGTGCCGGCATCAGCTCTTCGGTCTCGTTCGTCGCGTAGCCGAACATGATGCCCTGGTCGCCCGCGCCCTCGTCCTTGTTGCCCTTGGCGTCGACGCCCATGGCGATGTCGGCGGACTGGCCGTGCAGGTAGACCGCGACCTTCGCGTTCTTCCAGTGGAAGCCCTTCTGCTCGTAGCCGATCTCGCGCACGACCTCGCGGGCGAGCTTCTCGATGACCTTGGCGTTGACCTTGCCGTTGGGCAGCATCGGGGCCTTGGGGCCGCACTTGCGCTTGTCGAGGCGCACCTCGCCGGCGATCACGATCCGGTTGGTCGTGACGAGCGTTTCGCACGCCACGCGCGCGTAGGGATCAAGCCCGAGGAAGGCGTCGACGACGGCATCGGAAACGCGGTCGGACACCTTGTCGGGATGGCCTTCGGACACGGATTCGCTGGTGAAGACGTACTCGCCCTTGCGCATGGGCCAACCTCCGGAACGGGAACGCGGGATGCGGCTTGGGCGCCGCCTGGCGGGTATCGAAACGCGCCTGCCCGGCTCGCCATTCCATGATGGGGCGGCCGGGGCAGGCCCGAATGCGGGCGTCTTGTGGCAAGGTTCGCCCCGGCCGTCAATATCGAACGGTTCGGGCGGTCTTTTAGGCCTTCTAGGCCTTTCCGGCAGACGCCTTGGGCGGGCGCCCCCGGCGGGGCCGGTCGGACCGCTCTGCCGTGGCATGCACGCGCGCCACAGCCCTTATCGTGTTGACCATCTGCTGGCGGATCTTGCGCTCCGGAATCTCGTAGTAGGCCCGGACGAGCTCGATCGTCTCGCGCCGGACCATCGGATCGGACCGGTACTCGGGCAAGGGGCCATCCGAGACGCCCAGGATATGGCGGCGGCCCGACGCGAGGATCTCGGCCGGCATCTCGTCGAAGAAGTACTGGACGTTCGTATCGAGGACGCGCGCCGCCTCGAACAGGCGCGATGCCGACATGCGGTTGGTGCCGCGCTCGTTCTTCTGGATCTGCTGGAAGGTCACCCCGAGCAGCCGGCCGATGTCCTGCTGCGAAAGGCCAAGGATCGTGCGCCGTTCCCGCAAACGGCGGCCCACATGCACATCGATCGGATTGGGACCCGGAGCGGCGCGTCCGCGGGCACCGCGCGCGTGGGGGGCCGCGCGCTTGTTCCTGTCAGCCATCGTGGAATTCCAGCTCCGTCCGCGCGTCGCCTTCTTGGTCCCGCCAGCCAACTTCTAATCGAATCGCGGCGCGTTGGAAACTGCCGAGATCGGCAAGACTACATACGATGAGATGCCGAACCAACCGAAATCCGGCCGACTGCCCGGCCGACTGCCCGGCCGATAAGAACTATCAATATGAGCACAATTAAAAATGCTGTTTCACCGTACCGTGCAAAAAAAGTGGGTGGAAGCGACAATGGCAGGTCCGCATCAAGAACACCGGTCGTCCCCAATCCGAGTTCGGCGCGGACGAGTCCAAACGGATCGACGATTGCGGATATTCCGCCGCCGGCCGAGCGGACAAGCGGCAATCCCTCTTCGATCGCACGAAGCCGCGCCGCCGCAAAATGTTGGTATGGACCGGCCGACTGGCCGAACCATGAATCGTTCGTCAGGTTGATGAGCAGGCCGGGGCGCGCATCCGGGTCCACCACTTTTCCGGGAAAGATGATTTCGTAGCATATCAGCGGACTTGCGGACGGCAGGCCGGGAATGGCGATCGTCTGCGGCCCCGGACCGGCGCTGAAATCGATCGTGCCCGGCACGATCCGGTCGATCGGCAGGATCCCGCGGAAGGGCACGTACTCGCCGAACGGCACGAGATGGAACTTGTCGAACGTCGCCAGGATGCGCCCGGCCTGATCCATCGCATGCAGCGAATTCCAGGCATGAAGCTCGCCGTCCGGTTCGCGCACGATCC
This sequence comes from Rhodospirillales bacterium, assembly GCA_016794025.1. Taxonomy (GTDB): domain Bacteria; phylum Pseudomonadota; class Alphaproteobacteria; order CACIAM-22H2; family CACIAM-22H2; genus Tagaea. The sequence goes on along the minus strand of JAEUKX010000022.1, from coordinate 6,022 downwards.
GCGGCGCACCCGTCACGAGGATGCCGCCCGGCGGCACGGCCGCGGCGATCTGCGCACGCCGCATGGCAAGCGCCTCGCCATCGCCCCAGATCGCGAATGCCGTCGCCGTCTCCGACCAGATCACGTGCGTGCGCGTCTCGAAGCCCGGCAGGCGGGAAAGTTCGATCATCCGCTTGAGGTTCGCCTCGCGCGCCTCGGGATCCCACTTGAGCGCCTGCGGCACGTTGGGCTGGACCAGACGCAGGCGGACGTCCGGCACGTCGCCGGCCGGGGCGCCGGCAAGACGGGCGGCGCCGGCGATCCAGCCCGTCAGGACAAGCACCAGCGCGACGAGCACGGGAACCGCCTCGCGCAGGCCCGGCCGCCGGTACGCCAGAAGCGTCGCCGGTGCGGCCACGACCAGAACCGTGAAGGCCGAGAGGCCATAGGCGCCGAAGAGGGCGACGCCCTGCAGCATTGCCGGGCTGAAATCCCAGACCGTGGCCATCAGGTTCCACGGAAAGCCGGTCAGGACGTGGCCGCGCAGCCATTCCGCACCCGCCCACGCCGCGGCCAGCGCAAAGACCCGCGCGGGGCCCCGTGCGGACGTCGCGCGCGCGGCCAGCGTCGCAAGGCCCGAGAAGACGCCCAGCAGGGCAGCCAACCCGAAAACCGCGAACGGGATCATCCAGCCCACGCGCTGCCATTCGATCAGCAGCGCGTTCGCCACCCAATAGAGACCGACCGTGAAATGTCCGAATCCGAACAGCCAGCCGGTCGCGAACGCGCCACGCAGCGGCCGCCCCACATCGTCCAAATCCAGCAGGACGACCAGCGCGCCGAACCCGACGAAGGCGAGCGGCAACAGGTCGAAAGGCGGCAGCGCCAGCGCCGCGCAGGCACCCGCCAGTGCAGCCGCTGCGGCCCGTCGGCGCCCGGAAAGCCCGGCCAGCCGGCCGGAAAGCGCAAGCGCCAGACCGCCCATTGCCGCGCGTCAGCCGGCCGGCTCTTCGGAGGCGGCCTTGGGCTCGACCCGGCGCGCCTTGAGCTTCTTGAGACGGCGCGGATCGGCATCGATGACCTCGAACTCGCACCCCGCCGGGTGCGTGACGATCTCGCCGCGCCCCGGCACGCGGCCCGACAGCGCCACCACCGCCCCGCCAACCGTGTCGATGTCCGACGCGCGCGCCTCGTCGTCGAGCGAGATGCCCGTCTGCGCGACGAACTCCTCGATCGGCAGCCTTGCGTCGATCTGGAAGCTGCCGTCCGGCAGGCGCTGCAGCCGCGGCCGGTCGTCGTCGTCGTGCTCGTCCTCGATGTCGCCCACGATCGCCTCGACGACGTCCTCGATCGTCACGAGCCCGTCGACGCCGCCATATTCGTCGACGACCAGCGCCAGATGCGTGCGGCTCTTGCGCATCTCCAGCAGCAGGTCGAGGACGCGCATCGACGGCGCCACGAACAGCACCTTGCGCATGATGTCCGCGATTCGGAACGGGACGCCCGACTGGCGCGCGCGCAGCACGTCCTTGACGTGGACGAAGCCCAGCACCTCGTCGAGCGTGCCGCGATAGATCGGCACGCGGCTGTGCGCCTCGCGCACGAGGAATGCGACAAGCGCATCTGGTCCGATATCCTGCTCGACCGCGATGATGTCGGCGCGCGGCACCATCACGTCGGCCGCCGCGACCTCGCGCAGGCGCAGGACGTTCGCAAGGATCGTGCGCTCGGCCGCCCCCATCGGTTCGGCCGGGGCATCGCCTTCCTCGATGATCTCCTCGATCGTGTCGCGCAGCTGCTCTTCGGCTTCGCGCCCCTTCGGGCGCAGCATGTCGCGCAGGCGGCCGCGCAGCCTGTCGGTAAAGGTCGATTCGCCGTCGTTCATGCCGCCCCCCGCATGCGGTAGGGATCGGCAACGCCGAGCCGGCGCAGGACGCGACGTTCGAGCGCCTCCATCGCGAAGGCATCGGCATCGTTCTCGTGGTCGTGGCCCAGCAGGTGGAGCGCGCCATGGACGACGAGATGGCGCACATGCGCCGCGAGGTCCTTGCGCTGCGCCTTCGCCTCGCGCGCGCAGGTTTCCAGCGCAAGCGCCACGTCGCCCAGTTCGGCGCCGCTTCCCGGAAAGGACAGGACGTTCGTCGGCTTGTCCTTGCCGCGGAAGTCGCGGTTGAGGGTCCGCAGGAACGCATCGTCGGCAAGCGCGAACGTCACGCAGCCGCGCCGGGCGCCGTCCAGGGCGGCACGCGCGCTCGAGCGCACGAGCGCCGCCGCGCCGGGCAGCCGTCGCCGCCAGCGCGGATCGACGATGTCGACCTGGATATCCGCGTTCATGGTGCGCGTGCGGGACGGCCGGCGCCGTCGCGCGCGTCGTAGGCATCGACGATCTTCGCGACAAGCGGATGGCGCACGACATCGGCGCTGGCGAACCGCACGAGGCCGATGCCCCGGACGCCGTCCAGTGCCTCGAGCGCGTCGGCAAGACCCGAGCGCGTGCCGGGCGGCAGGTCGACCTGGCTGAGATCGCCCGTCACGACCATTCGGCTGCCCTCGCCCAGGCGCGTCAGAAACATCTTCATCTGCATGGGCGTGGTGTTCTGTGCCTCGTCGAGAATCGCAAACGCATTTGCGAGCGTGCGCCCGCGCATGAAGGCGAGGGGTGCGATCTCGATCTCGCCGGTCGCCAGCCGCTTGGTCACCTGCTCGCCGGGCAGCATGTCGTAAAGCGCGTCGTAGAGCGGCCGAAGATAGGGGTCGACCTTCTCGCGCAGGTCGCCGGGCAGGAAGCCGAGCCGTTCGCCCGCCTCGACGGCAGGCCGCGACAGGATGATCCGGTCGACCTTGCCCGACGTCAGCGCATCGACCGCCATCGCGACCGCAAGATAGGTCTTGCCCGTGCCGGCCGGGCCGATGCCGAAGACAAGCTCGTTCTGCTTGAGCGCCTTGAGATAGGCGCCCTGGTTCGGCGTGCGCGGCGCCACGCGGCGCTTGCGCGTGGTGATCGCAAGGTCTTCGGCCCCGAACAGGTCGAGGCCCGTCTCCGTCACGTCGCCGGAGCTGAGCCGCACGGCCGCCTCGACCTCGCCCAGATCGACGCTCATGCCGCGACGGAGCTTCGCGTAGAGCGCGTTGAGCGCGTCGCGCGCCGATTCCGCCGCCGAATGGGGGCCCTGGATCCGGACCTGGTTGCCGCGCGAGGCGATATTGACGCCCAGAAGCTGTTCGATGCGCGCGAGATGCCGGTCGTGTTCGCCGTAGAGCGGTGAAAGAAGTGACGTGTCGTCGAACGCCAGAAGGATGGGACTGCTCACGCCGACCGCCTTTCGCCCGCTTCCACCGATGAATCGACGACGACGCCCGACAGCGAATTCGCCGCGAGCGCCACGATTTTCGTATCGAGCACGCGGCCGGCGAATTCCGCCGGCGCCAACGCGTGCACGGCCTGCAGCCACGGCGTCTTGCCTGCGAGCTGGCCCGGATGGCGGCCGGGCTTCTCGAACAGGACCGGGACTGTCCGGCCGATCGTGGCGGCGTTGAAGGCGTCCTGCTGCTCCTTGAGAAGCGCCTGGAGCGCGGCGAGGCGCCGGTCCTTCACGTCCTCGGGCACCTGCCGCTCGATCATGGCCGCCGGCGTGCCGGGGCGCGGCGAATACTTGAACGAGAAGGCCTGTGCGAACCCCGTCTCGCGCACCAGGTCCATCGTGCGCTCGAAATCCGCGTCGCTCTCGCCCGGAAAGCCGACGATGAAATCGCTCGACAGCGCCAGATCGGGCCGTGCCGCGCGCAACCGCGCGACAATCGCGCGGAACCGGTCGGCGGTGTGCCCGCGGTTCATCGCATCGAGGATCGTGTCGGCGCCGGACTGCACCGGCAGATGCAGGAACGGCATCAGCTTCGCCTCGTCGGCATGCGCCGCGATCAGGTCGTCGTCCATGTCGCGCGGATGCGAGGTCGTGTAGCGCAGCCGCGCGAGGCCCTCGATACGCGCCAGACGCCGGACAAGTGCGCCCAGCCCCTCGCCCTGCGCGCCGTGCCAGGCATTGACGTTCTGGCCGAGCAGCGTGATCTCGCGCGCGCCCGCGTCGACGAGCTGGCGCGCCTCGTGCTCGATCGCGTCGGCCGTGCGCGAGAATTCCGCGCCGCGCGTATAGGGCACCACGCAGAACGTGCAGAACTTGTCGCAGCCTTCCTGGATCGTCAGGAACGCGGACGGACCCTGCCCGGCGGCCGGCGCCGGCAGATGGTCGAATTTCACGTCGACCGGGAAATCGGTGTCGAGGGCTGCACCGGCACCGCGCGCGGCGCGCGCGACGAGTTCGGGCAGGCGGTGATAGGCCTGCGGACCCAGCACGACATCGACATAGGGTGCGCGGGCGAGAATCTCCTGCCCTTCGGCCTGCGCCACGCAGCCGGCGACCGCCAGCATCGTGCCGTCGCGTTCCTTCAGCGGCTTCAGGCGGCCAAGCTCGGAAAAGACCTTTTCGGAGGCCTTCTCGCGGATATGGCAGGTGTTGAGGATGACCAGATCGGCGCCTTCGGCCTTCTCGACCGGCGCATAGCCGAGCGGCGCCAGGACATCCGCCATCCGGGCGGAGTCATAGACGTTCATCTGGCAGCCGTAGGTCTTTATGTGGAGTTTTTTCACGCGACGCGACGTCGAATCTAACATTGCCGGACCGGCGCCATCAAGCTGCCCCGGCTGTCACGTAAATCGCTGGGATAGAAGGGGTTTCTCGGCCTGCATTGGCGGCGGCAAGGGTCCGCGCCACGGCCTGCTCGCAATGCTGCGCCAAAGCCTTGCGCGAGCCGGCTGCAGCCAGCGTCGTGGGCGCATGGAAGACGACCTCGACGCCGATCCGGCCAAGCCCGATCAGCGCCCAGAGATGCGGCAGCAGCTCCATGTCGCCATACCAGGCGACCGCCGGGCGGAGCGACCGGCACAGCGGCATCCCGTCGAGCCGCGTATAGGCGACGGTCGCCGGCTGGACGACGATCTCCGGCCCGCCCGCAAGCGGCTCGGCCGAGGCGAACAGCGCGCTCTTGAAGCCGAGCGAGCGGTTGCCGTCGCCGGTCGTCCCTTCGGCAAACAGCACGACGCTGTCGCCGGCCGCGAGCCGGCGCTGGATGGCGCCCGCTTCCCGGCCGACGGCGCGCGCGCGCCGCTCGACGAAGACGGTCCGCTGCAGCTTGGCGAGCATGCCGAAGAACGGCCATGAGGCCACCTCGCGCTTCGCCACGAAACTCACCGGCAGGATCGACGAATAGACGACGATATCGAGATAGCTGACATGGTTGGACGCGATCAGGACCGGCACGCCGGCCGCGGGCGCACCCGTCACGCGGACATCCAGCCCGAAAAGCCTCGCGCAGCGCGCGTGATACCAGTGCGGCAGCGTGCGCGCGAGCGGAGCGCCCAGCGCCACGAACAGCGCCTGCAGGGGCATCAGCGGCAGTGTCAGGACGACGTAGACCGCCGCCCTGACGAATGCCAGCGCACTCGAACCGATTTCGGCCAAGCCGGTCAGTCCGTCGTGCCGCCGACCTGGCGGCTGTAGTGGCGGAAATACTTGTCCGTCACAGAATCGGTGACAACCAGGATGCAGACATCGACCGTATTGAATTCGTGGTCGATCACGGCGCCTTCGCCCACGAACCCGCCGAGCCGCAGGTATCCCTTGATGAGCGGCGGCAACGCCGCGATCACGGTGCGCGCGTCGAACGCCTCGATGGCATCCGCGTGCCCCGCCGCAGCGGCCGGCAGCAGGTCCATCGCCACATGACGTTCCGGCAGCGCGCGCGCGCGGATCGCCTCGGGTGCCAGATGGTTGTGGTGGAGATACGAAAGGGCCGCGGCGTGCGCAGCCGGATCGGTGCCCGGCAGGCTCGCGCAGCCGAACATCAACTTGATGTCGTGCGCGAAGACATAGGCCGCGATCCCCTTCCACAGGAGCTGCATCGTCGACCTGTTGCGGTGCTGCGCATCCACGCACGACCGGCCGAGCTCCAGCAGTTCGCCCGGCAGCGACAGCACCGGCCGGATGTC
>JAEUKX010000083.1 GCA_016794025.1 Rhodospirillales bacterium | reverse complement strand
CCCTCGGCCGCCAGCATGCGCGTGATCTGCGGCACGGTCAGCGTGCCGTCGTGCGGCTGGCCGCCGGTCATGGCGACGGCGTCGTTGAACAGGACCTTGTAGGTGATGTTGACGTTGGCCGCGACCGCCGCGCGGATGGCGAGCGAACCGGAATGGAAGAACGTGCCGTCGCCCAGGTTCTGGAAGACGTGCTTCTCCTTCGTGAAGGGCGCCTGCCCGATCCACGGCGCGCCCTCGGCCCCCATGTGCGTGAAGGTCACGGTCGAGCGGTCCATCCATGTGGACATGAAGTGGCAGCCGATGCCCGCCATCGCGCGGCTGCCCTCGGGCACCTTTGTCGAGGTGTTGTGCGGGCAGCCCGAGCAGAAATAGGGCGTGCGCTTGAAGGCGTGGCCCTCGGGCGACTTCTCCTTCGCCTCCAGCACGGCAAGGCGCTCGCGGATCTTCTCGGACGTGAAATAGGGTTCGAGCCGTTTGGCGATGACGCGCGCGATCTGCGCGGGGTTGAGCTCGCCCGAGGAGGGCAGGATCCACTCGCCCTTCTCGTCGAACTTGCCGACCACGCGCGGCCGCACGTCGGCGCGCCAGTTGTAGAGCTGTTCCTTGAACTGGTTCTCGATGAGGGCGCGTTTCTCCTCGATCACCATCACCTCTTCGAGGCCCTCGGCGAACTGGCGCGCGCCCTCGCGCTCCAGCGGCCAGGGCATCGCGACCTTGTAGACGCGAAGGCCGATCTTGGCGGCGAGAGCCTCGTCGATGCCGAGATCTTCCAGCGCCTGGCGCACGTCGAGATAGCTCTTGCCCGTCGTGACGATGCCGATCCGCGGGTTCGGGCTGTCGATCACGATTTTGTCGAGCCGGTTGGCGCGCGCGAAGGCGAGGGCGGCGTAGACCTTGTATTTCTGGAGGCGGAATTCCTGGTCGTTCCAGTGGTCGGGCCAGCGGATGTGGAGCCCGCCCTCGGGCATGGCGAAATCCGCGGGCGTGACGATCTTCACGCGCTCGGGATCGACGAGCGCCGAGGCCGAGCTTTCCACCGTCTCGGCCACGCACTTGAACGCCACCCAGCAGCCCGAATAGCGGCTCATCGCCCAGCCATAGAGGCCGAGATCGAGGATCTCCTGCACGCTCGAGGGGCTTAAGACCGGGATCATCGCCGACACGAACTCGTGGTCGGACTGGTGGGGCATCGTGGACGATTTGGCCGCGTGGTCGTCGCCCGCCAGCACCAGCACGCCGCCATGGGGCGAGGTGCCGGCCGCGTTGGCGTGCTTGAACACGTCGCCGCAGCGGTCCACGCCCGGCCCCTTGCCGTACCACATGGCGAAGACGCCGTCGTAGCTGGCAAGCGGGCTCATCGCGACCTGCTGGGAGCCCCAGCAGGCGGCGGCGGCGAGATCCTCGTTCACGCCGGGCGTGAAATGGATGTGGTGGTCCTTCAGGTGGCGCTTGGCGCGCCACAGCGCCTGGTCAAGCCCGCCCAGCGGCGAGCCGCGATAGCCGGTGACGAAGCCCGCGGTGTTGAGCCCGGCGGCGAGGTCGCGCTGGCGCTGCATGAGCGTGAGGCGCACCAGCGCCTGCGTGCCGGTCAGGAACACGCGGCCGCGCGGGGCGGTGTACTTGTCGTCGAGCGTAACGTCGAGCAGGGCTTGGGCGGGGGGTGTCATGCGCGCGGTCCGTCCCGTCTGTTCGTGTCGTTGGCAGCGACGGTAACGCGTCGCGCGGTCCCGCTCAATCGGGCCGGGTGCAGGACCGCGAAAAAGCAACGACCTTCCCCGGTGCAGCGCACACTCGTGCCGGAAGTTGCCGGTCCGCTTGCCGGACGCGCAACTCCGTTGCGTTCTACCTTTTCACCGTCATGCCCGGGCTTGACCCGGGCATCCACGAGTTGGCCGCGAGTCACGGCATCGAAGTCGTGGACCCCCGGGACAAGCCCGGGGGGTGACGGAAAGGGAAGAAGGCGCGCAATGTCCTTACGCCGCCTTTGCCTTCCTTGCGCGCACCAGATGGACAAGCACGTTGTCCACCAGCGTGCGGCCGATCTCGCCCGTCGTGGCCCAGCCCATCGACAGGATCGATTCGGGGTGGAACTGGACTGCGGCGATGGGCAGGCGCCTGTGGCGCACGGCCATGACGAGGCCCGCTGCGGTGCGCGCCGTGATCTCCAGCTCGTCCTGCGGGAAGGCGTCGAGGCGCGCGTGCAGCGAATGGTAGGCGCCGACCGCGCAGGGGCTGGGCAGCCCGTCGAACAGGCCGGTGCCGTCGTGCTCGATCTCCCAGCGCTTGCCGTGGCGCGGCTCGCCCAGCACGTCGAGGGCACCGCCGAACGCCTCGACCGTGCCCTGCAGGCCAAGGCACACGCCGAACTGCGCCACGTCGGCCTTGGCAAGCTCGCGCACGAGGGCGGGCACGCCGAACTGCGCGGGCGTGCCGGGGCCGGGCGAATGGATCACCAGATCGGGCTTCATCGCGAGGATGGCGGCGGCACCAAGGCCGTGCCGGTAGGTCGACACGTCGGCCCCCGACTGGCGGAAATAGTCGGCCAGCGTGTGCACGAAGCTGTCCTCGTTGTCGACGAGCACGACCTTCAGCCCTGCACCCACGGCCGCGGCGGCATTGGATTTCGCGGGGGCGGCCGGCGGGGCGAGCACCCGGAACAGCGCGTTCGCCTTCAGGTGCGTCTCCTCGTTCTCCTCCATCCCCACCGAATCCCACACGAGCGTGGCGCCCACGCGGTAGCGCACGCGCTGCTTCTTCTTCGCGTCCTCGTCCAGATGCACCGTGCGGATCGTGATGCCGGTATTGACGTCGCCGTTGAGGAGGAGCGCGCCGACGGCACCGCCGTACCAGCCGCGCGGGCTTGTCTCCATCGCCTCGACGATCTCGACCGCCCACTTCTTCGGCGCGCCCGTCAGCGTCACGGCCCACATGTGGCTGATGAACGCGTCGAGTCCCGAGACGTCGGCGCGCAGGCGGCCTTCCACATGGTCGACCGTGTGGAACAGGCCCGCATAGGTCTCGATCTGGCGCCTTCCGATGAGCTTGACGCTGCCCGGCACGCAGATGCGCGACTTGTCGTTCCGGTCGACGTCGGTGCACATCGTGAGTTCCACCTCGTCCTTTTCGGAATCGATCAGGGCCTTGAGGCGCTCGGCATCCTCCATCGCGTTGCGCCCGCGCCGCGCGGTGCCGGAGATCGGGCAGGATTCGACCCGGTCGCCCTCCACGCGCACATACATCTCCGGGCTCGTGCCCACGAGCCGGTCGGGCCCGAGCTGCAGGTAGAACTCGAACGGCGAGGGGTTCACCTTCTTCAGCTTGGCGAACAGCGCCGAGGGCGCGCCCTGATACGAGGCCTCGAAGCGGCGCGAGAGCACGACCTCGAAGATGTCGCCCACCCGCATGCGCTCGCGCGCCACGTCGACCATCGCGGCATATTCCTCGGCCGTCAGGTCGGAGGTGATCTCGGGCTTGGTCTCCGGCTCGGCGTATTTGCGCCTGGGCAGCGGGCTGTAGCAGGCGCGCGAGGCGCCTTCGCTGGTCACCTCTCCGCGGGCGAACTCGTAGTCGTAGCGGAAGGCCGTCTCCTTGCGCCGGTCGAGGATGTACATCCGGTCGGGCAGGAAGAGGTGCAGCTCGCGCGTCTCGTCGGGCCGCTGATGCCTGAGGCCGATCGGCTCGAACTGGAACAGCAGGTCGTAGCCGAACGCGCCGAACAGGCCGAGGAAGGAATCCTCCAGCCCCGCGAACTCCTCCACGATGCGCCGCAGAGGCGAGAACAGCGAGGGCTGCTGGCTGCGCTTTTCCTCCGGGAAGGGACCCTGTGCGGCCGGCACGTCGAGCGTGCGCGTGCGCGCGTCGGGTGCAGCGGGGGCGAACTCCGCCAGCACGGGGTCGAGTGCCGAAAGGATGCGCTCGCCGCGTTCGTTGAGCGCGCGCAGCGTGAGCCTGCGGCCGTGGCCCACGATCTCGACCGGCGGATCGACGAAGCCGAATTCCCAGCGCGAATAGCGTCCCGGATAGTCGACGCCCGAGGAGAACAGCCCGCCGCGCGCGCGGTCGAGCCGCTCGGCGAATCCGTCGAGCGCGCTGGCATAGTCGAGCGGGCGCTTGATGCGGGTGAGGGTCAGGCCGGACTTGGTGCGGAACTCGTAGCGCATGGGTCGCTCGCGGATGGCTGGGCCGCGCACGCAGGACGGAGCGCGCGAAGGCGGAAAAACGGACGTATTAACGGATAGGGAAAAGGGATCTGGCGGCGCTTAGCGCCACCAAGCCTGCCAACGGACGATACGGGCGGCGGTGATCTCCATGGATCGACGCTAGCCGCCTTTTCCGGCGCGCGCAACGTCGAAAGCACGTGATTTTGCCGCCCGACACGGGTAAAAGCCCGCAACCATGACTGTTCTGGTTACCGGGGCTGCCGGATTCATCGGATTTTCCGTCGCGCGTGCGCTGCTGGCGCGCGGCGAGAGCGTCGTGGGCTTCGACAGCTTCGATCCGTACTACGACGTGAAGCTCAAGGAAGCCCGCGCGGCCGAGCTTGCCCGCTCCAGCGCCTTCCGCATGGTGCGCGCCGACGTGGCCGCCGACGGCGCGTTCGCCGCCGCACTGGCCGATGGCTCGATCGACCGCGTCGTGCACCTCGCCGCCCAGGCGGGCGTGCGCTACTCGATCACGAACCCGGACGTCTATATCCGCACCAACATCGTCGGGCATTTCAACGTCGTCGAGGCGTGCCGCCGGCGCGGCGGCATCCGCCATCTCGTCTACGCCTCGTCCTCGTCGGTCTATGGCGGCAACGACAAGCTGCCCTTCTCGGTCGAGGACAAGATCGACCGGCCGGTGTCGCTCTACGCCGCCACCAAGGCCGCCAACGAGCTGGTCGGCCACTGCTACAGCCATCTCTACGACCTGCCCGCGACGGGCTTGCGCTTTTTCACGGTCTACGGGCCGTGGGGCCGGCCCGACATGGCCTTGTGGATCTTCACCAAGGCGATCCTCGAAGGCCGCGCGATCCCGGTCTTCAACAACGGGCAGATGCGCCGCGACTTCTCGTATATCGACGACATCGTGGCGGGGGTGATCGCCGCGCTCGACCGGCCGCCGGCGAAGTCGGCCAAGGCCGCCGCGCACCGCGTGTACAATCTCGGCAACCACAAGTCCGAGCCGCTGATGCGCTATATCGAGCTCATCGAGCGCGCCACCAACCACAAGGCGATCCTCGACATGCAGCCGCTCCAGGCCGGCGACGTGCCCGAGAGCTGCGCCGACATCGCCGCCTCGCAGCGCGATCTCGGCTTCGCGCCGCGCACCTCGATCGACGAGGGCGTGCCGAAATTCGTCGACTGGTACCGCGCCTACACGGGCGTTTAGCCTCGGGGCGTGCAGGCGCGGCGCAGCGTTCCTGTCTCAGTGCTTATGCTGTCCGTGGCCGCCCTGGGCGGGGGCATTGCCGCGCATGTCGCGCACCTCGATCTCGACCGTCACCTCGCCTTCGCGCTCGAACTTGAGCGTGAGCGGCACCTTCTTGCCGGCGACGAGCGGCTGCTTGAGGTCGAGGAACATGATGTGCAGCCCGCCGGGCTTCAGCTCGACCGTCTCCTTGCCCTTGATGTCGATGCCGCGGGGCAGCGGGCGCATCTGCATGACGTTGTTGACCGTCGCCATCTCGTGCAGCTCGACGCGGCCCGCGACGGGCGAGGTGGCGGAAACCAGCCGCTCCGCCTTGTCGGAATGGTTGACGATGCGGACATACCCGGCACCGGTCTTGGCACCGCCCAGCGTGGCGCGGGCCCAGGGGTCCTCGACATGCACGCCGTCGTGGGCGCGCGCGGCGGAAGGCGACAGCAGCAGGGCGATGGCAAGTGTGACGGCGGCGGCAAGCCCGACGAAGGCGGGCGACGAAAAGCGGAAGCGGATGGAAGTCATCGGAAAATTCCTCTGGCGCCCGGCGGACGGCCGGGCCTGAACATGGATGATCCGCGACCGGCAGCAGGGCCGGCGCGGACAGGCGAATCATGTCGTCAGAGGATCGTCGGCGGCGCGCGCGAACCATAGGCGGCGCTGCCGCCCGCGGCGGGCACGATCTCGTCGTGCCGCGCGAAGTCGACGGCCGCGAAACGGACCGGCGAAGGCAGCGCGCCGGCCGGATCGACGGGCGGCACGGCAGCAGCGCCCGCGGCCGTGCAGAGCGGGCAGACCATGCCCGTCTTGTGACCGGAATCGGAAAGCGGGCCGCCATCGGCCCCGGTCAGGTGTGTGGCCGGCGCGCCGGCGGCCGAGCAGAACGAAATGGCCTCGCCCGGCAAAGCGGCCGCGCGCAGCACCTGCACGGGCAGCAGCGCCTGCACGAACAGGGCGAGTGCGGCCAGCCACACGCGAAGCGAATGACGCGGCAGGGCGGATCCGTGGGTTGCGGGGCGGGGGGCAGGCATGGAAGCGCGCATCCTAGAGACGCGGCCGGCCTCCCGCAAGCTGCCGCATTGCCGCAGGCCGCTCAGGCCTTGCCGAACAGGTCGTCGAGGGCCAGTTCGTCGGATCGGGCGGCGATGGCCGCGAAGTAGCCGGCCGTCTGGCGGCGGGCAGCGTCGGTCGCTTCGGTCATGATCTGCGCGCGCAACGGGCCGGCCAGCGATCCGAAATGCCGGCGCACGTTTTCCATGGCGGCCTTGCGGCGGGGGGCCGATTCGGCCAGCAGTTCGTCATAGGCGGACGGGACGGCGCCCGTGGCCTGCCGCACGCAGGCCACGAAGATGCCGATCGCCTTTTCATATTCGGTCGAAAGTTCGTCGCCCACGCCCGCTTCCACGCGCCTTGCCCCGGAACGGGCGCTTCTTGCACGCCCAACCTGAACGCAGGCTGAACAAGGCGGGCGTCCTCAGCGCGTCGACGGCAGGCGGACCGCCACGCGCAGCCCCCCCAGATCGGATTCGCCGAGCACGAGGCTGCCGCCGTAAAGCGCCACCAGCTCGTCCGCGATGGCGAGGCCGAAACCCGTGCCGGGCTTCGTCTCGTCGAGCCGCATCCCCCGGCGCAGGGCCGCCGCGCGCGCGTCGGGCGCGATGCCGGGCCCGTCGTCGTCGACCGCGAGCGCAAGGCCGCCGGAATCGGCTCCGAGCGAGACGCGCACCTCGCCGTGCGACCATTTGAGCGCGTTGTCGAGCAGGTTTCCCGCGATGTCGGCCAGGTCGTCCGCGCGCCCGGCGAAGGCGAGCGGCCCGCCGCTGAGCGCGGTCCGCAGCCGCCGGCCGGGATGGAGACGGCCGAGCGTGTCGACGAGCTTCAGGACGACCGCGCGCGCGTCGGTCTCGATCCCCACCTGCGTGGCCGCCGCACCGGCGCGCGCGCGGGCAAGATGCCGCTCGACATGGCCGCGCATGGCGCTTGCCTGCGCACGAACCGTCTGGCTGAGCGTATCCTCGTGGCCGTCGGCGGCGTTGGTCAGCACGGCCAGCGGCGTCTTCAGCGCATGGGCAAGGTTCCCGGCCTCCGCGCGCGCCCGTTCGACAAGGGCGGTGTTGCGCGCGAGCACGTCCTTGAGGTCGGCGACGAGCGGGGCGACCTCGGCGGGCCACTGGCCGTCGAGCGTGGTTTCCCGCCCGGCCTTGAGCGCGGTCACCGCCGCGCGCAGACGGCGCAGCGGGGCGAGCCCGAAATGGATCTGCAGGGCCGCGGCCAGCGCCAGCCCGAGGCCGAGTGCGGCCAGCGACAGCACGAGCGTGTTGCGGAACTCCGCCACCGCGTGCGCCAGCTCCGCCTCGTCGCTGGCCACGACAAGCCGCATCGGCATGTCCAGCCCGTCGATGGTGAGGTTGCGCTCCACCGCGATGAGCGACTGGCCCGCCGGACCCCGGAAAGTGTGGTGATGGATCTCGCCCTTCGCCAGATCGTCGGGCGGATTGGGGAGCGTGTCGTCCCACAGCGAGCGCGAGCGCAGCGGCGGGCGCCCGGCGATCTCGATCTGCCAGTAGCGCCCGGCATAGGGCACGTCGTAGCGACTGTCCGGCAGCGCGCGGGTCAGGCGCACGCCGCCGTCGGATGCGGCTTCCACCGCCGCGGCGATGTGGTCCATGTCGTCGATCAGCCGTTCCTCGACGACCGAACGCGCGTAGTTGGCGAAGATCCCGGCCAGCAGCGCGCCCGACCCGGCGAGTGCCAGCACGAGCCACACGAACGAGGCGAGCGCCAGCCGGCGGCGCAGCGAGGGCCGCGCGGTCATGGTGCCGCATCCCCCGGAGCACGCAGCCGGTAGCCGCGCCCGCGCACGGTCTCGATCGCGTCGATGCCAAGCTTCCGGCGCAGCCTGGCGACGAACACCTCGATCGTGTTGCTGTCGCGGTCGAAATCCTGCGCGTAGATATGTTCGGTCAGTTCGGTGCGCGAGACGACGGTGCCCGGCCGGTGCATCAGGTAGGCGAGCGTCTTGTATTCCTGCGCGGTCAGCGCCACGGGATTGCCGTCGACCGTCACGCGGCCCGAGCGCGTGTCGAGCCGCAGCCTGCCGCACACGAGTTCCGCGCTCGCCATGCCCGCCGCGCGCCGGATCAGCGCCCGCAGCCGGGCCAGCAGCTCCTCCATGTGGAAGGGCTTGGCGAGATAGTCGTCCGCGCCCGCGTCGATCCCCTCGACCTTCTCGGCCCAGCCCGCGCGCGCGGTCAGGACAAGCACGGGCAGGCGGCGGCCGGCCTCGCGCCACCGCCGCAGCACGGTCAGGCCGTCGAGCTTCGGCAGACCCAGATCGAGGATGGCGGCATCGAACGGCTCGCTCTCGCCGAGGAACTGCGCCTCCTCGCCGTCGGCCGCGCGGTCGACCGCATATCCGGCGGCAGCGAGCGCCGCCGCGATCTGGGCGGAAAGGGCGGGATCGTCTTCGACGAGGAGGATGCGCATTCCGGCCGGGCCCGTCCGTTACCGCTCGACGCGCTCGAGCGTGCGGGCGTCGTAGAGGATCTTGCGCCGCCGCCCGTCGGGCGCGAGGAGCTTCACCTCGTAGACATAGCGCCCGTGCCCGCGCTCGAGGTCGACATCGATGACCTTGCCCGGTTCGGTGCGCGCGACCTCGGCCAGCAGCCTTTCGAGCGGCACGACTTCGCCCGCCTCGCGCGCGATCCGCGCGCGATCGTGGTCGCGGTCGTCGGCGCGCGCGGGGGCCGCCAGCGCAAGGCAGGCCAGGAGCAGGACCGGGATCGTGCGGAAGGTCATCTTCGACATGATCGCACATTGCCGCGGCCAATCTGAATGCCCGATGAACGGCCCGCTCACGCCCCGTTCAGGCGCGCGCACCCATATTCGCCCCCGTTCCGCCGCGCTGGTGCGGCCGGACGAAAGGAACGGAGACAGTCCCCATGAAGAACCCCATCGTCCTCGGCGCGCTGGCGCTGGCACTGCTTGCGGGTCCGGCGCTGGCCAGCGACCGCGGACAGCCCCAGACGGCCCCGAAGCTGTCGGTCGGCGAGATCGACGCGCGCGTGCGCGAAAACGGCTACGCGTCGGTCCGCTCGATCGAGCTGCGCCGCGACGGCAGCTACTCGGTCAAGGCGGTCGACGCGTCCGGCCGGCGTGCGGAGTTCGCCGTCGACGGGAATACCGGCGAGTTCCTCCAGAAGGGTGCCCGCCACGGCCGCGACGACGACTACGACGGCGACAATGATGCCGCGCACGGGGATGCCGGGCACCGGGACGCTGGGCGCCGGCACGCGCACCGCTGATCGCCCGAACCGGTCCCGGCGCGCGGTGGCGCTGCCGGGACCTTCCCGACGAAGGAGCATGACATGACGGATACGACCGACAATGCCGGCCCCGGTGCGGCCGCGCGATTCATCCACTGGACGATGGCGGCCCTCATCCTCGGCCTCTACGTGCTGGGCCTTGCGATGGACGAGCTTGCGCGCGGCGCGCCGCGCGACTTCGCGATGCTGCTGCACCAGTCCTTCGGGCTCGTGCTGGTCGCCCTGCTGGCCGTGCGGCTGGCCGTGCGCCCGGCGGCCGCGCGTGCCGGGACACGGATCGAGCGGCTTGCCGCGCGCGCGGCGCACGCGGCGCTCTATGCGCTCATGGCCGCCGTGCCGCTTGCCGGCATCGCCACGCAATGGGCGCGCGGCCGGGCGCTCGATTTCTTCGGGCTTGTCACGCTGCCCTCGCCGATGGGCGGCGACAGGGCGCTCGCCAAGCTCTTCGGCGGCATCCATGAAACCGGCGCCACCGCGATCCTCGTCGTGGCCGCCATCCATGCCGCGGCGGCGCTCTGGCATCATTTCGTGCGGCGCGACGACGTGCTGCGCGCGATGCTGCCGCGCCGCCTCGTACCGCGCTGAAGCGCGTCTTTCAGGCCGGCGGCTCGTACCTGCGCAGCAGGGTCGAGCCGGTCCGGCCGTCGGCGTTCTTCCAGCGCAGCACGACCTGGCGCGTCTTCATCTCGAACGACAGCGTGATGTCCTGCGTGGGCAGCTTCGCGCGCACGAGATTGCCGTCGAGCGTGGCGGGCGCGCGGTAGGTCGTGCGCAGCTTCGCGCGCTTCTCCTGTCCCCACAGATAGACGAATTCGGGCTTTCCGTCGGCGCCGCGCTCGATCGTGACGGAAACGAGGATCGGATTGCTCCAGGCGCCAATCCAGATCCCCTCGTAGGGATGCCACCACGTGCCGGCTTCCATCTTCATCGGCTTGAGTCCGGCCGTTTCGGGCAGCACGTCGTCGGCACGCGGCAGCCCGTCGCGACCGCACGCGGCGGCCCCCGGTTTCACCTTGCGGTCGGGATCGAGGAAGGCCGCCACGCAGGCGCCGTAGGCGAAATCCATGAGCGCGGAGGACGAGGCGCCGTGCCCGGCGAGCTGCGAGCCGGCATCGTCCATCGGCAGGAAGGCGATCGCGCGGCCGGTCAGGATCTCGCGCGCGCGCTTGCCGCGGTCGGGGTCGCTCAACGCGAACTCGTCGGCGAAGGGCAAAATCGGCACCGCGCGCTCGAACTTTCCCTCGGCCAGCGATTCGTAGAGCTGGCGCGTGCCTTGCGAATCCTGCGCCGCACTGCCGATCTGGTTCAGTGCCACGCCCGTGCCGGGCGCGGAGGGGATGATCGCGTAGACGGATGTGCGGCGTGCGGCTTCCAGCGTGATCGCGCCGCCATAGCTCTGCCCGGCCAGCACGATGCGCTTGTAGCCCTTCGCGCGGGCGCTCTCGGCTTCCTCGATCGTGCGTGCGACATGGCGCAGGCCGCCGGTCGTCCAGTTGCTCTCCTGCAGGGCGTCGCGCTTGATGCGCACGATGTCCCACCCCGCCGCGGCGAGCCGGCGCAGGAAGGCGGGCGGCGGGCTCATGCCCTGTTCGCGGTTGCCGCTGACGCCGTGGTTCCAGATGACGAGACCGAGTGCGGCGTCCGGCCCCTTGGCGGGCACGTCGTCGAAACCGGGCAGGATGGTGTAGGGCTCCGCGGCCCCGACGGGGCCTGCCAGCGGCAGGCAGGCAAGAATGGCGGCGGCGATCCGGCGCATACCCTAAGGGTGTAGCCGCCCGGTCATCCCGTCAACACGAATTCCAGCGTCTCGCGCGGGGCGCCGCGTGCCGGGGCCGCGCGCATCATGCGGCCGGCCGGGCGCATGCCGATCCGGCGGATGACGCCCTGCGAGGGAAGGTTTTCGGGCTGCGTGCCGGCGGTGAGGCGGGCCACGCCCATCGCGCGCGCGAAATCGACCATCGCAAGCGCCGCCTGTGTGGCAAAACCGCGCCCGCGCCAGGGCGGCGCCACCCACCAGCCAAGGTCGCCCTCCACGCCCAGCGCGTCGAGCATCAGGCTCACCATGCCGATGACGGGCCCCGGTTCCGACAACGTCTCGATGGCAAAGGAAACCGTGCGCGCCTCTTCCATGGCGAGGCGCGCGTCCGCAACGAAGCGCTCGGCATCGGTCAGCGTGTAGGGATGGGGGATGTTCGCGGTCCATCGCGCCAGCTCCCAGTCCGCGCACCAGCGCGCGATGTCGGGTGCATCGCCCGGTGCGGGCGCGCGCAGCAGCAGGTCGGCCGTCTCGATGCGGATGTCGAGCGGGTTCAAGAGAGCGGCTGGACCCGCAGGTGGTTGACCACGCGCTTCACGTCCTCGATGCCGCGCACGACCTCGACCGCCTTGGCGGATTCCGCGGCCGTGTGCGCGCGCCCGAACAGGTAGACCGTGCCGTTGACGC
Source organism: Rhodospirillales bacterium (assembly GCA_016794025.1). Classification (GTDB taxonomy): domain Bacteria; phylum Pseudomonadota; class Alphaproteobacteria; order CACIAM-22H2; family CACIAM-22H2; genus Tagaea. The sequence continues at coordinate 23,872 of JAEUKX010000083.1, read as the reverse complement.
ACCGCCAGCGCATGTTGACCGACTTGACGCCCGATTCCGCCAGCAGCTTCACGCCGATCTTCTGTTCCACGACAAGATCGTTGGCCGTGGCCGCGAAGCCGCCCTGGCTCGTCACCTGGATCTCGTCGACGACCTCGCGCACGCCTTCCACGCCCCTGGCGAGTGCCACCGCGCGCGTCTTGCCCGCGGGCTGCGCCACCGCACCGGTCAGCATCACGCGGCCCACATAGACGTCCGTCGACACGTCGCGGAACAGGGCGGCACTCTCGCTTGCCACGGCCTTGTTGAACGCGAGCAGGATGCGGTTGTCGTCGGTGATCTGCGAGGCCGTGCGGTCCTCGGTCGCGAGCCGCGCCACGGTCGAAACGCCGGGCGGCGCGCCGCAGGCGGAAAGCGCAAGGGCGGCAAGCAGGGCAAGGGCGGTGCGCTTGCGGATCATCGGTAAAGTCCCTCCAGCACGTCGGCATGGACCTGCCGGACAATGTGCCGGCGGATCTTCAGGGTTGGCGTCATCTGGCCATTCTCGATGGTGAAGGGGGCCGGCGCCAGCGCGAATTTTCGAACGCGCTCGGGCAGCGGCAGCCTGGCGTTGGCACGCTCGACCGCGCGTTCGACCGCCACGCGCGCGGCCGCGGGCGATCCGGCCGCAAGTTCGGCGTTGGGCACGACAAGCGCCACCAGATAGGGCCGCCCGTCGCCGGTGACGACGGCCTGCGCGATTTCGGGCTCGAGCAGCAGCGTGCCTTCCACCTTCGCGGGCGCGACCATGTCGCCGCCGGAATTCTTGATGAAGTCCTTCTTGCGGTCGGTGATGCGGATGCGGCCCGCGGCGTCGATCTCGCCCACGTCGCCCGTGTGCAGCCACCCGTCGACGATGGTGCGCGCGGTCCCCTCCGGGTCGTTCCAGTAGCCGTTCATCACGAGGCCGCCGCGCACGAGGATCTCGCCGTCGGGCGCGATCTTCACCTCGACGCCCGGCAGCGGCGGACCGACCGTGTCCATGCGCTCCTCGAACGGGCGATTGCAGGCGATGACGGGGGCGGCCTCCGTCTGGCCGTAGCCCTGCAGCACGCGCACGCCCAGCGCATGGAAGAAGACGCCGATCTCCGGATTGAGCGCGGCCCCGCCCGAGACGAACGCCTTCAGCCGGCCGCCGAAGCGGTTGCGCACCTTGGCGCGCACGAGGCGTTCGAGGATCGCGTCGAGAAGCGCGTCGAGCGGACCAAATGCCGCGCCCTCGTAGCGCTTCGTGCCGAGCTCGACCGTCTTCGCGAACAGCCACTGCTTCAACTTCTTCTCGCGCTTCAGGCCCTGCGCGATGCGCTGGCGGATGCTTTCGTAGAGGCGCGGGACCGCCGTCATGATTGTCGGGCGGACCTCCTGCATGTTCTGCGACAGCTTCTCGAGGCTCTCGGCAAACCAGATTTCCGCGCCGATCGAGGTGGCGAAGCCCAGCGAGACGGTGTGCTCGTAGGAATGCGACAACGGCAGGAAGCTCAGGAAGCGCTCGCGGGTGGGCTCGAGGAGCTTCAGCACCTCGGCCGCGCCCTCGGCATTCGTCAGGATCGCGCCGTGCGAGAGCATCACGCCGCGCGGGGCGCCGCCCGTGCCCGACGTGTGGATGACGCACGCCACGTCGCCGCGGCCCAGCGCGGCCACAGTCGCGTCGACCGTGTCGGGGCCGGCGGCGCCCATCGCCAGCACGTCGGCCCACGCATGCACGTCGACGCCCGCGTGCTGTTCCAGCGCCGGGGGTTCGATGGCGATCACGAAGCCGCATTGCGGGCCGGACTGGCGCGCCGCCTCGATCGACTTCTTCGCCAGCGCCGCCCCCGACGCGATGACGCCGCGCGCCTGCACGTTCGAGAAGATGTAGCGGTGGTCCTCGACCGTGTTGGTCGTGTAGGCCGGCACCGTGATCGCGCCCGCCGCCATGATGGCGAGGTCGGCCACGATCCATTCCGGGCGGTTCTCGGCCACCAGCGCGATGCGATCGCCGCGCTTGACGCCCAGTGCTGCAAGTCCGCGGGCAAGCAGGCGCACCTGCCGCTCGACTTCGGCCCACGACCATTCCTTCCAGCCGGCGTCCTCCCGCGCGACCAGATAGGGCCGGACACCCTCGCGCGCGGCGGTATCGAGGAACATGCGCACCAGACTGGGGCAGCTTGCGTAATCGAACATCGGCCTGCGGCGTCTCCCTGCCGGCGCTTGGCGCGCCGGTCCGTTCGACTTATATGCTTATGGACGCATTTCCCGACAAGAGCCGGAACCGCCCATGCCCCTGAAAACCGCCGCCGCGACCGCCGAACTGCCCGTCTGGAACCTTGCCGACCTGTTTCCGGGCCGGGATTCGCCCGAACTGGCCAAGGCGCTCGACGCGGCCGAAGCGGACGCCAAGGCGTTCGCCCTGAAATATGCCGAGAAGCTCGCGGGCCTCGACGGCAAGGCGCTGGGGGCGGCCGTGGCCGCCTACGAGGCCTTGGAAGAGCGGCTTGCCCGCATGACGAGCTTCGCCGACCTCACCTATGCGGCCGACCAGGCCGACCCGGCGATCGCGAAATTCTACCAGGGCATCCAGGAGCGCGTGAACGCGATCTCCTCGCACACGCTCTTCTTCGCGCTCGAACTGAACCGGCTTGCGGACGCCGATCTCGAGGCGAAGCTCGCCGACCCGGCGCTGGCGAAGTACGCGCCGTGGCTGCGCGACCTGCGCGCCTTCCGCCCGCACCAGCTTGCCGACGACATGGAAAAGCTGCTGCACGAGAAATACGTCGCGGGACGTGCCGCGTGGACGCGCCTTTTCGACGAGACGATGGCGGGCCTGCGCTTCGACGTGGACGGCAAGAAGCTCACCTCGGCGGAGGCGCTGCACCTGCTGTCCGACCGCGACGGCAAGGTGCGCAAGGCGGCGGCCAAGGCCGTGGGCAAGACGCTGGGCGACAATTCGCGCCTTTTCGCGCTGATCACCAATACGCTCATCAAGGACAAGGAGATCGAGGACAAGTGGCGCAGCTATCCGCGCCCGATCTCCTCGCGCAACCTCGCCAACCGCGTCGAGGACGAGGTGGTGGAGGCGCTGATCGCCGCCGTGCGCGATTCCTATCCGCGGCTTTCGCACCGCTACTACGCGCTCAAGGCCAAGTGGTTCGGCGTCGACAGGATGGACTACTGGGACCGCAACGCGCCGCTGCCGCAGGCCGACGAGGAGAGCTTCGACTGGTCGCGCGCGCGCGACACGGTGATCGAGGCCTACGGCGATTTCTCGAAGGACATGGCCGCCACCGGCAAGCGCTTCTTCGACAATGCGTGGATCGACGCGGGCGTGCGGCCCGGCAAGGCGCCCGGCGCCTTCGCGCACCCGACCGTGCCCTCGGCGCACCCCTACCTGCTGCTCAATTTCCAGGGCAAGACGCGCGACGTGATGACGCTCGCCCACGAGCTGGGGCATGGCGTTCATCAGGTGATGGCGGCGGGGCAGGGGCACCTGCTTGCCGACACGCCGCTGACGCTGGCCGAGACCGCGTCGGTCTTCGGCGAGATGCTGACCTTCCGCAAGCTGCTCGACGGCGCCAAGGAGCCTTCGCGCCGCAAGGCGATGCTGGCGGGCAAGGTCGAGGACATGCTCAACACCGTCGTGCGCCAGGTCGCTTTCTGCGAGTTCGAGCGGCGCCTGCACGACGAGCGGCGCGGCGGCGAGATGGTGCCCGAGCGCATCGGCGAGATCTGGATGGACGTGCAGCGCGAGAGCCTCGGCCCCGCCTTCCGCTACGACGGCGAATATGCGTGGTACTGGAGCTATATCCCGCACTTCGTCCATACGCCGTTCTACGTCTACGCCTACGCGTTCGGCGACTGCCTCGTGAACTCGCTCTACGCGCTCTACCGCCGCGCGCCGGAAGGCTTCGCGCAGAAATATCTCGACATGCTGCGCGCGGGCGGATCGAAACGCCACAAGGAGCTGCTTGCACCCTTCGGGCTCGACGCGGCCGACCCGAATTTCTGGCGCGAGGGGCTGAAGGTCGTCGAGGGCTTCATCGACGAGCTCGAGACGATCGGTTGACCGCGACCGGCTCCCCCGCCGGCGAGGCCGCCGCGGCGATCGCGCGCGGGCTCGAGCATCACCGGGCCGGACGGCTCGACGCGGCGCTTGGCGAATATGCGGCGGCACTGGCGCTCGATCCCGGCAATGTCGACGGGCTCAATCTCGGCGGGCTTGCCCAGCACCAGCGCGGCAATCCGGCGGCGGCCCTCGACATGCTTTCGCGCGCCGTGGCGGCGGCCCCGCAGTTCACGGGCGCGCTCCAGAACCTCGCGGACGTGCAGCGCCAGACCGGTGCGCTCGATGCCGCGCGCATCTCCTACGCCAAGCTCGCGGCGCTGGCGCCCGACTGGTATGGCGGGCCCTACGGGCTTGGCCTTGTCCTGCAGGAGCAGGGCGACATGGCCGGGGCCCGGCGGGCGCTGACGGACGCGATCCGCTGCAAGCCCGATCTTGCGTCCGCGCACTTCGCGCTGGCCAACCTTCTTGTGGCGTCGGGCGATCCGGCGGGCGCGCTCGCGGCGATGGAGCGCGCGCACGCGGCCGGGCCGGGGGCGGATTCGTGGAGCGGGCTTGCGGTCATGCGGCTGGGCGTGGGCGACCGCGCGGGGGCCGAAGCCGCCGCGCGCGCGTGCCTTGCCCTGGCACCCTGCCATCCGGGCGCGTTCATCGCGCTGGGGCAGATCCTGATCGGCGACGGGCGGCTCGACGAGGCTTCCGCACTCGCCGAGAGCGTGCGGGCCGATGCGGCTTCACCGGGCGATATCCTGACCTTCGACGCCGCCCTCGCCATGGCGCGGCGCGAGATGTCGCGGGCTGTGCGCCTTTATATGCGGGCTTGCCTTGCCTATGCGGGCGCGCCGGCCGGCGACATGCCGTTCGGCGACCTGCGCGCGCGCCTGCAGGCGGTTCTCGAGGCGGCCGGGCGGCGGCGCGCGGCGGGCGAACCCGAATTCGGGACCGGCACGATGTCGCGGCTGGCGCCCTGCGCGGCGACGGTGGGGCCGTTCCTTCTGGCGTTCGACGATTTCGCGATGGCGCGCGAACTTGTCGGCCTTGCGGTGCGCGGCGGCGTGCGCGATGCCGCGCAGAACCTGATCGCGATCGAACTCTACGACCCGGCGGCCACGCCCGAGAGCTTCGCGGCAAGCCACATGGCCTATTCCCGCCACGTGCGCGGGGGGCTCGGGCCGGTGCCCGCGCGCCCGCCGCGCGGTCCGCGCGCGAAATTGCGCGTGGGATATGTCTCGGCCGATTTCCGCGCCCACCCGGCGGCAAACTGCCTGCTGCCGCTGTTCGAATGCCGCGACCGCGCGCGCTTCGAGGCCTACGGCTACAGCCTGGCACCGGTCGAGGACGCGACGGGCGCGCGCTTCCGGGCGCTCGCCGACGGCTGGCGGCAGGCGCACGCGCTGACCGACCGCGACCTTGCCGCGGCGATCCGGGCCGACGGCATCGACATCCTCGTGATCTATGCCGGGCATTTCGACCGCAACCGGCCGACGCTGGCGCTGCACAATCCGGCCCCGGTCGTCGTCAGCTTCGGCGACTGCGCGACGAGCGGCCTGCCGGAGACCGACTATCTTTTCGCCGACGCGGCCCTCGTGCCGCGCGTCTCGGCCGAGCCGTTCGCCGAGCGCGTCGTGCGGCTGCCCTGCCAGTACGTGAACCTTCCGCCCGAAGGCGTGCCGGAACCCCGGCCGCGCCCGGCCGGCGCGGCACTTGCGCTCGCCTCGTTCAGCAACCCCGTCAAGCTCAACGGCGCGACGCTGGCGCTGTGGGCCGAGGTGCTCGCCCGGCTGCCTGAAGCGACGCTGACGCTGGGCTTCCAGCGCGCGTTCGAGGATCCCGACCTTGTCGCGCGGGTGCGGGCCCCCTTCGCCGCGCGCGGCGTCGACCTGGCGCGCGTGCGCTTCCGCCCGCCGCCGGCGGACGCGGCCGGGCATCTTGCGGCCTATGACGAGGTGGATATCGCGCTCGATCCGTTCCCCTTCAACGGCTCGACGACGACCTTCGAGGCGCTGTGGATGGGGGTCCCGGTCGTCACGCTGGTCGGCCGCACGATGGTCGCGCGCTGGGCGACCGCGATCCTGCGCCGCGTCGGGCTCGGCGACCTGTGCGCGGCGGACGCGGCGGAATATGTCGATACCGTCGCCGCGCTGGCGGCCGATCCGGCGCGCCGGGCCGCGCTGCGCCGGGCGCTGCGCGGCCGGCTTGCCGCCTCGACCACCTGCCGGCCGGCGCGCTGGATGCGCCATGTCGAGCGGGCCTACCGCGCGGTCTGGCGCGTACCGCGGACGCCGACGCGCGCGGGCCGTCCGCTCGGCTGAATTTTCTTCAACTTTTGCGGGCGTGCGGCTAGCCTGCGGGGGCATGAAACGGAAGTCCCGCAAGCGGCCGCCAATCTACTCGGTCGATCGCCGATCGCCGATCCCGCTCTACATCCAGGTCCGCAGCCGGCTGATGACGATCGTCAATTCGTGGCCGGACCCCGAGCGGATGTTCCACACCGAGGACGAGCTGACCGAGCTTTTCGGCGTCTCGCGCGTCACGCTGCGCGGCGCGCTCGCCGACTTGGTCGAGGCGGGCTACCTGCGCCGCACGCGCGGCGCGGGCACGCGCGTGGTCGGCCGCAAGGTCGACGAACGGCTGCAGCTCGGCCGCAACCTCTCCAAGAAATGGGGCAACGACGAGCGCATGCACATCTCGCTGCTCGTCTTCGAGCGCGTGGGTGCGGCCCCCGACGTCGCCGACGATCTCGGCATCGATCCCGGCGCCGAAATCCTGTCGATCAAGCGGCTGCGCTCGACGAGCCTTGCCCCCATCGCGATCGACTGGCGCTTCGTGCCGGCCGCCTATGCCGGGCGCGTCGGGCGCGAGGATGCGCGCACGGGCATCTACCGTTCGCTCGCGCGCTCGGTGTCGTTCGACCATGTGCGCATGAATATCGAAGGCGGCCTGTCCGGATCGGAGGAGGTCGAGCTTTTGCTGATGCCGCCCGGCACGCCGATCCTGACGCAGCACTTCGTCGTCTACGACCGCAACGGCCGCCCGGTGACGTGCGGGCGCTCGATCAACCGCGCGGACATGACGCGCTATTCGCTGCGCATGGACGCCAGCGGCGAGGTCCTGGGCTAGCCGCCGGCCTTCGGCACGCTCGAATAGAGCGAGACGAAAAGGAAGCGGCGGCGGGCCTCCTCGGCATCGAAACTGTCGTCCATCCAGTTCATCGTGCCGGGCGCGAACTCGCGAAAGTCGTTCCACTGGCCCTGGCGGCGCATGTGCAGCCAGGCCGCATGCAGGGCCACCTGGTCGATCGTCCATGTCGCCGTGCGGTCTTCAAGGAAGTGGCGGCAATAGGCCGAGACGAGTCCCGCGTAGCGCCGGCCGGCCGGCGTGTCGCCGAAATAGACCATCGTCGCCAGCAGGCGGTTGGCGAAATCGTAGCGGATCTTGACGTTGGCGCCGGCATCGCAGGGGGCAAGCTCGTCGAGCCAGGGTCGCGGGTCGCGCGTGGGAGCCAGGTCGATGTCGCACACGAGGATCGGCCGGCGGTAGTGCGCGACCAACTGCGGCAGGGCGAGGAACCGCGCGCACGAATAGTAGGTCTTCGCGGCATAGAGCGGGTCGAGACCCGGTGCGGCGTAGCGGGCAAGGCCGACCGTCTCGCGCGTGACGGCGAGATCGAGATGGCCTTGCGTGAGGTCGGCCACGCGCGCGACCTTCGCCTCGCTCTCCGCCGTCGGGTTGACGACATGCAGGTGAAGCGCGATGCCGGGCGCTTGCGCCGCGAGATTGCCCGCGATGAGATCGACGAAGCGCGCGGTATAGCCTGCATCCGCCGCGACGAAGACGAGCGGCGCGTCGCCCTGCGCGAAGCTGCCGTCGAGCGCGGGGCCGGGCCCGGTATCGAGGCCCGCGAAAAAGCCGTCGGAAAGCCGGATCTGGCCGGCGATGGCCGCGAAATGCAGGTGCGGATCGAGCGAAGCGGGCGGCGGCAGGTGGCCCCATTCGGTGAACGCGGCCTCCGCACCTTCCACGTCGTCGGCTTCGGCGAGTGCCGTGCCCAGCCCGTAGACCGAGCCGCTGTCGCGCGGATTGAGCGCGCGCGCGCGGCGGAAGGCGTCGGCGGCCTCCGCCGGGCGCTCGAGGTCCAGCAGCGCGTTGCCGAAGCGGCGCCAGGCGTCGGCGTCGCGCGGATCGAGATCGAGCGCCGCGCGATAGCTTTCGGCCGCACCCCCGGCATCGCCAAGCCCGTGGCGCGCGCGGCCGAGCAGCGAATGCGCCGGTGCGAGCGCGGGCACCATCGCGACGGCCTGCGAAAGCGCATCGCGCGCGGCGCGGAAATCGCGCTTTCGCACGAGCGCTTCGCCCTCGCGCAGCAGGCGGGACGCGTCGGTGCTCAAGCCTTCGCCGCCTCGAGGATGGCGTGCAGCAGCACGTCGCAGCCCGCCGTCAGGTCGGCGGGCTTTGCGTCCTCGATTTCGTTGTGGGAGATGCCGTCCGCGCAGGGCACGAAGATCATCGCGGTGGGGGCCACGCGCGCCATGTAGACCGCATCGTGGCCGGCACCCGAGACGATCTCCATCGCCGGATGCCCGTGCAGGGCGGCCCCCTGCCGCACGGCATCGACGAGCCGCGCGTCGAACGGCGTGGGCGGGAAATACCAGAAGTCGGTCACGGCCAGTTCCAGGCCTGCGTCGGCCGCGATCTTCGCGAAGCCCGCCTTCAGCGCGCCATCCATGCCCGAAAGCCTTGCATCGTCGGGATGGCGGAAATCGACCGTGAAGAACACGCGGCCGGGGATCGTGTTGCGGCTGTTGGGTGCCGACTGGATGAAGCCCACCGTCGCGCAGGCACCGGGCTGGAATTCGTGCCCGATGCGGTTGACCAGGTCGATCATGCGCGCGGCCCCCACCAGCGCGTCCTTGCGCCGTGCCATGGGCGTGGGGCCGGCATGCGCCTCCTGGCCCGTCACGGTCACCTCGTACCAGCGCTGCCCTTGCGCGCCGGTGACGATGCCGATCGTCTTGCCCTCGGCCTCCAGGATCGGACCCTGCTCGATATGCGCCTCGAAATAGGCGGCCGTGGGCCGGCCGCCGACCTTCTCGGGCCCGCGATAGCCGATCTTCGAAATCGCCTCGGCGAAGGAAACGCCGTCGACATCCTTCTTCGCCTCGATCTCGTCGAGCGGAAAGACGCCCGCATAGGCGCCCGAGCCCATCATCGCGGGCGAGAAGCGCGAGCCTTCCTCGTTCGTCCACACGGCCACCTCGATGGCGCGTCCGGTCTCGATCTTCGCGTCGGCGAGCGTGCGCAGCACCTCGAGCCCCGCAAGCACGCCGTAGACGCCGTCGAACTTTCCGCCGGTGGGCTGCGTGTCGAGATGGCTGCCGGTCATCACGGCGGGCAGGGACGGATCGCTTCCCTCGCGGCGCGCGAACATGTTGCCCACGCGGTCGACCGACACTGTGCAGCCCGCCGCCTTCGCCCATTTCGCGAACAGGTCGCGGCCCTGCCGGTCGAGATCGGTGAGCGCAAGGCGCGCCACGCCGCCCTTGGGCGTGGCCCCGATCTTCGCCATCTCCATCAGGCTCTCCCACAGCCTGTCGCCATCGACGCGCAGATTCCGCATGCCCGATATCCCCTTTTCTGAAACCTTTTAGCCGAACGATTGACGCCGGGGGAGGGAGAACGCATTCTGCGCCCCACGAATTTTGGGGGGAATCCGGAAATGCGTCGCAAGAAGCCCGAGGAACTGCGCAGCCACCGCTGGTACGGCGCACAGGACATGCGTTCGTTCGGCCACCGCTCGCGCACCAAGCAGATGGGCTTCTCGGCCGAGGATTACGCGGGCAAGCCCGTCATCGCGATCATCAACACGTTCAGCGACATCAATCCCTGCCATCACCATTTCAAGTCCCGCGTCGACGACGTGAAGCGCGGCGTCTTCCAGGCGGGCGGCTTCCCGCTCGACATGCCCGCGATGTCGCTGGGCGAGCCGTTCATGAAGCCGACGACGATGATCTACCGCAACCTGCTGTCGATCGACGTCGAGGAGCTGCTGCGCGCCAACCCGGTCGACGGCGTCGTGCTGATGGGCGGCTGCGACAAGACGGTGCCCGCCATGCTGATGGGTGCCGCGTCGATGAACATCCCGGCCATCTTCATGCCGGCCGGCCCCATGCTGCGCGGCAACTGGCACGGCAAGACGCTGGGCTCGGGCTCGGACGTGTGGAAGTACTGGGCGGAGAAGCGCGCGGGCAACATCGACGACAAGGCGTGGGTCGAGATCGAGGACGGCATCGCGCGCTCGTTCGGCACCTGCATGACGATGGGCACGGCGTCGACCATGGCCTCCGCCGCCGAGGCGCTGGGCATGACGCTGCCGGGCGCCTCGTCGATCCCGGCGGCGGATTCCGCCCACCCGCGCATGGCCGCCGCCTGCGGCCGGCGCATCGTCGACATGGTGTGGGAAGACCTCAAGCCCTCCGACATCATGACCGACAAGGCGTTCGAGAACGCCGTCATGGCCGCAATGTCGCTCGCGGGCTCGACCAATTCGATCATCCACCTGATCGCGATGGCCGGGCGCATCGGGGCCAAGCTCGACCTCGACAAGTTCGACCGGCTTTCCAAGCGCGTGCCGGTGCTGGGCAACATCCGCCCGTCGGGCAAGTACCTGATGGAGGATTTCTTCTATGCCGGCGGCCTGCCGGGCCTGCTGGCCCGCCTCGCCGACGTGCTCAATGTCGACTGCGTCACCTGCAACGGCAAGACGCTGGGCGAGAACATCAAGGGGGCCGGCGTCTACAACGACGACGTCATCCGCACGCGCGAGAACCCGGTCTATCCGGAAGGCGGCGTGGCCGTGCTGCGCGGCAACCTGTGCCCCAACGGCGCGGTCATCAAGCCCACGGCGGCCGAGCCGCAGCTGCTCAAGCACAAGGGCCCGGCGGTCGTGTTCGACGACTATAACGACATGGCCGCGCGCATCGACGATCCCAAGCTGGATGTCACCAAGGATTCGGTGCTGATCCTGCGCTCGGCCGGTCCGCTGGGCGCGCCCGGCATGCCCGAATGGGGCCAGCTGCCGATCCCCAAGAAGCTGCTCGAGCAGGGCGTGCGCGACATGGTGCGGATCTCCGACGCGCGCATGAGCGGCACCAGCTATGGCGCCTGCGTGCTGCACGTGGCACCGGAGTCGGCGGTCGGCGGCCCGCTGGCGCTGGTGAAGTCCGGCGACATCGTCTCGCTCGACGTGGCCGCGCGCAAGCTGACGCTCGAGATTTCCGACGCCGAGATGGCCAAGCGCAAGGCGGCCTGGAAGGCGCCCGCACCGCACTACGAGCGCGGCTTCGGGCTTCTGCACCTTCAGCACGTCACGCAGGCCGACGAGGGCTGCGACTTCGACTTCCTGCGCGGCGGCAAGGCCACGGCCGAGCCCGAGATTCATTGACGGGCCGGGTCGGCCTCGTGCTCTAATCGCTCCCGACCGCCCCGCTGGAAGAGGGCGATTTGAACGAGGGAGTGAGAGCGCATGATCCGCCGGAATCTCGTTTGCGCGTTCGTGCTGGCGTCGGCCGTCGTGGCCGCGCCCGCATTCGCGCAGGACAACAACTACCGCCTGATGACGGGCCCGCAGGGCGGCGTGTGGGTGCCGCTGGGCGGCGCGCTGAAGAACCTGTGGGAAAAGTCGATCCCCGGCCTGTCGGTGCAGACCATGCCGGGTGCGGGCATCGCCAACGTGCGCGGCGTGGACGAGGGCAAGGCCGAGATCGGTTTCGGCAATTCGATCTCCACGGTCGACGGCGTCAACGGCCTGGCGCCGTTCCCGCAGAAGACCGCGAATGTCTGCCAGTTCGCCTCGCTCTATCCGCAGTATTTCCAGGTCGTCGTCAACGAGGACTCGGGCATCTCGAGCCTCAAGGACCTGCGCGGCAAGGCGATCGCCATCCAGACGCGCGGCAACACGGCCGAAGCGATCACCCAGCACATCCTGAAGGTCGCAGGCATGACCTACAGCGACGTGAAGGCGAACTTCCTGCCGTCATATAACGACGCCGTCTCGCTGCTGAAGGACGGCCATGCCCAGGCCTTCACGCTGGGCACCACGATCCCGGCCGCGTCGGTGATGGACCTTGCCACGTCGCGCAAGATCCGCGTCCTCGACCTCAAGGACGCGGTCGAGCCGATGCGCAAGATCAACTCCGGCTACGTGGGCGTCTCGCTGCCGGCGAACACCTATCCGGGCCAGACGCAGGAAGCCACGATGATCGGCTATGCCGCGCACCTCGTCGTGTCGTGCAAGCTGCCGGAAGAGCGCGTCTATACGATGCTCAAGGCCGTCGCCGGCGCCATGAAGGACCTGTCGGCCGTCAACAAGGCGATGGAACGCGTGACGCCCAAGGACATGGCCGAGGATATCGGCGTGCCCTTCCATCCCGGCGCCAAGCGCTTCTACGTCGAGGCCGGCATCAAGATGTAAGGCGCGGGTGGGGCGGGTGCCGCACGAAGGCATCCGCCCCGCCGGCTTCTGGGGTCGCTCTATCGAGGGCCCGTTCTTTCAAGGAACAGTCGCGAATGGTCGAGACGGGATACCGGCGAACGGTTGGCCTGATCGTCGCCGCCGTCGGCGTGGCGATGTCGCTTTGGCACATGTGGGTCATCGCCTTCGCCCCGCCGGAGGCGCTTTTCTTCCGCGGCGGCCACCTTCTTTTCGCGATGACGCTGGTTTTCCTGGCGCTGCCGGCCACCTCGTCGGGCGAGGCGCAGAATCCGCGCTTCTACGACTGGCTCTGCCTTGCCGGCTCGATCGCGTTCATCGGTTATCTCTGGGCCAACTACGACTATCTCATCAACCGCATCCAGTACATCGACGAGCCCACGAAGACGGACCAGGTCATGGCCGTAGTCGCCGTGGCGCTCGTCTTCGAGGCGACACGGCGCTGCATCGGCTGGGCGCTGCCGCTTACGGCCAGCGTGTTCATCGTCTACTGCCTTTTCGGCACGAACATCACGCTGTCGGCGCTGCTCGACCAGACGTACCTCACGACCGAGGGCATCTTCGGCTCGACGCTGGGCGTGTCGGCGGCCTACGTGCTGATCTTCGTGCTGTTCGGCTCGTTCATGGAGCGCACGGGCACGGGCCAGCTCTTCATGGATTTCGCGCTGGCGCTGACGGGCCGGCAGGCCGGCGGACCCGGCAAGGTCTCGGTCATCAGTTCCTCGCTGTTCGGCACGATCTCGGGTTCGGCGGTGGCCAACGTCATGGTCGACGGGCCGATCACGATTCCGCTCATGAAGCGCACCGGCTTCAAGCCCCATTTCGCCGCGGCGGTGGAGGCGGTCGCCTCCACGGGCGGGCAGATCATGCCGCCGATCATGGGGGCCGCGGCCTTCGTGATGGCGGAGTATCTCCAGACGACGTATTTCCAGGTCACGCTCTGGGCGCTGATCCCGTCGGTCCTCTATTACGTCGCATGCTTCGGCGCCGTGCATTTCGAGGCCAAGCGCGAAGGCTTCATGGGCCTGCCGAAGGAGGAGTGCCCGCGCCTGGGCGAGGTGCTGCGCGCGCGCGGCCACCTGTTCATCCCGGTAGGAATCGTGCTGTTCGGCATGATGTCGGGCTATTCGGCGCCGCTCGCGGCCCTTGCCGGCACGCTCGCCTGCTTCCCCGTGGCCATGCTGCGCGCCAACACGCGCAAGGACCTGCGCTGGAGGCACGTGGTGGACGCGCTGATCGACGGATCGCGCAACGCGCTGTCGGTGGCGATGGCCTGCGCGTGCGCGGGCATCGTCATCGGCGTCATCGCGCTCACCGGCATCGGCATCCAGTTCACGCAGTGGGTGCTCTACCTCGCGCAGAACACGCTCGTGCTGGCACTGGCCGTGACGGCGCTGGCGGGCATCGTGCTGGGCATGGGCATGCCGACCACGCCGGCCTACATCATCATGGTCTCGCTGCTGGTTCCTGCGATCATGAAGCTCGGCGTCATCACGCCGGCCGCACACATGTTCGCGTTCTATTTCGCCATCCTGTCGGCGATCACGCCGCCCGTGGCGCTGGCCGTGTTCGCGGCGGCGGGCCTTGCCAAAGCGGATTTGTGGGCATCGGGCTGGGCGGCGGTGAAGGTGGGGGCGGCGGGCTTCATCGTGCCGTTCATGTTCGTCTTCGATCCGGCCCTGCTGATGATCGGGGAATGGCCCGCGATCCTCAAGGCATGCTGCACGGCCTCGCTCGGCATCCTGATGCTGGCCGCGGGCCTGCACGGCTACCTGCTGCGGCGGGCAACGAATGTCGAGCGCGCACTGCTGGTCGCAGCGGCGCTCGCCCTCGTCTATCCCGACGCGGTGTGGGACATCGTCGGGCTGGCGCTGGGCGCCGCCGTCGTGGCGATGCAGAAGCTGCGGCCGGCGCCGCAATCCGTTGGGGCTGGAAATCGGCCGCGGCCGTCCTAAGTGAGGGGCCGTAGTTGTTCGGCCCTCCCCCCACGAACGGACGATGCGACTGGAACTGGCTCATCCCGAATTCGGCCGTGGCGACGCGCATTTCGCGGCCGGCATGGACCGCGAGATCGTTATGCGTCAGACCCTTGGCGATCTCGGTACCGCTATCAAGCTGGACCAGGTGCCGGTCATGCTGGGGCTGCCTGCCGATTCGCCTGATCGTCGCGCGCTGCGTTTCGTGCCTGCAGCACTGCGCTTCCGTCGCACGCTGCGAAAAGGCGACATGCTGCCGCGCGAGCTTGTCGACGGCTCCCCGTCGTGGATGCCCAAGCCGCACCGGGTCGCGCGCGCCGTGCGCCGGCTCAGCCTCGCGATCGGTGCGCCGGACGTGCCCAAGGATGTCGAAAGCGATATTCCGGCCGTCTGCCGGGAACTGACGCGCTGGATCCACGACCGGGGACTGCTCGGACAGACACGCGTCGACTCTGCCGACCTTATCCAGATCGCGACTGACGCGGCGCGGGTGGACTGGCTATGCCGCGCGATAATCGCCGTCCAGCAGTGCCTTGGCGCGCTTGCGCGCACGGCGGCGGGTCGGCAGAACCTGCAGCAATCCGACGCGGCGCGCGCGACCGCACGAGGCCTGCGAGATGCCGTCGTTTGGGCTTCGGCACGCGCGATGGCGGCCGACCAGATCGCGGCCGATACGCTCGCGGCGCTGCGCGACACGCCCGCATTCTCGGCGCGACTGTGGCCGAAGATCGCCGAACTGCGCGCTTTCGCGCTCGACATCGAGCCGCTGATGGAGCGTTGGGATGTCGCGCGTGGCCGCCGCGGCGGGCCCACGGCCCACGATCTCGACCAGATGCTGCGCATTGTTTCGGTGCGGTGGGCCGACTTCGACCCGGCCCTTTTCGATCTCGACAGGATCCGGAGGGATCTGCCCGGCCGCAATGGGGGGTCGGTTTCAGCGTGGGGAAACAGTGATGCAGAGTGATCCGCCGAACCTGAAACTCGACCGGTACACCGAGTTGCCGATCTCCTCGATTGGCGAATGCCCCGTGCTGTCGAAATGCTTTGCCGCATGGAAGGTGGGTCGTGCGGGCGGAAGGATTCCCGCTGCAATGGACATGTCACTCATTCCCGACGAGGCGCTGCCCTACACGATGCTGCTCGACTATCGGCCTGAGCTCCGCGATGTCCACGTGCGCATCGCGGGCAACTATGTCGGCGAGCGTGCGAATTTCGGCTCTTCGACGCGAGGCCTGCGTGGCTTCTTCAACGATGCCGACGCCGAGATCGTGTTCGAGAGCCTCGTTCGCATCGCCGCAACGGGCGAGCCCAGTCTCGCGCGGCGCGACTATGTGACGATCGAAGGACGCCGTTATGGCTACACGCGCCTCATCCTGCCGCTGTCGGCCGACGGCCGCACGGTGACCGGCTTCTTCAAGACGATTGAACCGGCTTCGCTGACGATCGCCTGATTCTTTGCCGACCGATCAGAAATCGGTCTTCGCGCCCGCGAGCGCGGCAAGTCCGGCCTTGGCGACCTCGAGATCCTGGTCGCCCGTGCCCGAACCCACGCCGATGGCGCCGATCGTCTTGCCGTCGACGACGATCGGCACGCCGCCCTTGACGTTGACGAGCTTGCCCTGCGTGGCGATCGCGAGCCGGATGTCGAGCCCCTCGGCCATGCCGCCGGTGGCCGCGCGGCTGGAGGCCGCCGACATCGCCTTGCGCCAGGCGGAATCGATCGACAGGAACTTGGCGCCGTCCATGCGCGCGAAGGCGAGGAGATTGGCGCCGTCATCGACGATGGCGATGCATTGCGGCACGCCCATCGCCTCTGCCTTGGCGACGGAGGCGGCCAGCATCTTGCGCGCACCTTCATAGGTGAGTTTCAGGTGGGGAACGGTGTCGGCCATGTCGTGCTCCGGCTTTCGGATCGGGGGCGGCGAGGATGCCAAAAAAAGGGGGCGGGCGAAACTAGCGGAAGCAGACGCCGATCGCGCCGAGCGGCCCATAGTCCGCATGGATCGTGTCGCCGCTGCGGATGTCGACGGGCCGCGTGAACGAGCCGCCAAGCAGGATTTCGCCCTTCTTCAGATAGTCTTCCTGGGCGGCGAGCTTGTTGGCAAGCCATGCGACGCCGGCGGCCGGATGACCCATGATGGCGGCCGAAACGCCGGATTCCTCGATCACGCCGTTGCGCGACAGGGTCGCCCCGACCCAACGGATATCGACATCGAACGGCCTGACCGTCCGGCCGCCGACGATGATGCCGCCCGATGCCGCGTTGTCGGCGATCGTGTCGGTGATCGCACGCGGCACCTCGGTCCGGTAGTCGATGATCTCCAGCGCAGGCTGGACGAATTCCGTCGCCCGCATCACGTCGTAAATCTGGACGCCGGGTCCCCGCAGGTCGGCGCCCAGCACGAAGGCAAGTTCCACCTCGAGACGCGGCTTGATGAAGCGGTCGGCGGGAATCGTCTCCCCGTCGCGGAACATCATCGTGTCGAGGAGGTGGCCGTAATCCGGTTCCGTGATCTTCGAGGCCATCTGCATGGCCCGGGAGGTCAGCCCGATCTTGTGGCCGATCACCACGGCTCCCTTTCCGACGTGGAGCTGCGCCCACCGGCGTTGCACGTCGTACGAGTCGGCAAGGTCCATATCCGGATAGGTCTTCGAAATCTGCGGGACGACCTTGCGCGACTTCTCGGCATCGTAGAGGGACTGGGCCGCCGCCTGGCGTTGCGACTGGGAAAGCAAGAAAGACCTCCGGAGACGGTTGGATGGTGATCGGGCGGCTCGGGTGCGCCGGCTATTTGATCGGTGCGCGCGGCAGAGTCGTGTCGCCCTTTTCCATGACGTAGGTGTAGTCGAGCGAGTGCCAGGGACCGATATTCCCGGATGTCGGGTGCGGCCCGTCGTGGCCGACGAAGTCGCCCAGCGTCGCCTCGGTGACGCCGAACTGGACATCGTTGCCGATGTTCGGATCCTTGCGGTCGTAGACCTGCGAGATCAGCACCTTGTAGCCGGGTTTGACGATCAGCGCATGCAGGTGCGCCGGTCTGTATGGATGGCGTTTCTGGGCGGCAAGGAGGCGACCGACGACCGTCTCCGTCGGGATCGGGTAACCCGCCATCATCACTGAGCGGAACCAGAATCGCCCGTCGCCGTCGGTCGTGAATTTGCCGCGCAGGTTCATGTCGGCCTGCGCGGGATCCTGGTTCTCGTAGTAGCCGACCGGCGACGCGTGCCAGATGTCGACCTCGGCATCGGGAATCGGAATTCCGTCGCGATCGACCACGCGCGCGGAAACGAACAGCGCGGCGCCGGGCGTGTCGGAGCGGACGATCGATTCCCCGTTCTCGACGCGTGGCGAATGCATCCGCCAGAAGGGCCCAAGCAGGTTCTGCGAGGTTTCGCGCTTGCCCAGATCGCCGTTGTTCATCAGGCAGACGAGCGACGACACCCCGAGCGAGCCGGCCATGAGCACGAACTCCTGATGGGTATCCGTGCAAAGGTGACCCATCTCGGCCAGGATCGCGGTGGCGGCGCGGAACTCCGGTTCCGTCAGTTTCGTCTCGACGACGAAGCCATGAAGATGCTTCACGAGCGAGACCATGATTTCGCGAAGCCGCGGATCGGGCGTCTGTTCCATGACCGCAAGCACGGCGGGCGTGACGTCCTGGAAATTCCTGATCATCGGCATGTCTCGGAAGCGCGCTGCTTGATGGTACCTTTTGCGGATCCCGTGAAGCCGGTCGCGCGGCCCCGCGAAGCTGCCGTGAATGTAGCATCGGGACGGCGCAGAACCGACGCCAAATGTGCGCGTTGCCGAGCGGGCCCGTCCAGCGAGCGCGGCCCGGGGTTGACATGAAGCCTGGCCACCGGCGCGGAGGTCAGCGCGTCGCCTCAGCAGATGCCGCTTCTTGGGATTTGCGCGCGCGCATCCTTGCGCATAGCTTTGCGTCCCTGAACTTCGGTGAACCGCAAGCAGCACAGGGCGCAGGACAAGGTGGCACGCGACACGTCAGAGGCCCCGCCGGCGGACGCCGCTTCGTTGCAGACCCTCTTCAACGAAGCCCGCCAGCTTCACGTCGCCGGCCGGCTGGCCGAGGCCGAATCGCTCTACCGCCGCATCCTGGCGACCGATGCGAACCATGCCGACGCCCTGCACCTTCTTGGCGTGGCCGCCTATCAGGCGGGGCGGGCAGATGTTGGCGCCGATCTCATCGGCAGGGCGATCGGCATCGACGGGAACGTGGCTGCCTACCATTCCAATCGCGGCAACGTCCTGAAGGCTCTGGGCCGCCTCGACGACGCATTGGCGTCCTTTGACGCAGCCCTGCGGCTGAAGCCGGATTACGCCGAGGCGCTCTCCAACCGCGGTGCCGTCCTTCAGGACCTTGGCCGGCTCGACGCGGCGCTGGCTTCCTACGACGCGGCGCTGCGGATCCGACCGGACTATGCCGACGCGCTCTCCAACCGAGGCGCCGCCCTACAGGAACTGGGCCGTCTCGACGACGCGCTGGCCTCGCTCGACGCCGCGCTGAAGATCAGGCCGGATTTCGCCGAAGCGCATTCCAACCGCGGCAACACCCTTCAGGATCTCGGCCGCCTCGAGGAGGCGCTTGCCGCCCACGACGCCGCGCTGAAGATCAGGCCGGACTATGTGAAGGCGCTGTGCAATCGCGGCGTGGTCCTTCAGGATCTGGGGCGCCTCGATGCGGCGCTTGCGTCTTACGACGCGGCCCTGCGCATCGAGCCGCACCACGCCGAGGCGCATTCCAACCGCGGCAATGTCCTCCAGGACCTCGGCCGCTTCGACGCGGCGCTCGCGGCCTACGACACGGCGCTGCGCATCCGGCCGGACTATGCCGAGGCGCACAGCAATCGCCTGATGAGCCTGCATTACATGGAGCAGACCGCATCGGGTGCGGTGCTCGACAGGGCGCGCGAATTCGGCGCGCAGTTCGATCGCCGGCTTCCCGCAGCCGGATTCGCCAATGTGCCGGACGCGGCGCGGCGGCTTCGCGTGGGCTACGTCTCGGGCGACTTCGGGCGTCATCCGGTGGGCTACTTCCTGGCGCCGGTTCTGGCCCATCACAACCGGACGGATGTCGACGTCTTCTGCTACAGCACGTTTCCGCGCGGCGACGATCTGACTGCGAGGCTACGCGCCGGGGCCGATCACTGGCGCAGTCTTGCGGGCCTCGGCGACAGGGACGCGGCCGATCTCGTGCGGTCCGACGGGATCGACCTGCTGATCGATCTTTCCGGCCATACCGGGCACAACCGGCTGACGATGTTCGCGCTGCGGCCGGCGCCGATCCAGGTGACGTGGATGGGGTTCTGGGGCACGACCGGGCTATCGGCGATGGACTTCATCCTGTCCGACGGCGTGACCATCCGGCCGGACGAGGAGGATCACTATGTCGAGCGGGTCGTGCGGCTGCCCGGTTCGCGCTTCTGCTATGCCCCGCCCGACTACGCGCCCGAGCCGGCATGGCGCGACGGTCCGGTGACGTTCGGCTCGTTCAACAATCTGTCGAAAGTCGGCCCTGAAGTGGTGAAATTATGGGCGGCGGTGCTGGCGGCGGTGCCGAATTCGCGCCTGCTGCTCAAATGGCGGTCGCTGGGCGATCCGGGTCAGCGCCAGCGCGTGAGCCGGATGTTCGCGCAGGCCGGCATCGCGGCCGAACGCCTCGTGCTTCGCGGCCCGTCGCCGCACGCGGCGATGCTGGCCGAGTATGGCGACATGGCCATCGCGCTGGACCCGTTCCCCTTCTCGGGCGGCCTGACGACATGCGAGGCCTTGTGGATGGGCGTGCCGGTGGTGACGCTGCCGGGGGCAACGGCGCCCTCGCGCCAGACGCAAGGCTTTCTCGCGTCGCTCGGGCTGAACGACTGGGTCGCGCGCGATGG
This sequence comes from Rhodospirillales bacterium, assembly GCA_016794025.1. GTDB lineage: Bacteria > Pseudomonadota > Alphaproteobacteria > CACIAM-22H2 > CACIAM-22H2 > Tagaea. Next base: position 3,453 of record JAEUKX010000083.1, on the reverse strand, counting down.
CGCGGACTATGTCCGCATCGCCGCCGGACTTGCCGCGGATCCGGCGAGGATTGCCGATTTGCGCAAGACCCTCCGGCCGCGCATGGCCGCCTCGGCCCTCTGCGATGGCGGAAAGTTCACGCGCGATCTGGAGGCGGCCTTCCGGGGCCTGTGGCGGGACTGGTGCGGACGATCCGGCGCGCGCCGCTGAGAGCCGCAAAAAGAACGGGCCGCGCCTTTCGGCAGCGGCCCGAAGTTGGGGAGAAACCTGTCCACCTGCTCTGAAGCCCGTCAAAAGACAGGGCCAGTGCCTGCGACATGGTTTCCAATAAGCAGTTTCCGTGCCATCGCGTGGGGGCAGGCCGGCCAATGCGCATGCCGCGGCGATCGCGGCGGACCGGGCCGCTGCCCTGCGTGCTGCCTACGCCTTGCGCACCCACACCGACGTGTCGTGGAAGACCCCGCCGCCGGCGGGGAAGCCCGGATCGTCGGATGTCAGCACGTTGATGCCGAGCCCTTCCTCGAATGCGTCGTTGGGCCAGATGCTCTCGACCACGACGGTGCCGCGCAGCACACCGTTGAACGCCTTGGCCGCAAGCACGAGCGAGCCGCGCTCGTTGCCAAGCCGCACGCGCGATCCGTCCTCGGCGCCGATTTCCGCAAGGTCGGCAGGATGGATCATCGCGGCCGGGCGCCCCTCGCGCGCCTGCGAGCCCGGCGTCTCGGTAAAGGTGGAGTTGAGGTAGCTGCGCGCCGGCGCGGCGACAAGCCGGAAGGGCCTGTCCTTTGTCGCGGCGTCGTAGTTCGTCATCTGGTCGGGCAGGGCCGGCATCGCCTTCCAGCCCGGCCCGATCCGTTCCCAGTCGGCCTTGAAGTGCCAGCGCCGGTCGGCATGCGCGAAGCCGTCGAGGAAGTTCGTCGTCTCGAAGGAAGCCGCCTTGTCGTACCAGCGCCCGGCATGCACCTCGTCGGCCGACGGGTAGCCCGAGGCCTTGAGCGTCCAGTCGATCAGTTCCCACTCGCTCATGTCGAAGCCGGGGTGCGATGCGCCGAGCCGCCTTGCGAGTTCCCGGTGGACCGTGTGGTTCGAGCGGCATTCGGCGTAGGGCTCGACGACCTTCTTCGTCACCTGCAGGTAGGTGCTGCCGCTGGCATAGTACATGTCCGCATGCTCGAGGAATGTCGTGGCGGGCAGGACGATGTCGGCCATGCGCGCCGTATCGGTCAGGAACTGCTCGTGCACGCACACGAACAGGTCCTCGCGCGCGAAGCCTTCCCGCACGCGGCCGAGATTGGGCGCCACGTTCATGGGATTGGTGTTCTGGATGAACATCGCCGTGACCGGCGGGCCGCCGGCCAGGTCCTGCGGATCGCCGGTCAGCACCGCGCCGATGCGGCTCTGGTCGAGGCGCCGGATCTTCGGGTCGACCCGGTCGAGACCCTCGATCATCGTCTTGTCGAGCCGGTAGATGGCCGACTGGCCGTAGAGCGCCCCGCCGCCCTTGTGCTGCCAGGCCCCCGTGATCGCGGCGAGCGAGGCCGCCGCATGCATGGAGGACGCGCCATTGCGGTGGCGCGAGAAACCGTAACCGAGCCGCACGAACGTGCGCTTCGTGCGGCCGAACAGCCGGGCGAATTCGCGGATCGTCGCGGCCGGCACGCCGCATATCGCTTCGGCCCATTCGGGCGTCCGGGCCGCGACATGCGCTTCCAGCTCGTCCGCACCGGCGGTGTATTTCGCGATGTAGTCGCGGTCGGCATAGCCCTCGGCGAACAGCACATGCATGACGGCGACGGCCAATGCGGCGTCCGTGCCGGGCCGCAGCATCAGGTGCAGGTCGGCCTGCTCGGCCGTCGGCGTGCGGTAGGGGTCGACGACCACGAACTTCGCCCCGCGCGTCTTTCGCGCGCGCGCGACATGGGTCATCACGTTGACCTGGGTGGAGACGGGGTTGCCGCCCCACACGACGACCAGATCGCTGTCCGCGATCGTGCGCGCGTCGGCCCCACGCTTGGCGCCCGCGCCCGCCGCCCAGCCCGCGTCGGCAAGCGTCACGCAGAAGGTCGAATACTGGCGCGAATAGCCCATCGCGTGGCGCAGCCGCTCGATGCCGTCGCGCTGCACGAGGCCCATCGTGCCGGCGTAGAAATAGGGCCACACTGTCTGTGGGCCGTGGCGCGCGGCCGCCGCCTTCAGCCGGTGGGCCACCTCGTCGAGCGCCTCGTCCCAGCCGATCGGAACGAAACCGTCGGCCCCGCAGCCCTTCGGGCCCACGCGCCGCAGCGGGCGCGACAGGCGGGCGGGATGGTGCTGCCGTTCGGCATAGCGCGCGACCTTCGCGCAGATGACGCCGGCCGTGTAGTCGTTGTCGCGCGCGCCGCGCACCTTGCCGATGCGGTGCGCGTCGAGGCGCTCCACCTCCAGCGAACAGGTCGAGGGGCAGTCGTGCGGGCAGGCGGAAGCCCGCCAGTCGGGCAAAACGGCGCTTGAATCGGGCATGGCCGGACGGTACGGGAACATGTCGGGGGCGGCAAGCCTCCGCTGGATTCGCCACTTTCCGCGCAATTTTTTGAGAACCGAGGTCCCGTTCCGATGTCCGACTCCTGGATCGTCAGCCTGTCCGCCCGCGATATCGCAAAGCGCGTGAAGTCGCGCGAGCTGACGGCCGTGCAGGTGCTCGACGCGCATCTCGCGCGCATCGCCGCCGAGAACCCCAAGGTGAACGCGATCTGCACGCTTGCCGAGGACAAGGCGCGCGGCTGGGCGGCCGAGGTGGACGCGAAGATCGCCGCGGGCGGGGATCCGGGCGTACTGGCGGGCGTGCCGGTCGGCATCAAGGACGTCCACCCGACCAAGGGCATCCTCACGACCTACGGCTCGCCCACGATGGCCGACAACGTGCCCGCAGAGGATGCCGCCATCGTCCAGCGCATCAAGGATGCCGGCGCGGTCGTCATCGGCAAGACGAACACGCCCGAATTCGCGGCCGGCGCCAACACCTACAACGACGTCTTCGGGCCCACGCGCAATCCATGGGACCTGCGCATGTCGGCGTCCGGCTCGACCGGCGGCGGGGCGGCGGCGCTCGCCTCGCGCATGATCGCGCTCGCCGACGGTTCGGATCTCGGCGGCAGCCTGCGCACGCCCGCCTCGTTCTGCGGCGTCGTCGGCCTGCGGCCCACGCCGGGGCTCGTTCCCATCCACCCCACGCCCAAGCCCTTCGACATGCTGGCGGTCGCCGGCCCCATGGCGCGCGAGGTGGAAGACTGCGCGCTGCTGCTGTCGGCCATTGCCGGCCCGAGCTGGCGCGACCCGCGCAGCTTTCCCGTCCACGGCCGCGACTTCATGGGGGCGGCCAACGCGCCGCTGGCCGGCCGGCGCGTCGCCTACGTGTCGGATATCGCGCGCATCGGCGTCGAACCCGAGATCGACCGGATCTGCCGGGAAGCCGCCTACCAGCTCGGCACGTGGGG
>JAEUKX010000026.1 GCA_016794025.1 Rhodospirillales bacterium | reverse complement strand
CGTGCGTCTCGATCCGCACGCCACGCTGTTCCAGGAAGGCGAGCCGGCCGAGCACCTGTCGAACGTCGTGGAAGGGGCCGTCAAGCTCTACAAGCTGCTGCCCGACGGAAGGCGCCAGATCACCGGCTTCCTGTTCCCGGGCGACTTCCTCGGCGTGGCGCTCAACAAGACCTATGCGTACTCGGCCGAAGCGGTGACCAAGCTGCGCCTGTGCCGCTTCCCGCGCCAGCGCATGGAGAAGCTGCTGCACGAGCTGCCGAACCTCGAGCACCGGCTTCTGGAAATGGCGGGCAACGAGCTGGTCGCCGCCCAGGACCAGATGCTGCTGCTCGGGCGCAAGACCGCGCGCGAGCGGCTGGCGAGCTTCCTGCTGATGGTCTCGCGCCGCCTCGTGGCGCGCGGACTGCCGGCAAGCCCGCTGCCGCTGCCGATGAGCCGGGCGGACATCGCCGACTATCTGGGCCTGACGATCGAGACGGTCAGCCGCACCTTCACGCAGCTGCGCAAGGACGGCATCATCGCGCTGCCCGAGCAGACGCGCGTCGAGATCGTTAAGCGCGAGGCGCTCGAGGATCTGGCCGAGGGCGGCTAGGCTATTTCGCCGCCGCGATGGGCCGCGCGAACTGCGGCTCGGTATCCCACGGGAACATGATCCACGTGTCCTGGCTGGTCTCGGTCACGTAGGTGTCGACCATCGGCTTGCCGGCCGGTTTCGCATAGACGGTCGCAAAGTGCGCGCCGGGCAGCATGGCGCGCACGATCTTGGCGGTGGTGCCCGTGTCCACCAGATCGTCGACGATGAGCCAGCGCGGGCCCGCGGCATCGCGCGTGGACTCGGCCAGCGGCTTCAGGATCTTCGAGCTCTCGCCGATCTGCTGGCCCTGGTACGTCGCGACCGAAACCGTGTCGATGATCCGCAGCTCCAGCTCGCGCGCGATGATGCCCGCCGGGATGAGGCCGCCGCGCGTGACGGCCACGATGCCGCGCCACGGGCCGCCGGCGACGAGCTTCCAGGCAAGCGCCTTGCAGTCGCGGTGCAGCTCCTGCCAGGAAACGGTGAACATCTTCTTGTAGGTGTCGTCGGCGGCGGACATGGGCGGGTTCCCTCGGGGACGTTCGATGGCGCTATTTGCGGCAGGTGCGCGGCCGCGCGCAAGCCCGATCAGACCGACGGCCGCAGCACCTTGAGGAGATAGACGCCCGCGATGCGGAACGTCCCGTCGGGCTGGCGGCGCATCTCGTAGACGGCCACGGCCGAGGAGCCGTCGAGCCCGTCGAACTCGACCGCCTGCGCGATGCCGTCGGGCCGTTCGGCCGCGTCGGCGAAGGCGAAGCGGCGCGGGCGGTAGATCATGCCGTAGCCGGTGCGAACCATCGCCATGAAGTTCGCGGCATCGCCGAACAGCGCGCGGATCGTGGCGTCGGCGAAGCCGAAGGCGCGCTCGCCGTCGTCGGCGCGGAACGCCTCGATCTGCCGCTCGATGGTCTGGCGGACCGAAGCGGCATCGCCGGGCGATATGCCCTGCGCGCCCGCAGCCGATGCCCAAAAAAGAGCGGCGCAGAAGGCCAGAAAGAATTTGCGCATTGCCGGAGCCCCCCTCTACAAAAAGCGTAATCCTCCCCGCAGCAAAGACAAGCAGCAAAGGCAAGCCCATGCTCAGCACGCCGCGCGGCTTCCGCGCCATGGCCACGGCCCCCCACCATCATGCCGCGCAGGCCGGGCTCGACGTGCTGCGCGAGGGCGGCAACGCGGTGGAGGCGATGATCGCCATGGCCGCGACCATCCCGGTCGTCTACCCGCACATGAACGCGATCGGCGGCGACGGCTTCTGGCTGGTCGACGGCGGCGACGGCAGGCCCGTGGGCATCGATGCGTGCGGGGCTGCGGCGGCCGCGATCTCGCCCGCCTGGTACCGAAGGCAGGGCCACGCGGCGATCCCCTCGCGCGGGCCCCTTGCCGCAAACACTGTTGCCGGTACGGTCTCCGGCTGGGGGGCGGCGTTCGAGCTGTCGCGCGCCATGGGCGGAAAGCTGCCGCTCGCCCGCCTCGTCGAGCCGGGCGCCTGGTTCGCGAAGAACGGCTTCGCGGTGACGGAGAGCCAGACGCGCTTCACGGCCGAGAAGCGGGCCGAATGCGAGGCGGCCCCCGGCTTTGCCGCCGCGTTCCTGCCGGGCGGAACGGTGCCGCAGCCGGGGACGCGCTTCGTGCAGGCCGCACTGGGCGAGACGCTCGCGCGCATCGGCCGGGAAGGCACCGAGAGCTTCTATCGCGGCGCGCTTGCCGGGGCGATCGCGGCCGACCTTGCGCGCGCCGGCAGCCCCGTTTCGCTCGACGACTATCGCCGCCACAAGGCGAAGGTCGTGACGCCGCTCACGGTCGGCGTGCCGGGGGCGCGGCTTTTCAACATGACGCCGCCCACGCAGGGGCTGGCGGCGCTGCTGATCCTCGCGCTGTTTTCGCGCTTCCGCCCGGAAAGCTGCGAGGGCCCGGACTATGTCCACGCGCTCGTCGAGGCGACCAAGCTTGCCTTCCGCGTGCGCGACCGCCACGTGAAGGACCCCGCCTTCATGGACGTGGAGGCGCAGGCCCTGCTTTCCGAGGCGCGCATCGCGCGTCTCGCGGCCGAGTTCGACCCGCATCTGGCCGCCCCGTGGCCGCAGCCCGCGAAGAAGGGCGACACGATCTGGATGGGCTGCATCGACGGCGAGGGCCGCATGGCGAGCTTCATCCAGTCGATCTACTGGGAATTCGGCTCGGCCGTCGTGGGCGGCGAGACGGGCATCCTGTTCCAGAACCGCGGCACGTCGTTCTCGCTGGAAAAGGGCGCCCCGCAGGAACTGTCGGCCGGCCGCAAGCCCTTCCACACGCTCAACCCCGCGATGGCGCGCTTCGACGACGGGCGCGCCATGGTCTACGGCACGATGGGCGGCGACGGCCAGCCGCAGACGCAGGCGATGATCTTCTCGCGCACGGCGTTCTACGGCATGACGCCGCAGCAGGCCGTGAGCGCGCCGCGCTGGCTGCTGGGCCGCACCTGGGGCACGTCGACCACGAAGCTGCGCATGGAAGGCCGCTTCCCCGCGGGCACGGTCGCGGACCTGCGCGGGCGCGGCCACGACATCGAGATGGCGCCGGACTTCACCGACCTGATGGGCCATGCCGGCATGATCGTGCGCACGCCCGGCCGCGACGGCGCGCCCGCACTGCTCGAAGGTGCGACCGACCCGCGCAGCGATGGGCAGGTCGCGGTTCTCTGAGCCGGAAACAGGTTACCACAGGCGACGGTAACCGGTTTAAGCCGTTGACAATCAAGGATGGTAACCTCCGCGCGATTTGACGCGACGCAAGTCCTGCGGCCATCCGCCCTGCAGCAACCGGCCCGTGCGACAACCGGCCGATCGCTGCCTTCTCATATTCGTATGCCGGCGACGACAGGCGGCGTAAACGGTTTATCCCGTTGATAACCAAGGATTGCAACGAGTATCCACCCCGCCGGACGGCCACTACGTTCGAAAGCGCGAACGCGCCTCCGGGCGGCCCGGAAGGCTTGCGCCCGCCGGACCCGATAAATCCCTATTCACCGCTTCAAACAGCCTCTCCGGCGACAACCGGATTAGGAATAAAGATAATGCGCTGCCATTGCAATTTCAAGGTGAAAAACGGATCGTACCGGCACGTCGCGCCGGTGTGCCGGATTGACACAGGATGTGCCGGAATGGCACAAGACCGTTACCGAGGCCTCGGGGCGCGAACCGGCGCCGTATGGCGTACTTGCCCGGCAATCGCCGGGCTAGCCCCCGAAGCCGCCTTTCACCTGAAATCCCAGATGTCCGCGATTTTCGGCGCAAGCATCGTGCGCCAGCGGCGCGCATCCGAGCGGTCCGTCCGGTAGGAGCGGGCGATGGCGCCTGTGCACATGTCGACCAGCTGGATGAGGTTGTCGCGCCGCGAATCGGCGAACCGGACTTTCGCAACCTTGGTTCCGGCCATCTGCCGCCGGAGATAGCTCGCCAGCGCATTGCGGAACGCGCGGTCGCCGCTGCCTTCTCGCCGCGCAACTTCAACGGGTTTCCGGCGGAAGGGCCCGCCCGGCCATGGCCGCGGCGAAATCGCGCGATCCGTGAAAGACGGCGACAATGACGGCATCGGCCCCGTCGACCGCATAGACGAGAATGTACGGCGACTGCCCGACGACCAGCTCGCGCGTTCCGTCGATCCGGCCCGGCCGGCCGAGTGCCGGAAACCGGTCGAGCTGCCGGGCGGCGGCGGCGATGGCGCGGTAGACGTCTTCGGCGCTCTGCCTGTTGTGATCCGCGATATACGCGACGATCGCTTCGAGATCGCGTGCCGCGGCGTCGGCGAAAAGGACCGGCACTTAAGGCTGGAAGCCGTGCTTTCCGGCGAT
>JAEUKX010000095.1 GCA_016794025.1 Rhodospirillales bacterium | reverse complement strand
TTCGGCGCCGGAGATGATCTCGATCAGTTCCTTGGTGATCGAGGCCTGGCGCGAGCGGTTGTAGTTGAGCGTGAGCTTCTTGATCATGTCGCCGGCGTTGCGCGTGGCGCTGTCCATCGCGGACATGCGCGCACCCTGCTCGGACGCGGCGTTTTCGAGAAGACCGCCATAGACCTGGACGGCGAGGTTGCGCGGCAGCAGGGCCGCCAGGATCTCGCCTTCCTCGGGTTCGTATTCGTAGCTCGCACCGGAATCCGGCGCGCCGGCTTCGGCGGCGACGAACGGGACGAGCTGCAGGCGCGTGGGTACTTGCGTGATCGCCGACTTGAAGCGCGCGTAATAGAGGGCGGCGACGTCGAACTCGCCGGCGTCGAACATCGCCAGCACCCTGTCGGACACGCGCTGGGCTTCGGCGAAGGTCATGCGCTTGCGGCCCACGTCCTCGACCGAACCGACGATCAGGCTGGCGAAGTCGCGGCGCAGCTGGTCGCGGCCCTTGCGGCCCACGCACAGGATCTTGACCGTCTTGCCCTCGGCCTGGAGCTTGCGGATCTCGGCGCGCGCGAGGCGCACGATCGACGAGTTGAAGCCGCCGCACAGGCCGCGGTCCGACGTGCAGACCACCATCAGGTGGACCTTGTCGGCACCGGTACCCGCGAGCAGCCTGGGCGCGCCCGCCCCGGCCGTCATCGAGCCGGCGAGCGAGCCCAGCATGCGGCCCATGCGCGTCGCGTAGGGGCGCGCGGCTTCCGCCTGCTCCTGCGCGCGGCGAAGCTTGGCCGCGGCAACCATCTTCATGGCGGACGTGATCTTCTGCGTCGACTTGACCGACGCGATCCGCATCCGGAGTGTTTTGAGTGTTGCCATCTTGCTTGTCCGGCGCCGCTAGGCTCAGGCCGAGAAGGTCTTGACGAAGGCTTCGAGCACGCCGCGCAGCTTCTTGTCCGTTTCCGGCTTGATCTCGCGGTCGTTGCGCACGGCCGTCAGGATGTCCGAGTGCTTGGCCTTCACCTCGGCCATGAACTGGGCCTCGAACTTGCCGACGTTCTTGACTTCGATGCCGTCGAGGAAGCCGTTGACGCCCGCGAAGATCGAGACGACCTGCTCTTCGACCGGCATGGGCGAATACTGCGGCTGCTTCAGCAGTTCGGTGAGGCGTGCACCACGCGCGAGCAGCTTCTGCGTCGACGCGTCGAGGTCGGAGGCGAACTGCGCGAAGGCGGCCATCTCGCGGTACTGGGCGAGCTCGAGCTTGATCTTGCCGGCGACCTGCTTCATCGCCTTGATCTGCGCGGCCGAGCCGACGCGCGAGACCGACAGGCCCACGTTGATGGCCGGGCGGATGCCCTTATAGAAGAGGTCGGTTTCGAGGAAGATCTGGCCGTCGGTGATCGAGATGACGTTCGTCGGGATGTAGGCCGACACGTCGCCGGCCTGCGTCTCGATGACCGGAAGGGCGGTCAGCGAACCGGCCTTCATCGAGTCCGACATCTTCGCCGCGCGCTCGAGCAGGCGCGAGTGCAGGTAGAACACGTCGCCGGGATACGCTTCGCGGCCCGGCGGGCGGCGCAGCAGCAGCGACATCTGGCGGTACGAGACGGCCTGCTTGGAAAGATCGTCGTACACGATGACGGCGTGCATGCCGTTGTCGCGGAAGAACTCGCCCATGGCGCAGCCCGTGTAGGGGGCGAGGAACTGCAGCGGCGCCGGGTCCGACGCGGTGGCCGCGACGACGATCGAGTATTCCAGCGCGCCGTAGTCCGCGAGCGTCTTGACGATGCGCGCGACGGTCGAGCGCTTCTGCCCGATGCACACGTAGATGCAGTAGAGCTTCTTGGATTCGTCGCCCTGCGCGTTGACCGTCTTCTGGTTGATGAAGGTGTCGATCGCGACGGCGGTCTTGCCGGTCTGGCGGTCGCCGATGATCAGCTCGCGCTGGCCGCGGCCGACGGGCACGAGCGCGTCGATGGCCTTGAGGCCGGTCTGCATCGGCTCGTGCACCGATTTGCGCGCGATGATGCCGGGGGCCTTCACCTCGACGCGGGTCATCTTGGCGCCGGCGAGCGGGCCCTTGCCGTCGATCGGGTTGCCGAGGCCGTCGACCACGCGGCCGAGCAGCGCCTTGCCGACCGGCACCTCGACGATGGCGCCGGTGCGCTTGACGGTGTCGCCTTCCTTGATGTCGCGGTCGTCGCCGAAGATGACGACGCCGACATTGTCGGTCTCGAGGTTGAGGGCCATGCCCTTGATGCCGCCCGGGAACTCGACCATCTCGCCGGCCTGCACGTTGTCGAGGCCGTAGACGCGGGCGATGCCGTCGCCCACGGAGATGACCTGCCCGACCTCGGCCACGTCGGCGGCCGTGTCGAACTTGGCGATCTGCTCCTTGAGGATGGCGGAAATTTCGGCGGCGCGGATGGACATCGAATCGTTCTCCGGTGAAATCAGGCCCGACCCGAGAGGGTCAGGTGAAGACGCTTGAGTTGGCCCTGCAGCGAGGCATCGACGAGGCGGGAACCCACCTTCACCTTCAGCCCGCCCAGAAGTTTGGGATCTACCTTGAGGTCGAGCGTGACCTTGCGCCCGGCGGCGGCGCGAAGCTTGGCCTCGAGCTCGGCCACGCGCGCGGCCGACAGCGGGGCGGCCGACACGACTTCGGCGACCGTCTCGCCGCGCGCTTCGGCCAGGATCGCGCGATATTCCTTCGCGATCGCGGGAAAGTCGGCCAGGCGGCGGTTGCGCGCGAGCGTGCCCACGAAGCGGCGCACCAGATCGCCGATGCCGAGGCTGGCCATCACGGCCAGCACGGCGGCTTCCTGCGCCTTGCGCGGCAGCAGCGGGCTGTTGGCGGTGCGCTTGAGTTCGGGCACCGCGCCAAGCGCGTCTTCGAAGGTCTTGAGGTCGCCCGCGACGGCGTCGAGCCACTGCGGATTGGCGAGTTCATAAAGCGCGCCCGCATAACGTTGGGCGACGGCTGCGGAAGAGGCGTTTTTGGAAGCCACGCGCGATTCCCTGTCCGGCGTTTTTTCCGCCCGCTGGCCCGCCCCGGACGGGCTCGCCAACTATGCGAAAAACAACAAGAAAACGGCGACCGAGAGGGCCCTCCCGGCCGACCGCGGGCGATTAGCTAACACAGGCAATTCGCCGATGCAATAAGGGGCGCGAAAAAGCCGCAGGTTATCCACTTTTGCCCGAAAATCCGGGCTTTATCCGCGCGTCACATGAAGCTGTACGGATCGATGTCGACCTGCACGCGCACGGCGTCCGGCACGCGCGTCTGCGACAGCCACGAATCCAGAATCTGCTGCAAGTTCGCCTCTCTGCCAGCCTTCAGGAGGAGGCGGCGGCGGTGCCGGCCGCGCAGGATCGCCATGGGTGCGGGCGCCGGACCCAGCACCTGCACGCCGGGCCCCTTGGGGGCTGTCGCCCCCAGCCGACGGGAAAGCCGCTCGACCAACCCCTCGTCCTCGCCCGCCACGATCACGGCGGCCAGCCGGCCATAGGGCGGCCAACCGTGGCGCTGGCGGTCGGCGCGCTCGGCCGCGAGGAAGCGCGCCCGGTCGCCGCCGACCAGCGCCTTCATGACCGCATGCTCGGGCATATAGGTCTGGAGCAGCACGCGGCCGGGCCGTTCCGCGCGGCCGGCCCGGCCCGCGACCTGATGGAGGAGCTGCCAGGTCCGCTCGCCCGCACGCAGGTCGCCGCCCGACAGGCCCAGATCGGCATCGACCACGCCCACGAGCGTGAGCAGCGGGAAGTGATGGCCCTTGGCCACGATCTGCGTGCCCACGAGGATGTCGATCTCGCGCGCGGCCATGCGGCGAACGAATTCCTCCGCCGCCGCGGGGCCCGTGACGGTGTCGGACGTCATCACGTCGATCCGCGCGTCGGGGAAAAGCCGCCGCGCCTCCTCCGCCACCCGCTCCACACCGGGACCGCAGGCAACGAACGAATCTTCCGCCGTGCAGGCGGGGCAATTGCGCGGCAGCGGCGCCGAATAGCCGCAATGGTGGCACTGCAGCCGGGCATGCAGGCGGTGCTCGACCAGCCAGGCCGTGCAGGACGGGCATTGCAGCCGGTGGCCACACGCCCGGCACAAGGTGAGCGGCGCATAGCCGCGCCGGTTCAAGAACAGCATCGATTGCTCGCCCGCAGCCAACGCCTCGCGCAGGGCGGCGCGCAGCGGTTCGCTCAGGAACGACTGGCGCGCGGGCGGAAACTTGCGCAGATCGACCGCCTCGACCTTCGGCAGGCTTGCCCCGCCATGGCGCGCGGGCAGTTCCACGCGCGCGTAGCGGCCGCGTTCGACATTGGCGAGCGTCTCCAGCGAGGGCGTGGCCGAGGCAAGCACGACCGGGCAGCCCTCGAGGCGCGCGCGCACCACGGCCATGTCGCGCGCGTGGTAGATCGTGCCGTCCTCCTGTTTGAAGGCCTGTTCGTGTTCCTCGTCGACGACGACGAGACCCAGCTCCGCGAACGGCAGGAACAGCGCCGAACGCGCGCCCACGACGACCGGCGTATCGCCCGTCGCGATCGCGCGCCACACGCGCGCGCGTTCGCCCGTGCGCAGTTCGGAATGCCATTGCGCGGGCTCGGCCCCGAAGCGCTGCGTAAAGCGCGCGAGCCACTGGGCGCCCATCGCGATTTCCGGCAGCAGCACCAGCACCTGCTTGCCCGCGGCCAGCGCCGCGGCCACGGCCTCGAAATACACCTCCGTCTTGCCCGATCCCGTCACGCCGTCGAGCAGCGTGACGGAAAAGCCCCCGCCCACGCGGCCCGACAATTCGTCCGCCGCCGTGCGCTGGAGCGGCGTGAGATCGGCGCGCGGGTGGCCCGCGTCGGGCGCTCTGGGGGCCGGCGGATCGACCTCGTGCGTGTCGAGCCAACCCTTGTCGACCAGCCCCTTGACCACGCCTGCCGACACGCCGGCCGCGCGCGCAAGCTCGGCCGCGGGCCTGGCGCCGCTGCGCGCCTCCTTGAGCGCGCGCCTGCGCGCGGGCGTCAGCACGCCGGGCTCGTCGAGTTCCGGGTCGGGCGCGGAATCGGAAACCGCGACGACCGTCATGCGCCGCGGCTCAATGAAGGCGTCGGGCACGCTCATCGCCATGCGCAGCACGTTGCCCAGCGGCGACAGCGTATAGCCCGCAACCCATTCGACGAACCTGCGCAAAGGTGCGCGCATCGCGGGCACAGGCAGGCGCGCGGCGATGTCCTTCAGCTTGGCTTCATCGAGCGTCTCGTCGGGTGCTTCGTCCCAGACCACGCCCGCGACCGCGCGCCGCCCCAGCGGCACGCTGACGATATCGCCCGGCGCATACTCGCGCCCCGCCGGCACCCGGTAGTCGTAGGGCCCGAGAGGCAGCGGCAGGGCCACGCGCACGCGCATGCTGGATCGCGACTCGGCCATCGGCTAGACTCTGGCCGTTTCGAGTCGCAAGGCAAAGCGCTTCCGATGAAATTCTTCGTCGACACCGCAGAAATCTCCGAAATCCGCGAGCTGGCCGCCACGGGCCTCGTCGACGGCGTGACGACGAATCCCTCGCTCATCGCGAAGTCGGGCCGCAAGTTCCTCGACGTCGTGGCCGAGATCTGCTCGGTCGTGCCGGGTCCCGTCAGCGCCGAGGTCGTTTCGAACGACTTCGACACGATGCTGAAGGAAGGCAAGAAGCTCGCGGCGATCGCCAAGAACATCGCGGTCAAGGTGCCGCTGACGGTCGACGGCCTCAAGACCTGCAAGGCGCTGGCCGACGCCGGCACGATGGTCAATGTCACGCTGTGCTTCAGCCCCGCGCAGGCGATCCTCGCCGCCAAGGCCGGTGCGGCGTTCGTCTCGCCGTTCGTGGGCAGGCTCGACGATATCGGCATGAGCGGCATGCAGCTCATCGCCGACATCTGCCAGATCTACCGCCAGTATCCGGGCTTCCGCACCGAGGTGCTCGTCGCCTCGATCCGCGGGCCCATGCACGTGGTCGACAGCGCCAAGCTCGGCGCGCACGTGGCCACGATGCCGCCAAGCGTGCTCAAGCAGCTCTTCGGTCATCCGCTGACCGACAAGGGCCTCGCCCAGTTCAACGCCGACTGGAAGAAAACGGGCCAGTCGCTCCTTTAAGCCGGAAGCCGGGGAGAACCCTTCGATCATGGCCGAGACCGACAGCGCAAACGCCCTCGCCGGACCGCCTGCCCTTACCGGTGCGGTCGTGGCGGAGTATCTGCGCCGCCACCCGGACTTCCTGATCGAGCATCCCGACCTGCTGTGGATCCTGACGCCGCCTTCGCAGCGTTCGGAGAACGGCGTCGTCGACATGCAGCGCTACATGCTCGAGCGCATGCGCACCGACCTTTCCAAGCTGACGGCGGCGCAGGCCGAACTCATCGCCACGAGCCGCGCCAACCTCGCCACGCAGGGCCGCATCCACGCGGCCGTGCTCTCGGTACTGACGGCGAAATCGCTGCCGCACTGCATCGACACGATCGCGGTCGACCTGCCCATGCATCTGGAAGTCGACGCGATCGGGCTCGGCTTCGAATCGATCGACAGTGCGGCCCCCGGCGAGACCGCGCAGAACCTGCGCATCCTGCCGCGCGGCACGGTCGACCGGCTGATGGGCGAGCGGCGCGACATCCTGCTGCTGGCCGACGAGCCGGGCGACAGCGCCATCTATGGCGGGGCCTCCACGCTCGTGCACAGTCAGGCGCTGCTGCGCCTGCAGCTCAAGCGCGACATGCCGCCGGGCATCCTTGCCTTCGGCGCGCGCGCGACCTCGAAGTTCCATCCCGGCCAGGGCACCGAGCTGCTCAATTTCCTCGGCCGCACGGTCGAGGCGGCGCTGCGCGGATGGCTGTCGCGCGGGAACTGACGCCGGGCTTCGCCGCCGCGGCCGACCTGCTGCCGGCGATCGACCGCTGGCAGGCCTCTCTGCGCGACGAGAAGCGCGCCTCGCGCCACACGCTGTCGAACTACACGCGCGACCTGTCCGACTTCCTCGCCTTCCTGCAGGAACATCTCGGCGAACCGCCGGGGCTGGCCGCGCTCTCGGCCCTGAAGCCGGCCGATTTCCGCGGCTTCCTCGCCCGCCGCATGCGCGACGGCCTCGCCGCCTCTTCCAATGCGCGCGCCCTCTCGGCGTTGCGCGGGTTCTTCCGCTTCCTCGACCGGCAGGGGCTGGCGCGCAACGCCCACATCGCGGCCCTGCGCGGGCCCCGCCTGCCGAAAAGCGTGCCCAAGGCGCTGCATGCCGAGGATGCAGCCGCCCTCCTCGATGCCGCGGATATCGGCGCCTCGGCCCCCTGGATCGAGGCGCGCGACCGCGCGGTGCTGGCGCTGCTCTATGGTGCGGGGCTTCGCATCGACGAGGCGCTGTCGCTGGATTGCGGCGCACTGCCGCTGGGCGAGATGCTGCGCATCGTGGGCAAGGGGCGCAAGGCGCGCGACGTGCCGCTGCTGCCGCAGGTGCGCGAACTGGTCGAGACCTACGCGCGCCAGTGTCCGTTCAGGGGCGGCGCCAGGGATCCGCTTTTCCGGGGCGCGCGCGGCAAGCGGCTGGCCGCCGGCATCGTGCAGGCGCGCGTGCGCGCGCTTCGCAACGAACTGGGCCTGCCCGAGACGGCGACGCCGCATGCGCTGCGCCATTCCTTCGCCACCCACCTGCTGGGGGCGGGGGCGGACCTGCGCGCGATCCAGGAACTGCTGGGTCACGCCTCGCTGTCGACCACGCAGCGCTATACCGCCGTCGACGCCGAGCGGCTGATCGACGTCTACGCCGCCGCCCACCCCCGCGCGCGCGGGTGACGGGCCGCGCGCGTGCCTCTATAGTCGCGCGCGCATGACAAGCACCGACCAGGTTTCCCGCATCCTTCTCGACCTGCGCGCGCGCGGCGCCGAGCGCGTGCGCCTTGCCGACCTGATCGAGGCGCTGGAACACCGCGCCTTCGGCGCCGCGATGCTGCTGTTCGCGTTGCCCAACGCCGTAGGCATCGGCACGATCCCCGGCGTGTCGACGCTTTTCGGCGTGCCGCAGATCATCCTTGCCGTGCAGATGATCCTGGGCTTCGAACGCCCGGTGCTGCCGCGCTGGCTTCTGGAACGCTCGCTCGCACGCAAGGATTTCGAGACCTTCGTCGACCGCGGCGTGCCCTATCTGCAGCGCGTCGAGCGCCACCTGAAGCCGCGCCTGACGGGCCTGACCGAAGGCTGGTTCGAGCGCGTGCTGGGCGTCGTGTTTCTCGCGATGGCGGTGATCGTCTCGCTTCCCATCCCGCTGGGCAACCAGCCGCCGGCCGTGGCGATGGCGATCATGGCGCTGGGCCAGGTCGGCCGCGACGGCGGCTTCGTGGCCGGCGGCATTGTCGTGGGCATGTTCGCCGCAGCGATCGCCATGGCCGTCGTGCTCGGCGGCGCCGCGGTCATCTGGCTGGCGATCCAGCACCTGTTCGGGGTTTGACGGAATGAAGATCTATGGCGGGCCCGGCACGGCGGTCATGGCGCCGGCGGCGATCCTCGAAGAAATCGGCGTCGCCTACGACTGGGTCGACATGGACATGGACGCCGGCGCCGCGCGCGACCCGCAGTTCCTCAAGCTCAACCCCAAGGGCCGCGTGCCGGTGCTCATCGACGGCGATTTCGTGCTGACGGAATCGGCGGCGATCTGCCTGCATCTGGCCGAGCGGTTCCCGCAGGCCGCCCTGCTGCCGGCACCGGGCACGCACGAGCGCGCGCGCGCGTACGAATGGATGCTGTTCCTGTCGAACACGCTGCAGCCCGCCCTGATGGACTGGTTCCATCCCGACTGGCTGATCGCCGACGAAGCGCGGCATGGCGCGATCAAGGAAAATGCCGCCGCGCGCATCGGCCGGCATCTTGCGCATGTCGACGCCACGCTGGCCGCGCGCGGCAAGCCCTATTGTCTGGGTGCAGGCGTTTCGACCGCGGATTTTTTCGTGCACATGCTGGCGCGCTGGACCCGCCATCTGGCCGCGCCTGCCTACGCCTACCCGGCGATCAAGCGCCTGACCGACGCGATGAAGACGCGCCCCTCGGTCATCCGGATGATGGCCCGCCAGGGGATCGCCGAAGCGGCCATGGCCTGACGCCTGCCCGGCGCAACGCTGCCCCGGCACACACGCAGTTCCCGCCGGCCACGGACCGGCTAGGATTGCCGCCCGACGAGGAAGGACGATGACCCAAACCGGCGAACATGACTGGGCCCACCACTATGCCGCGCGGACGCGCGGCATGCAGGCTTCCGAGATTCGCGAGCTGCTGAAGCTGCTCGAGGATCCCGGCATCATCTCCTTCGCCGGCGGCATTCCCGACCCGACGCTGTTCCCGGTCGCGGAGATCAGTGCAGCCTACACGGCCGCACTGGAAAGCCCCGAGAAGAGCGGCCACGCGCTGCAGTATTCGGTCAGCGAAGGCTACGGCCCGCTGCGCGACTGGATCGTTGGCTACATGGGTCGGCGCGGCGTGGCGTGCACGCGCGACAATGTGATGATCGTCACGGGTTCCCAGCAGGGGCTCGACCTGATCGGCAAGCTGTTCGTCGGCACGGGCGACACGGTGCTGGTCGAGCGGCCCACCTACATGGGCGCGCTTCAGGCGTTCGGACCATGCGAGCCCAACTACGACGACCTGCTGCCGGGTTCGAACGCAACGGCCGCCTCGCTCGCCGAGCGCGCGAAGGCGCGCGGCGGTCGCGTGGCCTTCGCCTACTGCGTGCCGGACTTCGCGAACCCCACCGGCGTGTCGATGGGCGAGGCGGCGCGAAAGAAGCTTCTCGATCTGTGCACCGAAATGGACGTGCCGCTGATCGAGGACGCGGCCTACGAGGCGCTGCGCTATGGCGGCGCGGCAATCCCCTCGTGCCTTGAACTCGACGTGCGCAGGACGGGGTCGATCGATGCCTCGCGCGTGCTCTACTGCGGCACGTTCTCGAAATCGATCTCGCCGGGCCTGCGCGTGGGCTGGGTGTGCGGGGCGAAGGACCCGATTCGCAAGCTCGTGCTCGCCAAGCAGGCGGGCGACCTGCACAGCGCCACGATCAACCAGATGGTCATCCACGAGGTCGCCACGCGCTGCTACGACGCGCAGGTGGCCAAGGTATGCGCCGCCTACCGCACCAAGCGCGACGCCATGCTGGCCGCCCTCGACCGCCACATGCCCAAGGGCGCGCAGTGGACGAAGCCCGACGGCGGCATGTTCGTGTGGGTGACGCTGGCGCCGGAGCGCGACGCCGGCGCGATGCTGCCCGACGCGATCCGGCGCGAGCGCGTGGCCTACGTGCCGGGCCGCGCCTTCCACGCCACGGGCGGCGGCGAGAACACGTTGCGCCTCAATTTCTCGATGCCCACGGTCGAGCGCATCGAGGCGGGCATCGCCCGCCTCGGCAAGCTGTTCGCCTGACGCTTCGTCAGATGTGGATCGGGCGGCCGTCGACGGCCAGCGCCGCTTCGCGCACGGCCTCGGTCAGCGTCGGGTGCGCGTGGCAGGTGCGCGCAATGTCCTCGGCCGAGCCGCCGAACTCGATGGCAAGCGTGACTTCCGCGATCATCTCGCCCACGGCCGGACCCACCATGTGGACGCCGAGCACGCGATCCGTCGCCTTGTCGGCGAGGATCTTCACGAAGCCGTCGGTCGAGTTCATGGCGCGGGCGCGTCCGTTCGCGGTGAACGGGAACTTGCCGACCTTGTAGGCCACACCCTCGGCCTTCAGCTGCTCCTCGGTCTTGCCGACCGAAGCGCATTCCGGCCACGTGTAGACGACCGACGGGATCGCGTCGTAGTTCACGTGGCCATGCTGGCCGGCGAGGATCTCGGCCACCGCCGTGCCCTCGTCCTCCGCCTTGTGGGCGAGCATGGGGCCCGCGATCGCATCGCCGATCGCGTAGATGCCGGGCACGTTCGTCTGGAAATGGCCGTCGACGGCCACGCGGCCCTTCTCGTCGAGCGCCACGCCCGCTTCCTTCAGGCCCAGCCCGTCGGTGTAGGGGCGCCGGCCGACGGCAACGAGCACGATGTCGGTCTCCAGCGTCTCGGCCGCACCGCCCGCGGCGGGCTCCAGCGTGAGGTTCACGCCCTTGGGGCCGACCTTGGCGGCCGTCACCTTCGTCGACAGCTTGAAGGCCATGCCCTGCTTGGTGAGGATGCGCTGCATCTGCTTGGATACCTCGCCGTCCATGCCGGGCATGATGCGGTCGAGGAATTCCACGACGGTGACCTTGGCGCCAAGGCGCTGCCAGACCGAGCCCATCTCGAGCCCGATCACGCCGCCGCCCACCAGCACCATCGACTTCGGCACTTCCGAAAGCTCGAGCGCGCCGGTCGAGGAAACGATCTTCTTCTCGTCGATCTTGAGCGAGGGCAGCGAGACGACGTCCGAACCCGTGGCGATGACGATCGCCTTTGCCGCAAGGCTCTGCGTTCCGCCGGCGTTGAGCGCGACCTCGACCTTGCCGGCGCCCGCGACCTTGCCGGCCCCCTTGATCCAGTCGACCTTGTTCTTCTTGAACAGGAAGGCGATGCCGTCGACGTTCGACTTCACCGTTTTTTCCTTGTGGCCCATCATGGCCTTCAGGTCGAGCTCGACCTTGCCGACCTTGACGCCGAACGCGCCGAGCCCGTGGCTTGCCTCCTCGAACTTCTCCGACGCCTGCAGCAGCGCCTTCGACGGGATGCAGCCCACATTGAGGCAGGTGCCGCCCAGCGTCTCGCGCTTCTCGACGCACGCGACCTTCAGCCCGAGCTGTGCCGCGCGGATGGCGCAGACGTAACCGCCGGGACCGGCACCGATGACGACGAGATCGTAGGCGGCTTCGCTCATGTTCTTTTCGCTCACATGTCCAGGATCAGGCGCGCGGGGTCCTCGATGCATTCCTTGACGCGCACGAGGAACGTGACGGCCTCACGGCCGTCGATGATGCGGTGGTCGTAGCTGAGCGCGATGTACATCATCGGGCGGATCTCGACCTTGTCCCCCACGGCGATGGGGCGCGGCTGGATCTTGTGCATGCCCAGGATGCCCGACTGCGGCGGGTTCAGGATGGGCGTGGACATGAGCGAGCCGTAGATGCCGCCGTTGGTGATGGTGAAGGTGCCGCCCGACATCTCGTCGACCGTCAGCTTGCCGTCGCGTGCGCGGCGGCCGAAATCGCCGATCTTCTTCTCGATGTCGGCGAAGGACAGCAGGTCGCAGTCGCGCACGACCGGCACGACAAGGCCCTGCGGCGTGCCCACGGCGATGCCGATGTCGTAATGGTTCTTGTAGACGATGTCGCCGCCGTCGATCTCGGCGTTGACGGCCGGCAGCTCCTTGAGCGCCACCACGCACGCCTTGGCGAAGATCGACATGAAGCCGAGCTTGATGCCGTGGCGCTTCTCGAACTGGTCGTTGTACTTCGCGCGCATGGCCATGGCGGCCGTCATATCGACCTCGTTGAAGGTCGTCAGCATGGCGGCCGTGTTCTGGGCCTGCTTCAGGCGCTCGGCAATGCGCGTACGAAGGCGCGTCATCTTCACGCGTTCCTCGCGCGGACCGGTCTCGCGCGGAGCGGCCGGTGCAGCGGCGGCCTTGGGTGCCGAAGCGGCCGACGCGACGTCGGCCTTGGTCACGCGGCCGTCCTTGCCCGAACCGGCGACGGCGCCGGCGTCGAGACCCGCTTCCGACAGCGCCTTGCGCGCAGCCGGGCCCGGCTGGGCGGCGGCGGCAGGCGCGGCCTTCGCGGGGGCCGGTGCCGCGGCCTTCGCCGGAGCAGCAGCCGGTGCGGCCGCCTTGCCGGCGGCACCGGCCTCAATCTCGCCGAGCTTGGCCCCGACCGAGACGGTGGCACCCGGTTCGGCCGTGATCGCGGAAAGCATGCCCGCGACGGGGGCCGGGACCTCGACCGTGACCTTGTCGGTCTCGAGTTCGCACAGCGGCTCGTCCGCCTTCACGGCGTCGCCGACCTTCTTGAACCACTTGGCGATCGTCGCTTCCGTGACGGATTCGCCCATGGTGGGAACCTTGATTTCGACGGCCATTGTCCGATTCCGTTCTCTGTCGTTCCGGTTCTAGTCGTCAGACCGTGAGCGCCTTGTCGACGAGCTCGGCCTGTTCCTTGTTGTGGCGCTTGTAGAGACCCGTGGCGGTCGCCGCGGCTTCCGGACGGCCCGCATAGGCCGGCCGCTTGGCGGCGATCTTGAGGTTCGAGAGGATGTTCTCGAGGCGGTGCTCGACGAACGTCCACGCGCCCATGTTCTGCGGCTCTTCCTGGCACCACACGATCTCGGCGTTCTTGTAGCGGCCGAGCTCGCGCTCCGTCGTGGCAAGCGGGAAGGGATAGAGCTGCTCGATGCGCACGATGGCGACGTTGTCGATGCCGCGCTTGGCGCGCTCCTCGAACAGGTCGTAATAGACCTTGCCCGAGCACAGGATCACGCGCTTCACCTTCGCGTCGGCGGCCAGCTTCTCGGTCTCCGGCAGGATGCGGTGGAAGCTCGTGCCCGGCCCCATGTCGGCCAGCGTCGAGACCGCGAGCTTGTGCCGCAGCAGCGATTTGGGCGTCATGATCACGAGCGGCTTGCGGATCGTCCGGCGGACCTGCCGGCGCAGCGCATGGAAATAGTTGGCGGGCGTCGTCAGGTTGCAGACCTGCCAGTTGTCCTCGGCGCACATCTGGAGATAACGCTCCATGCGCGCGGAGGAATGCTCGGGTCCCTGCCCCTCGTAGCCGTGCGGCAGAAGCACCGTGAGGCCGGACATGCGCAGCCACTTCACCTCGCCCGACGAGATGAACTGGTCGAACATCGTCTGCGCGCCGTTGGCGAAGTCGCCGAACTGCGCTTCCCACAGCACGAGTGCGTTGGGCTCGGCCAGCGAATAGCCGTACTCGAAGCCGAGCACGCCGAATTCCGACAGCGGGCTGTCATGCACCTCGAAGGTCGCCTGCCCCTTGCGGATGTTGTTGAGGGGCACGAAACGCTTCTCGGATTCCTGGTCGACCAGCACCGAATGGCGCTGAGAGAACGTGCCGCGCCCGCAGTCCTGGCCGGACAGGCGCACCGGCGTGCCCTCGACCGCGAGCGTGCCGAAGGCCAGCGCCTCCGCCGTCGCCCAGTCGATGCCCGCACCCTGATCGATGAGCTTCTTCTTGTTCTCGATCTGGCGGCGGATCGTGCGGTGGATGTTGTGGCCGTCCGGCACGCGGCAGATGCCCGCCCCCACTTCCTTCAGCAGGTCGAGCGGCACGGCCGTGTTGCCGCGGTTGTCTTCCTTCTTGGCGACCTCGAAGCCGGCCCACTTGCCTTCCAGCCAGTCGGCCTTGTTGGGCTTGTAGTTCTTCGACGCCTCGAACTGCGAATCGAGATGCGCGATGAAATCGTCGTAGATCTTCTGCGATTCCTCGGCCGCAAGCTGGCCCGTCTTCGCCAGATGCTCGGCATAGAGCGTGCGCGTCGTCGGCTGGCTCGCGATCTTGCGGTACATGATCGGCTGCGTGAAAGACGGCTCGTCCGCCTCGTTGTGGCCGTGGCGGCGGTAGCAGATCATGTCGATGACGACGTCGCGCTTGAAGCGCTGGCGGAACTCCGTCGCCATGCGCGCCACGTGCACCACCGCCTCGGGATCGTCGCCGTTCACGTGGAAGACCGGGAAGCCCAGCCCCTTGGCGATGTCCGTGCAGTAGACGCCCGAGCGCGAGTAGTTCGGCGCGGTCGTGAAGCCGATCTGGTTGTTGACGACGAAATGGATCGTGCCGCCGGTCCGGTAGCCGAGGATGTCCACGAAGCTCATCGTCTCGGGCACGATGCCCTGGCCGGCGAACGCCGCATCGCCATGCAGCAGCAGCGGCATCACCTGCGAACGGTCGTTGTCGCCGAGCTGCACGCTCTTGGCGCGCGCCTTGCCGAGCACGACCGGGTTGACCGCCTCGAGATGCGAGGGATTGGCGGTGAGCGAAAGATGGACCTTGTTGCCGTCGAACTCGCGGTCCGAGGACGTGCCCAGATGGTACTTCACGTCGCCGGACCCCTGCACGTCGTCCGGCTGCGAGGAGAAGCCCTGGAACTCCGAGAAGATCGCGACGTAGGGCTTGCCCATCACGTTGGCGAGCACATTGAGGCGGCCGCGGTGCGGCATGCCGATCACGATCTCGCGCACGCCGAGCTGGCCGCCGCGCTTGATGATCTGCTCGAGCGCCGGGACCATCGATTCGGCGCCATCGAGGCCGAAACGCTTCGTGCCGACGAACTTCTTGTCGAGA
The DNA here is from genome assembly GCA_016794025.1 of Rhodospirillales bacterium. Lineage (GTDB taxonomy): Bacteria > Pseudomonadota > Alphaproteobacteria > CACIAM-22H2 > CACIAM-22H2 > Tagaea. Next base: position 1,418 of record JAEUKX010000095.1, on the reverse strand, counting down.
TAGCGCTCGAAACCCTCGGCGGCCGTCAGGCGCTCGAGGATGGCGCGCTTGCCGCGGTCGGTGAAATCGGTGTGGTTGCGCGGGCCTTCGACGCGCTGCTGGATCCACGATTTCTGCTCGGGATCGGTGATGTGCATGAACTCGACGCCGATCGAGCCGCTGTAGGTCTTCTTCAGCGCCGCCGTGATCTCGCGCAGCGTGGCGGTGTGCATGCCGAGCACGTTGTCGATGAAGATCGGCCGGTCCATGTCGGCTTCGGTGAAGCCGTAGCTGGCCGGGTCGAGTTCGGGATGCGGCTCGCGCTTGGTGAGCGCCAGCGGATCGAGCGTCGCGTCGAGATGGCCGCGCACGCGGTAGGCGCGGATGAGCATGATCGCGCGGATCGAGTCGAGCGTGGCCGCACGCGCCTGCTCGAGCGTGACGGCACCCGCGGCGGCGGCGGCCGGAGCCGCGGCGCCGTTGGCCCCTTTGCCTTTCGCGGGCGGGGCGGCCGCGGGGTCGGCGACGCCGATCACCTTCGTCTTCTCGCGCCCCCAGCCCGGCACGAAGTAGCTCGACCCTTCCGTGCCCATCTCGCGCAGCAGCGCATGCCAGCTCGGGTCGACGCTTGCCGGATCGGCGCGGTAGCGGTCGGCCAGTTCGGCGAGATAGACGGCGTTGGCGCCGTTGAACAGCGAGTCGAGATCGGGATGGGTCGCCATTTGTTTGCCTTCGCGCGAAGCTGGGGTTGTCGTCTTTCCGGGTTTCAGCCCTTCATCGCCTTGAGCATCGTCGTGCCGAGCGCCGCCGGGCTGTCGGCCACCATGTAGCCGGCCGACTTCATCGCCTCGATCTTGTCGCCCGCCGTGCCCTTGCCGCCCGAGATGATGGCGCCAGCATGGCCCATGCGCCGTCCCGGCGGGGCCGTGACGCCGGCGATGAAGCCCACGATCGGCTTCTTCGTCTTGGTCGACTTGTAGAACGCGGCCGCGTCCTCCTCGGCCGAACCGCCGATCTCGCCGATCATGATGATGCCCTGCGTCTCGGGGTCGGCCACGAACATCTCGAGCACGTCGATGAAGTTCGTGCCGTTGACCGGGTCGCCGCCGATGCCCACGCACGTCGTCTGGCCGAGGCCGGCGGCCGTCGTCTGCGCGACGGCTTCGTAGGTCAGCGTGCCGGAGCGCGACACGATGCCGATCTTGCCGCGGCTGTGGATGTGGCCCGGCATGATGCCGATCTTGCATTCGCCCGGCGTGATCAGGCCCGGGCAGTTCGGCCCGATCAGGCGCGTCTTGGAGCCCGTCATCGCGCGCTTGACGCGCACCATGTCGAGCACCGGGATGCCTTCGGTGATGCACACGACGAGGCGGACCTTGGCGTCGACCGCCTCGAGGATCGCGTCGGCGGCGAAGGGCGGCGGCACGTAGATGACCGAG
>JAEUKX010000072.1 GCA_016794025.1 Rhodospirillales bacterium | reverse complement strand
ATCTCGGTCTGCGCGACCTCCACGATCACGTCGCCGGGGCGAATGCCGCGTTCCTGCGCCACCGAGCCGTCGACGACGTCGGTCACCACGACGCCCTTCTGCTTGTCGGAAAGCTGGAAGCGCTGGCGCATTTCCGGCGTGAGCGGGGAAAGCGTCATGCCCAGCACCTCGGCCTGGCCCTGCGGCTGGCCGGGCTTGGCGCCCGGCGGTGTCGCGGCGCTGGCGGCCTGATCCTCCTCCAGCTCGCCGAGCTTCACGTCGAGCGTGACGGCCTTGCGGTTGCGCCACACCTCGACCTTCACGCTCTTGTCGACGGGCGTCTCGGCGACCAGCCGCGGCAGGCGGCGCATGTCGGTCACGTCCTTGCCGTCGAACTTCACGATCACGTCGCCCGCGCGGATGTCGGCCTTGGCGGCCGGGCCGTTGTCGGGAACCTTGGCGACCATGGCGCCGCGCGCCTTGTCGAGGCCCACGCTCTCCGCGATCTCGTCCGACACGGTCTGGATGTTGACGCCAAGCCAGCCGCGGCGCACGCGGCCGTCCTTGCGCAGCTGCGCCACCACGTTCTTGACGATGGCCGCCGGGATCGAGAAGCCGATGCCGATCGATCCGCCGCTCTGCGAAAAGATCGCGGTGTTGACGCCCACGACCTCGCCCGAAAGGTTGAACAGCGGGCCGCCGGAGTTGCCGCGGTTGATCGAGGCGTCGGTCTGGATGAAGTCGTCGTAGGGGCCGGCGTTGATGTCGCGGTTGCGCGCCGAGATGATTCCCTGCGTGACCGAGCCGCCGAGCCCCAGCGGGTTGCCGATGGCCACGACCCAGTCGCCCACGCGCGCCTTGTCGCTGTCGCCGAAAGGCACGTGCGCGAGCGCCGTCTTGCTCTCGACCTTCAGGAGCGCCAGGTCGGTGCGCTGGTCCTTGCCCACGAGCTTGGCGGGCAGCGTGTGCCCGTCGTGGAAGACCACGCGGATCTCGTCGCCGCCGTCGATGACATGGTTGTTGGTGACGATGTAGCCCGAAGCGTCGATCACGAAGCCCGAGCCCAGCGACTGGCCGCGGCGCTGCGGCTGCTGGTCGGGGTTGCGGCCCTGGCGGTCGAAGAAGTCCTTGAAGAACTCCTCGAACGGCGAGCCGGGCGGGAACTGGGGCATGTCGGGCCGGCGCTGCTGCGGCGCCTGCCCCTGCGGGCCGCGCGGGCCGGGTGCGGCGGCGGCCTGCGTGACGGTGACCTGGATCGAGACGACCGAGGGCAGCAGCCGCTCGGCAAGGTCCGCGAAGGTCGAGGGGGCAAGCGTACCGGGAACGGCGCGCGTCGGGTTCTGCGCGAGCGCGGGTGCCGGGGCCAGCGCCTGAAGCGTCAGGATCGACGAGAGCGCAAGGGTTGCGAATGCACGGGCGATCACGGGATTGGCTCCTTGTTTATTCCGCTCGGGACCGGACGGGACGACGCCGGGGGGCGGGACTCGCCCCCGATTATGCGACGGCCCGGCCCGGTCGCGACAGACCGATATATAGGTCGGATTGCGGCGAAATGGAGACCGCCGGCGGGCCTTTGGGGCCCCCGGCGGTCCGGTACGCGTAACGGTGCGTTACGGGAACGGCTTCGCGGATTACCGCTTGGCCGGCGTCATTTCCCGGAAATAGCGGAAGAATTCGCTGTCGGGCGAAAGCACGATGGTCGAATTCGAATCCGTCAGCACCTTGCGGTAGGCCTCGAGCGAACGCCAGAAGGCGTAGAACTCGGCATTGGAGCCGTAGGCCTTGGCGGCGATCTGGGCGGCCTCGTTGTCACCCTGGGCGCGTGCCTCGGCCGCCTTGCGGTTGGCATCGGCGAGCACGACGGTGCGCTCGCGGTCGGCCTCGCCGCGGATCTTCTGCGCGATCTCGGCACCCTCGGCGCGCAGCTGGGTCGCCTCGCGCACGCGCTCGGTCTGCATGCGCGCGTAGATGGCCGGCGCGTTGTCGGGGTGCAGGTCGGCGCGCATGATGCGCACGTCCACCACCTCGATGCCGAAGGCGCGGCTGCCGTTCACCACGCGCGCGGTGATGTCGCGCATGAGCTCGCCGCGCCGCGCGGTCAGCAGCGTCTCGAAGCTGACCTGGCCGAACACGTCGCGCGTGGCCGACTGGACGATCGAGGCGAGGCGCTGGCGCATGCCCTGCTCGGTGCGCACCGACTGGAAGAACAGCAGCGGGTCGACCACGCGGTAGCGCGCGAAGGAGTCCATCACGATGCGCGTGCGGTCGCCCAGCACGACCTCGGTCGGCTCGGCGTCGAAGTCGAGCAGGCGCTTCTCGAAATAGAGCACGTTCTGCAGGAACGGGATCTTCAGCTTCAGGCCCGGATCCTGGACGACGCGCACGGGCGCGCCGAACTGCAGGACCATCGCCTGCTGGCCCTGGCCGACGGTGAAGAACGTCGTGGTCGAAAGGAAGCCCAGGGCGACGAGGATCGCGCCGAGGACGACAAGGAAGCGGTTCATCGCGTGGCTCCCTGCTGGCCGGACTGGCCTGACTGCCCGGACTGTGCGGGCGGACGGCGCATGAGTTCGTTGAGCGACATCAGCGGCACGAGGCCGGTACCGCCCGCCCCGTGCTGGTCGACGATGACCTTCTGGTTGCCGCGAAGGACCTGCTCCATCGTCTCCAGATAGAGACGCTGGCGCGTGACGTCGGGCGCCAGACGGTAGGCTTCGAGCAGCGCCAGATAGCCGGCGACGTCGCCCTGGGCGCGCGCGACGACCTGCTGGCGGTAGCCCTCGGCCTCCTGCAGCAGGCGCTGCGCCTCGCCGCGGGCGCGCGGCACGATGTCGTTGCGGTAGGATTCCGCCTCGTTCTGCGTGCGCTCGCGGTCGGCGCGCGCGCGCTGCACGTCGCGGAACGCGTCGACGACCTGCGCGGGCGGGTCGACCGCGCGCAGCTCGATGCGGCTCACCTGCACGCCCGACTGGTAGTTGTCGAGCATCGCCTGCATGAGTTGGGTCGAACGCTCCTCGAGCTTGGCGCGGCCCTCGGTCAGCATGTCCTGCGCGGTCATCTGGCCGGCGGCCTCGCGCATGGCGCTTTCGGCGACCGCCTTGACGGTGGATTCGGGCGAGGCGATCGAGAACAGGAAGAGGCCCGCGTCACGGATGCGCCAGAAGACGGTGTAGCGCACGTCGATGATGTTGGCGTCGCCCGTCAGCAGCAGCGCTTCCTCGGGCACCGGACGCTCGCGCCCGCGTCCGTCGGGCGCGTCGCGGAAACCGATATTGAGCGTGTTGACCGCAGTCACCGACGGCGTCAGCACCGTCTCGACCGGCCAGGGAAGATGGTAGTTGAGACCGGGCTGGGCCGAACGCACCCATTCGCCGAAGCGCAGGACGACACCCTGCTGGTCGGGGCGCACGGTGTAGAAGCCGGTCGCAAGCCACAACGCCACGAGCGCCACGAAACCCAGAACGAGGCCGCGCCCCGCCCCCATGCCGCCGGGCAGGAAGTCGCGCAGACGCTCCTGCCCCTGCCGGATCATGTCCTCGAAGTCGGGGCCCTTGCCGCCGCCACCGAACGGACCGCCGCCGCCGGGCCGGCCGCCCCACGGATTGGGCTTCTGGCCGCCGCCACCGCCGCCCCAGGGACCGCCACCTTGATTCCACGGCATCGCTTTTTCCGATCCTCTCGTCCGTCCGGCCGCACGAAGGCCTGTTGGCCCGCGGCTCTTGCCCGCCTATATAAGCGGCGGCCCCCTCGGGGCCAAGCCCGCAAAGTTCCGCGCCCCGCCGATGTGGGGTCCCAAGCCCCGGAAATCAAGACAGGAATTCCCCCGTGAGCGCCCCCACACAAGCCCAGATCCTCGACGCGCTGAAGAAGATCCCCGACCCCGACCGCCGTGGAGACATCGTTTCGCTGGGCATGGTGCAGGGTCTCGTCGTCAAGGACGGGCATGTGGCCTTCTCGCTGGAAGTGGATGCCAAGCGCGGCCCGGTGCTGGAGCCGCTGCGCAAGGCGGCCGAAAAGGCGGTCGAGGCGATGGACGGCGTGCTGAGCGTCACCGCCGTGCTGACCGCGCAGAAGGCCGGTGCACCCGCTCCGGCCGCGCGCCAGCCCGGCACGGGCCCCGCCGGCGGGCCCAATGCGCCCGGCGGCAAGATGCTCGTCCCCGGCGTGCGCTCGATCGTGGCCGTGGCCTCGGGCAAGGGCGGCGTGGGCAAGTCGACGACCGCCACGAACCTCGCCGCGGCACTCGCGCGCAAGGGCCTGAAGGTGGGCATGCTCGATGCCGACATCTACGGCCCCTCGCAGCCGCGCATGCTCGGCATTTCCGGCCGGCCGAACTCGCCCGACGGCAAGACCCTCACGCCCATGCAGAACTACGGCATCAAGTGCATGTCGATGGGCTTCCTCGTGCCGGAAGACACGCCGATGATCTGGCGCGGCCCCATGGTGATGGGGGCGCTCGAGCAGATGCTGCGCGACGTGGCGTGGGGCGATCTCGACATCCTGGTGGTCGACATGCCGCCGGGCACGGGCGATGCGCAGCTCACCATGTCGCAGCGCGTGCCGCTCGCCGGCGCCGTCATCGTGTCGACCCCGCAGGACATCGCGCTCCTCGACGCGCGCAAGGGCCTCAACATGTTCCGCAAGGTCGACGTGCCCGTGCTCGGCATCATCGAGAACATGAGCTATCACGTCTGCACGAACTGCGGTCACCGAGAGGACATTTTCGGTCACGGCGGCGCACGGCGCGAGGCGGAGAAGCTCGGCGTCGATTTCCTCGGCGAAGTGCCGCTCCACATCGCCATCCGCGAAACCTCCGACGCCGGCACGCCCATCGTGGTGCGCGAACCGGACGGCGCGCATGCGCAGGCCTATCTCGCGATCGCCGACAAGGTCTGGGCGACGGTCGAGAAGGGCCTTGCCGCGGGGTCCGCGGCGGGCCCGCGCATCGTCATCCAGTAGTTCGACGAACGCGGCGCGCTTGGGTAGACTCGCACTCGATTCGAGTCGAGTCGGGATGCCCATGTCCTACATGCCAAATCCGAGGACGCGCAGCCGGTTCCTGCGATCCGCCATCGCGCTGGCCGCCCTTGCCGCGCTGGGCGCTTGCGATGCCGCAATGATGCGCCCGCCGCCGCAGCAGGCGATCAACGTCCTGCCGCCACCGCCGCCGCCTTCGGTGCAGCAGCAGCAGGCCATGCAGACGCCGCCGCCAGCACCGATGGGGCAGATGTCGCCCATGCAGGGCACGCCCGCGCCGGCCGCACCGGCCCGGCCCGCGATGCCGACCGGCGCCTTCGGCGGCCATCTCGAAAGCTATCATTCCGCGGAAGCCGCGCAGGCCGGCTGGCAGGCGCTGGTGAAGAAGCAGCCCGCCCTGCAGACCCTCAAGCCCTATTTCGTGCCGGTCACGGTCAAGGGCCAGCCGTGGGTGCGCGTCGTGGCGGGCGACTTCCCGAACCGCGACGAGGTGAACCGCTTCTGCAACTGGGCGCGCGCGCAGAAGATGTACTGCCAGCCCATGTCGCTTTCCGCCGCCGGCCAGGCGATGCCGCCCGCGGTCAACACGCCCGCACCCCGCCAGCGCCAGCCCCGCGGCACGCCGCAGCCTGCGGCCCCAGCTGCGGCGCCCGCACCCGCCCCGGCGCCCGCGCCAGCCCCCCCGCCGCCGGCAGCTCCCGCGCCGGCCGCCGCACCGTCCAATGGCGCCACGATGATGATGCCGGCCCCCGCGGCCCCGCCGGCACCGGCCGCAGCACCCGCACCGGCGGCACAGGCAAATCCCGCCACGCAGCCGCCGCAACCGCTGGCCCCGCCGCTGCCGCCGCGCCGCCAGCCGACCCAGCCGGCAATCCCGCAATAGCGCGGGACGGTCGCGGGAAAGGCCACACATGGCGCTCTCGCGACGCGAATTCGGAAAGGGCCTGCTCGGAACGCTCGCCGCCGGCGCCCGCCCGGCCGCCGCACAGGCCGGCGAAGTCGATCTCCTGCTCGTGCTTTTCAACGACGGCTCCGGCTCGATCGATGCCGAGGAATACCGCCTCCAGCGCGAAGGCACGGCCGCGGCCCTCGAACATCCGCAGATCCTGCAGGCGATCGCCCGCATGCCCACGCGCGCCATCGCCATCGCCTATGGCGAATGGGGCACGCCCGGCGAGCCGAAGCTGATCCTGCCCTGGGCGCGCATTGCCGGTCCCGACGACGCCGCGGAGTTCGCCGACCGCCTCGTGGCAGCACCGCGCCAATTCCAGAGCTACAACGCCATCGGCGACGCGCTTGCCCTCGCCACCGACCTGATCCGCGACGCGCCGTTCCGGTCCGCGCGCGCCAAGATCGACGTCGCCGGCGACGGGCCCGACATGCGCAGCCTCGTTCCCGCCCCCGCCGCGCGCGACCGCGCCATCGCCGCCGGCATCACGATCAACGCGCTGGCCATCGCGGCCGAAGGCTCGGGCGCCGCGATGGGGCCGGCCCGGCTCAAGCAGCACTACGAGGACAACGTCATCGGCGGGCCCGGCGCCTTCGTCGCCACCGCGCGCGACCGCACCGACTTCGCCTATGCGATCTTCAACAAGATGATGAAAGAGATCTCGTGAGGCGCCAGCGCCCCGTTCCTGTCCCGTCATGCCCGGCCTTGAGCCGGGCATCTGCGGCACATGCTTGGCTCTTGACGCACTCCGCAGCCGGATGGCCGGGTCAAGCCCGGCCATGACGACGCGCAGAGAGGGCGCTAGCGCCCCAGCGTCTCCATCAGCTCGGTCCATTCGCGCTTGGACAGGCCCGATTTTTCCTGCGTGACCTGTTCGCCCGCGAGCAGCCGCTTGATGACGGCAAGGCCGGGGCCGGAGACCGCGACGCCCGTCATGCGGTAGTCCTCGAATGCCTCGTAGGCGATCGGGCACCAGCGCTTGACCACGTCGCGGATCGCGTCGGCATAGACGCGGATCTCGTACTGGGCGTGGCTGTCGGCGCGCAGCGACAGGAAGTGGAAGAGATTGTTGAGGTCGATCTTCCAGTACCACTGGGTGTACCAGTTCGTCGGCAGCACCATGCGCGCCAGCTCGCGCGCAAGGCCGGGGCGCGAAGCGTCAGCGCCTTCGCCCTCGTTCAGCAGGTCGGTATAGGCCGCATAGGCATCGGCCGAGAGCTTCTCGATGGCAGAGAGCGCGCGCTCGGCCGCACTGCCCTCGAGGAGGTCGCCGCGACCCTGGCGGTTGACCGTCGACTGTGCGGCAAGCTGGTCGGGGGCCGGCACGTAGAACTCGCGGTCGAGGATCGAATAGCGCGCCGAATACTCGTTCACGTTCGCCGTGCGATGGCGGATCCACTGGCGCGCCACGAAGATGGGCAGCTTCACGTGCAGCTTGATCTCGCACATCTCGAACGGCGTCGAGTGGCGGTGGCGCATCAGGTAGCGCACGAGATTGCGGTCGTCGCTGATCTTCTTGGTGCCCTTGCCGTAGGACACGCGCGCCGCCTGCACGATGGCGGAATCGTCGCCGAAATAGTCGACCACGCGCACGAAGCCGTGATCGAGCACGGGGATGGCCTTGTAGAGGACCTCCTCAAGCGCGGCCACGGTGGGCCGGCGCGTGGGCGCCTGCTGGGCGCGGGCGGCCTCGATTTCGGCGTGCTGTTCGGCGGAGAGCGAAGACTTCATGGAAACGACTTTCGGACGCGAATCGAAGGGGATAGGAGTCTAGCGTCCGGGCGGGCCGGTCCCAACCTCTTCCCCCAAGGCCCGGAAATCCCTATATTTGAAGGGTCGGGCAACCGACTATGGCGATAAACGGCTTGCGTAATAGCCGATGCGGACCCGGGGGCAGTGCCCGGCGCCTCCACCATCCACCCGATGGGGGCGAACCAGGATCGACGCGCGGGTAAAGGCATGACTTTCGCCCGGCATGGTACCGCCGTTATCGGGCCGATCAAGAGATGCCAACGACAACGTGGCTCTCGCTTCGGAAGCTCGTCTCGCGGCCTAACGGTCGCCTGACTTGTAACCTATAGCGCGGTTCGGGGGGCACCGGGCAACAGAAGCCCCCCACTTTCCTCCGGCGCGCCAGACCGGAAGATCGCAGTCTCCGGCAGACGAGGATGCCCGTGTCAGACAAGCCCGTGACCGACAACCTGCACTACGACCGGATGATGGAGAACGCGCTGCGCGGCGTGATCCGCGAGGCGCTGAACATCGCCGCGGCCACCGGCCTGCCGGGCGAGCACCATTTCTACCTCACCTTCCGCACGGGCGATGCCGGCGTCGATATTCCGCAGCGCCTGCGCCAGCGCCATCCCGACGAGATGACGATCGTCCTCCAGCACCAGTTCTGGGGTCTCGAGGTGGGCGAGGAAGGTTTCGCGGTGACGCTTTCCTTCGATCGCGTGCACGAGCGCCTGTCGATCCCCTATTCCGCGATCACCGCCTTCGTCGATCCGTCGGTCCAGTTCGGGCTCCAGTTCCCGTCCGCCGGCGCCGCGGCACAGGCACCGGCCGGCGCTTCAGCGGCGGCGCCCGCGAAGGCCGACGCGCCCGCCGAGACGCCGGCCGCTCCGGCCGAGCCCGCCGACACCTCCGGCCGCGTCGTGGCGCTCGACGCGTTCCGCAAGAAGTGAGCGCGCCCTTCCCTTCCCGCCTGCCGATACGAGAGTGACATGGCCGAATTCGCCTTCCGCGAGATGATCGACGTTGCCCACGACGACGTGCCCTTCCGCAAGCTCACGTCGGACCACGTGTCGGCGGCGAAGTTCGAGGGGCGCGAGATCCTGAAGGTGGCGCCCGAGGCGCTGACGCTGCTCGCGCGCGAGGCCTTCGTGGACATCGCCCACCTGCTGCGGCCCGCGCACCTTGCGCAGATGCGCGCGATTCTCGACGATCCCGAGGCGTCGGCCAACGACAAGTTCGTGGTCTACGACCTGCTCAAGAACGCCTGCATCTCGGCCGGCGGCGTATTGCCGATGTGCCAGGACACCGGCAACGCCATCGTCATGGGCAAGAAGGGCCAGCAGGTCTGGACCGGCTACGACGATGCCGAGGCCATCGCGCGCGGCGTGTGGCGCAGCTACGGCGAGACGAACCTGCGCTATTCGATGGTGGCGCCGCTCGGGCTCTTCAAGGAGCAGAACACCGGCGACAACCTGCCCGCCCAGATCGACATCTATTCGACCGAGGGCGACGAATACGAATTCCTCTACGTCGCCAAGGGCGGCGGGTCGGCCAACAAGCAGTTCCTCTTCCAGGACACGCCCGCGCGCCTGACCGAGGTGGGGATGCTCAAGTTCCTCGACGAGAAGATCAAGACGCTGGGCACCGCCGCGTGCCCGCCCTACCACCTCGCCATCGTCATCGGCGGCACGTCGGCCGAGATGGCGATGAAGACGCTGAAGCTCGCCACGACCAAGTATCTCGACGGGCTGCCGGGCGAAGGCAACAGGTTCGGCCAGGCCTTCCGCGACCGCGAGTTCGAGGCGAAGGTCCACAAGCTCACGCAGGCCAACGGCATCGGCGCGCAGTTCGGCGGAAAGTACTTCTGCCACGACGTGCGCGTGGTGCGCCTGCCGCGCCACGGCGCGAGCCTTCCCATCGCGGTGGGCGTGTCGTGCTCGGCCGACCGGCAGGCGCTGGGCAAGATAACGAAGGACGGCGTGTTCCTCGAGAAGCTCGAGACCGATCCGGCGAAGTACATGCCCGAGATCGACGTCTCGAAGCTGGCGGGCGAGGCCGTGAAGATCGACCTGAACCGGCCGATGAACGAGATCCGCCAGACCCTGTCGCGCCTGCCGGTGACCACGCGCGTGATGCTGACGGGCACGCTTGTCGTCGCGCGCGACCTCGCGCACGCCAAGCTGCGCGCCGAGCTGGAAGCCGGCAAGCCGCTGCCCGACTATTTCAAGAACCACCCGATCTACTATGCGGGGCCCGCCAAGACGCCGAAGGGCTATGCCTCGGGCGCCTTCGGCCCCACGACGGCTGGCCGCATGGACAGCTTCGTGGACCAGTTCCAGGCCGCCGGCGGCAGCCACGTGATGCTCGCCAAGGGCAACCGCTCGAAGGCCGTCACCGACGCATGCAAGAAGCACGGCGGCTTCTACCTGTGCTCGATCGGCGGCGAAGGCGCGCTGCTCGCCGAGAACTGCATCAAGAAGGTCGAGTGCATCGCCTTCCCCGAACTGGGCATGGAAGCGATCTGGAAGATCGACGTCGTGGACTTCCCGGCCTTCGTCGTCGTCGACGACAAGGGCAACGACTTCTTCGCGAAGTGGATGGGATGACGGCGCGCGCCGCGGACAACGACTGGCAGCACGAGCCGGACGGCGGCGCATTCGACACGACCGGCTGGCACGAGCGCATCGCCGGCCTCTACGGCTACTGGCGCTCGCTGCGGCCCGCCCCCGACACGCTGCCGGGGCGCCGGCACTTCGACCCTGTCGACGTGCCGGCCGCACTCGCCTCGATCTGGCTGCTCGACGTGCAGCGCGAGCCCTTCCGCCTGCGCTACCGGCTTGCCGGCACCAACATGGGCGCCACGCTCGGCGAGGACCTGACGGGCCGCTGGCTCGACGAGGCGCGGCCCAAGGTGCTGACGGTGCCGGGCTATTTCGACCGCTACCGCTTCATGGCCGATACCGGCCGCGCGACCTGGCGCCACGGCCCCGCGCAGATGACGCACGATCCCTACTGGCATTCGCTCCAGAACGTCATGATGCCGCTGGCCGCAGACGGACGCAGCGTCGACATGCTGCTGTGCGCGACCATCTTCTTCGGCCGCGACGGGCGGGTTCTCT
>JAEUKX010000006.1 GCA_016794025.1 Rhodospirillales bacterium | reverse complement strand
AAGCTCACGAAGGCCGAGGTCAGCCTCAACATCGTCGAGATCCGCAAGCCCGAGATCGACGCCAAGCTGATCGCCGAGAACATCGCCCAGCAGCTCGAGCGCCGCGTGGCGTTCCGCCGCGCGATGAAGCGCTCGGTCCAGTCGGCGATGCGTCTGGGCGCCCTCGGCATCCGGATCAACTGCTCGGGCCGTCTCGGTGGTGCTGAAATCGCGCGCATCGAATGGTACCGCGAAGGCCGCGTGCCGCTGCACACGCTGCGCGCCGAGATCGATTTCGGCACCGCGACGGCCAAGACCAACTACGGCACCTGCGGCGTCAAGGTGTGGGTGTTCAAGGGCGAGATCCTGGCCCACGACCCGATGGCGCAGGACAAGCGCGCCATGGAACAGCAGCCGGCCCGCTGAGCCCAGAGAAAGACGGATAACGCACCATGCTTTCCCCGAAGCGCACCAAATACCGCAAGGCGCACAAGGGCCGTATCCACGGCAACGCGAAGGGCGGCTTCACGCTGAACTTCGGCGCCTACGGCCTGAAGGCCCTCGAGCCCGAGCGCGTCACCGCGCGCCAGATCGAGGCCGCGCGCCGCACGATCACGCGCCACCTGAAGCGCGCCGGCCGCGTGTGGATCCGCGTGTTCCCGGACGTGCCGGTGTCGAAGAAGCCCGCCGAAGTGCGCATGGGCTCCGGCAAGGGCAGCCCCGAATACTGGGTGGTCCGCATCAATCCGGGCCGCATCCTGTTCGAGATCGACGGCGTGCCGAAGACGATCGCGAGCGAGGCTTTCGAGCTGGCCGCCGCCAAGCTTCCCATCAAGACGCGCATGGTGACGCGTCTGGGCGAGGAGGGCTGACGCCATGACCAAGCCTGCCGACATCCGTGCGAAGACGGACGACCAGCTCAAGGAACAGCTGGGCGACCTGCGCAAGGAGCAGTTCAACCTGCGTTTCCAGAAGGCCTCGGGCCAGCTCGAGAACGTCGCGCGCGTGCGCGTCGTGCGCCGCGACATCGCGCGCATCGAGACGGTCCTCGGCGAGCGCCGCCGCAAGTCGGCCGCGCCTGCCGCCAAAGCCTGATCCGTTCCGGAGGACGACGAAAGATGCCCCGCCGCATTCTGCAAGGGATCGTCACCAGCGACGCGATGGACAAGACCGTTACGGTCAAGGTCGAGCGCCGCGTGATGCATCCGATCTACAAGAAGTTCATCGTGCGTTCGAAGAAGTACCTGGCGCACGACGAACAGAACCGCTCCAAGGTGGGCGACAACGTCAGGATCCGCGAGTGCCGTCCGATTTCCAAGCGCAAGTGCTGGGAAATCCTCGGCGACGACGCGGCAGCCTGAGTAGCGCCCGGAGGGACTGAACAATGATCCAGATGCGCACCAATCTGGAGGTCGCGGACAACTCTGGCGCCCGTCGCGTCCAGTGCATCAAGGTCCTCGGCGGCTCCATGCGCAAGACGGCCACGATCGGCGACATCATCGTTGTGTCGATCAAAGAGGCCATTCCGAAGGGCCGCGTCAAGAAGGGCGACGTGCACAAGGCCGTGATCGTGCGGACCTCGAAGGAGATCCGCCGCGCCGACGGCTCGTCCGTTCGCTTCGACCGCAACGCGGCCGTCCTCATCAACAAGGAAGGCGAGCCCATCGGGACGCGCATCTTCGGGCCCGTCACGCGCGAGCTGCGCGGCAAGGGCTACATGAAGATCATCTCGCTGGCGCCGGAGGTTCTCTGATGTCGGCAAAACTCAAAGTCCGCAAGGATGACGAAGTCGTCATCATCACCGGCCGCGACAAGGGCAAGTCGGGCAAGGTGCTGCGCGTGATCCCGGACGAACTGCGCGTCGTCGTGCAGGGCGTGAACGTGGTCAAGCGCCACACGCGCGCCGGCCAGGGTCAGCAGGGCGGAATCGTGGAGAAGGAAGCCCCGATCCACGTCTCGAACGTGGCCCACGTGGACCCCAAGGACCGCAAGCCGACGAAGGTCGGCTTCAAAACCGTCGACGGCCGCAAGCTCCGCTTTGCGCGCAAGTCCGGCGAAATGATCGATCGGTGAGTGCCATGGCAACCCGTCTCCAGGAATCCTACGACAAGTCGATCAAGCCGGCCCTGATGAAGCAGTTCGGGTACAAGAGCCCGATGCAGGTGCCGCGCATCGAGAAGATCGTCGTCAACATGGGCGTCGGCGAAGCCGCCCACGACGCCAAGAAGCTCGAGGCCGCCGTGAACGAGCTCTCCGCGATCACCGGCCAGAAGCCGCTCGTGATCAAGGCGAAGAAGGCGATCGCGAACTTCAAGCTGCGTCGCGGCCTGCCGATCGGCGCCAAAGTGACGCTGCGCGGCGCACGCATGTACGAGTTCCTCGACCGTCTCGTGACGATCGCGCTGCCGCGCGTGCGCGACTTCCGGGGCCTGTCGGGCAAGTCGTTCGACGGCCGCGGCAATTACTCGCTCGGCATCAAGGAGCAGATCGTGTTCCCGGAGATCAACTACGACCGCATCGACGCGGTCCGGGGCATGGACATCATCATCGTGACCACGGCCAAGTCGAACGAGGAGGCCAAGGCTCTCCTCAAGTCGTTCGACATGCCGTTCTACAACTGACGCGCCGGGAAGGACCAGATGGCCAAGAAAAGCGCAGTCGAGAAGAACAAGCGCCGCGAGCGCATGGCGAAGCAGTTCGCCGGCAAGCGCGCGCGCCTGAAGGAGATTGCAAACGACGAATCGCTCTCGCCTGAAGAGCGTTTCGAGGCGCGCCTGAAGCTCGCGGCCCTGCCGCGCAATTCGGCGCAGAACCGCATCCGCCTGCGCTGCGAGCTCACGGGCCGTTCGCGCGGGAACTATCGGAAATTCAAGCTGTGCCGCATCAAGCTGCGCGAGCTCGCCTCCGTGGGTCAGATCCCCGGAATGGTCAAGGCGAGCTGGTAACGGCGAAACGGCAAAGGAAGGATTACGGACATGGCGATGAGCGATCCCCTCGGCGATATGCTTTCGCGCATCCGCAACGCGCAGTCTCAGGGCCGTACGGCCGTCGACGTTCCGGCGTCGAAGCTGCGCAAGAGCGTGCTGGATGTGCTGGAGCGCGAGGGTTACATCCGCGGATATGCGACCGTCGACGTCAAGGCGACGGTTCCCTCCCTCTCGGTCGAGCTGAAGTACCACGAAGGCGAGCCGGTCATTAAGGAGATCGCGCGCGTCTCGAAGCCGGGACGGCGGGTCTACGCGAAGATCCGCGACCTGCCGAAGTTCTACGGCGGCCTCGGCATCTCGATCCTGTCGACGCCCCGCGGCGTCATGTCGGACAGCGAGGCCCGCGCCCAGAACGTGGGCGGCGAAGTCCTCTGCACCGTGTTCTGATCGGGAGGTCCGGAAAGCAATGTCGCGTATCGGCAAGAATCCGGTGACCGTCCCGCAGGGCGTGACCGTCGAGGTCAAGGGCCAGGACGTTACCGTTGCGGGCAAGCTGGGGCGCAAGACGCTCACGCTGCACCGCGAAGTCACCGCCGCCGTGAAGGATGGCAAGGTCGTCTTCACGCCGCGCAGCCAGTCCAAGCTGGCTCGTTCGGCATGGGGCACCTCGCGCGCACTCGTCGCCAATATGGTGAAGGGGGCGACCGCCGGCTTCACGCGCGAGCTCGAGATCAACGGCGTCGGCTTCCGTGCCGACGTCCAGGGCAAGAACCTGCTGCTGAAGATCGGTTTCAGCCACGAAATCGTGTTTCCGATCCCGGAAGGCATCAAGATCACCGTCGGCGACAAGAACGTTGCGCTGACCGTGACGGGTGCCGACCGCCAGCAGGTCGGCCAGGTCGCCGCGGAGATCCGTCAGCTGCGCAAGCCGGAGCCCTACAAGGGCAAGGGCATCAAGTACGCCGACGAGACGATCCGCCGCAAGGAAGGCAAGAAGAAGTAAGGAACCCGACCCATGGACAAGGCAAAGCTTTTGCACGATCGCCGTACGGCGCGGGTGCGGCACTCGCTTCGCCGGAAGTCGGGTGGCCGGGTGCGCCTCTCGATCTTCCGTTCCTCGAAGCACATCTACGCGCAGGTCATCGACGACGCGCGCGGCGTCACGCTTGCCGCCGCGTCGAGCGTCGACAAGGAGCTCAAGGGCTCGGTCAAGGCGGGGGGCGACATCGGTGCCGCGAAGGCCGTCGGCCTTCTCGTCGCCAAGCGCGCCATCGCCGCAGGCGTCAAGGAAGTCGCCTTCGATCGCGGCGGCTACCGCTATCACGGTCGCGTTCGTGCGCTGGCGGATGCCGCGCGCGAAGGCGGACTGTCGTTCTGATCAAGTTTTCCGGGAAGGTATTTCCATGGCACGCAAGAGTGGCGAAGGCGAACGCGGCCCCCGCGGCCGGCGGGGCGAACAGTCCGAGCGGCCGCGCGAGCGCGACGAGGTCGAACTGGTCGAGAAGCTCGTCGCCATCAACCGCGTCGCGAAGGTGGTGAAGGGCGGCAAGCGCTTCGGCTTCGCGGCGATCGTCGTCGTGGGCGACGGCAAGGGCAAGGTCGGTTACGGCACCGGCAAGGCCCGCGAAGTTCCCGAAGCGATCCGCAAGGCGACCGAGTACGCCAAGCGCGCGATGGTCCGCGTGCCGCTGCGCGAAGGCCGCACGCTGCACCACGACGTGCGCGGCCATTTCGGCGCCGGCTTCGTCGTGCTGCGCACGGCCGAACCGGGTACCGGCATCATCGCCGGCGGCCCGATGCGCGCGATCTTCGAGAGCCTCGGGATCCAGGACATCGTCGCCAAGTCGACGGGCACGTCCAACCCGCACAACATGATCAAGGCGACGTTCGACGCGTTCACCCGCATGTCGAGCCCGCGCAACGTCGCCGCCAAGCGCGGCAAGAAGATCGGCGA
>JAEUKX010000106.1 GCA_016794025.1 Rhodospirillales bacterium | reverse complement strand
AGCCGCGCCGCTCGGCTTCCAGGCGCGACAGGCACGATTCGGCGGGCAGGGGCTTGCCCACGAAGCTGCGCGCGTCGACATGGGTCACGTGCTGGGTGCCGTCGCGTTCGCGATAGATGAAGAGTTCGAGGAAGCAGGCCGTCGCGCGGTAGCGCCAGACTTCCGCCGGTCCGTCGCGGCGCACGAATCCCGCCTCGCCGAAGCGGGCCAGCACACCTGCCCGGTCGAGGCCGATGACCGCACGCACGCCGGTTGCCGCGGGTGCCGCTGCGACCTGCCGGCCGGGATCGTCGGCATCGGCCGGGCCCGCCTGCACCGGCGCCGAGGCGGCCGAGGGCGCGGCAAGCGCCGTTGCCGGCGGGCCATCGGTCCCGCCGCCGCATCCTGCAAGAAAGGAAATGGCGGCACCCGCAAACGCGGATGCCGCCAGTTTCGCAACGCGCATCCCCGTTCAGCCGCCGTCGTTGGCGTCCGACTTGGCGAGCTTGCTGGTGTCGACCTGCACCTCGCCGGCGACCTGCCCGCCTTCCTCGATCTCGATCTTGCCGTAGCGCACCGTGCCGGTGACCTTGCCGGTCGAGCGGATCCACAGCTTCTGGCGCACGGTGAGCGTTCCTTCGAACGTGCCGGCGATCTCCGCATTCTCGATCTCGGCCATGCCCTTGAAGACGCCGAATTCCGCGATCTCGATGAAGCGGCTGTCCGACAGCGAGGCCTCGACCCGGCCCTCGACGACCAGCCGCTCGCACGACGTGATCTGGCCGGACAGCACGATCTCGCGCCCGACGATCAGCTTGCGCCCTTCGACCTGGTCGCTCGACGCGCGGGCCGGAACGGCCGTGCGGGCGGCACTGGGCGCGATGGGGCCTGCAACCGAACGCGCCAGCGCGCCGGGCGAAGGCGGCGTGGGGCGCGGGAAGGGGCGCGGCGCGATGGCCTCGGCATCGCCCTCGCCATGGCCGCCCATGGACGGCTCGGCGGCTTCCGCGGGCTTCGAGTCTTCGGGTTCGTCTTTCTTTCGACGGAACATGAATTCCAAGTCCTTCTTCAAGTGACCTGCCCGTTGGGGCGGTTGGCGGCGGTGCGGCGCCAGGCTTCGACAAGGTGCGTTGCCGTGGCAACGGCCACGACCGGCGCGACGAGATTGACGAGCGGCACGGCCGAAAGCGCTGCGAAGGCCGCGCCGGCAAGCCACGCCTGTCCGCGCCGTTCGCGCCAGATCAGGTGCACGTGGGGCGAATCGACCCGCCGGGCCAGACTCATGGTGACGTATTCGCGGGCCAGAAGAAAGCCGTTCGTCGCAAGGAAGACCGCGAGATTGAGGCCCGGCACGAGGTAAAGCGGCAGGACCAGCAGGTTTGCGACCAGCGCCAGCGCGACAAGGCCAAGCGTGCCGCCGATTTCGGCCAGCGCCCCGCGCCGGACCGGTGCCGGCAGGCCGGGATAGTGGCGCGCCTCGACGGCGGCCGCGACTTCCTCGAGGAACAGGCCCACGCAGGCGGCAACGACACTGGGGAAAAGCACGATCGAAAGTCCGGCCAGCGCAAGCCCGCCGAGCGCACCGGCGCCGAAATCCAGCCACGTGTTCTCGAAGAACCGCGTATGGGTAAGCGCCCAGCCCAGCCCGATCCACACGAGAACGAAGGCGCCAAGCGTCAGGCCAAGGCCGAATGCGAGCGGCCGGCGCAGGCGCGGGTCGCCGAGCTGGCGCAGTGCCAGCGCCAGTGCCCGCAGCACGCCCATTTGCGAATCGGCCGCCGTCATCCTGACGCCGATAGGAGCCAGACCTTTATGGCATTGGCAAGGCATGTCTTTTCGCCCTGCCGATGGCGCTTGTGCGGCGCACAAGGGATGGCTATTTTCCGCGCCAATCGAAACTCCCCCCATCGGAGTCGGAATTTGACCAACGCCAGCTTTGACGTGCTTGGCATCGGCAATGCCATTGTCGATGTGATCTCCCGCGCGGACGACGCCTTCCTCGTCGCCAACGGCCTCGGCAAGGGCGCCATGACGCTCATCGACGAGGCGCGCGCCGAGGCGCTCTACGGCCTGATGGGGCCGGGGCGCGAAGTCTCGGGCGGCTCGGCCGGCAACACGATCGCGGGGCTCGCCAGCCTCGGCGGCAAGGCGGCCTATATCGGCCTCGTGCGCGACGACCAGCTCGGAAACATCTTCCGGCACGATATCCGTGCCACCGGCGTTGCGTTCGACACGCCCGCGGCGAAGGCAGGCCCGTCGACGGCACGCTGCCTCATCTTCGTGACACCCGATGCGCAGCGCACGATGCAGACCTATCTGGGCGCCTGCGTCGAGCTCGGCCCCGACCAGGTCGACGAAGGCCGCGTAGCGGCCGCGCAGATCACGTATCTGGAAGGCTATCTGTGGGACAAGCCGGCCGCCAAGGACGCATTCCGCAAGGCGGTCGAGGTCGCGCACAAGGCCGGCCGCAAGGTCTCGCTGACGCTGTCCGACGCCTTCTGCGTGGGCCGCCATCGCGCCGAATTCCGCGACCTCGTCGAGAACCATGTCGACTTGCTGTTCGCCAACGAGGCCGAGATCCTGAGCCTCTACGAGACGAAGAACTTCGAGGAAGTCCTGCCGCACCTGCGCGCCAAGCCCGCGCGCGTGTCCGCCGTGACGCGCTCGGAAAAGGGTTCCGTCGCCATCGGCAACGGCGAGGTCCATGCCGTACCGGCACTCGCCGGCGTCAAGGTCGTCGACACGACGGGGGCCGGCGACCTCTACGCGGCCGGCTTCCTCCACGGGCTCACCACGGGCCGCGATCTTGCGACCTGCGCGAAGCTCGGCTCCATCTGTGCTGGCGAGATCATCTCGCACTATGGTGCCCGCCCCGAAACGTCCTTGCGCGAATTCGCCGCGCGCCACCTGGCCTGAGAAAAAATGGAACTCCGCAACCTCGCGATCATCGCCCACGTCGACCACGGCAAGACCACGCTCGTCGACCAGCTCCTGAAGCAGTCCGGCACCTTCCGCGCCAACGAGAAGGTCGCCGAACGCGCGATGGACTCGAACGACCTCGAGCGCGAGCGCGGGATCACCATCCTTGCGAAGTGCACGTCGGTCACCTGGAAGGACGTGCGCCTCAACATCGTCGACACGCCCGGCCACGCCGATTTTGGCGGCGAGGTCGAGCGCATCATGTCGATGGTTGATGGCGTCGTCGTGCTCGTGGACGCCGCCGAAGGCGCCATGCCGCAGACGAAGTTCGTGACCATGAAGGCGCTCGCGCGCGGGCTTCGCCCGATCGTGGTCATCAACAAGGTCGACCGATCGGACGCGCGCGCGCAGGAGGTGCTGAACGAGGTGTTCGACCTGTTCGCGGCCCTGGGTGCCGACGACGACCAGCTCGATTTCCCCACGCTGTTCGCCTCCGGCCGCTCGGGCTGGGCGGCGGAATCGCTCGAGGCGCCGCGCGAGAACCTCAACCCCCTCTTCGACCTGATCCTGCGCCACGTGCCGCCGCCGAAGGCCGACACGAGCGGCCCCTTCCGCATGCTGGCGACGACGCTCGAGTACGATTCCTATGTCGGCCGCATCCTGACGGGTCGCATCTTCTCGGGCGTGGCCAAGACCAACATGGGCATCAAGTCGCTCGGCCGCGACGGCAAGGTGCTGGAGGAAGGCCGCCTGACGCGCCTGCTCGCCTTCCGCGGGCTCGAGCGCGTGCCGGTGGACAGCGCCGAGGCGGGCGACATCGTCGCCATCGCGGGCCTGACGCAGACGACGGTCGCCGACACGCTGTGCCAGACCGACGTCAGCGAGCCGATCCCCTCGACGCCCATCGATCCGCCGACGCTGGCGATGACGTTCTCGGTGAACGACTCGCCGCTCGCGGGCCGCGAGGGCACCAAGGTGACGAGCCGCATGATCCGCGACCGGCTGTTCCGCGAGGCGGAAGGCAATGTCGCCATCCGCGTGCGCGAGAGCGACGGCGGCGAGGCCTACGAGGTCGCGGGGCGCGGCGAGCTGCAGCTGGGCGTGCTGATCGAGACGATGCGCCGCGAGGGCTTCGAGCTTTCGGTCGGCCGTCCGCGCGTGCTCATCAAGACCGACGAGGCCGGCAACAAGCTCGAGCCGATCGAGGAAGTGCAGGTCGACGTCGACGAGAACTACTCGGGCGTCGTGGTCGAGAAGCTGGGCCGCCGGCGCGGCGAGATGACGGACATGCGCCCCTCGGGCGGCGGCAAGGTGCGCGTGACGTTCCACGTGCCCTCGCGCGGCCTCATCGGCTATCACGGCGAATTCCTGTCCGACACGCGCGGCACAGGCATCATGAACAAGATCTTCCACAGCTATGCGCCGTGGAAGGGCACGATCGAGGGCCGCCACACGGGCGTGCTCATCTCGAACGCCGCCGGCACGGCCGTGGCCTTCGCGCTCTGGAACCTCGAGGACCGCGGCCCGATGATGATCCAGCCCGGCGTGCCGGTCTACGAGGGCATGATCATCGGCGAACACACGCGCGACAACGATCTCGAAGTCAACCCGATGAAGGCCAAGAAGCTCACCAACATCCGCGCGGCCGGCAAGGACGAGGCGGTGGTGCTGCAGACGCCCAAGATCCTGACGCTCGAGCAGGCCATCGCCTACATCAACGACGACGAGATCGTGGAGGTGACGCCGAAATCGATCCGTCTGCGCAAGAAGCTGCTCGATCCCAACGCGCGCAAGCGCGCCGAGAAGGCGGCCGACGCGGAAGCCTGACGTTCGGCCTAGCGCAGGCTCGCGTTGAACTTCGCAAGCTCGCCCGCACCGGGGCAAAGCTCGGCGTCGGATAGCGCATTGAGCGGCTTTTCCGCCGTCTTCAGCGACTGGTGCAGGTCGACGGGCTCCTCGTCGAGATAGAGCAGGCCCGTGACGATCTCGCCCGCTTCCTGCCGGCGCTGGAGATAGGTGAGCGCCCCCACGCGGTCGGACGTGTCGTAGTCGGCCGCGACCTTCTTCAGCCGGATCACGCTGCCGTCATGCTGGCGCACGTCCACGGTCTCGCCCGGCGCATAGTCGGCCGTGATTTCGGCGCGCGCGGGGATCACATCGAGGCGGTTCACCGCCTCGTTGTGGGCGCGCACGTAGTCGAAGCTGCGCGTCGAGCCTTCGTGGTTGTTGAACGCCACGCACGGGCTGATGCAGTCGATGAAGGCTGCCCCGCCATGCAGCAGTCCCGCCTTGATGAGCGGGACAAGCTGCGCCTTGTCGCCCGAGAAGCTGCGCCCCACGAACGTGGCGCCGAGCTGCAGCGCCATGCCGACGAGATCGATGGGCTCGTCGGTATTGACCACGCCCTTCTTGCTCTTCGAGCCGCGGTCGGACGTGGCCGAGAACTGCCCCTTGGTGAGCCCGTAGACGCCGTTGTTCTCGACGATATAGAGCATGTTGACGCCGCGCCGGATGGCGTGGGCGAACTGGCCCAGCCCGATCGACGCCGAATCGCCGTCGCCGGACACGCCCAGATAGACGAGTTCGCGGTTGGCGAGGTTTGCGCCCGTCAGCACGGAGGGCATGCGTCCGTGCACCGAATTGAAGCCGTGGCTGGCGCCGAGGAAATAGGTGGGCGTCTTCGACGAGCAGCCGATGCCCGAGAGCTTGGCGATGCGGTGCGGGGGCAGCGACAGCTCGAAGCAGGCCTGGATGATCGCGGCCGAGATCGAGTCGTGTCCGCAGCCCGCGCACAGCGTCGAGACGGTTCCCTCGTAGTCGCGCCGCGTGAAACCAAGCGCGTTGGTCGGCAGCGAGGGGTGGCGGAACTTGGGCTTGGCGATATAGGTCATGGCACGGCCTTGCGAAGCGGCTTGACGTTGGCGCCCGTCATGCGTTCGGCGATGGCGTTGACGATGAAGCGGGCGGTGATCGGACTGCCGTCGAAATTGAGCACCGGCACGATGCGCGCGGGATCGACGCCCAGCTCGTTGACGATCAGCGTGCGCATCTGCGCGTCGCGGTTCTGCTCGACGAGGAAGACGCTGTCGTGCGCGTCGAGGAAGGCTTCGACCTCGGGCCCGAAGGGGAAGGCGCGGATGCGCAGCGCGTCGAGATGGATATTGCGTTCGCGCAGCACGTCGAGCGCTTCGTCCATCGCCGGGCTGGTCGAGCCGTAATAGATGACGCCTGCGCGCGTCGCCTCGCGCGCCGGCTTGGCGATCGCCGGCGGCACGAGACGCGCGGCCGTGGCGAACTTGCGCAGCAGCCGCTCCATGTTGTCGACATAGTCCGGCCCCTCTTCAGAATAGCGGGCCATGCGGTCCTTGGTCGTGCCGCGCGTGAAGAAGGCGCCCTTGGAAGGATGCGTGCCCGGCAGCGTGCGATAGGGGATGCCGTCGCCGTCGACGTCGAGATAGCGCCCGAAGGTGCGCGCGGCGTCGAGGTCGGCGGCGGTCATCACCTTGCCGCGGTCGAGCTTGCGCGCCGGGTCCCAGGCCAGCGGCGCGCACAGGCGCTCGTTCATGCCGATTTCCAGCTCGAGCATCACGAAGATCGGCGTCTGCAGGCGGTCGGCGAGGTCGAAGGCCGTGGCGCCGAACTCGAAGCACTCGCGCGGATCTTCGGGGAACAGCAACACGTGCTTGGTGTCGCCGTGGCTGGCATAGGCGCAGGAGAGCACGTCGGACTGCTGGTTGCGCGTGGGCATGCCGGTCGACGGGCCGCCGCGCTGCACGTCGATCACGACGGCGGGGATCTCGGCGAAGTAGGCAAGGCCCAGGAACTCCTGCATGAGCGAGACGCCGGGCCCCGACGTTGCCGTGAAGGCGCGCGCCCCGTTCCAGGCCGCACCGATCACCATGCCGATCGAGGCGAGCTCGTCCTCGGCCTGCACGATCGCGTAGCGGCCCTTGCCGGTCTCCTTGTCGGTGCGGTAGCGCCGGCAGTGCCGCTCGAACGCCTCGGCGACCGAGGAGGACGGCGTGATCGGATACCAGGCGCACACGCTGGCTCCGCCATAGACGGCGCCAAGCGCCGCTGCGGAGTTGCCTTCGAGGAAGATCTTGTCGCCGATCGCGTCGCGCCGTGCCACGCGGATGCCCAGCGGGCACTGCAGGTTCTTGAGTGCCCAGTCGCGCCCCATGTGGAAGGCCGCGACATTGGGCGCGATCAGTTTGTCCTTGCCCTTGAACTGCTCGGCCAGCAGCTGCTCGACGACGGCCGCCTCGATGTCGAGCAGGGCAGCGAGCGCGCCCACATAGATGATGTTCTTGAAGAGCTGGCGCTGGCGCGGGTCGGAATAGGCGTTGTTGCACATCTCCGTCAGCGGCACGCCGATCACGTTCACGTCCTTGCGGAACTTCGAGTCCGGCATCGGCTTCGAGCTGTCGTAAAACAGGTAGCCGCCGGGCTCGATCTCCTTGACGTCGCGATCCCAGGTCTGCGGGTTCATCGCCACGGCAAGGTCGATTCCGCCGCGCGCCCCCAGATAGCCCTTCTCGGACACGCGCACCTCGTACCAGGTCGGCAAGCCCTGGATGTTCGAGGGAAAGATGTTGCGCGGCGTGGCGGGCACGCCCATGCGCAGGATCGCCTTGGCGAAGAGCCGGTTGGCCGACGCCGAACCCGAACCGTTGACGTTCGCGAACTTGACGACGAAATCGTTGGTCGCTTCTAGCCTTTGCGGCATGCGTGCCCCGCGTGGGTCATCTCGAGGAGGAACTTGCGCATGTCCCACGCTCCCGTGGGACAGCGTTCGGCGCACAGGCCGCAGTGCAGGCACACGTCCTCGTCCTTGGCCATGATGCGGCCGGTCTTGAGGCCGTTCGCCACGTAGATGTCCTGCGAGGCGTTCTTCGCCGGCGCCATGAGGTTGGCGCGCAGCTCGTCCTCGGGCGCGTCTGCCGTGAAGGTGATGCAGTCCATCGGGCAGATGTCCACGCAGGCATCGCACTCGATGCACAGCTTGGCCGAGAACACGGTCTGCACGTCGCAGTTGAGGCAGCGCTCGGCCTCCTTGTAGGCGAGCATGTCGTCGTAGCCGAGCTCGACCTCCACGCGGATGTCCTTGAGCGTCTCTTCGGGATCGCGCTGGGGCACCTTGTGGCGTTTGTCGGCCGCGATGTCGTTGTCGTAGGACCACTCGTGGATGCCCATCTTCTGGCTGACCAGCGAGGTGCCGGGCGCCGGGCGCTGGGCCGGATCGAGGCCATGGCACATCCGGTCGATCGACACGGCCGCCTCGTGGCCGTGCGCGACGGCCCAGATGATGTTCTTGGGTCCGAAGGCGGCGTCGCCGCCGAAGAAGACCTTCGGATTGGTCGAGCGCATCGTCTTGGGATCGACGACGGGCATCCCCCACTTGTCGAACTCCAGGCCGATGTCGCGCTCGATCCAGGGGAAGCTGTTTTCCTGCCCGATCGCCACGAGCACGTCGTCGCACGGGATGTCGACATCCGCCTCGCCCGTGGGCACGAGGTTGCGGCGTCCTTTCGCGTCGAATTCCGGCTTCACCTTCGTGAAGCGCATGCCGGTGAGCTTGCCCTTGTCGTGCAGCACTTCCTTGGGCACGAGGAAATTGCGGATCGGGATGCCCTCGTGCATCGCGTCCTCTTTCTCCCACGGCGAGGCCTTCATCTCCTCGAAGCCCGAGCGCACCACGACGGTCACTTCCGCGCCGCCGAGCCGGCGCGAGGACCGGCAGCAGTCCATTGCCGTGTTGCCGCCGCCCAGCACGATCACGCGCTTGCCGACCGACGTCGTGTGGCCGAACGAGACCGAGGCAAGCCACTCGATGCCGATATGGATGTTGGCGGCGGCTTCCTGGCGGCCCGGCACGTCGAGTTCGCGGCCGCGCGGCGCGCCGCAGCCCACGAACACGGCATCGAATCCCTCGTCGAGCACGGCCTTCAGGCTGTCCACGCGCTTGCCGAGCCGCAGCTCGGGCTCGAGCGCCAGGATGTAGCCTACCTCCTCGTCGATGACGGACTCGGGCAGGCGAAAGCGCGGGATCTGCGTGCGGATCATGCCGCCCGCGAACGGGTCCTGCTCGAAGATCGTCACGTGGTACCCCGTCGCGAGCAGGTCGCGCGCGACCGTCAGCGAGGCGGGCCCCGCCCCGATCACGGCCACGCGCTTGCCGTTGCGCGGTGCGGGTGCGGGCATGCGGCCGCCGACGTCGCCCTTGTTGTCGGCCGCCACGCGCTTCAGGCGGCAGATGGCGACAGGCTCCGCCTCGACGCGGCCGCGCCGGCAGGCGGGCTCGCACGGCCGGTCGCAGGTGCGCCCCAGAACGCCGGGGAACACGTTCGACTTCCAGTTCACCATGTAGGCGTCGGCGAACCGCTTTCCGGCGATGAGGCGGATGTATTCGGGGACCGGCGTGTGTGCCGGGCAGGCCCATTGGCAATCGACGACTTTATGGAAGTAGTCGGGCGCCGCGATATCCGTCGGTTTCACAACAAATGCGCTCCTCCAAGGGGTGCGCCGGCGCAAGGTCCGCCGGCTTCGGGCTCCCGTTCGGGATGCTCCGGCCCCGCCGCCCCGGATGGACTCCATGGCGGTCCCGCAAGGCTAGGGCACGCTTTGCCCCCTTGGCAAGCCGGGTCTGGGCAGGTCAGCCCGGCGGATTGCGCGGTCGGCGCTGCCTATTCCGGCAGCATGGGCGCCACGTCCACGGCCGACATCAGCATGTCGGGCGTGCGGCCGTCGGCGGCCAGCGGCAGGACCAGCCGCTCGTAGCGCCATCTGTCGTAGCGCGTGGCGTAGTCGAGGTCGCTGCGCAGCGGCTGGCGCGTCAGCACAACCGTCTCAAGCGCCGTACGGATCCGTTCGCGGATCTCGGGCACGGGATATTCGTCGACCCGCCGGCCGGTCATGTCCACGTTGAACATCGCCGAGGTGTTCGAGGCGTCGATCCGGAAGCGGAATCCGCCGTCGGGCAGCACGTCGTGCAGCGAGACATAGCCCAGCATCCACGGCATTTCCGTCGGGTCGATGTCGCCGCGCGCCGGCATGGCGCGGTCGAGGCGTCGCGCGTGCCAGTACGCATAGAAGCGCCGCAGCCGGTTGGAGCGGATCGCATCCGGATCGAACGACGCGGGATACTGCAACGCCGGCATGTTCATATGTAGTACCGGTTCGGCGACGGGGGCGGACGCTATCACAGGGCCTGTCGGCACGCGACTCCACGCCTGCAATTATTCTCGACCGCCTGTCGCCACCGCGTAGACTGGCGGATGTTCCGCTTCCGATTCGCCCCGCTTCCGAGACGAATAGTCAGTCCCCCATGTCCGATCCGGTGCCGACGACCTGGCGCGAGCCCCTGGCCGTGTACCTGCAGCCGCGGTTGCTGGCCGTCCTTTTCATGGGCTTTTCCTCGGGCCTGCCGCTGCCGCTGACCTTCGGCACGCTGTCGTTCTGGCTTGCGGAATCGGGCGTCAGCCGGGCGGCGATCGGCGTGCTGGCGGTCGTCGGATCGGCCTATTCGCTGAAGTTCCTGTGGGCGCCGCTCATCGACCGGCTGCCGCTCGGAGTTCTCGCGCGGCGCTTCGGCCGGCGGCGGTCATGGGCGCTTGTCCTGCAGGCTGCGCTCGCCGTCGCGATCTTCTGCCTGGGCCTCACCGATCCGCGCGTCGATCCGCTGGCGACCGCGCTGGTGGCGGTCGTCATCGCGTTCCTTTCGGCCAGCCAGGACATCGTCATCGACGCCTACCGCATCGAGCTGCTGCGCGCCGACGAACAGGGGGCAGGCGCCGCCGCCACGCAATGGGGCTACCGCTTCGGGATGATGGCGTCCTCGGCGGGCGCGCTCTACGCGGCCGAGTTCGGCGGCTGGAGCTTTGCCTTCGCGCTGATGGCCGCGCTGATGGGCGTGGGCGCGCTGACGGTGTGGCTCACGCGCGAACCCGCAGCGCCGGCCGCCGTGCTGGCGCCGCTTGCCGGCACCACGCCGGCCGAGAAGGCCCGCGCGTGGGTGCGCGAAGCGGTCGTCGGCCCCTTTGCCGATTTCATGTCGCGCCCGTCCTGGGCGCTCATCGTCGTGTTCGTCGTGCTCTACAAGTTCGGCGATGCGCTCGCCGGCGTGATGGCAAACCCGTTCTATGTGGCGATGGAATTCACGCGCGTCGAGGTGGCGAACATCTCGAAGATCTACGGCGTCTTCGCGACGCTGGCCGGCGTGACCGCCGGCGGCGCGCTGGTCCACCGGTTCGGGCTCTATCGTTCGCTGCTCGCCTGCGGGATCCTGCAGGCGCTCTCGAACCTGATGTATGTCGTGCAGGCGATGGCCGGCCACGACACGATGCTGCTCGCGGTCACGATCAGCCTCGAGAATTTCACCGGCGGCATGGGATCCGCGGCGTTCGTCGCGTATCTTTCGGGCCTGTGCAACGTCGCGTTCACGGCCACGCAGTATGCGCTGCTGTCGAGCCTTGCCACCGTCGGGCGCACGACGCTTGCCGCTTCCGGCGGGTGGCTTTCCGAACTGCTCGACTGGCCGGCCTTCTTCGCGCTCACCACGCTTGCCGCCGTGCCGGGCATCGTCATGATCGTCTGGCTGATGCGCCGTTTCCCCGACGCCGCCGCGCCTCAGCGCGGCGCCGCATCCGCCATCGACGACTGAAGCGCCGCGCGGACGGCCTCGATCGGGATCGCTTCCATCGCGCTGCCGCCGAAATCCTGCGCGCGCAGGACGGCGAGCCTGCGCGCAACCGGCGCGAACTTCGCGGGGTCGGTGGGCCCGAACAGCGAGACGAGCGCACCATCGCCCGCCGCCAGCATGTGCCCGCCGCCCGAATCGTTGGCAACCGAGGCGGCAAGGCGCTGGGCCAGCGCGATGGTCAGCACGGGCGATGGCGACATGCCGCGCGCGGCTGCGTCCTGCAGCGGCAGGATCGCGCCGGGCACCGCCGCGCAGGGCTCGATCCAGTCCCGCTCGTCCGGCCCGAGAATGAAGACCGGCACGGCATCGCGAAGGCCGCGTGCAAGTTCGACGAACCGCTCCAGCGGCCAGCTTTTCGCGCGGTTGCCCGCACCCGGCGCCAGGCCGACATAGCGTGGACCCGGCGGCAGGAGGGCGGCGGCAGCGGCGCACGTCTCGGCGGGCAGGGTCAGCGGCGCGCCCGGAAGGGCCGGGTCGCCGCCGGCGGCAGCGACGAGCTGGAGGAGCTGGGCGTGCATCGAGCGCGGCTTGGCGGCCTGCGCGGGCCGGCCGGCCGACAGCAGGAAGCCCGCGGCACCGGAGACGAACCGGCGATGGCGCACGCGGCGGACCGCAAGGCTCGTGGCGAAGCGGCGCTGCGTGTCGAGGATCAGGTCGAAATGCCGGCCCGCCAGCGGATGCCCGAAGATGTCCGACACGCGCGATCCGAAGCCGGCATTCTCGATCGTCTCGTCGATCAGGCCTGCGACGAGCGGTCGCAGGCTGCCGGCGAAAACGCTGGGCCCCTTGCCGGCGCACCACACGATCCGTGCGCCCGGCCAGTTCGCCCGCAGCGTGCGCACGAAAGGCAGCTTCAGCAGGCCGTCGCCGACCAGGTCGAGGCCGACATAGACAAGAATGGAATCCGGATTCACCGAAGAACTTCTTTCAGCAATTGTGTCGACCGTCTAGCATGTTGCGCTGCAACAGAGAGTGTTCTTTTCGATCATGTCGGTCCGCAATCTCGACAAGCTTCTCGAGCCGAAATCGATCGCCCTGATCGGTGCCACGCCCAAGCCGGGCTCGGTCGGCTCGGTCATCGCGCGCAACCTTTTCCATGCCGGCTTCGCGGGTCCGATCCTGCCCGTCAATCCGAAATACGACGCGATCGAGGGCGTCTTTGCCTACCGCGACGTCGCCAGCCTGCCGATGGTTCCCGACCTTGCGGTGATCTGCACGCCGCCCGAGACGGTGCCGGGTCTCGTGGCCGAACTGGGGGCGCGCGGCTGCAAGGCGGCCGTGGTCATCACGGCGGGCTTCGGCGAATTGGGCGAGGGGCGCGGCAAGGAACTCGAACGCGCGATGCTCGAGGCGGCCCGGCCCCACCTCATGCGCATCGTCGGCCCGAACTGCGTGGGCGTGATGGTGCCGGGCATCGGTCTCAACGCGACCTTCGCGCACGTGACGCCGCCCAAGGGCGACATCGCGTTCGTCACCCAGTCGGGCGCCATGGCCACGACGGTCATCGACTGGGCGATGCCGCGCAAGATCGGCTTTTCGCAGATGGTCTCGCTTGGCGACATGAGCGACGTCGACTTCGGCGACATGCTCGACTGGCTGGCGAACGACGGTCGCACGCGCGCGGTCCTGCTCTATGTCGAGGCGGTCACGCACGCGCGCAAGTTCATGAGCGCGGCCCGCGCGGCCGCGCGCCTGAAGCCCGTCATCGTCATCAAGGCCGGGCGGCATGCGGAAGCCGCGAAGGCCGCCGCGTCCCACACCGGCGCGCTGGCCGGAGCGGATGCTGTATACGATGCGGCGTTCCGGCGCGCCGGCATGCTGCGCGTCTTCGATATCGATGAACTGTTCGATGCCGTCGCCACGCTGGCGGCACCGCCCGCGCACGGCGGCGACAGGCTGGCGATCCTCACCAATGGCGGCGGGCTCGGCGTGCTGGCAACCGACGCGCTGATGGACGAGGACGGGCATCTGGCGGCCCTCGATCCCGCCACGCTCGAGAAACTCGATGCGGTGCTGCCGCGCACGTGGTCGCACGGCAATCCGGTCGACATCATCGGCGATGCCGATGGCGCGCGCTACAAGGCCGCCCTCGACGTGCTGCTCGGCGCGCCCGAGGTCGATGCGATCCTGGCGCTCAACTGCCCGACCGCGATCGCCTCGTCGGTGGACGCGGCCGAGGCCGTCGTCTCGGTCGCGAAGAGCCGTCGCCGGCCGGTCTTCGCCTCGTGGCTGGGCGGCACGGACAAGGCGCTGGCCGCGCGCGCCCTCTTTGCCGACGCGCGCATTCCCTCGTTCGAGACGCCCGACAAGGCCGTGCGCGGCTTCATGCATCTGGTGCGTTACCGGCGCGCGCAGGAAAACCTGATGGAGGTTCCCGACGCCGCACCCGAGAACCTGGCACCCGACGTGGCCGACGCGCGCGCGGCCGTGGATGCGGCACTTGCCGCAGGCCTCGAATGGCTGCCCGATCCCGATGTACGCCGTGTCCTGGCCGGCTACGGATTCCGCCTGCCGAAGGGCGAACTTGCCAAGGATCCCGCCGCCGCGGCAGAAGCCGCGGGCCGGATCGGCGGGCGCGTCGCGCTCAAGGTCTATTCCCCGCAGGTCCTGCACAAGTCGGATGTCGGCGGCGTGGCGCTCGATCTCGACGGGCCCAAGGCCGTTCTCGTGGCCGCCGAAGCCATGGCCGCGCGCGTGCGCGCCAAGGTGCCCGACGCGGAAATCCGCGGCTTCCTCGTGCAGGAGATGATCCGGCGTCCCGGCGCCTACGAACTGATCCTTGGCACAAGCGAGGACCGGCAGTTCGGGCCCGCGATCCTGTTCGGGCAGGGGGGCACGGCGGTCGAGGTGCTGAAGGACACCGCGATGGCGCTGCCGCCGCTCAACGTGAAGCTCGCGCGCGAACTCATCGCGTCCACGCGCGTTTCGCGGCTCCTGCGGGGTTATCGCGACACCCCGGCGGCCAATGTCGCCGAGGTGGAACTCGCGCTCGTGCGCCTGTCGCAGCTCGTGTGCGATCTGGATGCCGTGGCGGAACTCGACATCAACCCGCTGCTCGTCGACGCGAAGGAGGCGATCGTCCTCGATGCGC
The DNA here is from genome assembly GCA_016794025.1 of Rhodospirillales bacterium. Classification (GTDB taxonomy): domain Bacteria; phylum Pseudomonadota; class Alphaproteobacteria; order CACIAM-22H2; family CACIAM-22H2; genus Tagaea. The sequence continues at coordinate 936 of JAEUKX010000106.1, read as the reverse complement.
GCATCCGCGTGCGGGCGCCGAAAAGCCGCGTGCATGCCGCACGTCTTGCCATCGAACCCTACCCCTCGGAGCTGGCCCAGCCGGTCCTGCTCGAGGGCGTGGGCCCCGCGATCGTGCGCCCGATCCGGCCGGAGGATGCGCCCCTCATCGATTCGCTCGTCGACCGGATGGACGAGGAGGATCGCCGCATGCGCTTCTTCGCGCCGGTCAAGCGGCTGTCGCGCGACCAGCTCGCGCGTCTCACGCAGATCGACTACGACCGCGAAATGGCGTTCGTGTGCGAATCGATGATGATGGGCGTCGGCCTGCTCGGCGTCGTGCGCATTGCCGCCGATCCCGACCATGCGCGGGCGGAATACGCGATCGCGCTGCGGTCGGACCTCAAGGGCATCGGGCTTGGCCGCCGGCTCATGGTGCGGATCCTCGATTATGCCCGCTCGCGCGGCGTGGGCGAGGTGTTCGGCGAGATCCTGCGCGAGAACCGCAACATGATCGATCTGTGCCGCGGGCTCGGCTTCCGGATCGAGGCCTCGCCCGACGCGCCCGAACTTGTCCATGCAAGCCTGGCGCTGGCCGATTGGCAGGGGCCCGAGGCGGCGGCGGGCGCACACGAACCGGGCTGATCGGCGCCAAACCGCGGCCCCGCCAAAGGCGCTTGCGCCCCCCCGCGCGGCTGCCTATACCAATGCGCCATAAATGCCAGCGGCCGCAGATGGTCGTCTCCCGAAGGCCCCTACGGACGGAAGCGCGAACTTGTTTTCACTCGAACCCCTGACCATTTCCGGCCGCGAGGTCCTGCCCATCGTCGAGGGCGGCAAGGGCGTGTCGGTGTCGAACGGCGAAAGCTCGGGCGCCTGGGCGGCGGCGGGCGGCGTGGGGACGTTTTCGGGCGTCAATGCCGACTATCTGGACGACAAGGGGCAGACCGTCCGCCAG